>PHFX01000025.1 GCA_007618135.1 Candidatus Brocadia sp. WS118 | reverse complement strand
TCTGAATCTTCTTTACCATGAACACCTCCTAAAAAAATGAGGTGTCCATTATAAAGTTTCCTGTGGCTATTCGATTTTCAAAGATCGTTTACTGAACGATGTCCTGAACGTTATTTTTGTGAACGATGTCCTGAACGTTGTCACCTAAAGAATTCGATATAGATTACAATCCTGAAACAAAGATATTAATCATTGACTATTCCTTGCCATCTGTTGACAAAATCCCGAGGCTAAAAGAGGTAAAATATATCAAATCAAGGGACGCATATGAAAAGGTTTTTCTTCCTGAATCTACCGTTAATAAACTATATGATAGCCTAATTTATCAGACTACTTTAAGAACTATACATGAACTATACGTGTTTGATGTCGTCAATGCGCTTGATTCAATAGTTTTCAATGGCTGGGTTAAATCTATTGATAAGGCAACTGGCAAAGATGTCAATGCGTGTATCCTTTCCGTGCAGGCAAACCGTCAGGAGTTTTTATCTCTTAATCTAACAAATGTTGATCCAAAGGCATGTTTTAAACATTTAAAAGGGGTAGGAAGTTCAAAATTACATAGCCTAACGCCAGTTGCGCCAATATTAAATATCAGTCGCAAGGACAAAAGATTTATTTCTTCATACGCTGTTGCAGAAGAATTAGATGACTCTACGAATCTTGCAGCCATGGATTGGGAAGATTTTGAGCATTTAATTCGAGAACTATTTGAAAAGGAATTTGCTCAATATGGCGGGGAAGTTAAGGTGACTAAAGCAAGCCGTGATGGTGGGGTTGATGCAATTGCATTTGACCCTGACCCGATTCGTGGTGGGAAAATAGCCATCCAGGCAAAGCGATACATAAATACCGTTGGCGTATCCGCCGTTAGGGACCTTTACGGGACGGTAATAAATGAGGGCGCAACAAAAGGTATCTTAATAACTACTGCAGACTACGGTCCCGATGCCTATGAGTTTGCGAAAGGAAAACCGCTTACACTCTTAAACGGCAGTAACCTTTTGCATCTGCTTGAGAAGCATGGTCACAGGGCAAAGATTGATTTAAAGGCTGCAAGAGAGATATTGTCCGAAAGAGAAAAAAGATTGAGGGATTGTAGGTCGGAAGGATCGTAAGATCGTATCTTAAATATTAAGTAATTGCCGCACCTGATATACCATCGAAAATGCACCAACCTCCTTACCTGATACCCCCTCTCAGGTCGCTGGCAAGATACATCGCAATTGCCCGTGTTTTGTTATTCTTGCGTCCCCCCTTATTTTTACTTCTTCTTCTCTATACCAGAATTCACAACATAATGCCGACCACAGGGGACTTCGTCGCGACCTCAGTCGAACGATCGGCACTACCTTTTTCAAAAAGCGAAATTGTTACGCGGGAAAATATTTATCTTTCAACTGGTCTCTTGTTTAAATTTTAGAGTGAAAGAACGTTAGAAAATCATTATAATAATCATGTTAAAAACGCCACTTAATAAGAAAGGAATACGATATGATTCATGAAGTAGCTGGAGATATTCTTCTAACAAAGGCACAGGTTATTGCTCACGGCGTAGCGCCAAACGATGATTTTACCTCAGTCCTGGCCATCAGTCTTCGGGAACACTGGCCGGCAATGTATAAGGAATTTCGCCATTATTGTCATACGATGCATCCAAAGACTGGTGAAATCTGGATGTGGAACAGCCCAGAAGGTAAACGGGTCGTTAATCTTTTCACCCAGGAAACTGCATATGGGCACGGCGCAAAGCCAGGACGCGCCCGGCAACATCTCTGAAGAGGATATGTTCTCGGAGAAAACGGCTTTGGTTAGATCGCTTCTCCGAGTCGCCGGATCCATAATCTTTGAAGCGGATCGAGATCTCCCGCATCGCCGGCTCGCAGGGCTTCAAGATATTCACGACGCCTCTCCGTGTCCGTGGGTGCGGTTTCGACATGGGGCAGGGCAAGTTTGTAAAGAAGTGCTGCCAGCATCAAGCGGCCAATGCGACCGTTAAAATCTTTGAAGGGATGAACCCACTGAAAACGCCAGTCCACCCATGCGAGAAACGCCGCTATCTCAGGCAGATTGCCGTCATCCACATGCCGCAACCGCTCGGCTAAGTCGTCGCAGAAAGACTGTACGAGAATCGGCACTTTGTAATAAGCCGGAGGCTCCAGTGTCCCGACTTTCACGTCTGTTGTACGAAACCGGCCAGCCCATTCGGGGAAGAGGTGCCCGGCAAGTTCCCGGTGTCTCTGGCAGAGCCACTCGGACGTAATGATGATCTCGTGGGGTGGAGTTTGCAAAAGCTGAGTAAGAATCCGGGCAAGTGAGACAGCAAGCCTTTCCGAGACTTCCGGGTAGGTAAGCGCTCCTTCCGTCGTCTCAAACGACCGGGTTGATCCTCCTGGCTGTCCTCTTTCTTCGTCCATTGGTCTCATTGCGCTAACAGGATTTTAAGACGAGCCACCGTAATCGGCTCGCCTTCGAATGTCATTGATTGGACCACTCGTTCCAGTATAACTTCCCGATGGGCGGCAATAACCGTGGCCGGTGTTTTGTGCTGAGCCCGCCATTTGCGAAACTTGGTTTCCAGCGCATCAGGATCGATGGGCTTGCTACTATTTGCTGTCATAGCGTGTATTCTTGCATGCACCCGAGTTTCGGGCAATCACTTTCTTCCGCAGGAGAGATCAACGACACGGCGTTGACGATAGGAAATTACCTTTTTCATTCTGAGGCAATAGTAAATAAAAACGGAGATGATTGCAAGGTTTTTCACAAAGAAATTAACGTGAAAGAAAATTAAAAAAGTATTATAATAATGACATTAAATATACCACTTAATAAGAAAGGGATACACTATGATTCATGAAGTAGCTGGAGATATTCTTCTAACAAAAGCACAGGTTATTACTCACGGCGTAGCGCCAAACGATGATTTTACCTCAGTCCTAGCCCTCAGTCTTCGGGAACACTGGCCAGCAATGTATAAGGAGTTCCGCCATTATTGCCATACGATGCATCCAAAGACTGGTGAAATCTGGATGTGGAGCAGCCCCGAAGGTAAACGGGTCGTTAATCTTTTTACCCAGGAAGCTGCATATGGTCACGGCGCAAAGCCAGGACGCGCCCGGGTGGAATACGTCAATCATACCTTACGAGCCTTACACAAGGCAGTCGAGTCAGAAAATTTTACGAGCCTGGCGCTACCGAGACTTGCCACAGGCGTCGGAGGGTTAAGCTGGGAGAGTGTATTTCCGCTCATCACAAACCATTTGGGTGGACTTGCTATTCCTATTTTTGTGTATACAACATTCCACAAAGGAATGAAGGCAGCTGAGAAGATTTAGAAGCGGGGACGTAAAGGTCAGGAAAATTTAAATTGCGTTCTCTTTTTCTAACCGTTCATGAACAATATTCTCAGCAGACGTAGGACGGGTATTACCCGCCTAAATTAATCTCCATTTTTTGGGCAGGCGGTGGCATATGCCGCCGTATGAAAGAGGAAGGAGAATAAAATGGAATATTTCGAATTCTCTTGTATCATGATTCAAGCATCTATTTTTCTCTGCAAAAGCTCATTCACCATTTTAGGATTTGCCTTGCCTTTGGTTTCTTTCATTACCTGCCCTACCAAAAAGGTAAGGGCGTTCTTTTTCCCTTTTTTATAATCTTCTATTACCGCCGGATTGCCTGATATAACCTTAACGATCACTGCCTCAATCAATCCTTCATCGCTAATCTGCGCTAATTTCTTTTCTTCAATGATAGCCTGAGGGGCCTCGCCGGTTTGAACCATCTCGGAAAATACTTCCCTGGCAATGGTAGAGCTAATCGCGCCTTTTTCAATGATTTCAACTAAAGCGGCCAGCTGGTACGGTCTGATAGGTAAATGATGGATATCCAGTTTTCTTTCATTTACCTCCCTGAGTAAATCGTTCGTAATCCAGTTGCAAAAGACCTTTGGACGATCAACAATCTTTATACAGTCCTCAAAAAAATCTGCAAGGATTTTTTCTTCGACGAGCAGACTCGTATCATAATCAGACAGTTTAAACACCTCTATAAATCGTTGTTTTCTGGCAAGAGGAAGTTCCGGGATGGTCACCTTTACTTCATCAAGCCACTTCCCGTCTACCACCACCGGCAACAGATCCGGCTCCGGAAAATACCGGTAATCCTGAGCCTCTTCCTTAGAGCGCATGCGGGCGCTCTTCTCGTTTACTTCATCCCATAATCTCGTTTCCCTGTCAACGGTCTCGCCCTGATCTAACGAATCAGCCTGCCTCTTTGTCTCGTATTCAATCGCCTTGAGAACCGACTTCATTGAGTTAAGGTTTTTTATTTCTACTCTGTTGCCCAACTTTTCAGCACCCTTCTTCCTGAGTGAAATACTTGCTTCAAAACGCAGAGACCCTTCCTGCATTTTGCAATCAGACACTTCCGTATACAAAAGTATTTTCCTCAAGGTTTGCATGTAACTTTCCACCTCGTCCACGTTTCTCATATCCGGATACGACACGATCTCAAGCAACGGGACACCCGCTCTATTGAAATCAACGAGACTGTAATCTGCACCAGCTTCTTCGGGATGGATAAGCTTGCCAGCCTCCTCCTCTAAATGGACATTGTGGATACGAACCCTGTTTATCCTGTCATGTACGCAGATGTCCATATAACCATCGACGCCTAAATTGTAATAATTTTGGGAAATCTGGTAGTTTTTCGGCAAATCGGGATAATAATAACTCTTTCGGTCAAAATTTGTAAACTCATCGATCTTACAATTGAGAGCGATAGCCGCCTTCAACGCATATTCGAAGGCCTTTTTATTCATTACCGGCAAAACACCTGGCATACCAAGACACACAGGGCACACTTGCGTATTTGGCTCACTACCAAATTTTGTGCTGCATCCGCAAAACAATTTTGTTACCGTCGCCAACTCTGCATGAGTTTCCAAACCAACAATAACTTCGTATTCCATGGGAAAAGCCTTTTGACTATTATTTTTGCGTTAAAGAAAATTTCAATACCGGTTTCTTTCGATGAAAATCAGTTTCCCGCTCAAAGGCATATGCGATCTGCAATAACTTTTTCTCTTCAAAATGTTTTCCAAGAATCTGCATACCTATGGGCAACCCTTCTTTCGAAAACCCACACGGAAGAGAAATGCCCGGAATACCTGCAAGATTCGCAGGTATGGTATAAATATCAGAAAGATACATCTCTAACGGATTTTTTGCACGCTCCCCAATCTTGAAACCAGGCACCGGCGATGTCGGACAAATGATGCAATCGACTTTTTGAAAGGCACCATCAAAATCACCTTTTATTAAATTCCTGACCCTGGACGCTTTCAAATAGTAAGCGTCATAGTATCCCGAACTCAATGCATAGTTGCCTAACATAATACGCCGTTTCACCTCGTTGCCAAATCCTTCCGACCGGGTGCGGCAGTACATATCAACAATTCCATTCGACTTTGATGCCCTATACCCATACCGGACGCCATCATATCTTGCCAAATTCGAACTTGCCTCTGCGTTTGCCACAATATAATAAACCGCAACGGCATACTCGGTATGCGGTAACGATATATCTATAACATTCGCGCCAAGCTGTTCATACTTTCTCAAAACATTTTTCAGCGCATTATGGACATCCTCGTTTAAACCAGCAGAAAAATATTCCTTCGGAATACCGATCCGTAAGCCACGCACCCCTGCATCAATCTCACGCAAGTAATCGGGCACTGGCACCGGCATTGAAGTTGAATCATGGAAATCATGGCCTGCAATTACCTGAAGCAAAAGGGCGGCATCTTTAACATCACGCGTGAAAGTGCCAATTTGATCTAGTGAAGAACCAAAGGCAATGAGACCAAACCGTGAAACCCTGCCGTATGTTGGTTTTACACCAACAACACCGCACAGGGCTGCCGGCTGCCTGACAGAACCACCGGTATCCGATCCCAAAGCCATTATGGAAAGGTCTGCCGCTACAGCAGCTGCAGAGCCACCACTCGATCCACCGGGTACATATTCAGGATTCCAGGGATTCCGCGTTATTTTATAACCGGAATTTTCTGTTGATGACCCCATTGCAAATTCATCTAAATTCGTCTTTCCGAGTATTATCGCATCCTCTTCTTTTAGGCGTTTGACGACACATGCGTCATACGGAGGGATGAAATTTCTGAGGATTTTTGAAGCGCAAGTAGTATGTAAGCCTTTTGTGCAAATGTTATCTTTAATTGCTATAGGAACACCTGCAAGGAAACCGACGTTTTCAGCGTTCTCAATTTTCTTCTGAATTTGTGCAGCTTTTTTTAGAGCTTCATCTTCATGTATACTCAGATATGCCTGCACATGAGGATCGATGTTTTTGATCTGCTCAATGAACTGCTTGGTAAGATCTACGGGACGTATTTCGCCGGATATGATTTTTTCTTTTATTTGGAGTGCTGTGTATTCAAAAAGTCTCAAAGACACTTCTCTTACGTCAAAATATCCTTATTCAATTACCTTTGGTACTTTAAAAAACACACCTTTTGTTGCAGGGGCATTGAACTGAGCTTCTTCCAGGGAAAGTGAGGATTCCAAGATATCATCTCTCAATACATTTGTCGCATTGACGGTGCAGGACATTGGCTTAACCGCTTCTGTATTTAATCTGTTAAGCTTTTCAATATAAGATAAAATATCGCTGAGTTGGCAAACAAACGTTTCTTTTTCAGTTTCAGAAAGTTCAATTCTGGAAAGATGGGCTATATATTCAATGTCTTTTTTGCCGATTTTCATATGAACTGACAAATTTATTTATACCATTATACGGCCTTTGTTACCTTGCCAGCACTAATACATCGGGTGCACACCTTAATCCGTTTTACCGTACCTTCGATATTCGCCCTCACCCTTTGCAGATTTATTTTAAACTTTCTCTTCGTCTTCCCGGTAATTTTCCGTCCAACACCGCCCTTCCATTTCGCCAAGCCTCTGCGTTCTATCTGATTTCCCACTTGAGTTTTTTTTCCACACATTACGCATACTTGCGACATAACCGACACCCCCGCATTTGGAATTTTTTCTTTTTGTATTTTACTTCTGTTATCATTTTTGACAATCTTCACAGAAACCCTGAATTTGCAAACGGTGGGATTCTGGCTCAAAGTTATTCTTTTTACAAACTTCGTCCTGCAATTTTTCTATCCTGTTCTCTATAAACTCAATAATTTTCCCACAGCTATTACAGACGAGATGATCGTGATGTTCATGCCCGTATACTTGTTCATAATGGGTATGCCTTTCACCAAAAATCACCTCTCGCAATAAGCCACTTTTCACCAGCAGAGACAGGGTACGATAAATCGTAGCCTTTGAAATTTTAAGTTTGTTCTGCCTGAGATCAACTAACAGCTCATCAGCCTCGAAATGCTTGTGATTTGCGAACACCCGGTCAAGTATCGCCTGTCTTTCTATGGTAAATTTCAATTTTTTTGATTCAAGATATTCTCTAAATATATCCTCTTTTGAAAGCATATCAGACTTCCAAATAATGCAGTTTTTGATAATACCTTATTGTTATCAAAGAAAAAACCCATCCCGATGTATCGGGACGGGTTTTTTAATAATATTCCCGGCAGTGACCTACTCTCCCGGCTTTCGCCAGTACCATCAGCGTAAAAAGCTTAACTACCGTGTTCGGAATGGGAACGGGTGTTTCCTTCTTACTATGCCCACCGGAAAAAATAAATTCATGAATTACTTAACGGTAACAATTGATGCTACGGATCGTGCATAATTGATAGAATAAAAAAAGTCAAGCTTTTCGACTTATTAGTACCAGTCAGCTTAGTGTATTACTACACTTACACCTCTGGCCTATCAACCTCGTAGTCTTCAAGGTGTCTCTCTTCCATAAATGGAAAACGATATATCGTCTTAGAGTAGGCTTCATGCTTATATGCTTTCAGCATTTATCCTTTCCGTACATAGCTACCCAGCTATGCCGTTAGCACGACAACTGGTGCACCAGAGGTACGTCCATCCCGGTCCTCTCGTACTAAGGACAGATCTCTTCAAATATCGTACACCCACGACAGATAGGGACCGACCTGTCTCACGACGGTCTAAACCCAGCTCGCGTACCGCTTTAATCTGTGAACTCCAGAACCCTTGGGACCTTCTCCAGCCCCAGGATGCGATGAGCCGACATCGAGGTGCCAAACCGCCCCGCCGCTATGGACGCTCGGGGGCGATAAGCCTGTTATCCCCGGAGTACCTTTTATCTGTTGAGCGATGGTGTTTCCACACACAACCACCGGATCACTAGGCCCTGCTTTCACACCTGCTTGACTTATAAGTCTCACAGTTAAGCTTCCTTCTGCCCTTACACTCTGCGTGCGGTTGCCAAGCGCACTGAGGAAGCCTTTGGACTCCTCCGTTACTCTTTAGGAGGAGACCGCCCCAGTCAAACTGCCCACCTATAACTGTTCCAAACCCGGATTCACGGAGTTTGGTTAGAATTTTAACATAGTAAGAGTGGTATTTCAACGTCGACTCAGCCCTGGCCAGAGCCAGGACTTCACAGTCTCCCACCTATCCTACGCATACTGTGCCAAAACCCAATAATAGGCTACAGTAAAGGTTCACGGGGTCTTTCCGTCTTGCCGCGGGTACGTGGCATCTTCACCACGACTACAATTTCGCCGAGTCCCTCGTTGAGACAGTACCCAAGTCGTTACGCGATTCATGCACGTCAGTAATTATCTGACAAGGAACTTCGCTACCTTAGGACTCTCATAGTTAGAGCCGCCATTCACCAGCGCTTCGGTTCTGAGCTTCACATCCTTTCGGACATTAACCCATTCCCTTAACGTTCTGGCATCGAGCACGCGTCAGTCTCTATACGTTGATTTTAAATCTTAGCAGAGACTTGTGTTTTTAGTAAACAGTCGCCCGGGCCTATTCTCTGCGGCCCCGATTGCTCGGGGCACTCCTTTTCCCGAAGTTACGGAGTAATTTTGCCGAGTTCCTTAACGAGGGTTCTCTCGAGCGCCTTAGGATCCTCTCCCCGCCTACCTGTGTCAGTTTTAGTACGGACACCATAACAGCTCGCAAACGAGGCTTTTCTTGAAAGATGCTCCAGTTACTTTAAGGCATACGCCCACGTACTCACCTTTGGTGCTTTACGCCCCGGATTTTCCTGAGGCACACCTCCGGCTTGAACAAACCGTGTCTATTAGGTTTGCTAACCTTCACATCTCTGTCCCCCCATGCTTAACGCTATTACGGTGGCACAGGATTATTAACCTGTTGTCCATCGTCTACGCCTTTCAGCCTCGACTTAGGCTCCGGCTAACCCTGGGCGGATTTACCTTCCCCAGGAAACCTTAGGCTTGCGGCGAATAAGATTCTCACTTATATTATCGCTACTTATACCGGCATTATCACTTCTATTTCGTCCAAGGGTCTTTACAGTCCCTCTTCAGTCTGATATAGAACGCTCCCCTACCACTCATACAGCTACGCATAGCCATAAAAATCCGAAGCTTCGGTAATAGACTTGAGTCCCGTAATATTTTCGGCGCAAGAATGCTCGATTAGTAAGCTATTACGCACTTTTTAAATGATTGCTGCTTCTAAGCCAACATCCTAACTGTCTCAGCACTCTCACTTCCTTTATCACTTAGTCTATTTTAGGGACCTTAGCTGTCGGTCTGGGTTGTTTCCCTTTCGACAATGAAGTTTATCCCCCACCGTCTGACTCTTGTGGTACAAACAAATAGTATTCGGAGTTTGATTGAATTTGGTAGTCTGGTGGACCCCAATACTCATTCAGTATCTCTACCCCTATTGTTTAATTACACAAGGCTAGCCCTAAAGCTATTTCGAGGAGAACCAGCTATCACCAAGTTTGATTAGACTTTTACTCCTCCCCTTAGTTCATCCCATCACTTTTCAACGTAAATGAGTTCGGACCTCCACGAACTTTTACATTCGTTTCATCCTGACCAAGGGTAGATCACCTGGTTTCGGGTCTACTATGCACTACATATTCGCGCATTTCACACTCGCTTTCGCTTCGGCTCCGTCTTTAAAAGACTTAACCAAGCAATGCACAGTAAGTCGCCGGTTCATTATGCAAAAGGCACGCGGTCACACTAATTTTATAAATTATAAAATTATAATGCTCCCACCGCTCGTAAGTACACGATTTCAGGTTCTATTTCATCCCCCTAACAGGGGTGCTTTTCATCTTTCGCTCGCGCTACTTGTGCGCTATCGGTCGCTGATTAGTATTTAGCCTTAGAGAGTGGACTCCCCTAATTCACATCCGCTTTCACGAGACGGGTGTTACTTGGGAAATTACAAAGAAAGTGTAACTTTTTTCACCTACAGGACTATCACCTTCTATGGTTAGGCTTTCCTGCACTATTCGGTTAAAAATTACATTTATAACTTTCCAGACAGTCCTTGTCCTGCCTAATGTAACCCCCACGACCCCGGCTGTGCAACACACAAGGGCTTGACACACAATCCGGTTTGGGCTTCTTCCCTTTCGCTCGCCGCTACTGAGGAAATTGAAAATTTCTTTCTTTTCCTGGAGTTACTGAGATGTTTCACTTCTCTCCGTTGTCCTCAATACCCTATATATTCAGATATTGATGCCATGGCATAAACCCATGGCGGGTTTCCCCATTCGGAAATCTCCGGCTCACAGCTCGTTTGACAGCTCCCCGAAGCTTATCGCAGTCTTCCACGTCCTTCTTCGCCTCTCAGCGCCTAGACATCCACCATGTACCCTTTCTAGCTTGACAATTTAAGTTATCTTCTCATCACACACAATTGAGGATCAAATTGCTACCCGTTAAGTATTCACTTTTCAAAGAACAACAAACTCAACTGCCTCACCTTAAATCTTTTCCAGTGACCTAAAGTGGTGGAGATGAGCGGGGTCGAACCGCCAACCTCTGCCTTGCAAGGGCAGCGCTCTCCCAATTGAGCTACATCCCCCTCTCAAATCTTCTCTACGTAAGATGGTGGGCCTAAGTGGACTCGAACCACTGACCTTTCCCTTATCAGGGGAATGCTCTAAACCAACTGAGCTATAGGCCCAATGCTATACCAACGTCCCTTTGGGCCCACAATCCCAAAAAAATTAGAAGTCTCTGCGTGCGAAGCAGGCATATGGTAACTCCTTAGAAAGGAGGTGATCCAGCCGCAGGTTCTCCTACGACTACCTTGTTACGACTTAGTCCTCCTCACAAAACACACCTTAAGCACTTCCCTCCTTTTCAGGTTAGGCCGGTGATTTTGGGTGCATCTTGCTTGGGTGGCTTGACGGGCGGTGTGTACAAGGCTCGGGAACATATTCACCGCGGCGTAGCTGATCCGCGATTACTAGCGATTCCTACTTCATGGAGGCGGGTTTCAGCCTCCAATCTGAACTGAGATCGGCTTTCTGGGTTTCGCTCCACCTTACGGCTTAGCATCCCTTTGTACCGACCATTGTAGCACGTGTGCAGCCCGGGATATAAGGGCCATGATGACTTGACGTCATCCCCACCTTCCTCCGTCTTGACGACGGCAGTCTCTTTAGAGTACCCAGCATGACCTGATGGCAACTAAAGACAAGGGTTTCGCTCGTTAGGGGACTTAACCCAACGTCTCACGACACGAGCTGACGACAGCCATGCAACACCTGTGATAGTCACGGACTGGATACCGTTCGTTACCCTTTCGGGCTCCTACTTCTACCATGTCAAACCCCGGTAAGGTTCTTCGCGTTGCATCGAATTAAGCCACATGCTCCACCGCTTGTGCGAGCCCCCGTCAATTCTTTTGAGTTTTAGCCTTGCGGCCGTACTCCCCAGGCGGGGCACTTAATGCGTTAGCTCCGGCAGAGAGATAATCAAAACCCCTCTACTTAGTGCCCATCGTTTACGGCTAGGACTACCGGGGTATCTAATCCCGTTTGCTCCCCTAGCTTTCGCACACTCAGCGTCAGTTACGGGCCAGAGAGTCGCCTTCGCCGCCGGTGTTCCTTCTGATATCTACGCATTTCACCGCTCCACCAGAAGTTCCACTCTCCCCTCCCGCACTCGAGCTATGCAGTATCGGATGCCATTCTTCCGTTGAGCGGAAGGCTTTCACAACCGACTTACACAGCCGCCTACGTGCTCTTTACGCCCAATAATTCCGAACAACGCTTGCCGCCTCTGTATTACCGCGGCTGCTGGCACAGAGTTAGCCGTGGCTTCCTCCGGAGCCTTAGTCAAGCAAGGACGCTGTTAACACCCCTGCATTTCTTAACTCCCGACAGCGGTTTACAACCCGAAGGCCTTCTTCCCGCACGCGGCGTCGCTTCGTCACCCTTTCGGGCATTGCGAAAGATTCTCGACTGCAGCCTCCCGTAGGAGTCTGGGCAGTGTCTCAGTCCCAGTGTGGCCGACCACCCTCTCAGGCCGGCTACCCGTCTTCGCCTTGGTAGGCCATTACCCTACCAACTAGCTGATAGGACATTGACCCCTCTTCAAGCAAGTGGAATCTTTCGATTCCGCCTATTTGACTATTATTACCGAAGCAACAATAGTTTCATTGAGTATTAGCAACCCTTTCGGTAGCCCCAATTGCTTGGAACGTTGTTATTCCCATCTTGAAGGTAGGTTATCAATGCATTACTCACCCTTACGCCACTCGGTTTGCACCCCTTTCGGAGTACTCCCTCGTTCGACTTGCATGCCTAATCCACGCCGCCAGCGTTCGTTCTGAGCCAAGATCATACCCTTCATAAAATGATAACTATTATAAAGGCTCCAGGTAAAACCTGGAGATCTTAACTTCTTATGAACTCATAAAGCTGATTTTACATCAGCAGCACTACTCGCACGCATTTGACTTCTATTTTTTAAAAGAGCAACAAATCAACTATTGTTGAAAGATCCGAATTATATACTTATTTTAAAAAAAATCAAGAGAAAAATAAAATTTAATTTCCTTTTTTCTTTTCTATGGTATTCGTTAATACAATTATTATACTTTCAAAAACTTTAATTGCAAATACAAAATTCTATTGAGAAAAATTCTGCAAGATAAACAGAAAACGCTTTGAAATAATCCATCTTCACGCTTCACGTGTAATGCGAAATCACAGAAATACCAAAATCCCCTGAACCACAATGATGTTTATGTTTTTTATTCCTGGCTCGAAACTGATGGTTTTCCCTCGAATTCGCAGTATTTTTCAACGAGAGACATTGTCTTGTCCGTGTTTTCCAATAATGTCGTAGAAATCTGCTTCACCTTCTCATAATCGAGACCCTTCGTTTGCCCCAATATACTGATATAGCCATTCCAATTGTAAACGTCAACAAACCAGTTGAAATAAACTGCCTGAAGCTGAGCAAGATCAGCCCTGCTACCCTGAAGACGTTGCGATGGTTTTTTAACAAAAAAACCTACCACATCAATAACACCAAACACACCAAATATTATCGGCAAAAGTGTTTTATCCATAACAACGGCAAGAGCTATTGAAGTAACAATCAAGCCAATACCCATATAAAAAGCGACCATATACATTGTCATCGTAGAACGAAAACCAATATCAATCTGATCAATCGTCCTCTTTAGACCGGCTTTAAAAGCATCTGCTATTTCTGAAGTTGATTTGAGCTGATTAGCGATAAACATGTATAACGTCGTATTTCGCTGTTTGCTATCAAGCAATACAAACAAGAGTTGCCTTAATTCTGCTATTGCTTTAGAGTCAGTTATCCCTTCTTTCTTAATAACATCATCAGGGTTATTTGTAATCGTCTGCAAAAAAACATTATCAGCAACTGCACGCCTTATTATGGAATACGCAATTTCGCTACTCATTTATTAATCTCCCTATTGACAACCCCAGAACTAAGACTATTCCACAGTGTAAACTTATTTTTAATGCTAAAGGGTATCCTCCAGCGCAAATCCTACCTTTATTATGACCTCCCAGCGGGCAATCTTTCCATTTTCAATACGCCCCCTGGTTTCAATGACCTGAAACCACCTCATATTGCGCAAGGTCTCCGAAGCCCTTGAAAGCGCGTGCTGTATAGCATCTTCCATCGTCGTTGTGGAAGTACCCACCAATTCAATTACTTTATATATGTGGTCATCCATGATAACACCTCCCTCTTTTTTTAATAAAAATAAAGCCGAACAGATTTATATACTCATTACTTTCTTTCAGCAATTATTCTTTGCTCAACTGCCCATGAGAAAAACACAATTTTGTGAATTTACCGTGCATAGCAAGTTTTGAATACTTGTTATTAAGGTATAATAAAAGGGGTTGCTTTGTCAATAAGGATATATTAATTGAAACATAAAAATACTGATGTTTATCCGCATTCATCTGCGTCCCAGGGAAAAATTTAGGCACTCTCCACAGTGGGACATATTCCTTGATTTTGACGTCAAATTCTGATATTTTCATACACCATGGAAAAGTTACTCAAATCATCATCCATATACGATATCCTTCAAAAGGCAGAGCATGGTGAACGCCTGAGCTTTGAGGACGGCGTACGGCTTTTCAAGTCTCATGACATCCTTCATATCGGTCATGCAGCAAATATTGTCCGGGAGCGGAAAAACGGCAATAAGGCATACTATATTACCAACCGGCACATCAACTACTCCAATATCTGCAAGAACCGGTGTAAATTCTGCGCCTTTAGCAGAGACAAAGAAGAGGCGGGTTCCTATGAGATGGTCGTAGAAGAAATCCTGGGAAAGGCCATGGCTGCGGTAGAAGAGGGTGCAACAGAACTCCATATTGTAGGGGGATTGCACCCTGACCTACCATTCGATTTTTACCTACGGATGATCCGTGAGATTCACGAAAATTGTCCTGATGTACATATTCAGGCATTTACTGCTGTAGAGATCGAACACCTGTCACAAATAGCAAAGCTCTCCGTGCGGCAAACTCTAAGAGAACTCAGAGAGGCAGGGCTGGGTTCATTACCGGGCGGCGGCGCCGAGGTGTTTTCTCCAAAAATTCGTGAGCAATTATGCCCTGAAAAACTCAGTGGCGCGGGGTGGTTACAGGTAATGCGTGAGGCCCATGCCCTGGGATTACGAAGCAATGCAACCATGCTTTACGGTCACGTAGAAACACCCGAAGACAGAATCAATCATCTTGTAAAATTAAGAGAACTTCAGGACGAGACCGGCGGATTTCTGGCCTTTATTCCGCTTGCATTTCACCCCAAAAATACTGAGCTGTCAAACAGTACGGGTACTACCGCTATGTTAGATTTAAAAGTCATTTCAATAAGCCGGTTGATGCTCGACAACTTTGACCACATCAAGGCATATTGGATTATGCTGGGAATCAAGCTATCCCAGGTTTCTCTCAGTTTCGGCGTGGACGATATTGACGGCACGGTACAAGAGGAAAAAATCACCCACGCCGCAGGGGCCGAAACGCCAGAGGCGTTGTCCGTCCGTGAAATCATCAAACTCATCAAAGAGGCTGGCCGTGAACCCGTTGAACGGGACACACTCTATAACCCCGTAAGAAGAAAAAGAGTATTAGCCCAGACACGATAGCCGTAAAGAATGCAGAAAAACGCCATATTCCAGGCACCAAACAACAAATAATTCAACTCAATACCAAGGTGGAGGTCTTATAAATAATGAATGTCTTTCCAAAACTCTTCAGTCCATTTAAGCTAGGCTCTCTGAGCATAAAGAATCGCACGGTAATGTCCCCTATGGAGACCCATTTATGCGATACAGAGGGCTTTGTGACTGAGGAGCTTATCGCTTACTACAAAGAGCGTGCTGTGGGGGGAGTGGGTTATATTACCCTGGAAAATACGGCCGTCGACCCTGTCGGCAGGGTCAATGACGGCATGTTATGCATCCATGATGACAAATATATGCCAGGCTTAAAAAAACTCACGGATTGCATTCATGCTGCAGGCGGAAAGATTGTTATGCAATTAAGTCATGCAGGGAAAGAGGCATTGCCGTACTTTACTGGTTTGAAGCCGGTAGCCCCATCTGCTATTCCGAGCCCTTTAACCAAAGAAATGCCCAGAGAATTAACGGTTGAAGAAATCAGGGACATAATCAACAAATTTATTCAAGGTGCGGTTCGTGCCATAAGCGCAGGATTTGACGGTATTGAAATTCACATGGCACACGGATATCTGGTAAATCAATTTCTTTCCCCGGAATCTAATACGCGTACAGACGATTACGGGGGAAGCACTGCCCGTCGTTCACGATTTGCGCAGGAAATTGTTGAAGGTATACGTAAGTGTGCTCCGGGGGATTATCCGGTCATTTGTCGTATCAGTGCAGACGAATATACTGATACGGGGCTGAAATTGGAAGAAAGCAGGGAAATTGCCAAAATACTTGAAAAGGCTGGTACAAGCGCTCTTCACGTTTCTGCATGCAACTACGCATCCGCGTTTTTCAATATACCCTGTTATTATCTGGAAGAAGGCTGTTTTGTCCATCTTGCAGCGGGGATCAAATCTGTGGTAAAAATACCCGTATTAGCTGTTGGGAGGATTTTAAATCCCGCTATGGCTGAAAGCATATTACAGGAAAACAAGGCAGACCTTATTGTTTTGGGACGTACCCTTATCGCCGACCCGCACTTCCCGAACAAGGTAAAAGACGGCAGACTCGATGATATAAGAACCTGCATAAGCTGTAACCGGTGTATCGAAAGTATCTCTGATAAAAGGCTTGTCTGTACGGTTAATCCCTCTATTGGTAAAGAGAATATTCATCGCACGGTGAAAACTACACAGCCAAAAAAAATACTTGTTGTCGGGGGTGGGCCTGCCGGATTATCAGCCGCGCAGGTATTATCAGACCGAGGGCATAAAGTTACCCTGTGGGAAAAAGGATCACGGCTGGGAGGAAGTTTCTGCTATGCATCACTGGCACCGAAGAAGGAATCTTTAGGAAAATTTCTCGATTATTTAATCCTTCAGGTTAAAAAAACTGACGCTGTGATTCAACTTAACACAGAAGCGACAGCGGAATCAATCAAACAATTTTCTCCTGATGTAGTTGTTCTCGCACATGGCGCCAGGAGCGTACCTGTTGAGATCAGCGGTGCGCAAAATAACGGTGTGATCGACGTTAAGCAGGCATTTGTAAATTCAGATTCTCTTGGAAACAACATTGCCATCGTTGGAGGAGGTCCCGAGGGTTGTGAGCTTGCCGACTTTCTCGTTTCCAGAGGAAAGAAGATTACCCTCTTAGAGATGAGGCGCGTGCTTGGGTTGGGACTCGTTGCACATCCCCGGTATCATGTTTGTGAACGTCTTAAGAAGATGGGAGCTCAATTGCACGTCAACACAAAAGTTGTTGAGGTTGGATATAATTATATCATTATCAATCGCCGGCGGGAGGCAGATCAAAAACTCGATGGATTTGATACCATTATCATTCCCACCCTCCACCAACCAAACAGCGCACTCGCTGCTTCTATCCAACCCTTTGTTCCTGAAGTTTACACTGTTGGTGACGCCGCAGAAGGCCGTACCGCCCTCGAGGCCGTTGCTGAGGGGGTAGAGATTGGGATGAAAGTATAGAGCCATGAATACCTCCACGAAAAGGAAAACGGTTGTTATTGGACTTGATGGCACTCCTTACAGTCTCATTGGTAAATTAACACAACAAGGTGTATGCCCAAATTTATCAAAATTAATATCCGCAGGGTCACTTCGGGAGATGAAGTCCACACATCCTGCAGTATCATCCGTGGCATGGACGTCTTTTATCACAGGGAAAAATCCTGCCAAACACGGTATTTTTGGCTTTATGGACAGAATCCCCAATACCTATGACCTATACTACCCGAATTCCAGGCATATCCAGAGTAAGCCGGTCTGGGATATTCTTAAAAGTTATAACAAGCGTTCCGTCGTGATTAATGTGCCATCAACGTATCCTGCCATGGAAATGAATGGCATCCTCATCGCAGGGTTTGTGGCAATAGACCTCGCTCGCGCATCGTTTCCTGCTTCTATTGTGCCCACTTTGAAAGATATGGGTTATAAAATTGATGTTGAAACGCAACTTATCCATGAATCAAAGGATAAATTGTTCGAGGATTTGTTTCTCACCCTGGAGAAAAGGACTCAGGCAATCCTCCATTTCCTGAAGAACGAAGATTGGGATCTTTTTATTGGAATATTTACCGAGACCGACAGGCTCCATCATTTCTTCTGGGAACACATGGAGAGAAACGACCCCACATTCCGTCCGTTGTTCCTGAACTATTATAAAACCATAGATGCCTCCATCGGTAAGATTATGGAACATTTGGATAATGACACCACCCTCATTCTTTTATCTGATCATGGATTCTGTACCTTGCAGCAGGAGGTATACATTAACCACTGGTTAAAAGAGGCGGGTTTGTTACATTTTAAAGCAACACCACCGAAGGCTTTGTCTGATATCGGAACGGGATCAAAGGCGTACTGTCTTGATCCGGGAAGAATTTATATCAATCTCAAAGGAAGAGAACCGAACGGATGCGTGGAACCTGGTGATGACTATGAACAATTGAGAAACACCCTTATCGCAAAACTCACGGGACTCAAAGATCCTGTTGCCAATACCAATATTATTGATAAAATCCACAAACGTGAAGAAATATATCATGGGAAATATTTTGATAAGGCGCCTGACCTTGTCATTGAACCAAAACCAGGGTACGACTTAAAAGGGGCTATCTATAAAGAAATGCTCCTGAGTAAAGGCGTCTTTAGCGGTATGCATACTTACAATGATGCCTTCGTTTACGTTAATCACAAAGAGATTACCAGAGATTCTTTAGAGATTACCGATGTTACCGCGACCATTTTGAATTCACTGGATATTCCCATACCCAGTGACATGGACGGAAAGAATTTTATAAAATGGAATTGACGATCATCGGTTCGGGTACCGGAATACCATCGAAGACTCGGGCATATCCCTGTACCCTTGTAAAGATAAAAGGAAACCACCTTGTTTTTGATACCGGTCCTGGCTCGTTACGACAGTTGTTTCTGGCAGGGGTTACCTATTTAGATATTGACCACTTACATTATACTCATTTCCACCCCGACCACTCGCTCGATCTCGTTTCAATCCTTTTTGCAATGCGCTATGATACGCCAAAGAGAACAAGGCCTCTTTTTATCATAGGTCCTACGGGCTTACAAGCGTTTTATGAAGGGTTGCTGTCGGTATTTGGGGAAACTATAAAACCGAAAACTTTTGACCTGCATTTCAAAGAAATTGAGAACGGGGAGATGGCCTTTGACGACTGGAAAATTATCGTGGAACCATTACAACACTCAATACACAGTATCGGCTATCGCATAGAATCCCTAGAAGGCAAAACTTTAACATACTCAGGCGACACGGGGTATTGCGACGGGATTCTTCGTCTTGCTAAAAAAGTGAATACTTTGGTTCTTGAATGTTCTTTTCCAGACGATCAAAAGGTTGATGGACATCTTACCCCTCGTCTGTGTGCTCAAATTGCAAATGAATCCCAGTGTGGCAGATTGGTATTGTCGCACTTTTATCCCGTATGCGATACTTTCAGAAAGAATAATAAACATTTGCCCGATACCCTGAAAGGCATTTATAAGGGGGAGATCCTCTTCGCGGAAGATTTTGCCAGGATTACTCTATAAGGCTCTCTTCACGGGATGAAATGAGCTGAGGTATGAAAAAATTAAAAGATCATGACAAGGCGCGGTGTGCACTTCTTGTCTGCGACATGTTAAATGATTTCGTCAAAGATGGCGCTGCCCTTGAAGTACCCAGGGCAAAAGCCATAATCAGTAACATTAAAAAAGAACTGCAAAAAGCAAGAAAGAACCATAATCCCATTATTTATTGCTGCGATGCGCATAAAAATATGGATACAGAATTTAATCTATGGCCAAGACACGCCGTAAAGGGAACCGATGGTGCACAAATTATCAAGCAACTTCAACCACACAAACAAGATTACAGAGTTGACAAAACGAGTTATTCCTGTTTCTACAAAACTTCTCTGGATAGGCTTTTGAAAAAATCAGGCATTACTCATCTGACCATAACCGGGGTTGTTACCAATATCTGTATATTATATACTGCAGCGGACGCCTATATGAGAGGCTATAAGGTTATGATACCTGACAATTGTGTTGCAGCGCTTACCCAGCGTGAACACCAATTTGCCCTGCAACAGATGAAGCGTATCTTCCATGCGGATGTCATCTCAGGATCATGATCATTCAGAAAACAGAAAGGGCATATGAAATATATATTTCATATGCCCTTTTTCTTTAATTCTAGAAAAAACTGTTTGGCGAACCGATGATAAGGTTATTTCGTGCCAAAATTCCTTACAATCTCCACCATCTTCTCAATCATTTCTGGAGACATCTTTCCCTGGTAGCCAGGACATTTCCCTTTCCCTGCATTAATATGCTTTACCAGCGCCTCATCCGTCTTTGAGCTTTGGAATGCTGGATCGGTAAAATCAGGCACTCCATATTCGTGTCCCTTAGCGGTACCCTTGCCACCATTTCCGTGGCAGTAATAACAGCTTTCCTGCACTGCAAACCCAAGACCGGCAAAAATGGTATATGGGCTTTTTGTTGTGTCACCAGGGGTATGATGCGTTAAAGCCCAGGCAGAACTTCCTAAAGAAAGCCCTAATCCTGCAACAACAGGTATGATAAACGATAAACGGAACAATTTCATTATTCTATCCCTCCTCATTATTAAGTATGACATGTTAATATATTACGGAACAAGCTTTAGTTCTGACCTATAAATCTTATGACAATTCCTGCAGGCTATGGTTAACCTTCTGAATTGTACCTGGATTTCTTCCAAATCTTTGTTTGTTGATGCCTTGTCTATCTCATTTGAATGATAAAGGACCTCATCATTCAACACGTTATAATTTTTATCTGTTGCAAATTTGCCCTTCGAAGTCTCCGTATCTGCGGTAATTGCCTTTGCTGCTGCTGAAAATTTGGCGAAATTACCTTCATCAGCTGCTGAAAGCCCGGTCATGGCCCTCATTGCCTGAAAATTATCCCACATTTTCTTGCACAACTCACCCTGGCTTGCCTGTCCATAACTAACTGACGACACTGCTGCAATGAACAAGGTAATTGTTCCTGCAAAAATACCTTTTTTTAACCTCATTTTTCCCCTCCTCACTTTCCTTTTTTTAAAATTACGTATAAACACCCAGACTATTTAGCGAATTTCTGAAAACAATTTTTCCTATAATAAAACTACAAAAATAAAAAAGGGCTGTTATTCTTCACTCAGCATCTCATTTCTGAAATTCTGAAATTCGCCCCAAGCTTCTGATTTTTCACTTCACCTCCCTTCGTCACTAAAAACTCAGAATCGCATATGGTAACATTCTATAAATTTATATTTTTTTAATCTCAGAAAAGGCAAACTCCTACCTTTCTTATCCCCGTTACTTTCCGTTTTTCATATACAAAATGTTTGCCTTTCCTTCCAGGAAAGTCAAACTATAAGGGGATTACGAGTATTTTTGGAGCAAAGGCTCCTGCATCTTTGGCGCAGAAAGAAGTATGGGAAATATGGGGCACAGCGGATAGTAATTAATTCTTATTACGATGCTCTGGATCATATAACCAGATTAACTTTTAATACCCCGATTCCCGACAATATATCATTGAAAATAAAATGAGTCAAGCAAAAATTTTACTCTTACGGTAACGCAAAAACACCTGTGCATATTCATTTACCAATCTTTTGGCACGCCGGTTTCTTTCGGTGCTGGAATTTCTTCCTGTCCGGGTGGCAATTCGTTCTTTTTGCCAGGGTACAATTGCGGATAAAGGTGAATCCCCAAGTGCTTATGACATACTGCGCAAGTCTGTCTCAATCGTCGCACCTGCCATTGCGCATCCTCCAATGCGCCTCTCTCATCCTTTTGACTCGTAATCTCTAACATCTTTTCTGCCTCTGACAGCATCGATTTATTAAGATCCTGATATTTTTTATCATCAGGCCGCGGAAACTTACTAATCACTACCTTTGTCAGTTGGATAATGTTTGCGCTCGCTTCTGCTATAACGCGCCAATCATTATCACTGTATTTATAATAGCCTGATATTTGTTCAACAGCTTTATAGCTTTTGTCTATTTCGCCCATAATCTTAGCTAATTCACTTTTCTCCTTTTCACCCTTCGGTTTCTCTTCGGCGAACACACAGGTCGCAAACAAGCATATACCAGCAATCAAAAATACAAAAATATCTTTTCTAATCAATTCCTTTAACCTCCGTCAACGAAGTAACTTTAATCCGCTCCTGACACATGACTCATCCACAATTTTACTCTCATGCAATTCCTTGAGAGAATACGGTAAATTTTCAGATGCTATATAAATTCAAATAATTGCATGGTATTCTTTCCTGAGTTACTTCAAAAACCAATTCTTTATTCTTCGACGAAGGGCATATTTCATACCAAAACAAGAGAAGGCTGTAACCCATTTATTAACAATAGCTTATTACCATTACCGCAAAACAACCTATATGGTTTATTAAAAATATGTTGGTTCAAAGTAACCATAAATATCAGCAACATGTGCTAACCTTACCGTAGAAAAACAAAGAAGCGTCATTATAAATAAAAAATACTATATGTCAAATATTTAATTCAAGGTTCCGGAGATATGGTGACAGGCAATTCTTATAATATTACGAAATCATAACACCGTCTATATTTGAAATTCCTGTGCATTAAAAATCAGTTCCCGATGTTATGATAGCAACCCTTTAACAGTTAACATATCCTTATGCAAGCGACTCTTTCGTCAACCGTTCGGCCGTTTCAATGATGTCTTTCACCGCCTCAGAAGACCTTGTTTCCACATAAAATCGCACCTTTGGTTCTGTGCCTGATGGCCTTATTAAAAACCACGAGCCGTCATCGAGCACCACCTTTATCCCATCCACGCTTATTACGGTCTTAATACTTTTGGAGCTCTTCCCAACAATTACTTTGCTTCCAACCGTAAGTTTGCTTTTAAGACGTGAAAGCCTTTCAAGAAGCGGTGCGCCGGCAAAAGAACGGTCAACCTCCACATTAGCCCTTTCAGGGAAATACGCCCCAAATTTTTCCTCGAGTTCGCGGAGATACGCACTCAGATTTTTCTTCGTAACGGATATCATCTCAAGTGCAAGTAAAAACCCGAATATGGCGTCCTTTTCAAGGGTATTATTATATCCGGATATACCGTCACTCTCCTCGTAGGTGACGATAGCTCTTTCCCTTGCACCCTGAAGCATATACGGCCTGAAGTTTTTAAAGCCAACCGCCGTTTCCCGTATAGGAATACCGAGCTTCTCGGCAATAGCATTTCCAAAATTGCTTGTGGCTACCGATTTTACCAATACACCGGAAATGTTCTTGTATGCAGATAAAAAGTGCAGCGCCATAGCCCCAAAATGGTTCATCGTAATATCCGCTTCTCCATCCGTAAACCGTATCCTGTCGCCATCGGGATCCATGATCACTCCCAACTTGAATTTTGACTTGCTGCCTTTCAATAAATCCATTGCCCGCTTTATATTCTTTGCCGAAGGTTCCGGTGGTATGCCTCCAAAGAGATAGTCATCTTCTGTCCTGAGATAGTTTATTTTTGGACTCTCACCAAGAAGCGCGTTCGGCCTCCTCCTCGTAGCGCCATGAACATGGTCGATGTAAATACAACAGTCTTCGTCTTTGATAAAGCGCCGTATTCTGTCAAGGTCCAACGTCCCTCGTTTTTTGAGGAAGTCCTCATACAGCCTTGTTGCCTCGATTTTCTGAAAGCTCTTGGATTTTACTTCCTGCACAATCGCCTTCTCCGCCATCAATCGGTTTGCATGTTTCTCAATAACCTTGGTAATCTCCGGTCCGGCAGGACCTCCGTCCGCTGGATTAAACTTGAATCCTCCATAATTCGCTGGGTTGTGTGAAGGGGTAAGGTTTATGGAACATGCCGCACGGAGCAGGTCAATAGCGGCTGACAATTCAGGAGTAATAGCCTCCCCTGCATAAAAGACCTTTATGCCCTCGTTCGCAAGCAATCCCATCACGGAGGATGCAAATTCTGGCCCTAAAAACCGGTTGTCGTGGCCCACAACAATGCCGCGCATCTTAACCTCATCAAAATCCTTGACGCCAAGCGACTTCATCACTTCTTGTCCACCTGTTTTGAACATTTCTATCAGTGCAATAGTTACGATGCGCACATTGTTAAAGGTAAAATCGTCGCCTATCTCACCCCTCCAGCCAGAAGTCCCGAAAGTAATCTCTGCCGGGTTTGTGTTTTCTATTGCAAATCTTTTTATTTCCTTGAGAAAGCCGGCGTTCCGTTTTACATCTGCAAGGATAACCTTCCAACACTCGCCCGCATCCTTAAAACGATCTATCTTCATTTTACCTCCAGATTAATAGCAAAGTGGTTCCTAATTATAGTTGAATGGTCAGCACAGTTCTTTTTCTTCGTTTGTCCTTGATTTTACCGATATCTTCATGGCTTTCAAGAAAATTTCATCGGTTTTATTCAGTGTTGTGCAGGCCATCTGCAGTTTCTGAGGTCTTTCCCGGTGAGCCTTTACATCACACCTGTCAATGAGGAATTAACTTTCTATATTGACACCATAATTTTATTTATTTAAGCTAACCAGAAAGAATCAACCGTCAAACGCTTGAGCAAATCGGTCATTTATCCACGGAGGATTTTGTGATGAAGTATCAGATCGGGAAGGTAGGGAGAGTGGTTGTAGCAAGATTTGAAGACAAAGAGGACGTCCTTGGCAATCTCGGTACCATAGCCAAAAAGGAAAATATCAGCGCCGCCGCGTTCTATCTGCTGGGCGGGATGCGTGAGGGAAAGATCGTTGTGGGACCGGAAAAAGATGAACTGCCTCCTGCCCCCGTATGGAGGGCGCTCGGTGAAAGCCATGAGGTCGTCGGTTTCGGAACAATTTTTTATCAAAACAACGAACCAAAGGTTCATTTCCATGCCGCCTTCGGTAAAAAAGACACCGTAAAGGTCGGGTGCCTGAGAGAAAATTCTCAGACATTTCTTGTGCTTGAGGCAGTAATTATTGAACTCAGCGGCATCAATGCCGTGAGGGAGTTTGATCCTGTGTCAGGATTAAACATCCTGAAGCTTTAGCAAGGACGGGAAACCTTCCCCTGAGGAAGAGACCCATGGAGATTTTAAAAGCGATTAAAGAGAGAAGGAGCATAAGGAGCTTCCAGAAAAAGGATATTCCGGAAGACATCGTCGATAAACTCGTAGACGCATTGCTCTGGGCGCCAAGCGCTGGTAATCTGCAGGCGCGGAAATTCTTTTTTGTGAAAGATGCAAAACTCAAAAAGGGAATTGTCCCGGCTGCTTTAGGCCAAAGTTTTATTGCAGAAGCGCCCCTCGTAGTTGTTGGTTGCACGGATAATAGCATCTCAGACAGATATGGAAACCGCGGGGTGCGCCTTTACTCCATTCAGGACGTTGCGGCCAGCATTATGGGGATGATGCTGGTGGCCCATGAAAACGGGCTTGGCACGGTCTGGATAGGGGCGTTTGACGAAGAAGAGATATCTAACCTCATGCATCTTCCACAAAATCTTTGCCCTGTTGCGATCGTGCCTGTCGGCTTTCCCCTGAGGATTCCATCGCCTCCTCCACGGATATCAAGGCATGAAGCGGTGGAATTTAGATAATCGGGAAGAACAGGTACAGGCATTAAAATTACATTATCCCGACACCTATCTATTGCAGAGATCATAAGGCAAGCAGTCGATACCTTTATCCTGACCAACACCGTGGTTGACATCGTGGGCAGATTCAGTCCTGTCAAACGTGACACTTCAAGGAAGCACGATATATACCTTGCAGAGGCATTCGGTATATGAGAATATTTGTTGATTGCATAAGTTTCGAGGTTATGCGCAATTCAGGAATTAAAACCATTTTTACTTTTGATTCCCATTTTGAAAAACATGGTGTTCATTACGTATCTTAAATACTTGATTTATTGTTTCCGGCAGCCGGGGCAAGAAGGCAATCATTCGCAAATAGGCTTTTTTTCTCAAACGGAGATTTTCTTTCTAATATAAAGGTAGACTTCAAAAGAGGGTGACCCTCATTTAATTAACTTCGAGATAGAAATAGGGCACGAATAATTTGATTTGTTTAATTTCGCTTTACTTATCCCAAACTATATAGACGGTGCGCATAAACGGACTCCTCATCATAAAGGTCCATGAAGATGAGCAATGAAGCTAGTAATGCAATATTCCCTTGATGAGCACAAATCCACCGCTATACGTGTGTGACCAGGTGTCTGGTTCAGAATCGATGACTTCATAGCTTCCTGCGGGTACATAGGTATTGGGATACGATATCCAGTTGCGATAGTCGATCGTTCCTGAAAATGGCCCATACGTAACCCCTGTGTCGATATTATACAAAGCATGTGTTCCGGCGGGCTGGCCTCCATCGCACCAGTGATAGGTGAAGATTTCCGTAATACATGCATCCTGGGACAATGTTGCCACGGTTGTAGCTGGATTACCGCAGCTAACCCCGAGAATATTATACGTATTCACGATTTCCACGACCTCTGTGCCCGCATTCGATGCCCTGAGCTTGTTGATCATAGTGACGACGTCATTAAGGATTTTTGCGTCTGCCATACGCCCGGGGGCCATAGAAGACTTTATGAAATTATGGCCACCGCAGATATCGCCCCAATTAATAGGACAG
>PHFX01000150.1 GCA_007618135.1 Candidatus Brocadia sp. WS118 | reverse complement strand
CGTCGTAACGCTTGAGCAGACTCAATGCAATGGCCTTCTGAATCATTGCCTTTACGTGTTTCGGGTTAAGCGTCAAAGCGCGTTCGAGGATTTCTATCGCCCGAAGCCGTTCTTTTTCCTTCGACTCCTGCCAGCGGTAGTAGAGCAACCCCCGCCTGGGCTCGACGGATTCCCCCCGATTGTCAGATTCAGCAAGGATATATTCGGCAAGGTTGACCAGATTGTCGGGATTCTTGGGACGGGCGCGCACGGCATCTTCGAGGATGCGAAGTTTATCCTGATACGTCTCATCATAGCACAGACGTTGCTCTCCCATGGCCTTTTGAACCTTGACGGCAAGGTTAATGAGCTGATCCAATGAAGAACCAGCTTGTGCTGCCTGCTCCAGCGTAGTCAAAAGTTTATCAGGAGAGCCGTCGACTTTCTGTTTTTTCAGTTCCTCTTCAACAAGGGAACGGGCTTTTTTCGTGGCTGCAGCATTCAGTTTGGCTGCAATGTCCAGATCGGCACGGGATCTCTTTGTATCTCCCCATCGGGCTGCCGCCATGGCGCGGCCGAGGTAGGCAGCGGCAAAGTCAGTGCGGCCCGTGAGGGCAATGGTAAATTCACGGCGGGCGGTAGCAGGACGGCCAAGAGACAGCCAGCTATCCGCAGAAATATACAGCAAATCCGGATCAGACGGGTAAGCCGCACGGGCGAACTCAATTTCCCGCAGGGCGGCATCAAATTGCCTCGATTCGTGCAACTGTTTCGCGCAGGCGAAATGAGCGGGCGCCAGATCCGGACGTTTTAAAAAGCGTTTTGCAAACCAGCGCCCCGCTTTTACCATGGCCTCGCGAACGGGGCCTGTTTTCGTGTTGCCTCCGTCCTGCCGCGCTTTTCCATACGAACCTGCCATCTCATAATAGATAAATGACGCATAGGCCGTTGGGTAGTCATCCCGCCCCTGAATCATGTGTCCGGGAATTGAAACAAAGCTGTATCCTTGCCCCTGCGGCGAATCCGCAGATGCTTCTTCTCTGCCCTGAAGGCTCCGGGGACCCGAAATACCATGTCCCGGAGCTGCGACTCCGCTCATTGCCTCTGCAACATACGTCCAGAGTTCCGCCTCGCGTCCCTTTCCGCCAAGACGCTGGAATCGTTCAAAATCTTTCTTTGCCGGTTGAAATTGTTCGGCAAGGGTTTCCGCAACGCCCCGTGCTAACACATACTGCGGATCATCACCACTGGCTTCAAGCGCCCTGGAGAACGAGGCAACGGCCTCAGGAAATTGTCCCTGGGTTAATGCATCCAGCCCTTCAAGGTAGGCCATAAGCCCCGGGGTATTCCCGCTTGAAGGTGGGGCAGCCTGGATCTTTAACGGTAATACGCCAAAGCAAAAACATACAAGCATGATTTTTACAAAGGTGTGTGGCATGGGTGACCTCCTATTAAAATATGAAATTTCTGTTGCAAAGGCACCTTAAAATAGGCTAATTTGTCAATAATTGAAATACTATTTGCCATAGTATATCGTTGTCAATTGGCAATTAGCAACGAGAATTTTACCGACTGCCGGATGCGTACTCCTTACTGTTTACTGCACAATGTCACTAAACATCCAGAATCTGGAAAGAAATAAACCCTTAGCGCCGTTCACAACATACAAAATTGGTGGATTGTCAGATTTTTTTGTCGAAGTCCATACCATCGACGAACTGATGCATGCAATATGTGAGGCCCGCCGGAATGCCATGCCCTTTTTTTTGCTTGGTTGCGGGGCTAATATTTTGATTACGGACAAAGGGTTTCGGGGCTTGGTTATTCATAATGTGGCAAATAAAGTCACTTTCTCCGAAGGCGAGAAGGTAGTAGCCGAAAGTGGCGCAATTGTTGAGGATCTTATAGAGCAATGTTGTCGCCGTGGGTTATCCGGTTTCGAACACTTTGCCGGGATTCCAAGCACGGTAGGTGGCGCCATGTGGCAAAACTTACATTTTTTGTCTCCCGACAGAAAGCGGACGGTATTTATTGAATCAATAGTTCAAACAAGCCGTATTCTTACCGAAGAAGGACAATGTTGTACCGTTGGGGTCGAGTACTTTCAGTTTGACTACGACACGAGTATCTTGCAGAAGCGAAAAGATGTTGTCCTCGATGTGGCCTTTCAGTTGAGCGCAAAGCAGAAAGGAGAAATACGGGCTATTATGGAAGCAAATATGGCATGGCGCAATGGCCGGCAGCCTCAATTAGAGGAATATCCCAGTTGTGGATCGGTATTTAAAAAAATTAAGGATATTGGGGCCGGAAGATTGATAGAACAGGCCGGCCTTAAGGGTACCCGTATTGGAGGAGCGGAGGTATCAACAAAGCACGCAAATTTCATTGTTAACAGGGGCAATGCGAAGGCACAGGATGTTTTACAGTTGATTCAGCACGTGCAACATGAAGTAAAACGGAAATTGGGATATGATTTGAAAACGGAGATTACGGTAATTGGCGAGCTGTAGACGGAATATGGCTATGTTATGAAGTTGACAAAGTTGCGAAGAAAGAGGATGAGAAGCCGAAATCTCTCCAGCCTTCCCACCCTCTCATCTTCTCATCATACGATTCACGCGATCTCTGCGGTTTTCCAGACAATCTACTCTGGATATCGGAGATTACGCCATTAGCCAACTTTTACCGAAATCTGCTTCGGTTTTACCTCTTCTTTCTTTTGCATGGTAATCTCTAATACTCCGTTTTTACATTCTGCCGTTACTTTGTTGGTATCCACAGAGGCAGGAAGATCAACGACACGCGAAAAACTTCCGTACCGCCTTTCCATACGGTAATAGTTCTTACCCTTTTCCTCTTTTTCTTCCTTCTTTTCACCCTTAATGATCAGGGTATCGCCCTGGATCGAAATGTCTATTTCTTTCGGGTCCATGCCGGGAATTTCTGCCTTTACCGTGACTTTATCAGCCGTCTCCGACAAATCTAACGGGGGTGCCCAGGTAGCGGTCATGCCAAAATCAGACGACTCACCACCCTTGAAAAACCGGTCAAACATCCGGTTCATTTCCTCCTGCATAGAAGAAATGGTTGGCAATTGCGCCCATTTAATCAAATCCTTAGCCATAAATAGCTCCTTTCAAAATTAAAATAACCGATATACAATACTTTTATCTAGACATTGAGCAAGTGTAATACCAAAGCTACATTAACCTGGAATAAGTTATATAACTTATTGTTATATTGATATTTATATAACATGTATATAATTCATCTTTGAGAAAATTAACGCTGCCATTATGGCAGCAAGACGTTATAAAATGGCATTAGTGTTTGTATGCAAAGACTAATTTTTAATTTCCTTGAATTCTTTACATAAGGTTTGCTAGTATGTGGTTTTATTAAGATGTATGCTCAAACATCTGCCAGCGAAAGGAGTCTCGCTTAAAGCACTCTCTTATTTGCTGAAGACGTAAGATTGCTTTGCTGTCACCCGCAATGACGATACAATAGGTACGTCCTTTCAGGAACCTCCCTACGAGTATATTCGATTATGGAAATAAACAGAAATACCATTATTAAAGACCTTATCGAGTCACATCCGGAAACCCTTGCCGTATTTAAGAAATATAATCTTGTCATAGCGGGTGGAGTTCGCGGCCCAAATGAACCTATTGCTTTCTTTGCCAAGGCACATGAGGTTAATTATGATATCCTTGTACAGGAGCTCAACGAGGCTATTGCAAAAGGCGGTGGGGAAACGGTTGAAATCCCGACTCTGGAAGAAGACAAGATCTATGAAAAGTTTGTTAAAACCGCAATCATTTTAACGCTCACGGTAGGTGTGACGTTTGGCGCCGTTATCCTGAGTTACATTGCCGTTAAGCTGAATTTCAATTCCATTTATTACGCACTTATTCAGGCGCATGGTCATGCACAAATCTTTGGTTGGGTTGGACTTTGCATCATGGGATTCGCTCTCTATATCATCCCGAGGGTAAAAAATACCGAACTCAGACACAGGAACCTGGCAAATATCTGTTATGGATTCATTATCACCGGCCTGTTTCTCAGGATTGTATTACAACCTACGCCTTTTCGCTCCATCAGATTCCTGGTTCTCATTTCCGCCATTTTGGAGATCATTTCGATCTGCCTCTTTGCATTTATTATCTTGCGAACCATATTTGCCAGCAAAGAAAAGCCTGGCATCTTTGATAAATTTTTTATGGCTGGTATTAGCTGGTTTCTTATCTCCACATTTATAAATTTTGGCATGATCGTATACCTCTATAAACATGTTACCTATGAAATCCCCAAGGTCGTTTTTAGCCCATTTGTGCATCTCTATCTTTTTGGTTTTGTGTTCATGTTTATCTTTGCTATCAATATCAGGACAGTATTTGCCTTCCTCGACATCAAGCCGGTCCGGGAGAAGGCCGTCAATTTAACCTTTTGGGTGCTCAATATATCGGTGCCGATTTATTTTATTACCCATCTATTTGCGCATCGTTCTATCATTGCACTCAGGCTTTCGCAGGGTATTGCATTTCCCATAGCTTTTGCACTGATCACATTCATTTATGGATTACGTATCTTTGAAAGATCGACGAAGGAGCTTCAGGATGTTGTAATGGACCGGAGTTATGCCAAGACCATTCGCACCGCGTATCTCTGGCTCATTGTCACCATGGTTATCCTGCTTATTATTCCGTTTCTCGGCTACGATTCTGACATGCAGCGAAGATTTCACGGATCGCTCAATCATGCCGTTACGGTTGGCTTTATTACAATGATGATTATCGGCTATGCATCGAAGATGATTCCTACCTTTAAAGGGATTGATATGTATAGCCTGAAGTTGTCAAACTTGACCTTTATTCTGATCAACACCGGTTGTTTCCTCAGGGTATTTTCACAAATTCTGGTGGGGATTAACGGAAAACCTTTATTTTATGCGATTATGGGAACATCAGGCTGGTTTGAAGTGGCAGCATTAGGCATTTTTGGTTATAACTTGTGGAAAACCATGAACACCACACAGGAGGTAAAATCGCCGGTAGCCGTAAAGCTAACCGAGGTCACAAAGGACACGAAGGTCTTTGATATCGTAGATCAATACCCGGAAACCCTTCAAATATTTCTTGATTTTGGTTTTAGCCAGATGGCAAACCCCGTTATGCGCAAGACCATGGGCCGGGTTGCAAGTGTTGAGATGGCCACTAAGATGCATAATGTAGACATAGAAAAATTCCTTCACACCCTGAACGATAAGATTAGTTCAAAAAAATAAAAGCTTTCAGTTTCAAGCTGTTCTGAACTATTGCTCTGCACAAAATATGCTTCACGTAAATAGTACCCAGGGCAAGAATACATTTCGATAAAGGCAAACCTCGAGTAATCGTGGGACGCAAAGTAACAGGGTCTTCTGCAAAGTTGAGAGCCGAGAGTTTAGAGTTATATTTCTGGAGACAGCCTTACTGCCGAAGATGTTTAATAAGTGTCTTTGCAGTAAGGCTTTTTTGTTTTTACGATATTTGCAATAAAAGTGTTTTACGCATAATAAGGTTTGTGTGATAGTTGTATATTTTAATTAGTGTCTCTTTTGAAAGGAGGCAGAGAAATGGGAAAAACAGCTCTAAGGCGTATTACTGCAAGTTGCTTGTTTATTGTTGCAGCAGTCGTTGTGTCTTATGTATGGACTGATAGTATAATTCCTGCGAAGGATATCGAATCCAAGCATACGGCAGAGCCAACACCTACCAGGTCGCTGATGCGGGTTATCAGTTCTCATACGTCCAGGATCCTTGAGGCCATAATGAATGGTGATCATGAGGCTGTGATTAAGGAGTCTCGTGCAATTACAGAAAGTAGTCAGGCTATAATGAAGAGTTTCTTTCCGGAAGGCAGACAAATTGGGGAGTGGTTCAAAGAGACGGGTAAGGATTCCAAAAACCCGGAGGATGTAAAGGCTGTAAAACAGGATTTTGAAAAATACTTAAAAACTGTTATTGACGCTGCAAACAATATTGCCGATACCTCCAAAAAGCACAATATTGTCGATACTTATAAAAGTCTCGATGCAATGTTGAAAAATGCATGTTTTACCTGCCATGAGGTTGCTCGTCCAAAATGGCCAGAATGGCCGGAGTGGATGAAAATAACTGGGGGTTAATCAACCAGGGAGATAGTGCATCCGCTGAAAGTGGATGCACTATCACTAACGAATGAAAGGTTCACTCAAGAGGATAAAAAAGGAAATTACTCTTCCATAGCGTGTCGGCACTATTCATGGATAATAACATACAAAAGTGTATGCAGGGATTGTTTTCGGATTTTTTAAATAATCTTACATTCCCTGCCCGCCTGGTGATGAGCGTTTGAAAGAGGTATTTGGGTGCCGACAATCAATGGTGTCCGTTATTTTTGGTACCATTTCCCATTTTGACCCTGCAACCAGACACCCTTCCTTGCCTGATTCGCAATCTGCAGTGCCCTGCGTTGGCCCACTTGCTCGGTAGTTGCCCCTTCTTTTTTTGCAATTGCTTCGTAAACCGTTCTTCTATCCTGATTTTCTGCCTGAACAATGTCCTCTTTCTCCCGTTTTCCACCGATAAACTGCAGATACCCCATCATATCTTCTCCGACGATCTCCTTGTGTTTTAACTCAACAATAAGCGATCTCCGTTTTTCCATTTGTATCTTAATTGCGCTGAGATCCTGTGCACGAGACGCATTGCACATAAGAACCACCCCGATAAGCATAACAATTAAAAAAGACACGCATATTTTTATTTTCATTTTTGTCTCCTGTATGAAAAATAATTTATTTTACAAGATACTATTGAGCTGGCTTATTTGATTCTTCAGTTTTTCCCGCCCCCGTTGTTTCTTCGCTGATACTTTTTGCTGCTGCATCCAGGTTGCCAAAGAAATCTTCCAGTTGACGATCTATTCGAACATTTACATCGATCGTAATTTGCATCGGTTTTACATCTACTTCTACTTTGTGTTCGGTCTTGCATCCCTGAGAAAAAATAAAAAATACCATGCAACCTACTACCAACGCTCTTTTCATCTATTCCTCCTTGTTTTTATTAAATAATCCGACACTGAGAGTTCTTATACTATATCATGCCTGACTCCCTGATGGTAAGTATTTATCAGGAATCATTAGTTTTGCATAAACCCACTGAAGCCTGAACCATAATAGAGTATCTTATCGAGTGGCAGTTTAAAATTGATGTTAAAACGTATTCCCTGAAAATGTGCCCGTGGCTGCTCTATTTTCACGAGTCCAGTATCTTTCCGGAAACCAAAGGGCAACGGACCGGCAGGCCTTCCGTCCATCTGCATACGAATCACGAGATCCTCGTCTATACTCATCAACGAAAGCTTCGCCCAGTCATAGTTAAAATTTTTCAGGGCCTCCTGGGCAATTTGCATTTGAATGCTCTGTTGAACGCCGGATGCCCCTGCTAAGAGGGCATCCGTGTGAAAACGTATTGTGCCTCCTTCGCCAGGGGTGGAATAGAGGAAACCATCAAGGATTTTTATTTTCCCGTCTCGGTAACTTACGGGAATCCGTCCATTCACAGCACCTTCACCTTCGGCGCTTGCTGCATTAAACTGTTGTAATAATGCTGCAAGTTTAAGACGGTCGCAATAACAGGTAATGTCGATATCTCTTTTATCAGATTTAATTTGCAAGCCATGGGTATATACATGGCCGCCGCACCAGGAAAAACTGCTTTTTTTCAGGAAAAAAGACGATAACGATTCTATCTGAAACGAAACCTCTCCTTCGTTCATTTCTATATCCCCCCAGGCAAAGCGCTTAAATTTCAATATTTGATCAGGGGCGCTATGAAATTGGTATAGATCCAGCAAAGTTAAATCCAAATCAATGCCCTCAAGAGTCATTTTTTTCCCGGGGATTTCTATCTTCGCACGATGCGTTGATATCAAGGCATTACTTGTTATCGTACTGCCGGTGGATTGGCAACTGCCGTTCATATCGATATTGCCATCAAAAAACATACCAGACAACTGAGGTGAAAACTTCCCCAGGTCTATTGATATAACCTTCCCGGGATCAGAGGTCTTAAAATCAATATTTGTGACAAAATCACCGACATTGCTCATCCCGGCTCTTCCTGAAAAATCAAGGCGAAAACCCGGAAATAAATCCGCGTATTGTCCTAGAAAACGAACACCCATCTCATCCTGATAAGGTGTCGAGGCAATCGTCCCAATTTCCATGTCATCATATTTTACTTTATCAATAGTAAAGTATCGTTTTTCTTTATTTTTAGGCTCACTCGATTCCTTTTCATGTGAAGCGTATGGCCATTGAAAAGGAATTTTTGCAGTTATTTTTCCTGCATATAAACCCCCGCTTTTGAATTCGGCATTGGTCAATTTCATGCAGGCCTTTATGAGAAGACTGCGTGAACTTTTTATTGCCGAATTGCCATACACCAGCATATTGGGGCAGCTCACATGCACTTTATCCGAATCATAAATCATGTCAGACATCCTCGTGGCAAAACGCACATCCCCTTGTGATGTCGTTCCTTTTCCCCGGATGGAAAAATGCTCTGGATAAAAACTGATTGTTTCTGTTTGCCTGCGAAATTTCAGTGGTTTATTTGTCCGTAATGTATTTAAGGAAAATTGCCAGCTATTCCCCTGTTTTTGACCACGAAACCTTATGGGTATAGATTCCGCGTGTATCACTTTTAATCCATAATCAGGAACCGTATCGAGCAATTCTTTCTGAAAATTCATCTTTATTACGCCTTGTACATCCATTCCCTTCTGCGAAAAATGAAGACGGAAATGAGCATTCTTGTCCATAGATATTTCTACGGGAAAAGGTGAGGCGATACAAAAACGGGATAAATTGACATGAAGAACATCCTGTTTTTTTCTCATTTCTATAGTGAGTGGCAGATCACCGGGAGAATTCCGGATTTGGTATCCATCGTATGCTATGTTCATATCTGAGAAGGCAAGTCTCGTGCTTACCTCATCCGTTTGAAAATTCACGGTTGTATCAATATTTATCTGTGAAGCAAGATCCATCGCCGTTCGTGCGTCGCTGAAATCCAAATTTACCTCCATGTGTATCGTGTAACCTGGCGGAGTATCATTTCCATCTTCCGGAATAGGTCTTGCCTTTATACTGAAAGGAATTCTAACATCGGATTTTCCCGATGTTAGTATCATGGTCGCATTGCGGATTTCAAATTCTTCAAAGCTGACCGGTAACCCCGGCAGCCTGGGATCATCCGGGCATTCCGGTTTTGTCTCCACGGGGTTGTTAAAAATATTTTTAAAATCCCCCCCGGGGATCATGATAGTGCCATCCTTATATTTAGCCCTGATTTCAATGCCGCTGACAATGATCTTTTTGATATGTTTTTTCAATAAGCCAGGCAAAGAATAATCAATTCGTAGAGAGTCAAGCAAGAGAAAATGATTGTTGGGTTCTCCCCATCGTAACGAGGCCATATCAAGCCTTGTCAGGCCGAATTTACGCACCTCAACGGTTGAATTGTCAAATCCGATACTACCGGCAAGGCGGGGAAACAGGATTTTTTCGAGAAAGATGGGAATAAATACATACACGCCGCATAGCAGGGAAATAGCAACGAATCCAGCTATGGTTGAATAAGTAACTACCTTCCTGGTCATGTTCATAGAAACGATTTCGGTGTTTTCGTCAGACATTGAACCCTGTGAACTGAAATGCGGTTACGGTCAAGTGCAGCGCCTGATTCGAAGAAGATAGTGATTCATGGTTCGTTTGATGTGTATAACGCTTTATTTACACATCTGCGAAATACCGCCGCTTGATGTCGTGCTCCGAGCCAGATTTAAATTGCCTGGGGACCCATTTGCGCCAGTCTTCAAAAAGGTCTTGCGGTTTCCATGTGTTGAATGCCGCTGAGCCGAATTGTTCAATATGCCGTGCTACAGATTCGCGGAAACGGTGGTGTGCGAAGAGGCGCATAAACTCGCCAAAGTAAATGTCTGCTACGCGCTTGTCGCCGCGAATGACGACCATGTTTTCATCGTTGGTGCTCACGCTCGCTTCGCTCCAATTGGCGGAACCGGTGAGTGTCACCGGTTTTGGGCCGAGGGGATCGATGAGCATAAACTTGGTATGCACCCAGTTGACGTTGACGCCGATTGCGCTGGGTTCCTCGTACCAACCGTCAATCCAGTCCACGTAGATGCGCTCACCTAAAGCCATGCCGATGTTTGGGTGTCTGCGAATGCGTTGGATCTCGGCGATTGCCGCCTCACGCGAGGCATGGTTGCCGCCGTTGACATATTTGTCCAGGAGACCGAAACGGAGCACGCCGTCATTCTTGTTGTAGACGGGACGGAAGTCTTTGACGATGCCAAAGGGAAAAGTCATGAACAGCGGTTTTCCCGGTGTTCCGGCGAGGTCTATCCACCAGTCGAACACGTCCCTCCCTCGGTGCGGCGAGAACACCGGGGTGAGCGAATCTGAATCATCGTCCGGCGGGAGGGCGTTGTTGGTTTCAGCCCAGCCTTTGAGTTCGTCCGATTCAGGATCGGTCTCCAGCGCATTCCAGTACTCAATAAAAGCGCTGGCCAGATTGCGGTTGTGAATGGCGTGTCCTACGTTGAGTTGGCCATGAAGCGCATTTCGGCTTAGGTTCGTTGAGCCGGTCCACACGGAGACAGGCTTCCCGGCTTTGCTGAGGACGATGAATTTGTTGTGCATCAACTTAGCGTTCTTCCGCGGCACGCAGAGCGAGCGAATTCCCGCCTCAACGATTTTCTCCTCATTTGCATTGCCGGTTTCGTCGTCCTGAGCGTGGTAGATGATCTTTACATTGGCGCCGGCGTGGGACGCGGCTTTAAAGGCTGCGAGCACGTCCGGCCATTTAAGCTCATAGATCGCCGCACGCAGGCTATAGGTGCTGTCCTTGGCCTGAGCTATGAAACCGAGTAGCGCCGGCAGGAGATCGCGGGCAAGCCATGCATACGCGGGCGGACCAGCCTCGTCGAGGGTCAGTCCTGGAAAGCGCCTCGCGAACGCTTGCGATGCGATAGCGCCGCGGTTGAAGTGTACGTTGTGTCCTTTTCCGGATAGCGGCTCAGTGGAGATGGTGATGCTGGTTGCCGCTTTTTCTGTTAACTTCCCGGGTCGACCATACATGGGAATCAACCGGTAACGATAACGATATCCGGGTTTGGCGGAATAGTCCGCCCATTGAAATGCCTGGAATGGATGCTCATGGCTGCTGGCATCCTCTATACCGGTGGATGGGCGGATGCAGGCAAATGTCTTGTTGCCTCGCAACCAGGTGGTTTCGTCCTCAGTGAGATCGGTACGCTGGATGGCAAAACCCATGAGCCCCTTTGCGTCAGACTCCTTCATGTTGAATGCGAGGAAGACAACATGCGTCCCACTGACTCCCCGGACAGTGACCAACCCCGATGCTTTTGTCCTCATGCGAGCACTCCTTCATTTAATGATGGCTGAGGCCGAACGTGAATTAGCCATACGAATACAGGAAAAATTTGCCGTTAACGTACCTTAGTGAGCAAGGCATGTCAATATAAATCTTTTTGTAGTGATGGTTTTTGTCGTTCACTACCCTGGCAATTTTTCTTTTCGTCGGTAATAACCCAGAATCCCCTTTAATACAAATGAATTTACGGTCATTTCTTCCTTGTTCGGGATCGCATTATGGTCATGTAGGGTAGGCACCGCCTACCAAAGATCGAGCAACAAGGCGGGCCACACATGAATGATTGGCTTGATGAAAGGTGTTTTGGCGTGTGCTGTTTGTTCCATCTGGCTAAGATATAATCAAATTATGACATCCCTCAGTACTCCCTAAACGATAGAATAATACATCATGATCGAGTTTGTCCGGGTTCTATATCATAGAGGATTGAAAGAAATCATGGTATTAAATGGTAATACCACAGCAGTGAAATTGCCTTTTCTTGTGAATAAATTAATCACAAATCAAGGTGTCCCGTTTATCCTTAAACAATTTACTTTAATAACGCCGCAAATCAGTCTCCGACACAGGAGGTCGGCTGGATTTGTCTTGTTAGCCACTGCCAGGGCAGTTGTGGATTAAGTCCGCCGTTTTCATTCTTTCATTACCGCATTACCGGACTCATGTTCTATGGTGATCTCCTTTCCTTTTATATGGCGCTCTGTTCTTTTTTCTGGAAGAAGATAGAGGGCGCCAATGAGAATTGCCGCACCGATAAGCGTTATGACAACCCCTTGGCTTACCCGTTTCAGGGACAGCTTTCTGTGTTCGGAAACAGACATTGACACATCAGCGGTACCACCAACACCCCGTAATGCAACAACGATTCCCAATACACCAATAATACCTCCAAAAACAGCAACAATAATTCTGACCATACCAGTCGCTTCTGAAAGACTTGTTGAATATTGAGTTTCGGTGACCTCCCCATTCGCTAATACCCCATTAACTACCGAAAAGAAGAGAAGCAACACGACAAGTAATGTCCCTACACTTTGCAGAGAATGTTTTTTGCGCATTTTAACCCTCCGTTGGTGTTATTATAGATGGCTAGCGACTTCTTAGGCCACGCAGACAGCCTCTCCCGGGTTTGCAGGCAGCCATTGTCCTCTGAAACATGCTTCTGATTCTGGTCACTACTTTCTTATTAAGTACCTGTTCCAGGGCACGTCGTCCAAGAGGTGAATCCCCTCACCGTCCATACCATTGCGCCAACGCTTCACAATCGACCCGTCCTGCACCAGAACGAGAAATGGCTTGTCATCCAGGATTTGCACCTCCCAGGTGCCTTTCGCGGTGCGCTTGTCCTCAGACGGGATACTATAGCCTCCCGAAGACACAGATCTAAATTCGGTAATCTCATAAGAAAAGGTGTTGTCCTCGAACAGGAAGAGTGCGTACTTGGTCTGGGATGATGAGAAGACACCCGAAGCACCGCCGCTGACATTGGACTCCGTGCGCCGAAGCACTTTACCCCTGAGGAAAGACATGGCGCGTTCACTTCGGGATTGATGATCGTTTTCTTGAGGCATCGGGAATCCTCCGTTAAGTTAGTCGTCGTCCAGCTTCGGTTGGAAGACGTCTACAATTGTCGTATGCTTGCCAAAGCCACGAAATTGCAACGTACAGACTGTCCACGCACCTTCACCAGGTTTGAGTAGCAGAATCGATGGTAACAGCTAAGGTGGCTCGCAGCCAACTGAACTTTGCTTTCATGAAATCAAAATCAGGCCCGGATGTTATGAAGGTCGCCTTTCCCTTGATCAAAAAACCGGCACCTGCCCCATGTAAGCCCTTAACCTTGCTGCTTCCCAGCGTAATCAGCACATTGAGGTTGTAGGCAATGTTAGCCTCCGTCTTATGCATGTAACCTGCAGGAATGAACAATCGTCCGTCTGATGATACTCTGATGTAGCTATTCCAGGTGTTGACCATGTGCGGCCCATCCTTTCCCAATGTCGCAATGGCAACAACCCCATCCTGTTTCATAATTTCCAGCAGTTTTTCCGGGATCATCGTGAGTACCTCCTGTTGTTTGGTTTGTGGTTCTGTCTACATGAATTAGCCGTACTAATAGCCGTATTATTTTGCGGCTATTAGTACCTATAATGCGTTTACTAGAGACTTATTATACGGCTATTTGGGCATATAATAAGGTTCACGCATATTGCGCCGATAATATACCTTAATTTACCAGAATAGTGCAATACTTTTTATCTTTTCCATAACGAAAAGGAACTCCTACCAAAGAGGAAGCAATGGCCGTATTGCTCAGGCTGGGAGGGAACGAAGTGGCTTATGGCCTGTCTTTTATACGGCGCTGGTCTCAAGGTTGATGGAATGCCTGGGGTTCAGGGTGAAGGATAGAGATTTTTCGTATAATCAGATTGTGGGTAGTCATCATGCCACTTTAACGGCACCCAGAAACGATGAAAAAGTGTTTGGGACTTGAATAATCATTTTTACCATACTATACTCCTTTTGTATTGGGCAGCGGAATAAAGTCGATATTTCAGTGGAGCGTTGAGCCCGAGGGTTAGTCTGACTTGGACATTGCGTGGCACCCAAAACTGTCGTCAGACGTGATAAGAATTCTTTGATAAAGCAAGGAGCACGCGAATCAGAATCAAAACAAGAGCAATATCTTCCGTTCGATCGTCTTTCAATACATGTGTTTGCAATTTTCAAATCCTGAAAGGATGTCATGATTATAGCCAATTGATGCATTTTTGCCTATTAACCCCGCAGGGGTGACATTGATTTTTTATGCTGGTATAATGGGTAATTTTATTTCACCCCCTTCAGGGTTGTGTATTTTATCTACCCATGGTTCCATAATCATTTCAGCCCTTCGGGCTTTTTACCGCATAGCGGATTTTGTTTTTATTGCGTGTGAACACCTTCAGGTACGCCGCACCTACAGAGAAAAGTGCTTATCAAAAAGCTAAAGTGTTACTATAGTAAACGCTTAAAGAAAGTTATCATTGCGAGGGTGTCAGCCCGAAGCAATCTCTATAGTAGGATTGCTTCGCTGTCGCTCGCAATGACCAGTACATGTCAACTTATTTAATACGTTTACTATAATAATTAGAACTATTTTAGTGCTTACTTGCAATAATAAACGTATTATACAAAGTGCTGAAAAAGGCGAAAATATAGGTTTTTCTGTGCAATATAATGTCAAGAATTATGCAATTAAGCACTAGTATATTACCCGTTTTACAGCAATTAAGGAATGGGGTTATTTCATGAAACGCATACCAGAGCCAGAATTGATGGATGATGAAGAGCAGGTACGCGCCTATGCGGGGGCAGATTTTGAGGACGCCCACCGTAATTTTATCATGCTCTTTCAGACTACTTTTGGGCAGAAAGACCTCCGCGGTTATGTCCTTGATCTCGGATGCGGCCATGGGGATATAACCATGCGCTTTGCCCGTGCTTATCCAAAATGTATTGTCCATGGCATTGATGGATCAGAGGCCATGATTCGTTGCGGAAAGGGAATTCTCAAAGAGGCACATGACATTCAAGACCGTGTGGTCCTTATCCGGGGGATACTGCCAGGATCGATTGCTCCACGCAGGAAATATGATATTGTTATCAGCAACAGCCTGCTTCATCACCTTGCTATGCCCCATGCGTTGTACCAGTGTATCGAGCGGTATGCCGTTTCAGGCGCACCAGTGTTTATTATGGACTTAAGGAGACCGCAAACTACCGGCGAGGCGGACTCACTGGTGCAGACCTACGCAGCTCATGAACCGGAAATTCTAAAACGGGATTTTTACAATTCACTCCTTGCTGCATACACCATTGAAGAGGTTCGTGAGCAATTGCAAGGTACAAAATTAGCTCATCTGTCGGTGAAGGCAGTAGGTGACCGTCATATTGTCATATCGGGATATAAGGTGTGAAGGGATATTGTAATTCAATGTACAGGAATTTCAATCTTTTTCAGGTATGCTACGAATAAACACACCCCTACCCCTCTCAAGAGGGGAATAAAAAAGTCCCCTCTGGGGAGGGGATTGAGGGGTGGGTAAAAAGCTATCGGTTTTTGTCTTTTAAGCCCCACCCTAATTTAAGGTATAGGAATTTCAATTACCCCCCATAATCCCCCCGTTTACGGGGGGAAACAGGGGGGAAATTCGTCGAAGGCATAATTCATTACTCTTTGGCAGGATTTTTTCTCAATTTCTTCTGTCTTCCGTCTGCAAGAGGGGCGGATAGTTCATGGTAAACCGCTTATTTTTTTACGATTTCAATTGCCACGCCCATTTCCGTATTGCCCTCTATATACGACACCGTGCCCGTATGGTCAGGGCAATAACAATAACCGCCCGGAATAGGCCATTCGATGCACGAGCAGCGGGGGTCAATCCGCGGGTCGAAATTGATATAGCACCAGGTCGGTTTTGTTGTGGCGCCCAGGCCCACGCCATGCACTAACTGCTGAAAGTTGTTTTCTCTGGCAAGCGTCTCTTCTCTTCTGTGCAAAGATTCCACAATGAGAAAGACAGTTACGGCAAGCGTCAAACAAAGAAGGACACTCAAAACTACCAGGGCTTTTTTATTCATTTCTCACCGTGAATTTTATCCAGGATATCACACAGGGACTGGATCGATTTTTCCGCAGCTTCCAATCGCTCCTGAAGGTCAAGAATCGCCTCTTCCGTAACAAAGGCGCTGCTGCCGTAGCCCATCGTGCTTACGGCGTGGAGGATATCGAGGGTACTCACCACACCGACGACCTGTCCCTGATCCTGGATAATAACCCTATGGATTTTTTTATCATACATGATTTTTGCAAGACGGTCTATCGTGTCATCTGCCTGTGCCGTAATGACGCGGGTTGTCATGATGTCTTTTACGAGGGTCTTACCAAAGGTTTTTGTCTTTAATAGCTTGTCCATCTCTTTTTTCAGTTTCCCATTGGTATCATCGTAAAACGATTTGTGGGTAGTCTCACCTCTTTTCTTGCACGTCTTTTCGTCGTATTCAACGATATCCGTCTTTGAAACTACACCAACCAGACACCCTTCTTTATTCACGACAGGCGCCCCGGTAATGTGGTTTTTGACGAGGAGTTTTATAAGATCATGAATAGGAGTTTCCGGAGTTACACACACCACCTTTTCTGTCATTAAATCTTTTGCCACGAATTTATAAGTAGCCACAATCGTTCCTCCCATACACAGGAAAAAGTCTGAAATCAGTAACTATTTCGGGTTAATTCCTACCACGTATACATTGTCTTTCTTATTTCCCCATATTCCCAGCAATAAATAATCCGTGTCACTTTTCTGCTTATTCCATTTTTTACCATCGTAATAAAGTATCGTACCATTATCACCAACGGCGAAGATCGTATCGTCATCAATAGCCCATATCTTTCTCAGCCAGTTATCCGTACCACTTCTCTGCCGTGTCCATTGAATCCCATCATAATGAAGTATCAAGCCGTCTGCTCCCACAACAAAGACATTGTTTGCATCAGGGACACAAACACTCATGAGCCTTTTGTTGGTATTGAGCATGATCTTTTTCCATGCTTTTCCATTATAACGAAGTACGGTTCCATAATCCCCAACAGCGTACACGTTATCCGTACTATTCCCTTTGACACCATAAAGCCAATTGATGGTGCCACTCTCCTGCTCAATCCATTTTTTGCCATTGTAATGTAATATCTTCCCCAATGCACCTACCGTAAATAGGTATTTCGCATCCAGGCCCCACATACTGCTAAACCAGGTTGCATTCATCATGGTGTATTTTTTCCATTCCGTACCGGTGTAATGAAGAATTGTACCATGATCTCCGGAGATATAGACGTTTTTAGGGCTGATACCCCAAATTCTGTTTAACCGGGAATTAACATGTGTTTCCTGTTTTATCCAGGAATTACCGTTGTAATGGAGTACCATACCATTATCCCCGGCAGCAAAAATATTGCTGGAGTCGAATCCGTAAATACTATTCAGCCAAATGCTGTACCCATTATAAATACAATTCCACGTCTTCCCGTCATAATGCAATACAATACTATCGCTTTTCTTATGTGTTACCGTCTGTTTTTCTAAGCCCCATTCGTATCTTATCGATTGTTCTTCTAAACCCCATTCCATTTTTGGGGTATCATCTTCTAACTTCCACTCATCAGCCGCAAAGGGTATTTTTACGGGAGAAAATAGGTGTATCATAAAAATAATGACAAGGAAAAGATATACCGTGCGCATTTTACCTGGTTATTCCATCTTCTTTCTTACACAATCTTTGCAAGAGCACGTAAGTATTCTTAAATGATTTCATGTCATCGGGGTGCCGGGAGAGATGGTCACTCAAATATCGAAACGCCTCTTCGTATCGCTTCCTTGCGATGTAATTATCCAGGAGCAAAATAACAGGACGATTATCATGGGGATTGCACATCAGTGCCCGTTGACAGTATGAGCAGGACTCTTCATATTTCATGTCGATATTTGCGTTGCGGGCTTTGTATAAAAATATTTCTGCAATCAGTTCTTCATCCTTCATGACCTTTTTATCTGGATGATACAAATCCCTTTTCTTCACGATGCCGTCGCTGTGGGTGTGTTCAAAGTAGCGTGTCTGACCTTCAAAGACCAGCATATTGTAAATATGCCCCGGAATAAAAATGTTTTTTATGTCAACTCCAAAGTGCCGGCATACGATGGTAAACCGAATCGCGTAGGACAGGCAGTTTCCCACGTTGAGATTGAGGGTATCCCGGAAGTCGTAACAATCGTTGTATGTCCCTTCATTGGTACTCGTATGGAGCCAGCCGAAGATGATCTCCGCTTTCTTTAACGGGTCGCTTGTGGTATTGATATCTGTTTCCTGTTTAATTCGGGAGATAAGGAGGTCGATTTTTTTCAGGTACGATTGCATCTTTTTCCCGGTATCAATACCCGAGGCAATAAGACATGCCTGATCAAATGGCATGTCCAACCTCCCGTCCTGAATATCAGTCAGTAATACCGCATCGAGGTTGTTATTTCCCTTTGTACCCGATTCCTGCGGCTTTTGGATGGAATGGCAGCCGGCAAGAACTAGAAACAATACCACGAAAAATCCTTTAATCAAGGGATAATATTTCACCGGTTATCCTATCCTGGCTTTAATTTCGGCAAGTAATTTTTCCTGACTAAAGGGTTTTTCTAAAAAGGTCAGGCTGGGATCGACATCAAATATTGACTTATATGCACGAGGTGAAAAACTGCTGGCGATAATAATGGGGATATTGACGTATCCCGGATTTGATTTTAATTGTTTCAGAAAGTCTTCTCCTTTCATCTGGTCAAGCAACAAATCCAGAATAATGAGGTCTGGCTTTTCATTTTGTATCATTTCGAATGCCTGCACCCCATCGATAGCGCGCCGAACGGCGTAGTCCGTACCTCCCAGCATCATTTCGTAAAAAAAGAAAAACTCATCTTCGTCCTCGACGATGAGCAATTTTTTACCCAAGGTGTTTGTTCCTTATCTCCATTCGTAGATTATACGGTATCCTGACAGGCAATTGGCAGGATAAACTTAAATGTGGAACCCTTTCCACGTCCTTCACTCTCTACCCACAGGGTACCTTTGTGGGCATCAATGATATTTTTACAGATGGCAAGACCGACCCCGGCGCCGTCAATTCTTGGCCGTTCCTGAAAAAACCTTTCAAACAATTTCCCAAACTGGTCTTTTGGCAAGCCAATACCAATACCGGTATCTTTTACGGAAAATTCGATGAATGCATCCTTTTGCTCCAGGAAAACGTGAATCTCTCCTCGTTCCGTATATTTTATTGCATTATCGATGAGATTGGTCACTACCCGTTGAATCTCGTCCTTATCACCAATAATCCCGGGTAATTTCTGATTCACGTGATTGATCAATGCCAACCCCTTTTTTTCGGTCAAGAGTCTCATGCCGGCGGTTATTTGAAGAACCAATTCGTCCATCTGGATGATCTCCTTCCTGAATACCAACCTGCCCGATTCCAAAACAGAGAGGTCGAGAATGCTGCCAATCGTCTTTCGCAACCGCTGCAAACTGTTACTGATGATCTTGCCAAATTTTTCTTCCTTAGCGCGGTCAATATGCGGTTTTTTAACTTCCATTGACCAAAGATCAATTGCCATCTGTACCTGTGCAACCGGCGATTTCAGTTCATGCGACACATCCCGGATCATTTTGTCCTTCATCTGATCGAGGGTTAATAATTCCTTATACGCCTTTTCCAGATTGCTGCTTTGTTTTTCCAGCTCCTGATTTATACGGGTCAAGTCCTTTGTCCGCTCATCCACCGTCTTTTCCAGGTTGGCGGTATATTCCTTCAGTATTTGCGTTTTCTCTTCTAAGAAACTGGCCATTTTATTGAAAGAATTCGACAACTCTCCGATCTCATCATAGGAGGTAATTTTTACCCGTTTGCTGTAATCACCCTCTGAAATGCTTTTGGTTACTTCGGTAAGGTACAAAATGGGATTAGAGATCTTTTTTCCAAAATAGAAGGCGAAAGAGACAACTGCAAGGGTAATCAGCATAATGACCGGAGCTACGATGGTATGCAGTCGTTTTACCGGACCGTAACCTTCATTTACGTCGATCTCTGCAATAATACCCCAATCCAGTTCCGGTATCCATTGCCAAAAGCCCAGCACCTTTATTCCCCGGTAGTCCCGGTAACCCTCTGCGTCATGGCCCTTTTTGCCTTTTACACACTCCGCAGCGCTTCGGGTGAGTTCTTTTGTTTCAGAGTCCAGCACCTGGAGTTCAAGCGTGGTTCTTTGCCGGACAAGTCCGGCATCCTTAAGGTATTTTAAATACTTTGATTCAGAGAGCATGTAGCCGTCTTTGTTTATCAGATAGGTCTCCCCGGTTTCCCCCAGACGAACGCTCTTCATGAGTTTACTGAGTTCCATCACATCGATCCTGAGACAAACTGCGCCGATGACCTTGTGCTCGTAAACTACCGGAGTAGTAATATAAAGAGTTGGCAGTCCATGTTCAAGCTTTCCGTATTCATTTTCCAGGGGGATTACCGATGGCATAATGGGTGAAACGAACGTAACACCGCTTATCGCCATTTGAAAAAACTCAAATCCGGCCACATTGGTAATCACCTTTCCCGTCGATGTGGTAACCTTTAAATCACCAAAACGGTCACAGATGAAGATCTCTTTATATCCGTAAACCTCTCTAAGGGTGTTTAAATGGTGGAGGAGTCGATAAAAATTTTCACTTCCCTCCGATTTGTAAATCACGCCGGGCACGTTGGGATTTTCAGCAATGATTTTTGCATCGGCTTTCCTTTCGTTGATCCATCTTACAATAAGTTCAGCTTGTTTATGCCCGACTCCTTCCAGGTTTTGTATCAATGCGTCCTGTAATGCTTTTTTTTCCGTCGGGTAAACGAATACCCGCATAATAAAAATGGGGAACACCGAAAGGAGGATGGAAGAAATGATAATCTTCGTTTTAATGGATCGATACGAAGGAATATGAAACTTGTCTGAGACATGCGGGAAGATTGTTTTCAGGTTTAGGTATTTATGCAGTATCTGTTTCACGGTAATCTTCATGAATAGAAGAACAGATGTCAATAAATTTTCACGCTATTTCGGACGAATCCCCCGTATACAAACGGTTCCTAACACACATTTCTGCAAGGACACTGTGGGTTGCAAGGGGTGCATCCCGATTTTTGTAAATCGGGTTAAACGGGTAGGGTGGGCATCGCCCACCAAACATCACTGGATGGGATCTTTGTGCTTTTATCTCCGGATGATCTGCATAACAAAAATTCATAAACAATTGAATTAGGTCTTAGGCTACTTTCCCCCCTGTTTCCCCCCGTAAACGGGGGGATTATGGGGGGGGTAATTGAAATTCCTAAACATTTGAATTAGGTTGGGTTTTAAAAGACAAATACCCAACAACTTCTTTCTTTGAATGCATCTTTTGAGACGTAGCGCCGATCCCTTGTGGTCGGCCAATTGCTGGGGATAAACCCCAGCGCTACAATTTTACATTGAAATTCCTTTACATAAATTTATTCTTAATAAAGGAAGGGATATTTTTCATGTATTGGGTTATCAGTTCAACGGTAATTTCAGTAATCCCTTGCTGAACAGCAAAGTCTTCAATCGACTTCTTTGCCCTTCCCCTGACAAATATCGGAGCTTTTTCCATTCGTTGTTTTGCCTCATCTGTCCACACCGGTATTGCTGTCTTTTCCTGTTCCACCTTCTCGCCTGCGGTTTTAAGGTATGCCTGAAATTTCGTAATGATCCCCTCGTTCTTCGCCGTTCGCTCATCAAGAAATGCCTTAATCTTATCAATGACCTCTTTTTTTCGTGCAATCTTCAACTTCTCTTTGGCCTTATCCCATGCATCCATCCGGAGTTCGTCAAAACCGATATTTCTGATACGCTTTGATGCAAGCTGCATGGATTCATCCCGTATTTCAGAGAGAAATTTTGAAGTAATTTCATGATAGCCGTGCTGCCGGGCCTTCTTCTGCATAAGCTTGTAAATGCCTGGCCGTACAAAGTCCGGCGCGTTTGCCACTCTCTTCCGGGCCTCTTCGGTCCAGGGAATTTCCTCCCCCTTTTTTTTAAGGCTCTGTATTCCATCTTCCTCTCTCCCTTCCAAAGGGGAAGGTACTATGGTATCAGATTGAGATGCAATATTAAGCGCTTCACTTTTCATCGGGAATGCCGTCTTTCTGTTCGACATCATTTCCTCACGCGCAGCCCTCATGATTTCAACGGTTATTTCCCGGTAGCTATTGTTTGCAGCAAACCGTTCGACGCCTTTAATAACCATGCCTCGTCCGAAAGAGGGGATCTGTTTCAGAATGCCCCTTGCCTCAATGCTCCATGGCATAGAAAAATTCTCTTCTGTTCCAAAGGTGTCTGATGTTTCCAACTTGATAACCTTGTTGCCATGTCTCCCGGGGACGTAGTCGCACCATGCATCCTCGTCCATCTGATTTCCTGTCGTAGCCAATGCGCGTGCACGGCATCCCTTGCAGATATGTTGAAATTCACACACACCACATCTGCCGTGAAGAGTGGCATCCCGCAAGGTCTGAAAATTTTCAGAACCTTTCCAGATTTCCCCAAAGGTTTTCTCTCTTACATTTCCAGAAACATTTGGCATGTAGGGGCACGGCGTTACATCTCCTTCGGGAGTAATCCTGCAATAATGAGTGCCAGCCGGACAGCCGCCTGCATAGGTGCGAACGAGGGGAGAAGAGGGGTCATGTTCATATACAATCCTTCGGTAGTGCGGGGCGCATTTTGCGCCCACCATCATCTTTCCCTGATACTTCTTTTGTATATCAAAGAGATGGTGCAATGCCTGATCGTACTGTTGCGGTGTAATATCCGTTAGTTCCTGACCCTTGCCGGTACACACTAAAAAGAACAAGTTAAAGACCTTTGCGCCGAGGTTGTAAGAAAACTCAATGATATCAGGGATTTCATGGAAATTTTCCCTGGTAACCGTGGTCTGTATTTGAAACTCAATACCCTGCCTGCGGCATGCCTCAATCCCGTTCAGGGTGTCGTCCCAGGCGTCGGGAATACCCCTGAATTGATCGTGTCTTCCGGGTTCAACAGAGTCAAGGCTAATGCCGACTCCTGTCACACCGCTTTCTTTCAGTTTCCTGGCGATGTCGTCATCGATCAGGTTGCCATTTGTTCCTAAAACTACCATCATCCCTTTTTGCGATGCATACGAGGCCAGTTCGTAAATATCTTTTCGTAATAAAGGCTCTCCGCCGGTGAGGATGAGGAGGAGATTGGGGTTAAGTTCGGCCATTTGGTCTATGAGCCGTAACCCCTCTTGTGTGCTGAGTTCTTTGGCAGATTGTTTGGTTAATGCATTGGTATCGAGGTAGCAGTGGCTGCAGCGCAGGTTGCACCGGTAGGTCGTGTTCCAGGAGATAGCATAGGGTTTGTAATTCATGAATTTCTCAAATAATCTTTGCTACAGCGTTCACTGAGAAAGTACGCACAATAAGCACTACTCTCCACAAAGAGTGAGGAAAACGTAGAGTAACAACCATCTCGTCCCATTAATAAAGGGAAATATTTAGGGGGGGGTCTTGGAAATTTTCTCTTTTATTTGTTTTCTCTGTGTTCTCCGTGTTCTCCGTGTTCTCTGTGCCCTCTGTGGTGAGCTATTACTAAGAAATGATATATGATAACGATGGAAAAAACAACAAATTTTAACCGCGATAAAATATAGTATTATTGAATATTTATTATGACAGGTTAGTTTATTGAAAAAAACAAAATGGTATTCAGCAGCTCGCGGACGAGTTCCAGGTGCACCTCGACGCCCACGACCGAGCACGTAATCCAGTCGGACGAGACGTCATTCACGGCATTAACGCTGTTTTGAAAAGCGATCATCAGAGTCGCAGCGTTCGGAAACGTGCCAGCCGTTGCGATGAGGATGTCTTTGTTTCAGTTCTTCGCATCGCGGACGTGGAACGTGGCGCGCACCGCTTGCGTACAGTATTCGGAACAACGATACGTTCCGAATATCGGTCAAATGCATTGGCAGGGACAGGTAAAGGTCAACTTGGTCCAACAGTAAAGCCCGCGCGGGTGGTCTTCCGTGGTGTCTGTAGCCATAGCAGGACGGCAACGCTTTGTGGGGTTATTGCACTGGCCGATGCATTCTTTCCCTGCTAGCCTGTCGCACTCGTCCCGGGCCGTATTGATAGCATTCTGCAGTGATTCCTCACAACCCCAGCCTGACCAATCCCAGGTCTCCCGCAAAATTAGTTCTCTCCCTGTACCCCTGCATATTGGCCCGGAAGGACCAAGTTCTTGAGGTGGTGTGTGCCACCAGTTGTAAAGACGCCAGGCAGAAAGTCCAATTGCAACCAGGGCTCCTCCTACGATTAGCCATCCACCTAACCCCACGGGTAAAAAACCTCCGGGGGTTGGCGGCGGGGGCGGCCAACCTGGCGGTGGATTCCAACCTGGTGGAGGTGCCCACCCAGGAGGATATGTCCATCCCGGTGGAGGGGGTGGTGGTAGAGTAACTGGCCAACCTCCGATGGGCGAATAGGGTGGAACTGGCGGCAACCCTGGAATAGGATAGCCGCCTCCTGGCAATGGGAATGGGTGATGAATCTGCATGGGCAGAACCACGAACTCCTTAGAAACAAACCCGGTCAAAGCTCCAGAACGATAATAAACAACTCCTCTCCCCAAGGATGCCTCGGCGGTAAATCCAGGCACGTTCATTTCATTTACCTCCTTTTCAGTATTTTATCGTGCACGCGGGTGCATGCTACGTTCGCTTTATACCGTTCCGTCCACTTGACTCGCTTCTGTCAGGCAATGCCTCCACCTCCGCAGATTCCAATGCACATACTGCAACATGCGAAGTCAAGCGGATCAGGCGCCACGTTGGCAAGCATGATCGCGCAGCAAAGGCACATGCTGGTACAAAATGATTGCTTCCAATACATTGCCGGCGTTACCAGACTCTGGCTCTGGCCATACGCGATGGAGCCAGAGTAATAACGCGTCGAACGGCACAGCGAGGCTTCTGCGGTAAATCCGGGCATCTTCATTTCATATCTCCTAATTATTTGTTGATTCATTGATGATAGAGGTATCGCTGGGTTTCATTTCCCAACCCAGCCACGACTGCTACATTCTCCCCTTAATCCCACTCGGCCATCTGCACACATAATCGCACTCAGTCCTCGTTCCGGCTGGACACATTGGCGGAGGCTCACCTACTGGGGCACTTCCGCATTGCTCATAGACTACAACCGTCCGGCAATTTTCTTCCCCGCACGTTGGAAGAGTCGAAAATCTCCCGCGAGGAAAGGCCGCCTTTACCAAGGGCGCAGAATATTGATGAAGAGCTGTTCCACGGTATGCCATAGCTCCGGTAGCTCCAGCCATATGGTATGACTTGGCGTTATCGTAGAACAAAGTTTCAGCGGTAAACCCGGGCATCTTGTTCATTTCATTCAACTCCTTTCATTTAAATTATTCGTAAAGATATTGACAATTACGACAGGTTGGATGATCCCTCAGACTGGAGCTCAAAATGAGTGGAAGTAAGCACTATCAGGGTTCTTGCATACTTTTAAAACAAAAAAGTTCACTTGACCCAGTCTATCCCTTCATACCAACCTAGCTCGTTGCTGATCACATCCATTTTAAAGGCCAGACCGCAGATCCCCACTTAGTGGAACTAAACATCAACCGTTCATAGCAATAAAAACCTGTTGGGTTTCATTCCATTCGACACAAACCTGCCTCAAACAGCAAGAATAAAGACCTGAAGACCCCATTGATCAGCCTAACTCAACCTTTCTTGAGCGGAATGGCAGGCGCCGCGAGACCATGCCGATGTTAATGGAGGCACGACGTTTTGCAATCTGGTTGCCCGCCATAAACGCCACAGCACACTAAACCAGGTGGACAACACTTGCTGCCGCATGGCTCACCCCCGAAAATGCAGTTGTTAACGGGGGACGGCGGCGGAGGGGTAGTAGGAAAAGAGCCTATGAACTCACGTTCACAGAACACGCCTTCTCTACAGAAATAGCCTGCAGGGCAGCACGTCTCACCACAACAAAACTCTCCTTTAGCACAGCATTTACCGCTGCATACGATTTGATCGCTCGGACAACAGCCGCCGCGCGAATTGGAGTCGTATCTATCGACGCAAGTCTCATTCTCATCGCAGCAACCTGTACCTGGCTCGAATGGGTTGATACCACTGCAAAGTTTGGGACAACAATCATCAATTGCACACTCGCCCAAATCCCATACCAGTTTTACCCAACAGCCCCCGGCTGCTGCTCCAAAGCACACAGGGTAGAAGGGGCCACAAACTGCGCTGCCTACAGCGGCTGAAACAAGGCAAATCCCATGATCCCTAACAGCCCTTTTTAAGCAAGTGTCGCATACTGCTTGTGTTGCCGGGCCCGGAAAATATGACAGGATGATCGCCTCACCGGATGGTTTGTCGCCATATTCCAAGTTGGAAGCACGATAACGATTGCTCGTTTTGTAGAGCGATGCTTCTGCAGTAAATCCTGGCATGTTCATTTCATTCACCTCCTTTAAATTTTTCAACCTCACCAGACCAGTTGTATGGCAAGGTGTAAAGACTGACTAACCCAGACAGCCTGCCTATACGTTCTGGTTGGCAGTTGTGAGTACTTCAGTCTATTGAACAGACTCAATCCTACGCTGACAAGCGAAGCCACATCAGAGTCATTTCAACATTAAACAATCGGCTTGGCACGATGTCGTCCCGCCTACCTGGACACAGCAATGCAGACCCGGCGGACAACATTTGTCTTTGCAATGTGTCCATCCTCGAGCACAGTCGAATAAACCCGAACCTGGAGACGGTTTCAGCGGCTTCGGCGGAGGTCCGCCCGGGAAAGGCATGGATTGAGTACAGGACCCGTTGTCACAGAACCAGCCCGCCGGGCAACACTCATTACCACAACATCTATCTCCTTTGGCGCAGCATTTACCACCGCAAACGCTCTGATCGCTTGGGCAACAGCCCTGACGTGCATTGGGATCAAATCTGTCCACACAGTGTTCGCCCTTATCACAGCAACCTTCACCAGGTACGAGTGGGTTGAGAAAGCCACAGACCTTAGGACAGCATGGACTCTCGCCTAACGGCTCCCACCCGAATAACTCTGGCCGGGGCGCGGCGCAAGTAAGAAACTCGCACCCCAGAAGCCCGGCGTCGCAGCTCCCCAAAACTCCGCCCATGCATGCCGCGTAGCATGCCGGGTACAAAGGACCAGTGGCTATGCAGCCAAACGCGCACCCTCCGGCTCCTACGGCAAGGCAGTACTCATACTTTTCAACGCAGCCGGTCATGCAGTTATTGCATCTCGCCTGAGTATCTGCACCCGGATAATACGCCGGGAAAATCGCCCGACGGCAGATGTATCGCCCCCACCCAAGACCGAAGACCGGTACCGCCCGTTCGTCCTGTAGATCGAGGCCTCTGCATTAAATCTAGGTTTGTTCATTTCATTTACCTTCTTATTATTTTGAGTTTTCAACCTCAACGATCGTAATAGGCACCCGGATCGAGCGCGGGATGATCCCATCCGCGCCGTGCTCTTTGCACGGCGGACTGTGCACAACTGGAAATTTAGAGAATACAACTTAACCGTCCTCTTCATTGAGGAGAGCACCCGAAACGGCTGAAGAGAAGTGGAGCTACCAAGGCCAAATGCATCGTTCGCATGGCTCATCCTCGATACAACAGAACCAGCAACTCCGCCCACGAGGAGTGGGGAGGCAACATGTACCATATCTCACGCAGCATCTTGAGTCCCAACAGCCCCATGCGCCAAGCGTCTCGCCAATACCGCCACCTAGACCCCCGACAGACGTCGTTAGAGCCGGATAAATCTCTCCCGACAGAATTGGGATGTGCCCATGGATTACATAATGCCTGCCTGACTTATAGAGTGACTTGTCTGCAAAGAACATTGGAATGTTCATTTTTTTCTCCTTTCACTATTGGTGTTTATGGGATTACCGATCATAGTACGGTGACAACTTGGTCACCAGGAATGGAAACTCCTCGGTCACATCCACCCGCACAGAAAACTTCTCCGTGAATTCGGTGTTGCGATTTGTGTAAGAGAAGATAACATCGACGATCCTGCGGGTGCTGCTCAGCGGTGATGGACGCACCTCTAACCCCGTCAACGAAAAGTCTCGCGCAAATTCTTCTGCCGCCTTGGCATAGATACCCGGATACCGCATGGCCAGGTAGTTCAGCGCACGGTGGTCGTCCGTCGCACCGGCGTTATCCGTCATCTGCAGAATCCTATAGAAGACCTCCTCGGCTGCAGGTCTAAATGCCTCTGGTTTGGTTTTTTCGGGACATGGAATAGCCTTGATGAGCGCATCACGATCAAAGGAATATATCTGATCGAACGCGACAATGGGCACCATGAGTCCGTTGCACATCTCCGGTGGGGCAATAGGTCCCCGCATACCGATGATGACATCCATGTCCATGGGACTTGGCTGAGGACGGATGGCTTCCACCAACCGGTCATAATCCGCAGGGTCTCTTGGTTGAATCAGGTAGGTTTCCATCCCTTGAATCGTGAATACCCAGCACATCTGGCGCACCAGATAACGGTTCTCGGGTTTTGACAACGCATTATAAAAGGCCTGCTGGCCGGTTTGTCCTGCGGTCTCGGCGCGCCCTATTGCCTGGGCAAATTCCTTTTCCACCGAAAGGCGCGGAAAACGCGCCTCAATTCGGCCTAAGGCATAGACATAGGATATCGTCATGGCGCCTGCACCACCTGCACAGGTCGGGCAGGAACTCTGTTTGACAGGCGGGGTTGCGACGACCTCTTCCTGTGATGGTGTGATCACGGCTACGCCCTGTCCTGCCGTCGATTGACTTACCGGTTGTTCTTTTGTTTCATTCTGTTCCATAGTTCTCCTCCGTTCAAAATGGTTTCTTGTATTTTGGCTTACCTCGTGCCCCGGCCGGTGAAAACAATCCAGCGATTAAGCGTCGCAGCGCGTCGCTCACAACCGCCACAGGGTTTGATGCCGAAAGCCGAGGTGACTCGTTTGATAACATCACCAAGTCCAATCTCCTCATCATTTATAAATCCCGGGAGTCGCACGTGATAGGGCTGATGTGCGCCCCACTCAACGTGATCTCCTTTTATCTCCTTTTCATTCATAGACTTCACCTCCTCGTTTTCGTTGTCATCAGGAATTGATAAGAACCCCATGCGTTCAACAGCGGCGGGACCACCGTTGCTCGCCTGGGTGCATACGCTTGTACAATTGCAAATTTCACTTGCGCTGCTGTTGCTGAGGGAAGTGCTGACCACAATAACGCAATGGCGCCGGTTACAAAAGGGGCTGCAGCACTAGTTCCTCCCAATGTCAGGGTCTGGCCTGTTGATCCAAGACTGGTAACGTTCTCACCGGGTGCACCCAGTCCCCGCCGTCCAATTGAATTTCCCATGTTCGAATGATCCATAGGGTTGCGTTGAAGATCATACGCCACCACCGGTATAACCCACGGGTGACGGGTAATAGCGGTGCTGCCCAAGGTTCCCTGATTGCCCGCCGCTACAATCACGATCACCCCGCGCTGGGCGGCATAATCCAAAGACTCCTCTAATGCGCACTCGCTTTTGATAGAGGGTTGGGCGAGAGACGCGCTAACGTTCACTACTTGAGCGCCCGCGTTAATACAGTCGAGAATGGCCGTGGCAAGTTCCCCGGGCGTTGCGCTTGGCAAATCATCGTTTTTTATTTCAGCCTCTGCAAAGATAGGACGCACCAGCAAGGTGCAGCCGGGACAAATCGCCGGGGCCACCGATCCGCGTTTTGCGGTCAGAATCCCGGCTACAAAGGTGCCATGAACACAGGCGCTGCTGCCGGTTTGGGTACAGGCGCTGTTCATTCCACGAGAAATTTCGCGAATATTCCCGATAGTTAGATCAGGATGATTCAGGGCGACGGGGCCATCGATGAGCCCAATTTTCAACTCACTGCGGCCACTGGTGCGTTCCATCAAAGAGGGAAGTTTCACCAATTCCAAAGGGGTCATCGAAGTTCGTTTCTGGCTCATACAGTACCCTAAACCCAAGCGAGTCGGAAAAGAATGTATTTATGTTTCTCACACAAAGGCACCAAGACAACAAGATTTATGGTAACAATTTAGTTTTTTGAAAAATTTCAATAACGACAACGGTATGCCATCGCTCGGTAGGGGCAGGTTTGAAACCTGCCCCTACCGTAATATCGATGATACATGGGTATTCTTTTTCAAAAAACTAAATTGTTACGATTTATGGAATGTATTTACCGCAGAGGGCCCAAAGAACGCGGAGAGAAAAATATTTTAAGTCTTTCTCTGCGTCCTCAGCGTACTCTGCGGTGAACTCTATTTCTTTGCGTCTTTGTGCCTCTGTGCGATTACTTTAAAAAAAAAGCCTTACTGCAAAAATGTTCATTGAAACATCTTCGGCAGTAAGGCTATCTTTTTCACTAAAGGATAAAGTAGCGTCTTAAACTACGTCCTTGTGTGGTTTAAAGACCCTGTACTTTGCGTCCCCTGATTACTCAGGGTTTGCCTTTGTCGTGAGTTTTCATTGTGTGACTTTTATGGAGAATGGTTATTGTATATCAAAAATCTCTTTTAGCTGTCAAGGAAATTTTTCTTGATAGCTTTCTAAGTGCTGATAGAATCAAAAGGCAGTACCTTAAATAGCATTCATGCTTTTACGCATGTTTTAATCAAAGAATGGGGTGAAACAATGGAACTCGCCTACTTCATTTTGAGTGTGGTATCATTGATCGTTGTTGCCTTTCTCTTCTACGGGAAATATCTTTTTAAGCGGAAAAAGGATAACCAAAAACCATGAAACGGATACACCTTTTCGCAAGACTTTTACCCCGAACGTCACTCTTTCTTGTTTTGGTGCTCTCTCTCTTTTACTCCGGAGAAATACCCGTGGCATCGGCACAGAAAAAAAAGACGCCAGCCGCTGAATTAACGGGCGGCACGGCCTGGCTCAATGTTTCAAGACCTCTGACTCTTGCCGAATTAAAGGGTAAAGTCGTGCTCCTCGATTTTTGGACCTATTGCTGCATTAATTGCATGCACATCATCCCTGACCTTAAAAAGTTGGAGGCAAAATATCCAAACGATCTCGTGGTTATCGGCGTGCATTCGGCAAAATTTGAAAATGAACGGGATGCGGACAATATCCGGCAGGCCATCCTCCGGTATGAGATTGAACATCCCGTGGTAAATGACAGCAATTTCACGATCTGGGACGCTTACGGCGCCAGGGCGTGGCCTACGCTTGTGCTGATCGATCCGGACGGATACGTGGTAGGATCGGATACCGGGGAGGGCCATTATGAGATCCTCGACAAACTCATTGGCCAGTTGATCTCCGAGTATCGGTCAAAAAATCTCATACGGGATACTCCGCTACCCCTCGCGCTGGAAAAATACAAATTAGGAGACAGTCCCCTTTCTTTTCCCGGCAAGGTACTGGCCGATGAGGCTTCGAATCGTTTGTTTATTGCGGATTCCGGTCACAACAGAATTATCATCACAAACCTGGAAGGAGAGATCCTTGATATTGCAGGCAGCGGAAAGGCAGGCACAAAAGACGGCACTTATCCTGAGGCATGCGTCAATCATCCGCAAGGAATGGCGCTCCACGGCGATACTCTGTATGTTGCAGATACGGAGAACCATCTCATACGAAAACTAGATTTAAAGGCAAAGACCGTGAAAACAATCGCTGGAACCGGAAAACAGGCTGAATTTATGGCTTCCGGCGGTATGGGCATATCGTCACCGCTGAATTCACCCTGGGATCTGGTTTGTTTAGACGAGCAACTGTACATAGCCATGGCTGGCGCGCACCAGATTTGGGTGATGGATTTGGAAACCACCGTTTTCCAACCCTTTGCCGGTAGCGGCAGGGAGGGGCGCGTTGATGGTGCTTTGGATAAGGCCGCCTTGGCCCAGCCCAGCGGGATTACGATCTCCGGCACAAAGCTCTATTTTGCCGATAGTGAGGTAAGCTCTATCCGTTACGCAGACATGGAGAAGAAGGAAGTGATGACGCTGGTAGGAAAGGACCTCTTTGTCTTCGGAGACGTTGATGGTCAGGGCGACGAAGTGCGATTACAGCATCCGCTTGGCGTATTTAACCACCATGGCCTTCTTTATATTACAGACACCTACAATCACAAGATTAAGGTACTCAACCCCCTGGATAAGACATGCAGGACATTTTCCGGCAATGGAAAACCTGGGCATACTGACGGTAAGGAATCTCAATTCTATGAACCCGGCGGTCTCAGTGTTGCGAGCAACAAGATGTATATTGCCGACACGAACAACCACGCCATCCGTATCGTGGACATGAAGACAAGAGAGGTGAGCACCTTGCAAATCAAGGGGATGAAAACCGGGGTTTCAGGCAAGGCACCGTCAGCAGGAATACCGCCTTTTGCAAAAGCCGTGGAGCTCCCTTTAAAAACCTTGAAAACCGATGCAGACATACAACTAACAATGAACTTAAATCTTCCCAGGGGATATCATTTGAACCCAAATGCCCCACTGGCATATGCGATTGAGGCAGGTAAAGGTATTCAGATAGAGCAGGGTAAGCAGGACGTTAAGCTCGAAAACCCCGTACTCCCAATAAGAGTATCCTTTAAAACAGGCACTGATGTACAAAGCACTGATGTAAAAGTATCCACGAGCTTTTACTATTGCAGGGAGGATAACATGGGTGCATGTTTCATTGATGCGGTAGTCTGGCGCCTGCCAATTAAGATTGATAAGGATGCCGGAGATACTGCGGTGACGTTGGACTATGATGTAAAATTACCGTAAAATATGCGCTGGTGGGAGTGTGGATTTTCAGAGGATGAGTTAAGCCTGTCCTGAGTTCATGAAGGGTGAAGCGAACCCACCCCAGAGTCCCCTCCCAGGAGGGGATTGAGGGGTGGGTATTGTGAAGGTGAATTCGGCGCAAGAGACAGCGGCTTCAATGCTGGTTCGAGGCTGGTTCACTCTTGTAGATTGAACCAGATATTTTGAACTTGCTGGTAAGTTTTAAAACAAATATCAGCCATGAAAAGGCCAAATATTTAGGTTCAATCGAGGACGATTGAACCAGCAGAGCGAAGGTATTTAATTTTAAGATGTGACGCTTCGCATCTTCCCTAGACCATCATGACATTTTTTGTGAGCGCACTCTATTTGACTTGACAAGGAACACTCCCCCCTCTCAGCGACAATGATGCCACTTAATACGGGTGTCACCTGCGCAAAAGGGAAAGAGAACTGAACGTGCCGAAAGCACAGAACTTGAAAAATGCACTGGACTCTGAAATCACACCACTGCTTTTGCATCATGTGGACATATTGTTAGATGCTGCTGTTTGTACGGTTTTTGAAGGTAAAGATTTGATTGGAAGTCCGTACTCTTTTTCTTTCATTTTTAAATCTGCACAAATCGCACGCAAGTCAAAATTGAATCGCTGAGCATGTTTCTTACGGGCTTCACGTACTTCTTCTACTATTGGGTCTTTCATCTTCATTCTCCTAATAACTCTTCTGGTGAACATATTGTTGGGCACTGATACCCTTTGGCTTCAACCAGCGATATTATCTTTGCTTTCATTTGAGCGTTGTTTATATGGGTAAAGTTCCACGTCAAAAGATAGTCCATCCCGTTTACGGTTGCCACGGCAATATGAAGTGCATCTTCGGGGTACTGCTCCGGTATGGGTCCATCTTTTATTAATAGCAAAGCTAAACGTTCTGCTTCGTCGCTTATGAACAGAACGGGTATCTTCGAAATTGCTGATAATCTCTTCTGGGTCGCTTCGGCATCCCCATGCTCGGCTTCTTGAACAACCAATGCGGAGATATGCGGCTCAAATGTCTTGAGTATCTCAGGACATTTCTCTCGAGTAATCTCCTGACGTCCGGCTATCACCAAATCTCTGCTTGGTTTCGACGTGTAGTATTACTACACTCGTTTCGATGTAAACCGTTTCTTTCATACATCCTTTGGTTTAAGAATCTGTTTCTACACAGCTAGCGACACGCTCAGCGTCGGCTGCAGCAACTTGTTGGGTGCTTTTGACTTTAATCGCAATTTATCTAGGTACCCAATTCAATTTACTAATGGTTGCCCTTTGTTCTTTTGTTCGTGCATGGTTATGCTAGGATTTCCACTCATAGTTTTTGCAAAAGAGTCGCCGTTTGACCTGCAAAAAATGGAAACACTGCCCTTAATAAGAAGTAACTTGATGGCATGTATTTTGATATTGCCCTGCCAATCGGTGGAACTAAAGCTCCGAGTTCTTGACAAATGATTTTGGATGATGACTTTACTAAAAACAATTTTTGTATTCTCTTTGTTGAAAGCCCAAGATAAGTTGTATTACGTGGTTTAGAATAACGCCAATCTATTAATAGAATATATCCGTCTTTTTTCGTTACTCTTAACATTTCAGTTGATATATCTTGAGATATTTGCTCATTTGTAATTTGTACAAACATAGTGGATTCTAACGTTAAGTCGAAATAATTCGAGTCATATGGCATTGATGATGCATCACCGCATACTAAATTTATGTTTGGATACCTAATTTTGCCATTTTCTATTCTAGTATTTATGATATCAATCCCATACAAATTAGAAGGTACAAATCCCAATTGCATAAAACGTGTTAAGCTTCCACCGCCACCACACCCAACATCTAGAATTCTTGCACTCTCTTTATTAAGTGTTGTTTTTCTTAATACAGAAATTACAGACTCCTCAACAGCTAAATGCTGAAATAGAACCTCTGGATTAGCTAGTAAATCATTCCTATCTTTTCCCTTGTCTTGATAGTATTTATTATACCATTCTCCTGTTCTGTTCTGTTCTGTTCTGTTCTGTTCTGTTCTGTTCTGTTCTGTTCTGTTCTGTTCTGTTCTGTTCTGTTCTGTTCTGTTCTGTAAGTCATTGTTACTCCTTTTTCTCGTTTGTCAAGTTCTACTTATATCATTCCATAGGTATAGCTTTAATTCTGACTACAGCATCCTGCTTTGCAGGCACCCAACATGAAATATCCGTACTAATAGCCGTCTTATTTTACGGCTATTAGTACATATAATACGTTTACTAGAGACTTATTATACGGCTATTTGGGCATGTAATAAGGTTCACAAATTTTTGAAATAAATTACCATAATTATCATAATATTCCAAATTTTTTATTTTTCAAAGTGAACAGTGGGTGGGGTAGATTAAGGCGCTGTTTTTTACAATATATCTACCTTCACAATACCCACCCTTAATCCCCTCCGGGGAGGGGACTCAGGGGTGGGTTTGCTCCGTTTAACCGTTCGGTTAAGCGTTTGTCTGAACCCACGCCAAAGATTCATGACATGATAAAGCCCACCTCACTCCCATCTCATTGCTTAAAAAAGCCTGGCACGGTATCACGAAGTAACTTACTAATAATCTGCTCTAACGCATCTGCACACTGCAGAACATGCATGAATATCTTCTCTTTTTAGTTCATACACACCAAATATTCACTGCTATAGATTTAATGAACCAGGAACATGAGAAACCGAATACCTTCCATTGCCAGCATTCCATTACAACCAATGAAAATAATATACAGCACCACTCCGGAAATAACCCCCGGCTTGACAACGTATGAGGGCATTCAGTAAAATCCTCTAATATTATCTGACAAAATCTTTTTTGCGAGTGTTTTACACCTCCTTAAATCCCTGAGGTAGGTCAACCGTCCCCGGTTGACATCATAATGACAAGCGGGGACGCTTGTCCTACCGATAGAGTGAATTTGTTTGCGGCTTTGCTGCGTTAGGTGATTGCAGAGGAATTTAAATGCTCACCACAATCCTCATAAATCAGGAGTTTCATTGAATAAACCAACCAATATAGGCAAAATTATTATCCGTTCACCGAATTGGGTGGGTGACGTAGTTATGGCCACCCCTGCCTTCCGTTGTATCAGGGAAAATTTTCCAGACGCTAAAATAGCCCTGCTCTTAAAATCTTATGTTCAGAAGCTCGTTGAAGACGCCCCCTGGTTTGACGAACTTCTCCTTTTGGATGCAAAAGACCAGGCATTTCGGCAGACACATTTTATTTCTTTGATACAGCGCATTCGTGCCGGAAAATATGATATGGGATTTCTCTTTCCCAATTCCTTTAGCTCCGCTTGCATGTTTTGGTTCAGCGGCGTAAAACAGCGTATCGGGTACAGGCGAGACGCCCGTTCATGGCTGCTTACCGATGGAATACACCGGTTATCTGAACATGGCCGCTTCCTTCCGACTTACATGGGAGACTATTATTTGCGCTTGTGCACTGCGGTTGGCTGTGAAGTGCGATCGAAAGACCTGGAGCTCTTTGTTTCCGTGGCTGCACAGCGTCGTGTAGACGAAATCGGTGAAAAATATCATCTGAACAACGGACGTCACTTCATTTTGTTAAATCCGGGAGCCGCGTATGGATCTTCAAAATGCTGGACGGCAGAAGGATTCGCCAGGACAGCAGACATTATAAAAAGCCAATGGGCATGCACGGTAGCCGTCGTAGGCGCTCCCCATGAAGCACAATTGGCAACCGACATTGAGCAGGCAGCAAAGTCCAAGGTGATCAATCTGGCTCATGAGGTTATTTCGCTCGACGTCCTCAAGGCGCTTATCAAAAGATGCTCCTTATTGCTCACGGTTGACTCAGGCCCCCGGCATATTGCCGTTGCCTTTAAGAGACCGGTCGTAACTCTCATGGGACCAAATGACCCGCGGTATACCCATACACCAGCGGAAATAGGGCAGGTAATTCGGGCAGACGTGGACTGCCTCGCCTGTCATTTAAAGATCTGTCCGAAGGATCATCGCTGCATGACGCAGATACAACCGGAAACGGTTGCTGAGAGATGTTTGGAATTACTTCAATAACCAGAGTACGTAGATACCGTATCCCATCAGCAAAAAGACTCCTTGCTCACGAGTAAGCACAAACTTCCAGGTAATGAGAGGTATGAGGAAGATGCTGAAGAACAGCATGACCGGCATATCAACGACGAGGGAAGTCGTATTGATGGATAACGGTTGGATTATCGAGGAGATGCCGAGCACCGCAAGGATATTAAAGATGTTGCTCCCCAGCACATTCCCAACACTGATATCTGATTCCTTGCGGATAGCAGCAACCATGGATGTAGCGAGTTCCGGGAGAGATGTCCCGACCGCAATTACAGTAAGTCCAATAACGAGTTCACTGATCCCTATGACCTTGGCGATATAGATTGCAGCATGGACCAGGAAATGCGCCCCTCCCAGGAGTGCTCCGAGTCCGATAAGGATAAGGAATATATTATTTTTGTTGTTCGTATTCTTTGGTTCAAGAAATTCTTCATACTCATGCACAATAGCGTTGGTTTCCTTCAAGGCAACGCGATACACATAGAACGTATACATTACGATACCCCCACAGAGGATACCCCCTTCCGTCCGGCTCAAGGTACCATCCCATCCCATGAAATATAAAAGGAATGAGATACCAACCATAATTGGCATTTCGCGATAGAGGAGTTTCATATCAATCGTGAGGGGACGAACGAGTGCCGACAACCCCAGGATAAGGCCAATATTGGCAATGTTACTCCCAATAACATTCCCCATGGCAATATCGCTCAGATGCTTTATGCCAGCGGTTATGCTGGTGACAAGTTCCGGGGCCGAAGTGCCGAAGGCGACGATGGTGAGTCCTATGACGACGGGCTTGATGTGAAATGATCGGGCGAATCTCGAAGCGCCTCCGACAAGCCATTCAGCCCCATAATAGAGCCCGGCGAGGCCGGCAAATAGCAAAACGATTTGTAATAACATGATAATTCCTTTGAAAATAATATTTAAAAGTACGTAACAATTTAGCTTTTTGAAAAACAGTCCCGTAGGGGTGGGATGTTTATAGAAAATGCGATATACAAAACCTTAGCTCCATCGGAGCGTCAGGTGAGACACAGGAACAACATGCCGCTCCGATGGAGCTTGATTATGGCATAATGGTTTGTCTATAAATATATCGCTCCGAACGGAGCTTTTCCCGATATTTCTTCAAAAAACTAAATTGTTACGAATTATAGTATTACCGTGTAAAAACTTCTTTTTTTGTAAGTTTTTTCACAGCCTATTTATCCCTTATCAGGAGGTACTGATTGTTCATGAGAGAAAGATTGCTTCGCTTCGCTCGCAATGACAAAGCACCATATGTCATCAAAGCATAGAATGTGTCATTGCGAGGGGTCTTTTCCGAAGCAATCTCCCGCTTTCACAACGGAGAATTGGGTGCGGCTTTGCTGCGCTATGTAGTTTTCTTATCCTCCGACATTCATTATTCCTTGTTCGATATTCGATATTGGATTCCGTGTAAAAAATATCAAAAACATGGAGTGCTTATGCCCCTTAACTCCCGCCAGCGGGGGACACACGCTTTACGTATTCAGTTTTGTGTAGATATCTATCCATAAGCCAAGGGCTCATGAAGGTCATGAAAATACGTCACCCTTCATTATTCCCTCCCGTCAAGGGCGGGAAAGTTTGCGCACCTCTTATAGGAGAGTGCCTGGGTGCGGGGTATTTTCGTACCAATACTATAAGGCCGATACCATGTCCTTAAATTGTCTTCCACGCTCTTCATAATTAAGAAACATGTCGTAACTGGCACAGGCGGGAGATAACAGAACAACATCTCCGGATTTTGCTATCGCGGTTGCCTGTAGAAACGCCTCTCTGAAGGTATTGGGAGTGAAGATTGACGGTGCTTCTTTTTGTCCCCTCTTCAGGATGATGAGTTCCTGTATCTTCTTCGCCGTTTTCCCAATCAGAATAACCGTCCTCGTGTGTTTTGCACAGACCCCGGCAAATTCCTCAAAGTCGCTCCCTTTATCATAGCCACCGGCGATAAGGATAACAGGTGACTGGAATGCCGTAACAGCCGCCATAGCCGATTCAGGCGTTGTGGCCTTGGAGTCGTTGTAATACCGCACGCCATTGATGTTACGGACAAATTCCAGGCGGTGTTCCAATCCGGGGAAGGAGGTAATCGTATTTTCAATGTGTTGTTCATGTGCACCGGCGAGATAAGCGGCACAAGCGGCAGCCAGGATGTTTTGCAGGTTGTGTATACCGGGGATTTTAATGTTGGAGACACACGGTATCGTTGCTGCCTTGCCTTTCACCGAAAGCACCATAGCATTACCATCGATATAAGCGCCATCTGATAATCTGTTCTTTGTACTATACCATAAAACGTTACCCTTGCACTCCTTTTCCCATCTTCGTAATTCCGGGTCGTCGTAATTGAGGATGGCATAATCCGATGGTTTATGATATGCAATAATACCTTTTTTGGCCTGGATATACTCGTTCATACCGGGGTATCGGTCGAGGTGGTTGGGTGATATGTTGGTTACCACACTGATGCGGGGGCTTGTTTGTGAGTTGCGGAGTTCTTCCAGCTGAAAGCTGGAAAGTTCAAGGACTACGATGTCGGATGGTTGTATCTCCTCAAGGTGCAACAGTAATGATTTCCCGATATTTCCTCCAATCCACACCGTGCGTTGAGTCTGTTGCAATATGTTTCCGGTAAGGGTAGTCGTGGTTGACTTCCCGTTGCTGCCCGTAATGCCAATAATGGGAGCCGGACATAATTGAAAGAAGATGTTTATTTCGGAATCCATGGGCACCTGGTTATTTCTTGCCAGGCGCATGAACCTCGAATCTCTGGGTACAGCAGGGTTAACGATAACCATATCTGCGTTGGCAAAGTCTTCGTCGCAATGTCCTCCAAGCTTATAGGAAATGGGAAGGCCTTCAAGCTGTTTTATGGAAGGTGATAATTCTGTAGCGTTCCTCAAATCAGTTACCGTAACACGGGCGCCGTGTCTCGCAAGAAACTGAGCAACACCCACCCCGCCGCCAAACAGGCCTAACCCCATAACCGTAATCTTTTTGTTTTTAAAATCGTACTGCATAATTCGTATCGTTAACCCATGTAAAATTTTTCAAATTATACTATCTTTGATGTTTATAGCAATACCTTTTGTCTTAAAAAAGCTTTTAAATGCCTAAATGAATATACAGTAAACGAATTAAATAAGTTGACATGCACTGGTCATTGCGAGCGACGGCGAAGCCGAAGTTGCGAGCCCGAGCGAAGCGAACCCACGAGATTCCTCGCTTTGCTCGGAATGACATTCATAGGAAGATTGCTTCGGGCTAACGCCCTCGCAATGGCAACTTTCTTTAAGTGGTTACTATATTAAATTAGGCCTTCGGCTACTTTCCCACCTGTTTCCCCCCGTAAACGGGGGGATTATGGGGGGTAATTGAAATTCCTAAACATTGAATAGGCTGCCTTCGGCAGCGATTTTAAACTCCCCTCATTGTAAGGCGACCAGACTGGTCGCGCTACATGGGCACGGGTGTGTTACGGCATTATGTACACACCCCTTAATCCCATAAGGTAGGTCAACCGTCCTCGGTTGACATCATAATGACAAGCGGGGACGCTTGTCCTACCGATAGAGGGAATTACAAATGATTGATATTTTTAAACATTAAATTAGGTTGGGGTTTAAAAGACAAAAACCCAACGACTTCTTTCTTTGAATGCATCTTTTGAGACGTAGCGCCGATCCCTTGTGGTCGGCCAATTGCCAGGGATAAACCCAGCGCTACAATTTTACATTGAAATTCCTTTACATTTAATTGGGCCTTCGGCGACTTTTATAACAGAGTAGTGGCAAGGTGCGTCTTACCGCTACCGTTGGTTTGAAAATTCCTAATATATATTAACACAAAATTAATAATTCCTTAATAATTCCTTAACACTACCTATTTATACTTTCTCAAAGATTTGTATGATGTAACCTTTCATAGGAATCTCCGGTGAGGACAACCGAACCCTGTGCGAGAGAGAAACTTCCTCGTCTCTCCTGTATTTTCAGACAATAACGGGTGAAAGGATGGGCATTAAGTTTGCGTTATATGGAAAAAGTATCGATTTAGCTTTTTGAAAAATCCTTCCATTTATAGGTGATCCACAAGAAACGGAATACGTAGCGCGGGTGGTTTATCCCCCGCCAATATTGCTAACGAATGGAGCCGACCACAAGGGATCGGCGCTACATTTTTCAAAATACTAAATTGTTACGAAAAAAGTAAAGTAAAGCTAAAAAAAGAAGCAGTCAAGACTATTGAGCATTTATAGAGATATTTCAAAAAAGGAGGTTTTTGATATGCGGAGTAAATGGCGCAAGTATATTTTATCGTCTGCAATAGTATTAGGCGGTGTATATACCGGTGGCGTTTTGCAAGATGTATTTGCCCAACAGCCAGAACAACCTCAAGCAGTATACAGAGGTGAGGCAGAAGATTTAACATGGCAATTGAAGCGGATGGAGGAATCGTTTGCAAAACAGCAAGAACAAATGAAGCAGTTGGTTGAATTAGCAACAAGACAGCAAGAACAAATACAAGTTTTAAAAAACCGTATAGATACCATGGTCCCTCAGACCACAACGACGCAAACAGAGGAGATCAAAACTCCGCCAGCCGGTAAAGAAGATATTAAACAAATTGTTAAAGACGATCTTGCCACAAATAACCGTGAAGCGGCTGCGCCCGTTACAAAGGAAGAGGTTAAAAAAGTTGTAGAAGACTATCTTGCCACAGATGAGGCACGAAAGAAAATGGGGCTCGGCATGCCTGCAATGACGACCATATATACCCCTGATGAGGACAAGTTTTCTATCGGTTTTGAATCGGCCGATAATACCTATTCCCTGGGAATAGGCTTCAGAATGCAATTCCGTGCTTCCTATAAAGACAGGAATGAGGATATTGGGGAAAATGATACCCTGAATATGGATGTCCGCCGGGCAAGGCTTTGCTTTGGAGGAAACATCTACAGCAAAATGACACACTATTATGTTGAACTCGATGGGGATAGCTTTGACTTGGGTGTGAGGGATTTTTATGTATACTGGACTCCATTGCCTGAATTAAATGCAAAGCTTGGGTATTTTAAAGTGCCATTTAACCAGCAAAGGATGTCGACCTCTGCGAAACTCCTCTTCCAGGACAGGGCCATTGCCAGTGAAGAATTTGACCAGGACCGTGATTATGGATTTGATATTTATGGCAAACCCTTTGACGGACACCTTGAATATCATGCAGCAATGTTTCAGGGGGCAGGTGAAGATGACGAGGATAGAGGCACGGAAGACAATCTGGATAATGAACTCATGTACGTGTTTAACGTGAGATATAACCCATTTGGAAAATATGACACCATTGATGAATCGGATTTGAAATTTACAGAAAAATTCAAGGCATCCGTTGCAGCATCCGTTGTGGTGAACCCAAAGGAAAGGGATGAAAAGCTTGAGGATACCGATGGTCTCCAGGGAGTTCTTGAACTGAGTATGAAATACCGTGGCTTCTCATGGCACAATGAGTATTTTATGAGGAGTGCGGATCCGGAGCACGGTGGTGACTCAGTCGATTCCAACGGATTTTTCAGCCAGGCAGGCTATTTTGTAATACCCAAAAGGCTGGAGGTTGCAGCCCGTTATTCTTACCTTGATCGGAATAAAGATGTCTCTGATGACATCGGAAGGGAATACTCAGGGGGTATAAACTATTACTTCCGCCCCGGAGTTCATCGCTCCAAACTCCAGGCAGATGTTGGACACTATGAGAACTCGGACGAACGGGGCAGAGAACAGAGTGGAAGCGAAAACCAGGTTAGATTGCAATATCAGATCGTATTTTAATATTTAGAATTTCAAAGATGAGATTCTTCGATCGATTCACTCCCTCTGAATGACAGAATAACACGAAATGTCACTCTGCGCTGAAACAATACGACAACCGTCATTCAAAAAAATAAGTCGACTTCCTTAATTAATTTGAGTAAGATACTGTCCTCAAACGTGACAGGAGACACCGAAAGGAGAAAAAAGTCTATGGTAAGAAAAACATGGCTTTCAATAACGATTTTTTGTTTTAGTCTGGTGGGATTGGCTATAGCAAGCAGAATCGTTGTGGCTAATGACCCTTTGAAACCGTATGTCAAGGTGGGCGGCGTTTCGGGAAACCTGAACAGCATTGGTTCTGATACCATGAACAACCTCATGACTTACTGGGCAGAGGGATTTAACAGGGTGTACCCGAATATAAAGGTTCAGATAGAAGGCAAGGGTTCTACCACTGCGCCGCCTGCCTTAATTTCAGGCACAGCACAGATGGGGCCCATGAGCAGGGCTATGAAGCCGACGGAAATTGATGCCTTTGAAAATAAATATGGCTATAGACCCACAGCCATCAGGACATCCCTGGATGCACTTGCCGTGTATGTAAACATGGATAATCCTCTGAAGGGTTTAAGTATGCCACAGGTCGATGCCATCTTTTCAAAGACCCGTAAGGGTGGATACAAGTCAGATATTACCACATGGGGACAGCTCGGCTTAACCGGGGATTGGGCAGCCAAACCAATAAGTCTGTACGGGCGTAATTCTGCCTCAGGCACCTATGGTTATTTTAAGGAACGTGCCCTCTATAAGGGCGATTTCAAGAGTACCGTAAAGGAACAACCAGGTTCCGCTTCCGTTGTACAGGGTGCAACCGAAGACCGGTACGCCGTGGGTTACAGTGGCATTGGCTATCAGACATCCGGCGTGCGTGCTATACCCCTTTCGTTTAAGGAAGGAGAACCCTATAAAGAAGCTGACATGAAAAATGTTATGAATGGTTCTTATCCACTGGCAAGGTTTCTCTATGTCTATATTAATAAGAAGCCGGGGCAGCCGCTTGATCCTCTGGTTAAGGAATTTGTAAAATTTATCCTGAGCAAAGAGGGACAGGAAGTGGTTGTAAAAGACGGTTACTTACCTTTACCGGCATCCGTTGTTGAAGAGGAAGTGAAAAAAACAGAATAATTCATGAAAAGTCTGAAGCGAAGAAAAATTGCCGACACAGCCGCCCGTTGGGCTATCAGGTTCGGCGGAGCGGTTACTGTTTTAGTTATCCTGGCCTTATTTGTTTTTATCTTCCTGGAGGTATATCCGCTTTTACAAGGCGCCATGGTAACAAAGGAGGATGCTTACTCCGTGCATGGTACGGTAATGTCCGTGGGGGTAGACGATCACCAGGAGGTTGCCTATGTTATGTACAACAACGGTACGGTGGAATTTATTTCTCTGCACGATGGTGTAATCCTGAAAAGATACCATGTTGCCATCCCGAATGGCTCTGTCATAACGTCGGCTGATAAAGACCGCAATCGTCTTATCCTGGGAACCAGTGATGGAAAAATCTTCACGGTCTCTATCACTTTTTCTGAATCATTTGAAGGCGACAGACGTGCCGTTATCCCTGAAGTATCTGAAGAATGCTGGATTCCGTTAGACAATCAGAAAGGAGGAATCCACTGTGTTACTTCCCGGGGAGACGACAGTACAACCGTTACTGCCGTTTATACCACTGATAACCACGCCGTCCTTATAGCTTCTGAAGCCGAAAAAACACTTGTTGGTAACGGAGAAAAAAAGGAAATTCAGAAAGATATTACCGGTCTTTTCATAAAACAGGGCCTAAATCAACCTTCCCTTCCTGTTTTTCATCTTTCGCAAAAGGAGCATACGGGCGGGCTGGCTAAGGGAGAACCCGAGGTAGTACAGCCAGCAGATAATCCGTTAGGAACTTTGACAGAACAGAGGAGCAAAACTGAAATAACTTCCCTGGCGCTTGACCTCTTTATGGAAAATCTTTATGCGGGGACGCCTTCAGGCGAGTTATTTCACATAAACATAAGGGACAGAGAAAACCCCTTTCTTGTTGAAACGGTAAAAGTATCAGAAAGTGCAGTAACTGCGTTGGGGTTTTTATTAGGAGATGTTTCCCTTGTCGTCGGCGATGCCAGTGGCGGAGTGCATGTTTGGATGCAGGTAAGAGATGAGCTGTCATCTTCAGGATGGGCACTGAAAAAGGTGCATACCCTTGCCTCTCACGGCGCCCCGGTCATGGGAATTGATGCTTCACAGAGGGATAAGGGTTTCGTTACAGCGGCAGCGGATGGAACAATCCACCTCAACCATGCAACCTCTGAGCAGACACTGTTAAAATTCGCGACAGACGCACAGGCGTCCACGCTGTCCTTTTCGCCAAGGGCAAACGGTATAATGATTGCCGATGCAAAGGGACGTCTCTTGCAATGGCACATTACAAACCCACACCCGGAAACAACCTTAAAAACCCTCTTTGGCAGGGTATGGTATGAGGGTTATGAAAAACCGGAGTTTGTCTGGCAGTCTACCGGTGGCACGGATGATTTTGAACCAAAGCTAAGCCTGACACCGCTTATCTTCGGCACGATCAAAGGCACTATTTATGCCCTGATCATTGCAGTGCCTATCGGCATCTTTGCGGCGTTGTATACCTCCCAGTTTCTCCACAATTCCCTGAAAATAATAAAGCCGGTTATTGAAATCATGGCGGCGCTTCCCAGCGTAATCCTTGGTTTTCTTGCTGGACTCTGGCTTGCGCCATTCATGGAGAGAATATTTCCTGCGATTATTATCATGCCATTTTTTATTACTCTTTCCATTGTTGTAGCCATTTTTTGCTGGAAGATCCTGCCGGTATTCGGAAAGGGCTGGTACCGTTACGGAATAGAGGCGATCTTCTTAATACCGTTCATTATTGGCGCTGTATATATATCGATTCGGCTTGGTGGCGGGTACGAGGCCCTCTTTCTTGAAGGCGATTACCGGGAATGGCTTTCCCATATCCTTGGATTACCATATGACCAGAGAAATGCCCTTCTGGTGGGTATTGCTATGGGATTTGCCGTGATTCCCCTTATCTTTACTATATCGGAAGACGCCATGAGCAATGTTCCCAACAGCCTCAGATCGGCCTCCCTTGCCTTGGGCGCCACTCCATGGCAGACCGCAGTCAGGGTGGTATTGCCCACGGCAAGTCCCGGAATCTTTTCGGCCGTCATGATCGGGTTTGGCAGGGCCGTGGGTGAAACTATGATTGTGCTCATGGCGACGGGTAACACCCCCATTATGGACTGGAATTTATTCAACGGATTCCGGGCGCTTTCTGCGAATATTGCGGTTGAGATTCCTGAGGCGCCGCATGGGGGGACACTCTACCGGGTGCTTTTTCTCGCTTCGTTACTCCTCTTTGTGACCACCTTTGTTGTCAATACCGTTGCGGAAACGGTCAGACAAAGAATGAAGCTCAGGTATAGTAAATTATGAAAAATTTTCTGAGATCAGGCAACCCTTATATATGGCTGACGGGCGGAACACTGACGGCCTGTCTCCTGATGATTTCCGGTTTGGTTGTGCTAATTATGATCAACGGATTTGGCATCTTCTGGCCTCGCAAGATCGTTCAGTTTACACTTCAGGACGGTACAGTGATTTTGGGAGAAGTTGCTAAGAGGGAGTCTGTTCCCCATCAAAAAGATGCTTACCGGACAAAAGTTAAAGTTGGCAACAGGGACGTCTATGGAATGGACTTCCGGTGGATAGACAACGCAGAAATTGTATCTCAGACTTACCCGGTTCATGCACTGACTTTTGAAAGACGCGAATGGGGCAACCTGTATGGCTTTTTACATGGTTTACGACTGGATGGCGGCGTTAAACCCCTGGAAACAGAAAGCATGGCTTCTTTGCTCGGAGAGAGCCACGCCCTTTATAAAAAGATACGGTACATAGAGAAAAAGGAAATTGGTAATATAAATTACCGGATGGAAAAAATCCGTCTTGAATTAAAACGTCTGACGTTACTACAGCCCTCTGAAAAGATTCAGAAAAGAGCCGCTGCGCTAAATACTAAGATAGAACACCTGGAAAAAATATACCGGGAAAAAGAAGATACTCTTGCCGGGTTTTACGTGAAGGCGAGGGAAAAAGAGGTCGTTGTGCTTCTTGCGGATGGCAGGGAAAAGATGGTGCCCGTATTTCAGATCGTCCGTATCTCTATGCCGAATGAGATGGGAGTCTTTGCTAAAATGAGATTTTATATCTCAAAATTCTGGGAGTTTATCTGGGGCGAACCGCGTGAGGCGAATACCGAGGGCGGCGTGTTTCCCGCTATTTTCGGGACGGTTATGATGGTGCTGATCATGAGCATTGCCGTTGTCCCCCTGGGAGTTTTGACGGCGGTATACCTTAAAGAATATGCAGGCGACAGTTTTATTTCCAGGTTGGTGAGAATATCAGTGAGCAATCTGGCGGGTGTGCCGTCCATTGTCTTTGGTGTCTTCGGTCTTGGTTTTTTTATCTATTTTTTTGGCGGAGGTATTGATAAACTCTTCTTTTCTGAATCACTGCCAGCCCCTACGTATGGAACCGGTGGTATCTTATGGGCAGCGCTCACCCTGTCGCTCCTGACGGTGCCGGTAGTTGTGGTGGCAACGGAGGAGGGGCTCTCTTCTGTCCCCAAGGCTTTACGGGAAGCTTCTTATGCGCTTGGCGCTACAAAGATTGAAACACTGTGGAAAGTGGTGATACCGCAGGCTACCCCAGGCATACTTACGGGCACTATTCTGGCTATGGCAAGGGCAGCCGGAGAAGTTGCGCCCCTGATGATTACCGGCGTCGTGAAACTAGCGCCCTCTTTGCCAATTGACAGTCACTTTCCCTATATCCATCTGGAGAGAAAATTTATGCACCTGGGGTTTCATATTTATGACGTAGGATTTCAATCACCCAATGTAGAGGCTGCTATTCCTATGGTCTATACCACAACCCTCGTGTTGCTCTTTACGGTGCTTACCCTTAACCTTACAGCCATTGTGGTAAGAAATAAACTGAAAAAATGGTACAATACCGGGGCAATGTAAAAATAACGATTTACTGCATAAATTAGGCCTTCAGCGACTTTCCCCCCTGTTTCCCCCCGTAAACGGGGGATTATGTGGGGTAATTGAAATTCCTAAACATTGAATTAGGTTGGGTTTTAAAAGACGAAACCCCAACGACTTTTTTCTTTGAATGCATCTTTTGAGACGTAGCGCCGATCCCTTGTGGTCGGCCAATTGCCGGGGATAAACCCCAGCGCTACAATTTCACATTGAAATTCCTATACATAGATTCTTCGCTTCGCTCAGAATGACAAATGGTGTCATTCTGAGGGAGTGAAGAGACCGAAGAATCTTGGTTTGAAATTCCTTGTGTAATATCGGGGGAATTGAAAACGAAGACTGATGGATGGGAAAATAGTGTGAAGACGATGGAAGATTATTCATTTCACCGTGAGGTGAATTTGTAATTATTCGTAGTAAATTATTATGGCAAAAGAGCGCATAAACGTTCCCGAACCGATTGTAAATATCATAGACCTGTCTCTTTATTATGGTAAAGTCAAGGCACTCAAGAGCATAGCCCTTGATATTTCGAAGAAAAAAATTACCTCTTTTATCGGACCTTCCGGGTGCGGGAAATCCACTTTAATCAGATGTTTAAACCGCATGAATGACCTTATAGAAAGTGTAACGATCGAAGGGTGCATTAAAATCGATGACCAGGACATCTATAGTCCTGCGATTGATGTAACAGAACTCAGAAGAAGAGTCGGTATGGTTTTTCAAAAGCCCAATCCCTTTCCCAAAACCATTTATGAAAACGTTATTTACGGTCCGCGGCTTATGGGTATCAGAAAAAGGGGTGCCCTTGATGACATTTGCGAAAAAGCTCTTAAAAAGGGCGCACTCTGGGACGAAGTAAAAGACAGACTTCATACCAACGCCCTTGATCTTTCCGGAGGACAGCAACAGCGAATTTGTATTGCACGGGCAATCGCCATGGAACCAGAGATTATCTTACTGGACGAGCCTTGTTCAGCCCTAGACCCCATTGCCACTGCCAAGATAGAAGACATGCTCTGTGATTTGAAAAAGGATTATACGGTTATCATTGTCACCCACAACATGCAGCAGGCGGCCAGGATATCAGACTATACGGGTTTTTTTATGCTTGGCAAACTGGTTGAATTTAATATTACCACAGAGATATTTACCAACCCACTGGAAAAACAGACGGAAGATTACATAACAGGAAGATTTGGGTAAATTTGTTGCAGAAAGTATCCGGTTGGACACGGTGGAACACAGGTTATCGTGTCAGTGTGGTTCTGTGAAAATAAGTAACCTGATTTTAAAATAAATATGAGGAGAAACGATGACACGAGAGGCTTATCATAAAGCATTAAAAACGCTTGAGGACGAAGTGTTGTTTATGGGAGAAATGGTGTCAAACGCTATACGAAAATCTGTGGAATCGTTACAAAAAAGAGATATAGCTGCATCCAAGGAAATTGTAAAGAACGATCTTCTCATAAATAAAAAGCGTTTTGATATTGAAGAAAAGTGTATTTCTCTTATCGCCACACAACAACCGATGGCGGTTGACTTGAGGGAGTTGACTTCTATCCTGAGCATCGTAACGGATCTCGAACGCATGGGTGATCATGCAGAGGGAATTGCAAAGATAAATATTTTACTTGGCGAAGGACCACTGGTGAAGCCTCTGATCGATATCCCCAGGATGGCAGACATAGGGCTGTCTATGCTTGACAAATGCCTCAAGGCGTTTGTTAACAGGGATACAGAAACGGCAAGACGTATCTGCAATGAAGATGATCAGGTAGATGCCCTTCATGACCAGATTTACCGGGAACTCCTGGTCATGATGATGGAAAACCCGAGGATAATTCACATGGCCACCTATCTCACCTGGGTGTCTCACAATCTGGAACGCATTGCGGACAGGGTTACCAACATCGCCGAAAGGATTGTCTTTATGGTCACGGGAAGAATGGAAGAAATAAACGTGTCGAAGTATTAATCTGTCAATCCTGGCGGGATAATCACCGACCGGAGAGCTGTATGCGGGAGAACTGCCTGTATGGTTCGGAGGGAGGAGAGGTGAAGCCTTCCCTACCCCTATCAGGTTCTTTTCTAAACAAAATAGCATTCCCGTGAACATCTGCGGCTTAACTCAATAACGATAAAACAGAAGGGGTAATTTTATTGAGCGGAACGACGGTATCTGCCGCGCCTAATTTGATTGCTTCCTTGGGCATGCCAAATACTACGCAGCTATCTTCGTCCTGGGCTATTGTTTTAGCGCCTGATTCTTTCATTTTTAACAGTCCTTTTGCACCATCGTCGCCCATACCCGTCATAATCACGCCCACGGCATTCGCACCAGCGTATTTGGCAACCGATTCAAATAATACCTCGACAGACGGTCTATGGCGACGAATCGGTGGAGCCTGGTTTGTTGTTATGTAATATCGGGAGCCATTTCTTCGTAACTCCATGTGGTAATTTCCCGGCGCAATCAGCGCCAGACCCGGAATAATGCTATCGCCATCCTTTGCCTCTCTCACCTCGATAGAACAAAGAGAATTCAATCGGTCAGCAAATGATTTTGTAAACAACTGGGGCATATGCTGCACGATCAATATTCCCGGGGCATCAGGAGGCATCTGCACCAATACTTCTTTGAGCGCCTCCGTTCCTCCTGTTGATGCCCCAATTGCAACGATCTTGTGCGTGCTGTTGATGAGTGCATGACTTGACTGAGTCCGTCTGATGTTTACATCTTTACGGTTAGTATTTTTAGCGTATTCTTTCTTTTTGACTTTAACACTTGCCGATTCTTTTATCTTTTCCGCCAATTCGGTTACTATCTCATTCAGTGTCTGAGACACATCCAGTGATGGTTTAGCAACAAAATCCAGTGCACCCACTTCTAAAGCCTTCAACGTGGTTTCACAGCCTGCCTGTGTCAGGGAACTGACCATAATGACCGGTAAAGGATGATAGGTCATTAATCTTTGCAGAAAGGAGATGCCGTCCATCCTGGGCATTTCTACGTCCAGGGTGATTACATCGGGCATTAAATTTATGATTTTGTCCCTGGCAATAAACGGATCCGCAGCCGTTCCTACCACTTCAATTCCTTGATCCTTGCTCAAGCCGGTGGATAATATTTTTCTGACTACGGCAGAATCATCTACAATCAATACCTTTACTTTATTTGCCATGTTAAAGCTCCTTTTCCACTACATTGGTCTTTAACTTATGTATGTGTTTGAACCACAAAGACACAAAGGACACGAAGTCATGTCGCCTGCCAGAATTGCCTCCTGCCGCGACGTATGCAAGCAGACAGGAGATTAAACATGGCTGGCACTGGCCAACCCTGCAAAAATTTGCTCGATCGTTACTTCTGATAAATCGTCGGGCGCACATACCGGAATCTGGTTTCGGTACCAGCAAGGCTCTCAGAGTGACCTATAAAAAGATATCCATCAAGGGCAAGATGTTTATAAAATTTTGATACCAATTTAGTCTGGGTTTGTTTGTCAAAATAAATCATCACATTCCTGCAAAATATAAAATCAAATTGTCCTTTAAAGGGAAAGATTTCATCGGTCAGATTAAGCCTTCTAAATACAATCATGTTTTTCAAGGAATCCTTTATTTGATAACAGTCCTTGAGATTATGCACTCCCTTTTTAAAATACGTGTTGAGCATTTGAAGGGGAATGCCCTTTAATCGGTCTTTTGCGTATATTCCCTGTGTGGCCTTTTTTAATACCCGGGTTGACAAATCGGTAGCTAATATTTTTATATCCCATTCAGAAAGATGTACTGGGCATTCTGACAGCATCATGGAAATACTGTACGGCTCTTCACCGGTTGAACATCCTGCACACCATATTCTGATCTTTTTCTCCCGTATTTTTCTTTTATTCTCAAATAAGTCAGGAAGTACTTTTTCTGATAAGAAATCAAAATGTACCGATTCTCTAAAAAATTCTGTAAGGTTTGTGGAGATACAATCCAGCAGACTGACCAGTTCTTCACCCGTGGTGTCTTTTTCAGTAATGTATTGATAATATTCTTTAAATGAGATCAACGATCTTTCTCGTAAGCGCTTCGTTAAGCGAGATTTCAATAATTCTTTTTTCGCGGAGGTAAGATTTATTCCGCTTTCGTTGTAAATTAACCGCTGAAAAAGGCCAAATTCTTTATCGTTGATATCGATGTCCACAGGTATTTCCTTTAAAAATCTTAAATGACATCTAAGGAAAGCAGGAAGATCAGGAATATTATTCTGTAAAAATTACTCTTTTTATTTCCAAAATTGGTTTTGCAAAGTTTAAGATCAAGCCGTGTCTTTGTCTTGCTGCTTTCAAATAGGAACGATCAATTGCAAAATGTTCATTTGTGATTTCCTTTATCGCCTTTAATTCAACTACAAATTTATTAAAAACATACATATCCAGTCTGTGCTTGCCTATTTCATTTCCGTTGTAAAATATAGATATTTCCCATTGTCGCTTATAAGGAATGTCACGGGTTTCGAATTCCAATGAAAGTGCATTTTCATAAACAGATTCCAGAAAACCTGGTCCAAGAGTTTTATGAACTTCAATGGATGCTGCAATGATGTTTTCTGTCAATTGTTCAAATTCAAGCTCCATCTTTCCTGCTTTCCTGTATTCCTTAGATATTATTTGCTAAAAATGTTCAATTAGTAGAGGCTACTGCCTACTGCCTACTGCCTACTGCCTACTGCCTACTGCCTACTGCCTACTGCATCTTCTTGGTTCTCGCCAAAAATATTTTTTAATGTTGATATCATGCGGTCGTCTTCAAATGGTTTTACTACGTAATCGGTAGCGCCGTTTCGAATGGCCTCCGTTAAAGAATCGCGCTGGTCTATGGCAGAAATCACGATTACCTTTGCCTTTTTATCAAAGGCCAGGATATCTTTTAACCCTTGAATGCCGTCCACCTCCGGCATTATAATATCCATCGTTACGGCGTCTGGCATTAATTCCTTGTATTTTTCGAATGCCTCCCTTCCATTTCCAGCCTCTCCCGCAACCTGATATCCATGTTGTGTCAAAAGTCGCTTGATTACCATCCTTACGACTTTAGCGTCGTCTACTACTAATATTTTCTTCATTTGTTTACTCCTATATTATCTAACAACTTTATCAATGACGTCATCTCCGGCACTAAAAAAAGGTAACATTCAAGTTCATTTTTACTAATTTCGAATTTTGTCTCCATCAGTAATAGCTTGTCGTTCATCATGCCTTGTTCCATGACTAGGTTTGAAAACATAACTCCTGCATAATCATTATGCACATGTGGGGGTTCTGGCACTAAGGTGGCGTCAAAATCAGATACCAGTGCATTGCTGATATGACTTGCAAGAATGTTTCCTAATTCCTGAATTACACTTTCAGTAAATTCGTTATTTTCTTTCGTCGTGCCGGCAGGTTGCCTGAGAAAGAGATCGGTGAGAATGAATGCACCGTTCACCGGCAGCATGAATAAAAGCTTGCAGCCTATGTTTCCTTTGAAATCAACCATAACGCCAGTCATTTCCCGGAGATCATTATTCATTTTTTCAGTAGTTTCGCTTAAATCCGCTAAGTACACATTTGAAAGCGTAATCTTTGCGCCGGTTCTGAGTATCTTAGAGAGAGCTCTGGAAGCCCTGTCGATACTAAGCCGCGACATTATTTCAATTACTTTCATACGATCTTGAGTAATATGCATATTTTACCTTTCAATTATCATTAAACCTTCATAACCACAAAGGCACAAAGAGCACAAAGAAATTAATTTACAATCCGGCAGATACCATCTTTTAAGACCGGAACATTAAAATTTATAAGAAGTCCAAGCCATAAATCAGAAAGTTTCAGATATGTCAGAAGTTGAGCCTCATGTATCGGTTCAATATGTTCAACAGTTTTCAATTCTATAATTACTAACTTTTCAACTAAAATATCTATTCTATACCCGCAATCAAGACGGACACTTTTATAGGTAATTGACAAATTTATCTGCCTTTCGAAAGAAATCCTTTTTGATGCTAATTCGTAACAAAGGCATTCCTCATAAGCAGATTCGAGTAAACCCGGTCCTAAGTATCGATGAACCTCAATCGCCGCACCAATTATCTTTTTTGACAATTCATCACTTCTCTTTGTGTCCTTTGTGTCTTTGTGGTTTGTCATACTGCAATTATTCTAGTAAATTACGATTGCCTCGCCAAATATGTGGCATGTTACCTCACCTGTGTCCGTATCGAACAGAATATTGTATCCTTTCGTACCACCGGTTTTCGACGCTACTATCCTGATCCCTTCTTCTTTCAATATCCGTCTCGCCTCTATTTCATTTGTTTCGCCAATATTAATCAGGCTGTTGGCCTCGAACATCTTCGCACCGCCAAAGAGTTTGGCATACAGAGCTCTTCTGGATGCGCCTGCATGGGTGACCATGTGATAAATAAAATAGGGGAGTCCTGTATCGGCGTACTTGGTGATCTTCAAGTCATTACCGCTTTTTTTCGGCAACATGATGTGGAGAAGTCCACCAATCTTGTTTACGGGATCATGTAGCACAATTCCAATACAGGAACCTAACAATGTCTTTAATACGTTCGGAGCTTGTGTAATCTTTAGATCGCCCACGCCAACCGTAATTGCATTCTGAGTGTTATTCATAATTATGGAAATTCCCCCCTATGCCTTCCATTCGAATCTTTAACGCAAATATCTCCACGCAGTAATAATATTCCCCTGGTATTTCAATTCAACAGCATGGTGAACCATGTCGTCAAAGGATGTGATTTTAAAATTATTAACACCGTCAAAAGGAATGAATTTCCCGTTCCTCAGCTTGCCAAATATTTCCCCTGTAGAAACGTTACCATATTCATCAGTCCTTTTCTTCAGGGTAAACGCTGTTTCATTATTCTCACCGGCATGCAAGACAATTTCATCCCGTTTCTTGAGTGCGAATCAGCTCCGATTCGCACCCATAAATCAACATTGTTCAAGGCATTAAAAATCTTTGAAATCATCACGCAGAGGTATGAATTCTTCTGACGTCCTGGCAAGAATTCTATCGCTTTTTTTAAAGCCATTTCCATTTACTTTATCACCGGGCTTTGAAATATTGTCGTTTATTTTGAACTGAATCTTTTGCTCGTTTCTCCAACCAGTGGCGCCTTTTCCTGGCATTTGAAATTTCTTTTCAGGATGCTCATGAAATTGCTGTTGCTCAGTGGGTTTCAAATCATTATCAATATTTCCTATTTCCACAGACAGCTCATGTATGATAGCCTTTAGATTTTCTGCCTGTGCTGATAATTCCTCACTCGATGACGCCAGCTCTTCTGCATTTGCCGCATTCTGCTGAGTAACCGTGTCCACAGTCGTAACTGCCTTTGATATATGACTAATATTGTCAGATTGTTCCTGCGAGGCTGCTGCAATTTCACCGGCGAGGTCTGTTACTTTCTTTGCCTCGGTTACAATTTCCTTGAGACTTGCAGCAAATTGATCTGCAATCTTTGCCGCATTCTCGGTGCTTGCTACTCTCGAATTGATTAAATCTGTGGTCTCCTTAGACGCGACGGAGCACCGTTGCGCAAGGTTGCGCACCTCCTCCGCAACGACGGCAAATCCTTTCCCATGCTCTCCCGCTCGCGCTGCCTCAACAGCCGCATTGAGAGCCAGAAGATTCGTTTGAAATGCTATTTCATCAATTGATTTAATTATTGAAATGACCTTGTCATTGCCTGAATTCAGGTCTCGCATCGTTGTCTGCAAGGTGTTCAGCCCCTCATTCCCACTTTCTGCCGATGTTTTTGTCTTAATTGCAAGTTGGTTGGCTTCTCTGGCATTATCAGTGTTTTTCATGGTCATAGAGGCCATTTCTTCAATCGAGGCAGAGGTTTCTTCTATCGAAGATGCCTGTTGTGATGCCCCGTCCGCAAGCGACTGACTGGATGAAGAAATCTGGTATGCGGCTGATGCAACCTCTTCAGCCCCATTCTTTAAATTATGTACCAGCCTCTTCAGTAAAGAGGTAATTCGTCTGGCAATGAAAAAGACAACGGTTCCAACCAGGAACACGTAAATCCCATTCCCAATGAGGTTAAAATTCCTGTTTGCGGCGATTGCTGCATTTACGGATGACATCGGCGCCATTACGCTTATGCCGCCCCGAACATCGCCCAGCTTGTAATTCTCCATTTGCCTCCCTGCAATATCTTTACCATCTTTCGTTGGACTTGTCGCCGGGTCGCCATGGCACTTCAGACATGGCTCCTCGATTTTCAAGGGCACCATTAATCGAAAAGCTTCTGTACCATCTTCTAATTTTGCTATTTCTGAAGCATCTTTTAAATCTGGGTCTCTCTCAAACTTTTCTAACTGCTTAATCTCCCACGCATCTGGCTTATTTGCTGGGTTTCGGTACTTGATACTTGTTTGCTTCATCTTAAAGATGGTTGCTTGACTGAAATGTTCAGCAATCTCCCGTCCCACAATTGCAGGGATCACTCCCTTAAATTCAAAATTACCTTTTGAGTCGTTGTTTATGGCTTTTTGCTTTTCCGCAATGACCATTCTTACAGAAATGAGCTGATCTGCTGCCATCCTTGCCTGTGTGCGCACCTCTGCCAACATCTGGGACTTTTGCCTCTTTGTATTTATATACGCCAAGATACTGATGGATATGACAACAACTGCCACAATCGTGATAATGAGCTTTGTCATCATGTTCATTTTAACAATCATTTATATTCCCTCCTTTTATGGTTACGTGGTAAATAATCAGAATCTGAAAACTATAAATATCAAAAATCCAGGGTAAATATTAAAAGTGCATATCATACTGCAATGATTATCTCTTCTCTTTCTTACGAAAGGATCCAAAATTAACTTACATTCGTCAAACTCTCAACGACATTGATCTCCTCAGTGCCTAAAACCCTATCAATATCAAGAAGAATTTTCACCTTGTTCTTTATCTTCGCCATACCGATGAAGATTTCTGTATTGATGCTGTTTCCAAGATGAGGGGCAGGTTCCATGTCCTCGCCTCTAACATCGAGTACTTCCGAAACCGTATCTACAATGATTCCCGTGAGTTTGTTCCGGACTTCCACCACGATAATGCACGACTCTTTTGTGTGTTTCATCTCTTGAAGCCTAAATTTTGATCTTAAATCGATTACGGGGATCACCTTTCCCCGGAGATTGATTACGCCCTTTATGTAACAAGGAGTCTGAGGCACGGGTGTTATATTCATAATGCCTATAATTTCCCTTACCTTAAGTATCTCAATGCCATACTCCTCATCACACAGCACAAAGGTCAGATATTTGCCTTCACGCGACGGTGACACAACGGCATCCGTTTTTTTCCCTTGCTTCATTTCTGCCTGCATGCGATACTCCTTTCTTTCGTTATATGCAATAATTTCATGTTTAGAATTTTCATTTCATTCTAATGAATTTTTCAACCTGTTCCCGAACTCAGTGTTTCACGTAACTCCTTAAGGGAGAATTTTCAATTTATGTATAAAATCAGAACGAGATTCTGCGTTTTGAGCCTCATTATAATTGGGAGCGGGTGATGTGCCGCAGCGAATGAGTTGACCGGCAATGTGATTCCCCGCCCGGGACTTTAGCAAAGATTCTGCTGTACGAATAACTCTGACGGCAAAATCTATTAAGCGTTCTTCAAGATCACATATTCTCTTTTCCTTCGGCATTCATTATTCCTTGTTCGATATTCGATATTTTGAAATCCTCATAAATCGTCAGTCACAGAGTATCGTGTCATTACTGTCCCTGTTAATTCAACGCCATGCTCATAATTCCACCCACATCCAGGATAAGGCCAACGTGTCCATCTCCTAGTATGGCGCTGCCTGATATTCCCCGAATATTACGGAACTGATCCCCCAAACTCCTAATGACGATCTGATGTTGACCGAGGAGGTCATCGACAAGAATCCCGCATCTTTTTCCTTCACCTTCTACGACCAGGATGAGCGCTTCCCACGGATTCATTTTTTTCGGTTGAACGTTATACAAATTATGGAGACGCACCATGGGCAGCAAATCGCCCCGCACGTTAATTAATTCCCCACGTTGCTGCACGGTAGAAATATCTTCTTTCTTTGGTCTAATGGATTCCTCGATGGAAAGCATGGGGACGATATATTTTTCCGAACCAACCTGCACAATCATACCATCGATAATCGCAAGGGTAAGCGGCAGTTTGATGGAAATCTTTGTTCCTTTTCCCTCGACCGTAGAAAGCTCTACCTTTCCCCGCAAGCGCTCGACGTTCTTTTTTACAACATCCATGCCCACGCCACGTCCTGAAACGTCAGTTACCTTTCCTGCCGTAGAGAATCCGGCGGCAAAGATGAGATTGTAGATCTGTTGATCGGAGAGTGAGGCATTTTTCTCAACCAATCCTTTTTCAATGGCCTTATTCAAAATTATTTCTTTCCAAAGGCCTCTGCCATCATCTTCGATTTCGATAACGATACTGCCACCTCTATGGAAGGCATTTAATCGCACATGCCCTTCTATCGGTTTACCTTTGGCTACCCGCTCCTCTTGAGGCTCAATTCCATGATCGATCGAGTTTCTAATGATATGCACCAGTGGATCGCCGATTTCTTCTATCACCGTCTTGTCGAGTTCTGTGTCTTCTCCAGAAATATCCAGACGTACCTTTTTCCCAATCTTTGAGGAAACGTCCCGCACGAGTCTGGCCATTTTTTGAAAGGTTGATTTTAGAGGCACCATCCTCATGCACATGACCTGGTCCTGTATATCTTTAACTATCTTGTTAAGGTGGGAGAGATTTTTATTTGCGCCATTATTGGTGTTTCCTAATGTTTCACTGATGAGGGCGCTGGCAATTACCAATTCGCCCACAAGGTTAACCAGGTTATCCAGCTTTTGGGTGTCAACCTTAACCGTTTCAGGAGACGGTTTTCCTACAGTAGATTGAATTATGAGCGCTTCGTTAATCTTCTCTGGTGTCGTCATCCTTTTCCCGACCAATATTTCACCCAGTCGAATCCCGCGTTCTTGTTCTTGTAACGCTATTTCCAGCTGATCTTTGCTAATAGCGCCAGTCTCCACTAATATTTCGCCAAGATGTTTTTCTTTTTGGGGATTACCGGAGGCTTTTTCTTTTTGAACAGTGTCTTGATTGTGTCCTAAAATGCCAGTTATCCTTGATAAAAGTGGGTGATAATCAATTACATCAACTGTTGCGCCTTTGCTATTTACTTTATTTGCCACCATTTCTCTTAGTTTTTTTAGTACATCGACACCTTCATACAGTACCTCAATAATTTTTGGTGTGATTATTATTTTAACCTTTCTTGCCTCGTCCAGGAGGGTTTCCAATTCGTGACTTACCTTGCCAATGTCCTGCAGGCCAAGGAATCCTGCGCTGCCCTTCATGCTGTGAATGGGGCGGAATATGCTGTTGATAAGGTCTACATCTTTTGGATTATTTTCCAACTCCAATATCTTGGATTCAACGTCATCCAGATGATCATTAGATTCGACAAGAAATTCCTTTACGATTTCAGCGTCATCCATAAAATTCATGTTGTCTTCCATAAGGATATCCTCAAGAATCGGGTTATGAAGGGAAACCACAGATTTCAAAAACTAGGGTGGTCGTAAACAAAAATGAAACATCCATGAGCCTTTGGCTCACAAGAGATAATAAAAATGTCACTCTGATCCGAAGGCGAAGGGTCCCGCGTTAAGACCAGATTCTTCGCTTCGCTCAGAATGGCAGTGCTTTGTTATTTTCAGGTGAAAATATCTAAAATCCAATTTGATGATATTTGCGTCAAAATCCAACAATCGTTCCAAAAGATTTTTTGCATTTATCAATTTGCACCTTTCATTTTGCATCATGAAATGGCATAAAATTGTGCACTCCGTGGTTTCCATATCTTCATCAGATGAAAGCATACGTTACTATGAATGTATGAGTACGTTATTGTTAATTAATTGCTTATTGATCTTTTCAATTAATATTTGTCTGGTAAATGGTTTAACTAAAAAGTCTTTTGCCCCTGCCCGAATCGCTTGTATCACGGTTTCCTGTGTCGGAGATGAGGAGCATATGATAATCGGTATTGTATGAGACATAGCATTCCTTCTAAATCGTTCACATAGCGTTATCCCATTAACGCCGGGTATATGAGCATCAATTAAAACAAGGTCGAGATGGTTTTTTTGAAGTATTGAGAGCGCACTGTTTGGATTGTCTGTGACCAATACTTTATATTCATTACCCAAAAGTTTACGAATAATTCGTAAATCTGTATTTGAATCATCTACAACGAGTATCGTACCCCTGAACTTTTTAGTATTCTCTTCGATGACCTCACAAAAGAACTCTTCACCAAGCAGTTTGGAAATACTTAATATGAATTTGCCGTCATCAAAACCAAGGATTCGCATGGCAGCCGTCAGAATAAGGCATTCTTCGTTCAAGGCTTCTTCACTAAACACGGTGTTTGCATTCTCTTTGTTCATGAGAACCGTGCTTGTTAATTTCAGGTGGATGGGCTTGGGTAACTTCGGTCGTAGTTCGTTGTCTAACATACCACAGACCTGATTCGTAAATTCCTTAAATGCATCTGTACAATCACCTTCAAAGATACCCTTGCCTGCATTTTCCTTTATTATGGCATCATCAAGAGTTAGCATGAGACTTCCTATCGTAATAGCCTCTTTTACGGCAAAGATTAAATACAGTTCTCCCTCGTAAAACTCTTCAATCGCCAATTTTACCAGGATATAGCTTGTATTGGCATTCTTAAGAAAGTCGTTCAATGTTGTGTTTTGTAGCACAGGATTTGTCAGAAAGAATTCTTTGTTTGTTATCTTGCCACAATCGGTGCAAATCCGCGGAAATGTACTTACCAGAGTTTCCTCCAGTTTGGACGGAGATGACTTTTTGATTATAGGGTTTTCCATTTTTATTACTACCGAATGAATAGCTATTTATTTGATTCTCTCAACAACAAGCCTACGCTAAATTTTTCATTATTAGAGACAAAAGGCATCATGAGCCAGGGTTCTTTACTAAAACAGGAAAGTGTGGTTTCCGCTACCATTGGGTGATTATTCACGGCGGTAATCGATAGACCCTCCCCGGTAATTACAATTGGGATGGAGAGATGCATATCACCGTATTTAGCAATAAGTTTTGTCTTCACGTTTCCTGCGATCATGTTCGCTATCTCGCCTATCGCATCTTTTACATCACTCGTAAAATCGTTTAGTTCTGACATCAGTATTTTCGATGCAACTTTTATTGAAAACGTTTTTGAACAAAAAAGGGCAATCACTCCAGGGCATTTACCGGTAAAACTCACCATACCGATAACATCCGTTTTTATTTGCGTGTTGTCTGCCATTGATGCCACATCATGATTCAAATCCATCATGATCATCGTTTCAAACAATGTCTTTGTAGATTCGGTAATATCTAAAGCGAAGGTTTCCATCATACTTTCTATCGCCACGATCCGTATTCCCCTTTTTTCTAGTTAAGTATTTGAATTTTTGAAGTACGCATAAAAATGATGTGACCATCATTTTACGAGCAAAAAATTTCCTAATTTTGACCTTAACTGCTCCGGTGTGAATGGTTTTGTCAGGTAACCGTTTGCTCCACTGCCTTTAGCCTCTTCAATCTTTGTCTCGCCGCCTTCTGTAGTTACCATTACGATAGGAATATTATTTTTTTGTCCAGAACACCTAAGGGCCTTAACAAAATCTATTCCTGACATGTTGGGCATGTTCCAGTCGCAGAGGATTAAATCAATATTATTGGAAGTTGCCTTTTCAAGACCCTCCCTTCCGTCTCCGGCTTCAACAAACTCGTCCACTAAAAGGCCCGATTGTTGAATATTCCTTTGAATAATCTTACGCATAACTGCTGAATCATCGATGATCAATACTTTTGGCATGTTCTTTACCTCCAGTTCCATTAAAATTATTAGTTTCACTTTTTTCTTGTATCCACTGGTCAATCTTGGATTGTTCAAAACGCCACATGTTCATTATTCTAAAGGTAGGAATTCCTCCTGTTTTTACTAACTTATAAATCGTACGAGGACTAACCTTAAGATATTCTGCAACTTGCTTTATTGTCATGATATTAGGATTTTGCATAGATGTTTACCTCTTTGCATTCTGTGTCTTTCTGTTGAATTTGTTACCTTGCATTATCGGAATAACAAAAAAATAATTTACCTGAAAATAATCCTCAGTTTTTCCTATGCAATTTCCGGTTAAAATTTGTTACTAACGACATTTAAATATATGAAAATGTATATCTTTATTGACAATACAGATTATTTTTTATATATGTGTAATAATAGGATTGCATAACGCAACACAGCCACGACCCATGCACGTTGAAATTCGGGGGACAAAAGGGGAATGCAGAATTCCTGCTCTCTCCGAGCTTACTTGCCCCGTACTCGATACGGAGAATGTCGCCTTCCTTTCTTCAATCAGGATAAGGTATTATGGTAGCCGGTAAAAAAAGACCTGGTATGGTGATATCACTGATCGTCGCGATGGCATCAAACCGTGTTATTGGGAATCGGGGAGAGATACCATGGAAGATCCCCAGTGAACTTCGCCTGTTTAGAAGCATCACCATGGGGCATACGGTGGTTATGGGCAGGAAGACCTATGAATCAATTGGCTATGCCCTTCCCAATAGGACCAATATTGTTCTTACCAGCAATGAGCGTTATCGTGCACCTGGATGTATTCTTGCAAGAGATTTGCCGTCTGCAATTGAAGTTTGCCCTGAAGTTGAAAATGAGCTGTTTGTCTGTGGAGGGGAGCAACTCTATAAGGAGGCGCTTCTGATAGCGGATCGGATTTATTTATCAGTTATCCATAGAGAGATCGCGGGAGATGTATTTTTCCCGGAGGTTCCCTTAACGGAATTCCAAAGGATAAGATCGGAATATCACGAAGATATCCTTCCATATACGTTATCGATCTATGAACGTATTAGTTAATGGCGGGAGTGTGTGGGAATTGAACCCATAAAGCACTGCTTTAACTCTTATAGTATAAATGACTTAAAAAAATCATAAATGCTCCCGGGATACAGTGGAGCATAAAGCTTAAACTGCAATTTCCATGCTTATCTTATTGTAATTCATCGTGGATGTGGATTCTCTCCGTCACTCTTTCTTCCTTTCCATGCCAATCAAAACCAGTCCTTCCAAGATGCCAATGGTGGTCGCAACAATTCTTAATATTCCTTTTCGACAGTCTTTCAAGCTCCTGAATGATTTCAGTCCTTTTATTCGAATTTTCACCATCTTAACGAAAATAAGAAAAGGATATTCATGCCGTTTTTTCAAGAATCTGTTTGACAAGTCCCAAGAAATTTACTATAAAATTCGTACGTTTTATTTTTATAACCTACCTTCCAGCAAAAGCATGCATATAAAACAGGAGCGGTCATTGACTACCATAGATTGTGTCAAATCACGGGAAATACTGGATTCAAGGGGAAATCCCACGGTTGAAGTAGACGTTATTTTAACAAGCGGAACGATGGGTCGCGCCGCCGTTCCATCGGGCGCGTCTACAGGAAAACGGGAAGCACTGGAACTCAGGGATGCAGACAGGCCGTCCCGTTACCAGGGTAAAGGCGTGCAAACTGCCGTTAAAAATGTGAATGAACTTATTGCGCACAAACTTGAGGGGATGGATGCCACCAGGCAGGTCGAGATTGACAATCTTTTGATCTCATTGGACGGAACAAAAAATAAGGAAAAACTGGGTGCTAATGCCATACTGGGCGTTTCCCTTGCCGTCGCCAAGGCGGCAGCGAACGCCTTGCATCTCCCGCTCTACCGCTACCTTGGCGGTACGAATGCCAAGGTACTGCCGGTTCCCATGATGAATATCTTGAATGGCGGAAAGCACGCGGACAACAACTTGGACATCCAGGAGTTTATGATTATGCCTGTCGGCGCAAATCGCTTTGCCGAGGCTTTACGCATGGGTGCGGAGATATTTCACAATCTCCGAACGGTGTTGAAATCCAGGGGATATAATACCAACGTGGGAGACGAGGGGGGCTTTGCACCGAATCTTAAGGCCACGGAAGAAGCTTTTGAACTGATCCTGGAGGCGATTAAAAAAGCGGGTTACACGGCAGGCAAGGACGTTTACCTGGCGCTGGACCCGGCCGCCAGTGAATTTTACCAGGGTGGGAAATATGTCTTGCGGGCGGAAGGCGGCGCAAAAAAGACCAGCGATGAAATGATCGACTTCTATGCAAGGTTTTCAAATAAATACCCAGTTTGCAGTATAGAAGACGGCCTTGCAGAAGAGGACTGGGATGGCTGGAAAAAGCTTACGAAAAATTTGGGAGGTAAAATCCAACTTGTTGGCGACGATATTTTTGTAACAAATACGGAAATTTTAAATAAAGGGATTGAACAGGGAGTGGCCAATTCCATCCTCATCAAGATTAATCAGATCGGTACTCTTACCGAGACTCTGAATGCCATAGAACTGGCCAGGATGAATGGATACTCCACCGTTATTTCACATCGTTCAGGGGAAACGGAAGATACAACCATTGCCGATATTGCTGTGGCTACAAATGCGGGCCAGATTAAAACAGGTTCTCTCTGTAGAACCGACCGAATAGGCAAATACAATCAACTCTTACGTATCGAAGAAGATCTTTCTGACAATGCAATTTACGGAGGTAAACTATGCAAGATGTCAAAGTAGACATATACGATAGTGAGAATACTTCTGCCCGCGTCTTTCTTCCTCAGGAATCTCCATCTCAGCATGGAGGAAAAGACAGATGTGGTGGCAAAAATCCCTATTTTAGCAAATTCGTATTGATGGTATTTATAACATCCTGTGTAGTAATTTTATTCTCCTGGACAATCAGCAAGACACGGCAGGAGAGAATCCGGATGCTGGAAGCAAAAAATATGTTAGAGAGACAATCTGTACGGTTAGAGGCAGAAAATCTTCGCCTCGAAAATGAATACTCAGCTTTAAAAAAAGATCCTGTCCGCATAGAAAAAGAGGCAAGAGAACTTCTCGGGTATAGCGGAGCGGATGAAATTATTTATAAAAAATATCATTTTCGCATCAAAAGCACTGCACAGAATGAACACGAAAAAATTGTCTCGCGGAACCGATGGAAGTCATTTCTCTTTGACGGCGCATTTCCATGGCAGTTTCCCGCATTAATTATTCTCATAGCGGTGGCATATTATTTAATATCATATCATTATGAATATAGAAAACTACGTAAATCAAATTGTTAGAAATGCAAAAACCGCATCACGATCCATCGCCTCAGCAAATACAGCCGTAAAAAACAACGCACTCCACTATATTACCGAAGGGATCATTTCCTCAACAGATGCACTTAAATCAGAAAATGACAAAGATGTTATAGCGGCACAAAAAGCCGGCCTGTCTGAGGCCATGATCGACCGTCTCCGTCTTACCGACAGCCGTATTAAGGGTATGGCTGAATGCGTCCGGCAAATCATTCATCTTGCTGACCCTGTCGGTGAGCTCTTATGGGGACAAACCCGTCCAAATGGCTTACAAATTCAGAAAGTACGGGTACCCATTGGGGTCATTGCCATTATTTACGAATCCCGGCCCAATGTTACCGCTGATGCGGCATCGTTGTGTTTGAAAGCGGGAAATGCAGTTATTCTGCGCGGCGGGAAGGAATCAATCCATTCAAATATTGCTCTTTACAAGATTCTCACGTCTGCTTTGGAGAAAGCGGGACTGGACACACGGTGCATCCAGCTTGTAGAGGTTATTGATCGCGAAGCCATCGACTATTTACTGACGGCAGATCAATACATAGATGTCGTTATTCCCCGTGGTGGTGAGGCGCTTATTCGTACGGTAGTAGAAAAATCTACCATACCCGTCATTAAGCATTACAAAGGGGTGTGTCATACCTATGTAGATGAATTTGCCAATCTCACCATGGCCGGGGAGATTTGCTATAATGCGAAGGTACAGCGCCCAGCTACATGTAATGCCATGGAAACCATGCTTGTACACGAAAAGGTTGCGCCAATATTTTTGCCAAGCGTAGCAAAAAAAATGTGTGATTCCGGAGTAGAAATACGAGGTTGTGGCAAGACAGGCAAAATTTTAGACAATATTAAGCACGCCGTGGACGATGATTATTATCACGAATATCTTGACCTAATCTTAAATGTGAAGGTGGTAAAAACTCTGGATGACGCCGTTAACCATATTTCCACTTATGGATCACATCATTCTGATGCCATTGTCACCGACAATATTAATTCTGCCATGAAATTTATCAGAGAGGTTGATTCTGCATCTGTGTATATCAATGCCTCCACCCGTTTCACCGACGGCTATGAATTTGGCATGGGCGCAGAGATTGGCATTAGCACTGATAAACTCCATGCCAGGGGGCCTATGGGCCTTCAGGAACTCACCACGTATAAATTTGTAGTATTTGGGAATGGGCAGTTGAGAAAGTGATGTTGTCAAAGCCATCCCAAAGTACTACCACCTCATTGAAACCGTGCAATTGCCGGCGAATCATGAGGTACAATATATTTAAATATTGAAGAAGGTAGCGCTGATTCCTTTTCGTTGGTTTGTGCGGGGAACTTCGTCATGAGCTCAGATGAGAGCTTAGTCGAACAATAAACAACCCGCGCCACGTATACTGTTTTGTGTGGTTTGAATTCAAATGTATGGTTTATTGATGAACTGAACTGTTACCCTAAAAGAAAATCTAAACTCATAAGGAAGATAGTTGCGATGGAAGAGCATATCATGCCACTGAATGAATTAACCCTTAGTGAACAGGAACGCCAAATTCGCAAGGAATATTTAGATTTTACTGTGAGAGATGTGATCTTGTTGAAAGAATTAAACGGCCTTATCCATCAACATGCCGACACGATTATAAACAAGTTTTACAGCCATCTCCTCCGATTCGAAAAAACCAGGGTTTTTCTATCTGATGAAGATACGATTAAAAAGGTGAAACGCACGCAAAAGGAATATCTCCTGATGCTTACCGGGGGAAATTATGACGAAAAATACTTTGATCATCGGTTAAATGTGGGAAAAACTCATGATCGCATAGACTTGCACCCTACTTGGTATATTGGTGGATACTGCCTGTATCATCGCCTGATCTTTCCTCTTATCATCGAAACTTACAAAGACCAACCTGATAAGATGACGGACTATATCCTGGTCATGGATAAGATTATGAACCTGGATATGCAACTGGCTATGGATGCCTATATCCATAGTTACCACGCCGCACTTGAGGAAAAGGTCAGATTGACCGAGATACAAAACAAGAAGATCGAGGCAGCCAACAAGGCCAAAAGTGAGTTTCTTGCCAATATGTCACACGAACTGCGCACACCATTAAATGCAATTATTGGTTTTTCTGAAGTACTCCGGGATAAACTGTGCGGCGATTTAAATGAAGAGCAGATGGAGTTCGTTACAGACATTCATAGCAGTGGCCAGCATCTGTTGCAGATGATTAATGATATCCTGGATCTCTCAAAGGTGGAATCGGGTAAACTGGAATTAAAATACGAAACGTTTGAGCTTGGCAAGGCGATAGATGCCGTCTTAATAACCCTGAAAGGTCTTGCACATAAAAAGTCACTAACCATTGAAACCACGATTCACAATGCCGGTGACCGGCTTAATGCAGACCCTACCAAATTCAAACAAATATTGTATAATTTGCTTTCCAATGCCATCAAATTTACCCCGGAGAATGGAAAAATTACGCTCCACACCACTTTGCTGAAAAAAGAAGACGATTTTTTTGAAATCAAAGTTACCGATACTGGCATCGGGATAGCTCCCGAACATTATCCGAAAATATTTGTGGAGTTTTCACAGGTTGATAGCTCTTTCTCGCGCACATATGAAGGAACAGGGCTGGGCCTTGCCCTCACAAAGAAATTAGTTGAGATGCATGGCGGCGCTATAGGCTTTGAGAGTACGGTAGGGACCGGCAGTATTTTTCACTTTACCTTGCCCGTAAATAAATGCACCCAACCACGGAAAGAAAGTGCGCGTTTATCGGAAGGGCAGGCAAGTCGCGGGACTATTCTGGTGGTGGAAGACGACCCTAAGACGAGCGAATTGTTGTGTGTCTATTTGAATAAGTCAGGGTATCAGACAATTACTGCCTTTGATGGTGAAGACGCCCTGCTAAAGGCAAGGGAATTCAAACCATTTGCCATTACCCTTGACATCATGCTTCCCAAAAAGGACGGCTGGGAGGTATTAAAGGAACTGAAGGAGGATCCCGACGTCAAAGATATTCCGGTATTGGTGATTTCCCTGGTCGACAATAAAGATATTGGCTTTGGGTTGGGTGCAACAGATTATCTCAGCAAACCGGTAAGCAGGGCCGATCTCTTGTCAAAACTATCCTCATATGGGTTTCTTCCCAAAATCAACAACTCACATACCAAGGTGTTGATTATTGACGATGATCAGAAATCGCTTGACCTGCTTAACACCCTCCTAAGCTCGGAAGGATACGAAGTTTTAAAGGCTTCCGGTGGAAAAGAGGGGATCGATAAGGCTTTTCTTCATAAACCGGATCTGATTCTTTCAGACTTGATGATGCCGGAGGTAAGCGGGTTTGATGTTGTGGATAAATTAAAAACTTCGCCAGAGACTAACTCAATCCCCATTATCGTGATTACTTCAAAGGATTTGACACAGGCAGATAAGGAAAAGTTAAACCACTGTGTTTCATTGGTGGTAAAAAAAGGAATGTATTCCAACGAACGGTTCCTGAACGATATCGCTGCCTTAAGGAAACACGTATAAAAAGCAATAATGGTCTTCACGCGAGTGTGGATAAAGAGAAGTGGTCGCATTTAAAAGTTAAGGGTTTTTCATGCTGAAAGATCTAATAAAAAGATAAAGAAAAACTTGCCGATGGCTATTTCAAAATTAAATCGAAACGCCTTAAGAAAAAAGGCGCCGTTTAATCATTTTAACAAAGTATGCTCAAGCTGAATATCTTCGGCGAGGTGTTTCCAGTCCCACCTGAAGCTAAGTATGAGTACATTGCGGCTACTATCGATGTCAAGGAACAAAAGGTAAAATTGTTCTTGGGCAAAACACAGCGAAAAGAATGTAATTACTCATTACGATGAACCACTGTCTTTTGGTCACGGCATCCAGATATTCCTGGGTTTTAACGTTTTTTCTGAACGATGTCGTGGCCGTTATTTTTGTGAAAGGTGTTCTGAACGTTGCCACGTAGGTAAACAAACCAGAAAATTATACCAACCAGAATAACTCCGCCCACAATATTTCCTAAGGTAACAGGTATAAGATTGTTTATAAAAAATCCCTTCCAGGTAAGCTGAGAGATGTCCAATGGTTTTCCGGCCATCTTTTCTGATGCTACGATTATTCCTTCATTTTTCCGTAATACGATTCCTATTGGAATGAAATACATGTTAGAAACACATTGTTCAAACCCGCTGGCAACAAAACCGCCTATGGGAAATATAATAGAAATAATCTTATCTGTCACGCTCCTGCCGCTAAAGCATAACCAGACTGCGAGGCATATTAACGCATTGCAAAGAACCCCTCTTGCAAAGGCATCCATAAAAGGCATGTTTACCTTTTTATGGGCAATAAGCAAGGCCTTTGCTCCAACCATGTGGTGGGAAAATTCCCACTGGTGCGACTGGTAAATCCAGTAAACCATTGTGAGGCTACCTATGAAATTGCCAGTATATGTGAGGATCCAGTTATTGAGCAATTCGCGCGTCGTGATTCTTTTACTCACATACCCCATGATTATTAAGCAGTTACCCGTAAATACTTCAGCGCCACCGACGACAGCCAAAATGAATCCCAGTGAATATACGACACCTTCAATAAGAGAGGTAAGTCCAATGTGCAAGGTAGAATCACTTATCACGAAAGTGGAAAATTGTGCTCCAAGGCCAAGATAGGCTCCAGCCAGAATGCTAAGCATAAAGGTCTGGGAAAGACTCAATCTCGCCTTTACTAATGCCACATGATCAATTCGGGAAGCGATTTGTGGGGGTGAATAGGCATCCATAACACCTATCTCAGGAAGTTTTGTAACCTCATTTTCCGCCATTTTTATAACTATGAAAAATTATGTATTCAAAAATCGTTTTCAGGTATATAAAAAAAGCGGGAAAAGCATGGCAATATCTTTAAAATGTCTATCCAGACAGATGTATCTATCAGGACTTTATCTTTCATGCCTGAGCCTCTCCCAGTCTTTTTTAAATTTTAATTTACCCTCCATCTTGAACGCTTCCGCGACCCTCTTTTTCTTTACGAATTCTTCAAGGGTAATAATCACGCCCTCCTTTTTAGTCTTGCTCTGAGACAATTTCATTGCCTCATTCAGCAATTCTTCAGGTATATCCAATATTGTTTTCATAAGATATCTTCATTTGAAAATTATATATATACACAATAGCCATATCAGTATATTATGTCAATAATTTATTTGTGACAAGCCGGATTTTATGCATACCAACATTCTTATCATTCCGCCGATGGATGAGATTGCCATGGGTTTGGCAACCCTCGGCACCGACACCTATTGCTCAGAGGAGAGGGAGGAGTTCTATAAGCGTAGTTACCAATGTCTCATGCAAGGCCGTATTCTCCATGTACCTGCCATCAGGATGGCAATCCGAATATCCTGTATGCTCTTCATCTTTCTTTCGCCGTCCTTCCTTTGTTTCATTTCTTTGGTTTCAAGACGACAACGGTCTCAAACATCTCGACAGGGGCAGGGTCGGTAGACGTTTCAACCCTGCCCAATTTGCCCACAACCATGTCTGTCTCCGGGAAGGACTTTATCATTATCACATCTTAAATATTAAGTATTCGTCGTTGAGGTGGACGGAGTAAATCTATTCTGAATATGGGAAGGGTGAAGGCGAGTCCACCTTCAACTGGAGTAATATTGGTTGACTTCGTCGTGCACTCAGACGAACGCTCAGACGAACGACTCAGTGTTGCAAGGCATGCAGCTTAATCTGCACTACGTGTTGTAATAATTATTTAACCAGACAGAGCATCGTCTGCAATTTCTTTCTGGTGCAGGGGGGGAGGGGGAAAACCCCAGTAATCCCGGAGTTATAACAACGAAAGTTCTGAGCTTTCTATCTATGATGCATACCATCCAGAGGATTCAGGCTATATAACGGCAGACTGATATAAAAATCGGTTCCTGCCCCTTCTTTACTCTTTACATAGATACATCCCTCGTGATCTTTTATGATGCGATACACGATAGCAAGGCCAAGCCCTGTGCCCTTATCCTTATTTGTAAAGAACGGTTCAAAGATGTGTGCAATTTTTTCTTCAGGGATCCCCGTGCCGTTATCAGAGATCTTTACCATAAAATGCTGTTTATTGAACTGATCTAACTGATGAGAAACAAAGGAAAAGAAGATACTACCAGGATGCTCTTTTGCCATAGTTCTGAATTCAGAAATCGTATCAATGATACGGGTACTCACCTGAATACAGCCGTTTTTTGGCAATGCATCCAGGCTATTCTGCATAATGTTAAGGAGCACTTGCTTTATCTTGTCCTCATCCGCAATGATCTGGCATCGTTTCTCTTCCAGCGACGCAGTTATCTCAACACCTTTATCTGCTGCCGTGTGCTTGAGCAGGTTTATGGTGTCCATGACACAGCAATGGGGATCGATATATCGTATGACCGGTTGAGAAGGTTTTGCCAGATTAAGCATATCTTCAATAATTCTGTTGATCCTTCCGATTTCCTTTAAAGCAATCTCGCGGAAGTTGGTGTGGAACTCCACATCGTCTTTTTTGTAAGGAAGGAGTTGGAAATAGGTGTTTATAGCAACGAGTGGATTTTTTATTTCATGGGCAATATTAGAGGCAAGAGCGCCAAGGTATGCAAGCCGGTCGGCATGTTGCTTTTCTGCCTGAAGCAATTTGAGTTCTGTCAGGTCAGTCAGAATCATGAGTGCACCAAGTTTTTCTCCTGCTCCGGTTTTCAGTTGAGTTATGGTCACGCCGCACGGGATTTTTTTATTATCTCGCTCGATGAATGTTTCATTGTCACGATAGTCTATATTATTCTTAAGGGTATATCTCAGTAATTTGTGCGTGTCTTTATTAAGTGCGTTCAGTACTGTTCCGTTAAAACCGGTATTTTCCAGACCAAGGAGCATTCTTGCCTCATGATTGATCAGCGTGACCTCCTCGTGAATATCCACCGCGATTACCCCGGATTTTAAACTCTGGAGGATATTATCCCGATAGGTCTTGGCTTCTTCCAATCCTGAATAGAGGCGGGCATTATGAGCGGCCATAGCCAATTGACCGGAAAACGCGAGAAACATCTGAATATCCTCCTGGGTAAATACTTTTTTATTAACTTTTCTTCCCAGAAGAATTATACCAAAGAGGTCTTTTTCCTGAAAGACTGGCAGGCAGCTATCGACATCCAAAGATGTTAAGGTTTCTTCCAGCAAGCGGTCAAACTTGCTGTGCGCAAAACGGTTTAATTGCTCTTTGGAAAGAACGGTTCTATTGTTACAAAGCCAGGTGACTACTGCGTTCTGGTTGGTAAGGAATATGTTGTCATGTGATGGAATATTGAGGGATGCTTGCATGGTGTACTGTTTGGTTTTATCATCCCTTATCAAGATTCCTATCTTTTCGATGCCTACAGAATCGTATAAATATTGGATGGCAAAACTGAGAAGTCTATTTAAATCATGGATAGAAGAAAACATTATCGTAGAGCCGCTAAGTATCTTTGGATAGCTATATTTGGTACGGAATAAACTATTCTCAATAAAATGTTGAATTGATTCTCTAACAGGCACAAAGGTTAAGACCATTACTATGATAGAGATTACGTTAGTGATGGTCTCTTTATATTCTGATACAGGAAGTGTCCTGCTCATGATGAGTCCAACTGTAAAGTAAATGATACTGAGAGTAACGGATAGAGCAGCGTAAACGGTGCTCCGCTTGATTACTACGCTGATGTCCATGAGATGGTATTTTACAATAGCATAAGCGACAGCAATTGGAATGGGAACGGCTACTAGGGGAACAAATACTTCAACTTGCCATACACCAAACATTGGCAAGAGAAAATTTGTGATAATACCTAGAGATACAGATACCGCTACCCCAAAATATAAATATTGAACTTGCAACCTCTTTATGCCATAAAAATGCGTACTTTTTCGGTAAAGAGAATATAAGGAGTATGTCATGCAGGCTATAAAGTAAAACCAAAATATGTGAAATAATGGATTATACTTAGCTTGCGGAAATTGTTCCACAAAATGCACAGACTTGACAATATGGGAAGAAAAAAACACGAGAAGAACGCTTATGGCAAAAAAGGATATACTCAAATACCGGTCAATAGTTCTTTCCGCTTGGGATGGGAAAACAGAGGAAAAAGAGAAAAAGGCAGGTGGAATGAAGGCAGCGGCACAAAATACTAGCCTAAGTCTGAAAGTAGCTAAGGCAGGGTCTGTTGTCCGGAGTAAAAAAAAAATGAAGAATATCCAAACAGCTATAACTTGTGCAAAGAGACAAAATCTCTTGTTGATGACGTTTGCTGGATTTTTAAAGAGCACGAGGACTCCAAGTCCAGCAACCAGCAGAAATATAAAAATGAATACGAACTGGTTTGCAAGCATAAGCTACATTCTTAAGGATATTTCCTGAGCACCAGAACAGCGTGTGTTCCACCAACACTATGGCTGTTTATCAGTGCTGTGTCCATGGAGAAACGCCTGGCATGGAATGGAACATAGTCAAGGTCACAAAGAGGATCAGGCATTTCAAGGTTAATAGTAGGTGTAACAAACCCATTCTTTAGACAAAGACTTGTTGCAACTACCTGAAAACCTCCGCCAGCTGCGTAAGCCTGGCCTGTCATAGACTTAATTGAACTTATTGGGATTTTATACGCATGAGTACCAAAAAATGTTTTAAATGCGTTTGTTTCCGATATGTCATAACTGGGAATAGCATTTCCGTGGGCACAGACATAGTCAACCTCTTCCCTTTTGGTTTTACCTGAAATCAGTGCCTGTTCTAATGCAGAAACCAGCGCTTCCCCACTGATGTCAACCCGAACAACGTCCTGTGCATCACAGGTAGACGCATAAGATACAATCTCTGCATAGATGGTTGCCCCTCTTCCTAACGCGTGATTCAGTTCCTCGATCACCACAGCAGCGCCACCTTCACTAATTACCATACCGTCACGATCCTTATCATATGGCCTTGATGCCTTCTCAGGTTCTTCATTTCTTTTCGAGAGGACTCCCAGGGCGCAGAAAGCAGACATGGCAAACGGAAAGATTGGAGCATCAGAACTCCCAACTACCGCCACATCTACTTCTCCACGTTTTATCATCTTAAAACCCCAGTTCACCACATCGAGTCCCGTTGAACAGCCGGATGTCAGGGTTGAATTGGGCCCGGTAATTCTTAGTTCTGAACATATGTAACCCGTTGCTACATGAGGCGTAAACTCGGGGGCGGTAAAACGATTAACCGCCTTTGGGCCAAACTCTAAGAATTTTCTGTGCTGGCCTTCATAAATATCATTTTCAGCCCCTATCGTTGTCCCAAAACATACACCACATCTGAATCGGTTCTCACTTTTAAGATCAATGCCGGAGTCTGCAACCGCCATCTTTGATGTTGCAACACCAAAGTGGGTGAACCTTCCGCTTCTTTTGACCAATTTTGGGTCAAAGTAATCGTAAGGATTGAAGTCTTTTACCTCGCCTGCAATCTGGGTGCTGAAAGGGGACGGATCAAAGGAGGCAATTCTCTTGATACCCGATTGACCATTGATAAGTGCATTCCAATAGGCATCTTTTCCATTGCCATTAGGAGCTAATATCCCAAGACCGGTAATAACGGCCCTTCTTGTTAGCATAGAACTTTTCCTCCCCAAGAAACATCTCTATTCGCTGAAGAGAAATTTTTCTCTGCCAGTATACGGCTGTATGCATTTATTTTCTGGTAAACATTTCTTAAGAAGGAGTAATCTGTGGTCAATAAAGCCAAATCACTTCTCTTCTTAAATTCTTCCAATCCTCCCTGGCCTATAAAGCCTGCACTCCTGGCTGCAAGGCAATGTTCATCAGAGACGTTTACCGTATAACCCAATTCTCTGACCTTTTTTTCCATGATGCCGGACATTTTAAGCATATCCAGGAAGTTTATTCCATGTAAGGAGATGTCCAGCGCAGGCCACGTACTTGGGTCCTTTGTTAGTTCATATTCATAGCGCAAGACAGTCTGGAAATAATTCTCGGGCAGATCAAACCCGAATTTTTCCGGTTCTGTTTGCCATGCGGTACCGGGTAAGGGTGCGGCTGGAGTTATAAGAACCGAATCCGGTTTGCAATGCTCATTCTTTAACTTCCGGAGTAAATGCAGGTCATCTTCCAGAACCTGTTCGTGTTTTATACCACTTCCCGGAGGTATTGGGCAAGGATAAATCATACTTATGCCTACATCCAGATGTTTCCGTTCGTTATAGGAGGCCTGTTTTATGGCCTTAATCGTAAAATAAAAATCTTCCAGGGAATTTCCTTTCTGCATAATATTTGAAAGGATATCGTTGTTTGCAACCTCAACACCGAGAAAAACCGCCCTCAGTCCGGAACGGATTATTTTTTCATAAGCTGCCACCAAATCCCCGGCTTTCTCCTTTGCCCTGGCCTCTGCCCGGATGAACATTGAATACTCAATATGCAAGCCGTCAGTTAAAAGGGCATCAGCGATTCGGCTGCTCAATGAGACGGGCGTTGTGGAGCCTGCAAAACGAAAGAGTCCAATGCCCGTTTCCGTTATCGTATTTTTTATTTCTTGCATCGTCAGGGCAACGTCTCTGGCTTGATATCTGCCGGTAATGTTTGGATGGGTGCAAAAATTACATTTTCCGTAATAGCAGCCGGAAGATTCATTTATGACTGCTATGTTTACCTTTCCATTCTCTTTTTCATACAGGGGAAAAGGTTTTGAGTTTAAAGGAAGTCTTTTGACCGGTGTGTTTTTTATGATACCGTTGGCATCCCTATATAACAAGTTACCGATCTTGCCCATTTCAGCAAGTTCAGTAATTCTCTTTATTATCTCGGATTTTTTACCGCCCAAAGCATAGGTGTCCCTCACGACGGAAAGAATCTGCACCAGGGTTACTTCTCCCTCAACGTCAATGCAAAAATCAAAAGGGCTTCTTTCCAATGCGTGTGTCTTAAATTGATTGACCTGTGGTCCACCGGCAATTACCAAAGTCTCTGGACTTTGTTCCTTCACCATGTGCGCAAGCTTTTCGGAATAGGTAAATCTGTTGCCAAGCCAGGTCTTAATTCCGAGCACTTTAACTTGATTGTTCCGCACCTTTTGGACCAGAGAGATAAGGTATCTCTCCATTTTTTCCTGGATAATTCCATCAAGGGTGTCTTGGAGAAGGTTCCACTCCTTCCTTGATGACACCGCATCTTCTCCTGGTTTAACACCAAAAACACGGAGAGAGAGTTCTGACAGTTTTGAGGTAAGGTCGTTTTTTGTAAAGACGGAATAGAATTCAATTTCAGCCGGGTCTTCAATAACAACAGAAAAACCAGCATCCCGGCATGCCCTGAAGAGGATTCCGATGCCGTTTTCCCTGAAACAATCACTAACGGAATAAGCCTTTCCCATAAATGAATTCCATAGCATAAGGTCTGTTCCTTCTGTTATCCGCATATCTGTCATCCTACAGAAATTTGACGACTAACGTCGCTGGGGTAGAAAAGGTATCATCCGCGATGATTTAGTTTCCGGTGTCAGTGATTCCGTATTTTTGCATCTTGTAGTTGATAATCCGGCGAGTAGTTCCAAGGAGCTTTGCTGCCTTTGATTTCACACCGCCGGATTGCTGCATGGCCTGTTCAATGAGTTGTTTTTCAACCCGTGCCACTTCATCTTCTAAAGAGGTCTGCCAGTTTTTGTCCGATTTCATCTGTTGCAGATTCCGGGAAGGAATGCCGGTGATCTCAATTGGCAGATGTTCAGGGAAAAGGGTAGCCTCGTTGCCATAGAGCGCAACGGTTCTCTCCAAAATATTCTTCAGTTCTCTTACATTTCCGGGCCAGTGATACTTTAATAATGCGTCCATAGCTTCTTTTGAAATGAATTCCATTTTTGCATGACACTCTTTTTGAAAAACAGCAAAGAAGTGTTCTACTAATTGGGGAATATCCTCTTGCCTCTCACGGAGAGGCGGAAGATAAATAGGAACAACATTGATTCGATAGTACAAATCTTCACGGAATCGGCCATCTTTGATCATGGATTCTAAATTCTTATTTGTTGCAGCAATAATACGCACATCCGTCTTTATAACAGAATGACTGCCTAACCGTGAGAACTCTTTCTCCTGCAGGATACGTAGGAGTTTTGCCTGAAGCGGGAGGTTTATCTCACTAATTTCATCGAGAAATATGGTGCCACCTTCGGCGATCTCAAATTTCCCTAGTCGCCTTTCATAGGCACCGGTAAATGATCCCTTCTCGTGACCAAAAAGTTCTGCCTCGAGCAGGTCACCTGCCAGATTTGGACAACTTACAACAATAAAAGGGTCCGCCCGCCGGGTACTATGAAAATGAATTGCACGCGCAACTAATTCCTTGCCGGTTCCACTTTCACCCCGTAAAAGAACGGTTGAATCAACTCGAGAAACCCTGGAGACGATATCAAGTATTTTCTCCATTATCCGGCTACGTCCCTGGATGAGTTTGTCAATTGATTGGTATTTATATTCGGAACGAAGATAACGAACTTCCCGGCTCAGGCTTCTAAATTGCAGTGCCTTTTCAATGGTTATCTTGATTTCCTCGACTCCGAAAGGTTTGACAATATAATCTAACGCACCCAATTTAACCGCCTCGACAACGGCCTTAACGTCATTTACCGCGGTTAATACTACGACGCCAACCTCTTGATCGGAGGGTTGTAACTTCCTCAGTAATTCCAAACCATCCAATTCGTGCATTTTTAAATCAAGAAGGATAAGATCCACATGTTCTTTTTCCAGTATCTTTAAGGCTTCTTTTCCACTGAGAGTGCTGAGTACCTTATAACTATCCTTTAAGATAAGTCTGAGGGATTCAATGACGCTGGGCTCATCATCTACCAGTAATATTGTTTTCATAGAGAATTAGAAATAAACCAGAAGGATAAAACATTGCTGTTCTCTTCGCTAAAAAATACATGCACATACTTTTGTAATGTGACCCGTTAGTGCTATTATTAATATTATAGTATTAGTATAGGTATAGAATAAACGTCATTCCACTGTCTTTACAAAAATAGCCGCCGTCTGTATTAAATTTTGACGAGAATCTATGGACGGTTCTTTAAGAATTTCTGCCGTAAATGTTTTCCGGGAGAGGGAGAGAAAAGTTTTGATGGAAGTTGTATTGATAGTCAACCTGACTGAGTAACAAGCATATTACCCAACTCAGGAGAGATGCCAGATGAAACCGTTCGGTTTTCTATATTCTTTAACTTGTTCTCAAATTCTGTAACGGCGCTTAAACTCGATTGTAATTTCCTGATCTCGCTTATATCAGTAAATATCATAATTGCGCCAAATTCACCTCCGGCATCTAATAAAGAGGTACTTACCGAATATACCAAATGAGTAGTTGGATGAACAATTTCACACATCTCATACGTTTTTTTGTCTTTTAACGTTCTCAAAATGATATCAGTAAACAGAGAACCAATATGCTTTACATCCTTTCCAAGGATATCGTGAGAAGAAACATCTAACATCCTTGCAGCATTTTTGTTAAAGGCATTAATCCTGCCATTGCTGTTTATGGCGATTACTCCACACGGAATATTTTCCAAAATGTTCTCATTGAGAATCTTCCTGAGATTTGCCTCCCGGTACAGAAATGCATTCTCGACTGCCATACCTATATACCCAGCCAGCATGGATAGCAACTCAATATCCTCATCAAAGAAGACCTTTCCCGTAATTTTGTTCCCCAAGGTAATTACGCTGCTGAGACTCCCATATGCTAAGACGGGGATGCATAAGTGCGCTTGCAAAAGATTTATTTCCCTCTGAATGTTTATCGCTTCGCGGATGCTTAATTTATTACTTGCAACTTCCCTTTCAATAACATCTTTCGTTAATATTTGATGATTTTTAGTTAACCAGAGCATAATGCTCTGATTATTATTAAAGCAAATGTTTTTAGCAACAGCCTCATCTAGACCCAAATACCGATAAGGCCGGCTGAGACCTTCCTTTTTGTACACCAGCATAAAAACCACCTTACCCACACCAAATATTTCGGACATTGCCTCAACAGTCAGGTCTGCGAGTTTTCCAAGATCTTGCACTCGCGCTAACACTTTTGAAAATTTTTGGAAGACCTCTTTGTATTTAAGGTTTATTTCGCCCGTACCCGGCTGTCTGTTAATTATTGGTTCTGATAGGCCAATATCTTTATTTACCGGCTGTAAATTTTTTATGTGAGATTGAATAAACCCCAATTCTTTTTTAAGCGATTGCTTTTCCAAAGCCCTCTTTGACGCATGCTGTATTGCTTCGTGAGTTAATGGTTTTTCAAGCAGTTCATGCGCACCGATCCTTAAAGCATCTTCGGACAGTATTGGCTGAGACTCCGGGATTACTAAAACAATCGTTGGGTCAATATTAATTTGCTTGAATTTCTCTAAGAGTTTGGTTGCTCCTTCGTTATTCAAGAGCACATCTAAAAAAGTTATATCGATGTCTTTATTAAACAATATTTGTAGTGCATCGTCAGGAGTCTTTGCATAGTGAATTACATAATCTCCATTTAAAGATTTTTTAAAAAGGTTATTAACAGACTTATCGTCCGAGACTATCAAAATAGAGTACATAACGATCTCCTTTCTAAAAAATCTCTTGGTTACGAAAAAAATATGATTCAGTAAATGTATTTATAAGCTTTGGAAAAATATGATTCGAGTTATCTGAACAATTATGACCGGTACGCAATTTATATGCCAAATACTCATTATAAATTGTTTGAATGTAGAAAGTATGTGTTTTCATGTACTTAAGACTATTTTCCTATAGATTACAAACTCTAAATCAAAGGTACTAAAGGAAATATGTTTATTTTTTCGGCATATTCTGTTGCAATATTTTTCTTTTTCAGGTATAAGATTACAAAAATAGTCAACGTAATTAATAGTTGTGAGATACCGAAAAATAAGATGGAAATGGTCATTTTTGTAAATATAAAAAACACATTGAGCTTAAATTTTTTAATAAATGAACAATTGTGAACACTAAATAATCATATCTGTTCAGTAGCCGCGAAGATTAACCAATAATCTGAATTAATTATAAATCGGACAACTTTTTTTCCTAATTTTGTGAATATGGTCATTACCTAAAGGATTTAAATAAGTTACGATTCTTCATTGAATTTTTCTTTTTGATTTGGCACAAGAAATGTCCTGTAAACACGCCTTCGAGGATACGGTATGGAACAAATGACAAAATCAGCAAACATCCTGGTAATTGATGACGACTTTGGTGTAAGGGAATCATTAAAAATAATACTAAGGGACAAATATTGTGTTTCCACAACATCAAATGTAGACGAGGCCCTTGTTAGTATGAATGTTATAAGGCCGGAGATGATCTTTCTTGACATAAAGATGCCCAAGGTAAACGGTCTGGATTTTCTCAGGCAGATGAGTTCTGCGAATTCTACTATCCCCATCATCATGATTACGGCTCACCCTTCAATTGAAACCACAATTACCTCTTTACGAAATGGCGCATTCGATTTTATCGTGAAACCTTTTCAACCGGCAGAAATCCTTAATGTGGCAGAAAAAGCATTGCACTACAGTATCGAACTGTGGGAAAAAGACCTGCTGGTGAATAATCTAAGGAAAGCAGCGCAACAGAATTTCTTTTCAACTACAGAAGCGCTTTTGCACGCCATAGATGCAAAAGACTCTTATACCGCTGGTCACTCTAAACGGGTGTCGGAACTATCAGCCTTTGTTGCAAAAGAATTAGGCAAAAATGAGTCAGAAGTCGAAGTCTTGCGATATAGCGCCTATCTTCATGATATTGGGAAAATTGGGGTGGGTGATCTTGTGCTAACAAAACCAAGTTACCTTACTCAGGAGGAATTTCAACTAATGAAACGTCATTCTGAGATAGGTTATAAAATTATTGCACCAATAAAATTTATGGAAAAATGTTTACCAATTGTGCGTCACCACCATGAATGGTATAATGGCAAAGGCTATCCTGATTGCTTGCAGGGGTCTGAAATTCCATTTGAAGCCAGTATTCTTTCAATAATAGATGCATATGATGCACTTACTTCTGACAGGCATTATCATAAAAAATACTCCCACCAGAAAGCATGCGAAATCATTATGCAGGGAATAAATACTCAATTTGTCCCTACCCTGACAGAAAAGGTACTTGCCATTATCGATCGATATCATGACGCATGCATACAGCATAAACGGACAAAAAATCCGTAACACTCTGACAAATAGTTTTACCCGGTTGTTATCCTGTTCGGAGGACGATGCTATGAAACGATCTGCTGCAGGTTGTTTTGTTATTCTCCTCTGCACTCCCCTTATGAGAATTTCCTGAAGAGTTCCGGGGTCTTGAAATGGATGACGATGCCTTTGACTCGTCCACAGACGGCTATTTTGGCCTAATCACTCATGAATTTCATTTACCGGTTTTAGGAAACATTTCCATAAAAAAAATTACTATTTCTACCTCTTTTATATGACGTTAAGTAATGTGAGGCGTATCATATTTAATGCGGTATTCGCGGAAAAATTTTTGACATCGATCCTGGAACCCCTAAACCGGCATTTCTTTACCCGGACACGACCGGTATTGACCACAGCAATATAGACCAACCCTACGGGTTTTCCCGTCGTTGCGCCTGTAGGACCGGCAATTCCCGTGATGCCGACGCCTATATCTGCTAAAGCCTTCTTTTTTATTCCCTCGGCCATCGCTTTTACCACGGGGGAACTCACAGCGCCATACTTCAGTATAAGCTTTTCAGGAACACCAAGCACGTCTACCTTCGCTTTATTACTATAGGCAACCACACCCTCCAAAAAAAACTTAGAGATACCCGAAATGTTGGTGAGTTTATCCGAAACCAATCCGCCGGTACATGACTCAGCGACAGCAATCGTTTTATTGTTCTTATTCAAAAGAACAGAAACCGCATATTCAAGCGTATCATCACCTGATCCAAATATTGTATGACCCAATTTCTTTCGAAGTGCCTGTTCAGTCCTATCTAATATCTTTACAGCTTTTTTCCCTTCTGGAGCAGTTGCATACATATTGATCGTTACAATTCCATTGTGTACCAAAGTTATGGTCTTCATTTGTCCTGTGTATCCCCGACAATCTTTAACGGCATCTTCAACAGTTCGCTCTGAAATACCGAAGGTATGCAGATTTCTGGTAAACGAACATCTTTTCTCCGCCTTGTTTTGTTGCGCATAGATTTCCAAATACTTATTCAACATAGAGTGCATTTCTCCAGGCACTCCAGGTAAACAGACAATTTCTTTTTCTCCATGAAGAACGGCAAATCCAGTCGCAGTTCCGTTATCATTATGAAGCACAACTGTACCTTCGGGAATAAGACACTGTCTCCTATATTCATTCTTTCGGTTTGTATGCCGGTTCGCAAAATATCGTTGGAGGCGAAGTTGTGATTCTTTATCAGATCTCAAAGGAATACAGAAAAAATCCGACACCGCTTCCCGGGTAATGTCATTAACGGTGGGGCCGAGTCCTCCCGTTGTAATAATTAGTTTCACCCGGTCACTTGCAATTCTCAGGGCTGATTTTAATAATTTTTCATCATCACCAACGGAAGTCTGGAATAGCACATGTATCCCATGTTCGGTTAACATTTTTGAAATATGCTGAGCATTTGAATCAACAATCTGCCCTGCCATAATTTCTGTACCTATGGTTATAATTTCTGCTGTTGTCATAAAATACCGGATGCTTTACGTAACTACAAATAAATACCCTTCGCGCATTTTCATTCACCTTGATTTGGGGTCTTGGCAATTAGCGCCTCTTGCTTGTGAAAGTAATGAAATATCTCCGTTGCAAACTTTACCGGTAGCTTCCCGATTTCGGTCAGTTGTTCTATTGTGGCGCTCCGTATCCCTTCAATACTGCCGAAACATTTGATAAGTTTCTTTTTACGTGCGGGTCCCATTCCGGAAATTTCATCAAGAGGCGATTGATAATACTCCCTGTGACGAAGCTTTCTGTGATACGCAATAGCAAATCGATGTGCCTCATCCCGTATCTTATCAAGAAATAATAGTTCAGGCGAAGACGGCGTCAGTGCGATAGGATTTGGCGAATAAGGCACAAAGATCTGTTCGCTAACCTTTCCGCCCAATACGGAGAGATCCTTTTTGCCTTTGGCCAATGCAATCAGGTCAACATTACCGATCGCCAGCTCATCAAATACTTTTAAAGCCACTCCCATGTGGCCCTTACCACCATCAACCATGATCAAGTTTGGCAAATCATCTTCTTCCACTGCCCTTTTGTATCTGCGGGTTAGCACTTCGTGCATCATAGCATAATCATCGATTTGTCCTATTGTTTTAATCTTGAATCTTTTATACCTCGATTTATTAGACTTCCCTTGTTCAAACGTAACCATTGATCCCACAGCGTGTTTGCCAAAGATATTTGAGATATCAAAACACTCAATACGTTCCGGTATTTGCTTGAGATGCAAGGTTTCTTTCAGCGTCATGAGAGTTCTTGCAAAGTCTCTGTCATGAGTTTGGGACACCCGGTAGGCATTCTCAGCGTTCTTTTGAGCCATTTCAATAAGCCGCACCTTATCTCCACGTTTCGGGCTTATCACCACCACCTTTTTCCCCTTCTTTTCCGTAAGCCATTCTTCAAGCAACCTTGAATCTGCCGATTCTACGGGAATAATTACCTCTGCAGGGATAAATCTCGTCTGACTGTAAAATTGGTTCAGGAAAGACCGAAACACCTCCTCAATGGCATTATGGTTTGTGGAAAAATGATAAGAAGCTACGTCTTCCATATTTCCAGACCGGACAAACATAACCTCAATCCACACTTCATTTCCTGCCACGTAATAGCCAAAGACATCGCGATCCACAAAGGTCATGGAATGGATTTTCTGCTTTTCCACAGTTTCTTCAATAGCTCGAATACGATCGCGAATCTTTGCCGCCTTTTCATACCGCATTGCCTTTGATTCTTCAAACATCTGCTGTTGCAATACTGTGACAAGGTCTTCCTGTTTGCCTTTGAGAATGAGTACTACTTGATCTATCAGCCCCCGATACGTGACCTCATCCACAAGATCGCAACACGGTCCCAGACATTTATGGATCTGATAATAAAGACAGGGTTTTACCCTGTTTTTGAATACCCTGTCGGAACATTTCCGGATAGGAATGATGTCGTGAATGTACCGTAACGTCTCTCTCACAGCCCTGGCAGAGGCGTATGGGCCGAAATAGATTGCACCGTCATTCTCAATCTGTCGCACTACTTTTGGACAAGGAAATTTTGCGTTGACATCCAGTTTTATGCTTATAAAAGTCTTATCATCACGGAGATTAATGTTAAATTTTGGTTTGAATTGCTTGATAAGGTTGTTTTCAAGAATGAGCGCCTCTTTCTCAGTTTCCGTGAGTACAAAATCGATGTCTGCAACATGCCGTATGAGATATTCCGTATAGGCTCTGTCATCCTTTTCCCGCTGAAAATAGGTTTTTACACGATTTTTGAGATTCTTGGCCTTACCTACGTAGATTACCTTATGCTTAATGTTTTTCATAAGATAGACGCCCGGAGAGGTTGGAAGATTTTTCAATTTATTGGTTAATTTCATATGATAATTTATACCATGCAACCATTTCTTTGTAAATATTCAGAGCAAATATTCTTTGACAACTTTTGGAGACAATGATAACATTCACGCTTATTATGGAGATGAAAGACCGTTCTCAATTACTTACCGAACAGCGCAATCCGCGCACCCTCAATATCGACTGTAAAACCACCCTGGAGATTATTGATGCCATTAACGCTGAAGATGCGAGAGTCTTTACCGCTGTTCATAAAGAACGAGAACATATTGCTAAGGCAGTCGATCTTATTGTGACTGCCTTTAAAGATGGTGGTCGGCTTATGTATGTTGGCGCTGGAACCAGTGGAAGATTGGGCATTCTCGATGCATCAGAATGCCCCCCTACGTATGGTTCCGATCCCGGTATCATTATGGGAATCATCGCCGGCGGTGAGAGGGCAGTATTTCAATCCATAGAAGGAGCAGAAGATTTCCCGGAGAATGGTGCAAAGGACATCCAGCAAAAAGAGGTGAACCACAGGGACGTCGTTGTGGGCATAACCACGGGAGGCACAACTCCCTATGTTATGGGAGCCCTTTTTGAGGCGAAAAAGCGCAATGCGAAAACAATTTTCCTTTGCTGCAATAAAGAAACCACACCTCATTTTGACGTTGACATTATCATCAGGCCAATCACCGGTCCTGAAGTCATAACAGGATCTACCCGTATGAAGGCTGGCACAGCTACTAAGCTCATATTAAACATGCTGACCACCGCTACGATGATTAAGATCGGCAAGGTCTACGAGAACCTTATGGTAGATCTCAGAGCAACAAATGCAAAGCTTACAGACCGCGCAGAGCGCATCATTATGACGGTAACCGGCGTCAACCGTGAAGATGCAAAAAAATTGCTAGAAGCCGCATTCGGCAATGCAAAGGTTGCCATAGTCATGCAGAAACTTGGTATTGATTACCCGGAGGCAAAAAAAAGACTCGATGCGCAGGGGGGATTTGTAAGGAAAGTATTGGAATAGATATGCGTGGCAGAATTTCTAAATGATCTCAAGCAAAGGAATTTATCCCGCTCTGTCAAAGAGGCTAAGTTAGAAAACATTTTTTCTGTTCGTACACCGTAACTCTGTTACGGCCTTTCTTCTTGGATTCCAAAAGGGCTGCATCCGCAAAGACAATAAGATCTTTATTGGTAAAATCATCGAGCGCTGGCATTATTTCTGCCACGCCAAGACTTGCGGTTACGTTATGGTTTTTGCTCTGAACGATAAAGGTATGCATGGCAATAGATTCTCGTAATCGTTCAGCAACAATTCGGGCATCGCGGTCATCCGTATCAACAAGCATAATAGCAAATTCTTCACCGCCGTACCGGAAAATCATATCATATTCTCTGAGCGATTTTTTCATTAACGTGCATAATTCCTTTAAAATCGCATCACCAACCTGATGCCCGTAATTATCGTTGAAATTTTTGAAATGATCAACATCTATCATAATTAAACTAAGAGGTGATATTTTACGGGTTGCTAAGCTAGCTTGATTTTGAAGCATTTTTTGAAAAAAACCATGATTATATACTTCCGTTAAGCTATCCAGTTGTGCAAGTCTTTCGAGATGCTTATTTTTTTCTTCAAGTTCTTTGGTAATCTTTTGCAATTGGACCTTGGCGTCTTTAAGTTCCCGGTTCATTTGATCGTATGTTAAGTTTATACTGCTGAGAGACGCATTGGCCTCTTGCAGGATATCCTCAATTGGCTTGTGATTTTTGACATGAAGGTCAAAGAGCCCTGCAGTCTGGTTTATTTCTTCAACAACATGATCCAGTATCCTGCTATAGATTTTGTCATCAAAGCCGAACATCGACCGAGATTCATCGAGGAATTTTTGATGATATTTCTGAGGTTTATTTGAGTAAAGAATATTCGTAACGATTCCTGATAAATAAACGACGTTGACAGAGAGCTTGAGCTTGCTGCCGGCATCCTTATAGTTTTGCGGACAATGATGATAGAGAATAGGAATTAGTAACTCCTGAGGAAATCCCCACTTTTTAGCAACTTCGTATCCAATGGACGTATGGTCTGCCCCAAGAATTTGTTCTTCCATTTCAATAGTGTCTTTTTCGCCACCGGACGTTTCCAGCAATAGTTGTGCATACTGCTGTGGGAAGCATCCGGCCATAATTAGTTCTCCTATGTCCTGCAAGAGCCCGGCAATGAAAATCTCTTCCCCGTTAGATTTGCTAACCTCATTCATGACAAGCCTTGCTGCAACTGCGTTTGAAAGGGATTTTTCCCAAAACTTCTCATAATCGAAAACATTCTCGTTGTTTTTTGACTTAATTGACAAAAATGAAAATGAAAGTACTAGGCTCCGGATCGCATTTAATCCTATTCTTGAAGCAGCTTGATGTACATTGCTTATTTTTACAGGGAAATTATAAAGGGCTGAATTGGCTATTTTCAATACCTTTGCAGACAGGGATGCATCTTTCGAGACAAGGGTTGCAATTTCCTTCATTCCTATTTCTTCCTGAGAAGAGATTGAGATGAGTTTGCATGCAACGGTTGGTAGGGTAGGCAGCGATTCTGATTCAACAACAACCTTTAGAGCTTCTTTTTTCATAGTTATGATGCTTTTTTCAAACTGAATATAGGGCTATTTTGTTTACTATCTTCCTGAATAACATGAGGTTTGTATTGTTTAGTCTACAGGTATCAATCCATAGTTATTTTGGCTTAATTCTAAATTCCCGTTTTATGGAATTTATAGATTCACCAATCATTATGCTGCACATAAGGATTATGGTTATTAAGAAGAAGGTAAATGCGTCAATTTCATGGAATGAACTTTTAGCCCTTTTTCTTCCGGCACCCAGTAAGAGCACCAGGGTATCTATTATGTACAAAGCGATTCTCATGGTATAACCCCCTTTATTTAGTTTTTGACTTCCAAGACGTGGGAGGAAATCATATCCTCAATCTTGGCGGTCTGCAAGGACTAAGGATGGAAAAACGATTGTATATATATCGGCATTTTTTAATACAATATTATACGATTAAAGTAGCAGTTACTTTTCCCGTATAAAAGAGGATGTTGCGAAATGCTTTTGGATAAATATTCCGGGGAGATGTTGCTGATACCGATCAATTAGGGGCTAAATCTTATCATGGATGATTTGACACGTACCCAAGGTTAGTGGCGTTATTCCTGAATGAGAGGTTTTATGGTCTGTGAGATAATGTATCTGTTATTGGAAATCCATCGGTAGGCTGCATACAAACAATTTTTACTTATGGGTAGTTTGAATAAAGGGTTTAACCACCGGAATCCTTTTAACCGGATGAGTATTTCCGGCAATGCTTTATCGCCGGCAAGAATCTGTTTGTAGGAAAGCACTAATTGAAAGGATTGTCCACAAGTCTCATCACTCATTTCCGGGAATCTGCGCCTTCGTTCTTCTGACTGACAGGGAATAAACTCGAAGGCATCACTTCGGATAGCGTGCAACTCAATCCATCTTCTGCATCCGCGGCATAAGCTGCACTTGTCGTCATAAATAAGCACCACAGCCTCCGGTTTCCTCATAATCTAAAGACATTGAGTATAGAAATACCTTTGAAGTCACATAAAAACAGTCAGCAAGTAGATTAAGGTTCAATGACAAATAATTACGGCTTATAGCAGATACAAGTCATCTAACGAATTTCAATCTCGCAAAGCTCAATTCCCGATAAATTGGAAATGTCTTTTACCGGTTGACTCCCATCATACCTGCTTTCCAGAACAGCATTGCCATTATGATAAACTGAAATGGGTACGTTATTGATATTCCTTTGGAGTATAAATTTATAATGAAACTGGGTACGGTCACCAGAATTCCTGGTTAAGACCGATACAACCCTATTTAAGCCAGGCAGCAGCTTATCCCCTGCATTACAGAATCCCATGTGTTTTAACTTTTCAGACTTTTGTGTGTCTATAAAAATCAAGGCGACTTCATCGCCCTTCGTTAATTCTGCAAGATTAAATCCCAGATCCTGACAACCATCGGTGATGACGACACGTGTCGGAGTTTTATGAATGATTTTTTTTGTGTCATCCCAGGCCGTCGGGTCTTTTAAAAAGTAATCTACAATGTTGCCCTGTGCAAGGACCACCGTATTTACTGAAAAAAGCAAATATACCGCCAGGATATATTGAGTATATGCCATGTTATACCCTCATCGTAAGGTCTCTCTGATGTATTCGACTTTCCCGGTTACGTTTTCACATATACCTTGTGCGTCTTGATATACTCTTCCACACAGTGTGGAACTAAATACCGTATGCTACGCCCGCTTTGCAGCCTTTCTCTGATTTCCGTTGATGAAATACCAATGTGCGGTATCGTAACTTTTAATTGCTCAATCTCTGCTTTTTTCTCACGGGAAAGTACCTCAATTCCGCGGAGATTCCCGTTGGTAAAAGAGAATTGGGAATGACTCCCGTTTGTTGCAATCGGAAACCGGTTGACAACTGCAAATTGACACATCCCGGAAAGCAGGTTAATGTCTTTCCAGGTACTTATTTCGCTGATCATATCTGTGCCCATGATCAGAAACAAATTGTGATTTTTTCCATACATCTCTTTTAAAGCACGAATGGTATCGATGGTGTATGATTTCCCAGTCCGTTTAATTTCCAAATCAGATGTCTCAAAATGTTCGTTGTCTTTTATCGCATACTTCACCATCTGATACCGGTGAAAAGAATCGAGCAAGTCCCTTTCTTCCTTATGAGGGGATATTCCTGTTGGAATAAATATAACCTTCGATAACCGCCGTTGCTGATAAACCTCTTCGGCAACAATAAGATGCCCGATATGAACCGGATTAAACGATCCGCCGAATACACCAATATTCATAAAAATCCCGTGTTATGAGACAAAATAAAAAGTACCGCTTGAAATTGCATTATATAGGTGAATGTGGATAAGTCAATGAAAATGGACTGTTTTTCATTGACTCACGATAAAACGTGTGCTAGCATCTGAAATTCTAGCGTGTTGATTTTAAACATCCTCTATCTAATGAAAAGAGTTTGAATGAAAATTGCCTATTTTGATTGTTTTTCCGGCATCAGCGGAGATATGACGCTTGGGGCTTTTGTTGATGCCGGGCTTGATTTCACCCTCTTACAGGAGCAACTTGCACGACTGCACCTCCATGGTTATACATTATCAGTAGAGAAGGTAAAACGCGCAGGGATAAGCGGCACCAAAGTTTATGTAATAGTATCTTCGCCGGATACCCGCGCAAACACACTTCACCATGACCACCGGCACCATACCCACTTACGGCTTTCCGACATTCAGGCAATCATAGAAAAAAGCACCCTTCATCATGCCGTAAAGGAAGACAGCATGAAAATTTTTCAAAGGCTCGCAACGGTCGAAGCAAAAGTCCATAATACTACGGTCGAAGAAGTCCATTTTCACGAAGTTGGAGCGATTGACTCAATAATTGATATCGTTGGTTCCGTGATTGCAATCAAGCATTTGGGAATTGAAAAGATATATTTTTCACCTGTCCCTACAGGTTCTGGATACACAACATGCGAGCATGGCTCATTTCCGGTTCCTCCCCCTGCGACAGCAGAACTTCTGAAGAACCAGATGTTAAAATCTGTCAATATTGAAAAGGAATTAACCACACCTACGGGTGCTGCAATAATAACTACTCTTGGGGAAGGATTGCATACGAATCCGGAAATGAAGGTTACCAACATCGGTTATGGCGCCGGAAGTAACGATAATCCAAAGATCCCCAATTTATTACGCATCTTCATTGGAGAGACGACGGACCAGGGAACTGATGAAATGTGGATCGTTGAAACAAATATCGATAATATGCCGGGTGAGGTATTGGGCTACGTTATGGATAAATTGTTTGAGGCAGGTGCAGTGGACGTCTATTTTACGTCAATCCAGATGAAAAAGGGGCGGCCGGGAACTATCATCAGCGCCATCGTCTCTGAAGTCAAGCTCTCTTCAGTTGAAGTAGTTTTATTCAATGAAACTACGACATTCGGTATCAGGAAATATAAAGTGCTTCGAAAAATACTGGTTCGGGAAATAAAAGAACTTGATAGTACCTTGGGGAAAATCAGAGTGAAGATTGGAACGTTTAACGGCGGTCTGAAAACGATTTCTCCCGAATATGAAGATTGCAAACGAATTGCTGAGGAAAAAGGAATCCCTCTCAGGCACGTTTATAGCATTATTTCAGAAGAATTGGGTCGTCTATGATTTTTTAACACCCCCCGCCTTTTTACTTATCCAGAAGTCGCCGCAGATTTAGCATCGGACGCAATCAGACAGCAAAAGACGGTATGAAACTAATAAAAAGCTTAAATCTTTTTCTTCCCATGGTAATCATTGCCGCTACGTCACAACTTGTGTATTTAAATTCTTTATCCAATCACTTTGCCTATGACGATGAGTTCACCATCGTCAATAATTATTTCATAAAAACGTGGACCAATCTTCCATCACTCTTCAGCAGGGCGTATTTCAAATATTCCGGAGAATTGAGCTATCGGCCGGTTGTTACCTTATCCTATTTCATCGACTATGCACTATGGCAACTGAACCCATTGGGATTCCATCTCACCAACTCAATTTTACATACTTTTAACGCCGTTTTTCTCTTTTTCCTGTCCATGCAGTTATTTAACGGTCGAGTTATTGCTTTTCTGGCAGCAATCTTGTTTGCCTGCCACCCTGTTCTCTCTGAAGCAGTAAATGCCGTTAGTTATCGGGAAGATTTACTTGGAACTGCGTTCATTATCGTGGCTTTCTTCCTGTACCTTAGCGCGTCTAAAAAAGAACTGCCGTTCTCGCGCTCGTATTTCTGTTCTGTTGTATGTTACCTCTTTGGCCTGTTCTCCAAAGAGATAACGATTACCTTGCCGTTCCTTATCTTTATTTATGACATCCTTCTTGCAAAAAAAAGGAACCATATCTACAGATTGCTTTGCAACTATTCAGGCTATATTTGCATAACGATATTGTATCTTGCAATACGATTTGTAATCCTGCATAACCCCGCGGAATCCCATGTTTCATACCCGGGCGATAGCGTCCTGGTAAACTATATGACGATGACCAAGGTGCTCGCTTCATATATGAAACTCCTTTTTTTCCCTTTCAGCCTTTGTGCCGATTATGTCATGCCCCATTCCTATTCGTTCTTAGACATGTCCTTCGTCTTGTCGTTTCTTTTGCTTTCATCCGTTATCATTATAGTTATGAGAATGTATTCTTGTTCGAAAACCGCTTTTTTCTCTTTCCTATGGTTCATTATCAGCCTCTTGCCGGTACTTAATATTGTGCCCATTGAAAATATTATGGCGGAGAGATACCTTTATCTGCCGGCCTTGGGATTTTGTATGTTAGCAGGAAACCTTTCTGGATATGATAAAAGTTCCGGATTTTTTGGAAAATCGCTTAGGTCGCCGTATCGCATGGACCATGGCCACGCGGATAATCAGAGGGCAGGAATCAAGGAGTATAGGGGAAAAGTAGGGGGGCATGTCTCTCACTATGATTCATCAAGCTTTGTTAATATTGTTGCCGGAAAAGAGCGTGCCTTTTTAAGGAATACGGTAGCTGTCGCCATGGTAACTCTTGTAGGAATAATATTTTCAATCACGGTAGTGAGAAGAAACTATATCTGGATTGATCAAACAGTGTTATGGACAAACACGGCAAAAATATCTCCGGATAGTTTCAAGTCCCATAATAACCTGGGAAATTTGTTCCGGGATGCAGGGAGATTCGATGAAGCAATTGTTGAGTTAAAACATGCATTACAACTGTATGACAAGTATATCGACGCGCATAATAATCTCGGAGTTACATACCGGAAAAAGGGCATGATCAATGAAGCCCTTTCCGAATATCAGAGGGCATTACAGTTGAATCCGCATTATCCCTATGCTCATAATAATCTTGGTGTATTGTATGCGAAATCGGGTTTCTTAGATTTGGCGATAGGTGAATTTACAAAGGCCATTACTGATAAGCCTGATTATTTTGATGCTCATAACAACCTTGGTGCTACGTATATCAAAAAAGGCTTGTATGAAAAGGCGGCAGATGAATGCCTGGAGGCAATCAAATATAATAATCGCTATAAGGACGCATATTATAACCTGGCGGCTGCTTACTTTAACAGCAAACAATTTGACAAGGCACTCGATGCGTCGAAAAGAGTTTTATTTATGGATCCAAACCATCATGATGCACATGAAATAATCAATTTAATCCGCAAACAAAAAGGACATGCAGAAAAACAATAACAAAAATCTATAAGTATGTTCAAACGTTTTTAACTCTTTTCTAATCTTTTTACCCCTGCTTCATAATTCTTTAAAGAGATAACAAGCATTAAAATCTTTCAAAGAAATTATTCCCAACAAGAGTAATCATTGAAAACAAAGTAACAGAAATAGGTCAATATAGTTGCGGATTTGCTGCATCAGGTATATAATAAATCAAAAATATTCTCAACGTTCAGGAAAGTGTTTTATGGCACAGTGGTTTTTATATTTAGGATTTATCGTTTCTTTAAATGCTTACGGACAGACACAAGAGGCACAGGAAAAATTCCAATATAAAGCGCCGGCATATTTATATGAAGAAAAATGTTCAAAATGTCATACCCTGGAGCGGATATTCGCAGAGCCTAAAACTGAAGGTGAATGGCGAATCTGTGTTGCCCGGATGATGGCAAAAAGCCCGTCATGGATTACCACGAAAGAGGGAGATCAGATAGTTGATGAAATCGTTCATGGGAGAAAGGATACGATAGTTGCAGCATCTCAAATAAAAAAATATGATGATGTCCATGTACTTTTTATTGACCGGTGTACCAGGTGTCATACGATGAACAGGATACTGAGACAGAACAAGACAAGAGAAGAGTGGCAGGAAACGATCCTGCGGATGCGAGAAAATGCACCTGAATTATTTCTGGATGAAGATCTTCCTGTCCTCACGGAGTATCTTGTCGAAAGGGGAAAAATGATGCGCGAAGATATTGCAGCTCTGATCATGGTAGAAAAATGCCTTGCATGTCACGACGCGGGCAGGGTACTTTTAGAACGAAAATCCCGAAAGGGCTGGGAAGATTGTGTCGCAGATATGCGTGTGCTGGCCAGACAAAAATTTCAAAAAGACTGGTTCAGCACTGACGAATTCAGGCTCATTGTCGATATGCTTGTAAGAACGCAGGGGTCTTGAGAAAATTTGTTTGAAGTCTTGTAAATTTCGTATTTTGCGCGAAGTGTGCCTTCTATGGCTTCATAGCTCTTTTACCTTGTAAAGGTACGGTTTGGCAAACCAGTCATTACTGGCACCCATGTTCCTGTAGATCTAATACTTGGTAAACTGGCAGGGGGGATGACTTACGAAGAAGTTATGGCTGAGTATGAGATTACCCGGGAAGATATATTAGCAGTTCTCGATTACGCAGCAAAGACCTTGTCAAGTGAAGAAATACGGGCAGTAAGTTAACATGCCAAAGTTTGTAGTCGATGAAGAAGCCACGCGCTACTGTTGAAGTTCTCAAAGGCTGTGGTTACGAAGCCAAAGATATCAGAGATTACGGACTTCGCGGTGCCGAAGATGAAGAGATTTACCAATTTGCCCAGAACGATCAGGCAGCGCTTATTACCGGTGACATGGGTTTTGGCAATATACTGTATTTTCCAATAGGATGTCATTTTGGTATCGTTATTGTACACTTTCCGAACGTAATGACTCCTAATGAGATAAATCGTTAACTGGTGGAAAGACTTACTGAATTTACAGAGGATGATTTTAAGGGCAATTTGATTATAATAGAACCGGGTAAGGTAAGGATTAGAAAAGCGTAAATTTATTTACAGGCTCTATAACATCGTCAAATATTGGCACAATCAAGGCAACTAAAGAGAAGCTACCATAAAATCATTTTCGTTAAATTGATTGGGAAAAACAGAATTCATACAATACAAATTCGCCTATTTGTTTCGGGCTAAGAGATGGCAAAAAACAAATTGACTCAATATAAAATATACAAACTAACGGACGACAAAAAGCAAGAGGAAGATTCTTTGAAGTATTGGGAATCAAAATCTATAAAGAAAAAAATTGATGCGATGGAACAGATCATCGAAAACTTTTATGAGTTGCAAGGAATGAATCTGCATGAGCAGCGATTACAGAGAGTTCTTAACATTGTTAAGCTGTCACAAAGTTAAGTATGTGATTGTCGGCGCCCATGCAGTAGCTGCGCATTCAAGGCCGAGGGCAACGGGAGATTTGGATGTTTTAGTAGAAATATCAAAGGATAATGCGGAGAAGATTATTACCGTATTGAAAGAGTTTGGGTTTGGTTCTTTCGATTTAAGTGTTGATGATTTTTGTAAACCTGGATTTGTAATTCAGCTTGGTTATGAACCCAATAGAATTGACATATTAACTTCCATTACCGGAGTAAGCTGGGCAGAAATCTGGGAAAACAAAACGAGGGGTATTTTTGGAAGCGCTAATATTTCCGTATATTTCATTGGGAAAAAGCAGTTGATAAAAAATAAAATGGCAACAGGAAGAGATCAAGACTTGATAGATGTGAGAAGACTAAAGAGCGTCAAAAAGAAAGAAAAATAACTATTATGAAAATTACCTTTCTCGTTCCACCCCCCATTAACGCAAAGATACCTGAGCGGGTTGCAGGATGCGCCTATCTGCTCTATTATGTGCCCAACATTTTTTTGCTGAGCGCTGCGGCAGTGCTGGAGAAAGCAGGATTTGAAGTCAAATACATCGAAACCACGATTAAGAAATGGGATCGGGGACATTTTCTGTCATTTTTGAAGGAAGATTTAAGCGATGTCTATGGATTTTACTCTGTTAATCTCTCTCAAAAAACCGATATAAAAGTGCTCATGGAGATTCGTAATATACGAGGTAATGTGCCAATTGTCTTTTTTGGACCAGCGCCGTCCGATAGACCTGCAGAGTTTGTGGTGGATGAGCATGCCTATGTTGTCAGGGGTGAACCTGAATACACCATGCTTGAGCTGGTAAAGGCATTAGAAACAGAATCGGACATCAAGGGGACAAAAAGCGTATCTTTTAGAGACAATGACAAAATCGTTCATGAAATGAATAGGGAACCGATAGAAGACCTGGACGAACTTCCTTTTCCAGCCAGGCACCTCCTGGAAGAAAGGGACATCTATTATAATCCCAAGTTAGGGAAACGCCCCTTTACGGCCGTTTGTACATCACGGGGTTGCTCATACCGGTGTATATATTGCGTCCCGTCTTCTCTAAGTTTTTCACGGGAACTTGAATACAAACACCATGTTGGCAAGAAACCACCGGTAAGAAAGAGGTCGCCGGAAAATATCATTGAGGAATTTAAATTATTGAAATTACAAGGTTACAAGGCTGTGAACGTGCAGGACGACCAGTTTGTCTGGGGCGAAGAGCGGACGGTCAAAATATGCGAAGGTATCAAAAATCTGGGTATTGTGTGGGGTTGCTCAGCAAGGTCAGATCATCTGACTGAATCGATTGTAAAGGCTATGGCTTCGGCAAACTGCAAGTTTATCGATCTTGGCGTTGAATCATTTAATCAAGAGATACTGGATTATGTTAAAAAAGACATTGACGTAAGGAAGAATGAAGAAGCCATTAAACTGGTAAAAAAATACGGCATATCGGCCAAGATCAATATCATGTTTGGTGCATCGCCACTGGAAACCATGGATACCATAAAAAAGAACATGGACGAGGTCAAGCGTTTGAAGGTAGACCAGGTCATGTATAACATCGCCAACCCTTTCCCAGGTACAGAATTTTATCAGATTGCCAAAGAGAACGAACTCTTTGTTTATGGAGACTATAAGCCCGTTAATGTGGCAAAGGAGGCCAATATTGCCTATCCTCATCTTGGCAAGACTGATTTGGAAAATGCCGTACGCCGTGCCAACTTTGCATTTTTTCTAACACCCCGTTTTATCCTGAAAAACTTACGACGATTGGGTTCTCTGGATTCCTTAAAGGCCATGTTCAGGAAACTATTTTAAAAACTAAAATATCTTTTTCTCTCTGCTTTCTGTGACTTCCGAGGCAAAGGTGTTTTTATGAGATTTTCCATCCTTGTTCCCGCATACAATGAGGAACAATCCATCTCATCCTGTCTCAATTCCCTCTCTTCGCTTACGTATGGCAATAAAGAGATCCTTGTTGTTGATGATGCCTCGGCCGACTGCACCTCACAGATCGTTGAGAGCTTTCTCAATAGGGGGGTAGTCCTGGTCAGGCGTGAAAAGAACGGTGGAAGGGCTTCCGCCTTGAACTCCGGGTTGCAAAGGGCTACGGGTGATGTTATTATCACAACGGATGCCGATACGGTTGTACCCGATGATTGGTTACAAAGGTTTAAACCGCATTTTGAACAACACGGCGTTGTTGCAGTAGGGGGGGCTTATCAGGCCTGTAACAGGGATAAACCTTTGGCTAATGCAACGAGTGTTCTGGATCGCATATTGAATGGGATATTAAAGAAGTCGCTAGTTCCCAATAAGCTGTCTGGTGTAAATTCAGCCATTCGAAGAGATGTACTCTTGGATTTGGGCGGTTTTAACGAAAATTCATGGTGGAGTGAGGATTCTGAATTGGGCTGGAAATTAAGCAGGAGGGGCAAGGTTGTTTACGACCCGAGCAATATGGTGAGCACCCAATATCCAGACACCTGGTCAGGTATTTGGAAAAGAAAATTTTACTGGGGATATGCAATGGGTTTGAAATTCCGTGAACAAATGTCTTTCAAGGTAAAGTTATGGATACGACCCCTGACCTTTATAGCACTTTTTGTAAGTCTTTTGGCATTTCTGGTGACAATACCTTACGGGATACGTGTGTGTTTTGTGCCAGGTTTGATCTTCATCCTTTTATTAAGTTTATTGACACTCGTATACGTTCCCTTAGGTGTGATCGTTATGGCAAGAAGTGGAGACAGTGCTGGTACGTCGTTAAAAACATTACTGGTACTTGCGGTCTTACCTCTCATACGTGAGTTCGCCTACGTGTATGGTATGTGGCTGGGTTATTATAGAGGCAAGGTGGGTTTAACAAAGCCTTCATGGAAGGAAAAAATAAACCCCAGAGGTACAGAGGGCACGGAGAAAAAGATGTTCATGTAATTAGTTTAGTTATTGTAGGGGAGAACGACCGTTTTACCTTCATTTTACTTGGAATAATTTATGACAAAAAAAACAAAAAAGGGACTGTCGTACCGGGACGCAGGCGTTGATGTCGACACAAAGGGTCAATTTACGACAGATATTTATTCAAAAATGCAAACAACGTTTGGCCCAAGGGTGATTGAAAATCCTGATGGATTCGGCGGTCTCTTTGCACTAAACTCCCGTTTTAAGAAATATCGCCAACCGGTACTCGTTTCTTCCACCGATGGGGTGGGTACTAAATTAAAAATCGCCTTTATGATGGATAAGCACGATACCATCGGAATCGATCTTGTAGCCATGTGCGTTAATGACATTGTTGTATTGGGGGCCGAACCTTTGTTTCTTCTGGACTATTTGGCAAGCAGTAAAATTGTACCAAGGGTACTTCATGAAGTGTTGGATGGTATTGTGGAGGGATGTCATCAGGCAGATTGCGCGCTCATTGGCGGTGAGACGCCTGAGATGCCTGGGTTTTACCACGAAGGTGAATATGACATCGCGGGTTTTGTAGTTGGCGTGGTTGAAAAGGACAAAATTATCACGGGCAAAACGATAAAAGCCGGTGATCGGGTGATTGGTTTACAATCGAGCGGAATCCATAGCAATGGATTTTCCCTGGTACGAAAGGTCTTCTTTGACAGGGCAAAGATGAAAACAAATCAAAGCCTTAAGAAATACGGGCTGAATACTACCCTCGGAGAAGAACTGATACGACCAACGAAGATCTATGTGAAATCGATCCTGAAGATCTTGAATAAACACACAACAAAAAATGTCATAAAAGGAATGGCACACATTACCGGCGGTGGATTCCTGGATAATGTACCGCGTATCTTGCCTGAAGGTTATGCTGTTGCCTTGGAAAGAAAAAGATGGGATGTTCCGAAGATTTTTAAGATAATTCAAGACGTTGGTGAAATTGCTGACCAGGAAATGTTCCATGTGTTTAATATGGGTATTGGCATGGTGCTGGTTGTATCCAAATCTGATGTGGAAACCGTCTTAAATGACCTGAAACACGGAAAAGAACCGGGAATAGTTATTGGTGAGGTTACAAGAGGAGACAGGATGGTTCAGATCGTTTGAAGGAATAAGCACAAAAGACAAAGGAAATCGTAGATAAAATTGGTGTAATGATATCGATTCTATTTTTTTGATATTCTCCTGACTTGTACTGCTGAAAATGATCATCAGGAATATACCCCTCTATCGCCTTGAGATTATTCTTGCGGAAATCACAAGAGTTAGTTATTTTGCCCGTGTTTGTCATAATATAAAAGTGTGTCATGGCACATAAGTGTGACGTCGCACTTATGTGCCATGACACACTTATTTGTGGATTTTTCCGTGAACCTGTTGCCCTCTGTTTCTGTGCTATTTTATCTATAACTGGTTTATAATAAATAACTAAGGTAATGGTTATTCAAAAATATTTGGTTTTACTGTGGTATGGCTTCTCGTTCGCTCACGGTGTATATCAGAAGACATTTGATAAAGGTAAACCCTGAGTAATCAGGGGGCGCAAAGTAATAGGGTCCTTTGTAAGGGTTTATTGCAATACGCCCTTATATAAGAAAGACAGCCTTACTGCCAAAGATGTTTTGGAAAAAATCTTTGCAGTAAGGCTTTTTTATTTATTTTTGCAAAAATAGTTCTGAAAAAAATCATTATGGCTGATCAACAAGAAAATAAATTTTCGTATCCAATTCCTGCCCTCTTGTTAATTGCTGCTATTGTTGCGGGCGGAATTTTCAGGTTCTATGCCCCTTTAGATACCATGCGTCCTTCCCTTCATGAAAAAGAATTTGAATGGCCATCAGATGAAGAGGATGTGTTGGCGCGCATGTGGCAGGATCCCTTTCAAGCGGTTGAAAAGCATATTAAAAACTATGAAGCTACCAAAAAGAAATCCGTAATCTTTAAGGAGTTCCAACCATCAGAATTTGTCAAAGATATTGAGGATATATTAATCTTACCTGTCATGATAACAGCAGAACGTTATCCAGAAAACTTTGAAGACCGGTTACGAAGCCGTTACGCCGTACTTTCCGCACTTCATATCGCTGGTTACAAGCCAAAAGATGCTGAACATATCGGATATTTTGGGTATCAGTTCGATAATAAGAACGAGTTCAATAGTGAGAGCGAGATCAACAACCAGACACGGGCCATACCTTATGAATGGTTTCTGTTGGATCCGTTTCCATCACAGGAGATGAATGTAAAATATGGCGCCATACTTGTTCTCTGGCTGGGAGAGGAATATTTTCCAGGTAAACGGCTTGAAGGTTTACGGCTTTTGTTTGAATATTTTCAGGAACGATTTAAAGGTAAGCCGGCGCTAACCATGAAGGTGCTTGGTCCAACCAATTCTACCACCCTTCAAGAAATTATTTCAGAAGCTCTTCCAAGTAATTGTTCTATAAAAGAATTACTTAAAAGGATGTATAGCTATATTGGAGTGCAAGAAGATTTAGGTGGAATTAAAAAAGATATACCTCAGGAGGAACAAATAGCCCGGGCACAAAATGAATTCGAAATAGCAAAAAGGAAATTAAAAAATGAACTCATCGGACCAGCGCCTGACTGTGAAAAGAAATTTGAGATATACTCATCCTGGGCAACGGCTGATCCGCTTTTGATGGTGTCAAAAAAGCAGATAACGAGGCCTATGCTTGTCAAAATGTATAAGAAAGTACAATCTGAAGGTATTTTTAAAGAAGAGGATATTTTTAAATTCATTTTGAGACATAAGGGAGTTTATTTACAAAGATCAATTCACACTGACCATCAATTGACTGATGAATTGGTACAGGAGCTGAGACGTCGTGGCATAAATATGAGAAGCGAGAGTTCCGGTGATATCATCCTTATCAGCGATTGGGATACTTTTTACGGACGGGCTTTACCTATATCTTTTACTATGTCTTTACTAAAAGATCAGGAAGATAGCGAAAAAAACAGGCAAGTAACCAACTCAGATGTCAATCTTACCTGGCTCACAAAAAAGATACACACATTTAGTTACATGCGGGGCATTGATGGTATGATATCCAATGCAGACGATAGTTCCCGTTTACCTATAAAGCAGCCTGCGGGTACTGCACAAAATAACAAGAATAATGCCGACACCGGCTACTTTACTCCATTATTTGAACAACCTTCGGGGCAGGACCAGTTTGATTACATACGCCGTTTGACCGAGAGGATAAAACAAGAGTATTCCAAGCACAAAGTTGGTGCAATTGGTGTTCTTGGCAACGATATATATGACAAGTTGCTTATATTAAGGGCGATGCGTGGCCAGTTTCCCAGCGCCATCTTTTTCACTACAGATTTGGATGCCCGACTATTTCATCATACAGAACTTCCCTGGACTCGAAACCTTATTGTGGCATCCAGTTATGGACTTCGGTTGCATCCTGACCGTCAAGTGGCAATCCCTCCATTCCGTTCTACCTATCAAACCTCTTTGTTTGCCGCTGCACTCCAGGCATTGGGAATAATACCTAAAGATGAAATCGATTTCAATGGCAATGTGAATCAGCCCCGGATTTTCGAAATAGGACATCGGGGGGCATACGACTTGACTCCTGTTTCTGCAGACAAATCAGACTTGTCAGGAGCTAAATCGTTACATCCTGATCGCTATGACTGTTGGAAATACATTCCAAGGAAGGATTTGTGGTTTTATCTGGTTTTCATGCTTTTCCTTCCAATAAGCGTTTTTGGTGGGTTGTTTTATTACAATAGACAAGAAACTAAAAAGGCTGGAATGTATCACACATGGAAGAAGTATTGGGTGGGTTTTTTAATTGCCTGTGTATTATCTTTTGCAGCCCTAACGGTTTGTGCAGTCATATCATCGTGGAATGGAGATGGCGAGCCGATAACATTTTTTGACGGTATTAGTATGTGGCCAACGGAACTGCTTCGTCTTTTTAGCGGATTACTAGCCCTGTATTTGCTGCTTTTTTCTGTTCAGGGCATTATGCTTAACAATAAAAAAATAAATCAGTTTTGCCCAGAATCAAAAACTCATACTAATCCGTCAGAGGTAAAATCCCATTCGATTCTTGTTATAGCTAATATCTGGAAGGAATATCAATCCAGTAGGAAATCAAGGAACAACTGGTGCTTTATCGGGATTGCAGCAGTAGGTTATTTAGTCGCAGGTTATTTCTTTATTCTGATATGCGGTAAACCACTTATCCCTTTTCGTGGTGAAATCAGTTTGTACGTTGATAAATGCATTCTCATTTCAAGCCTTCTATTGATGCTAATCCTCATCGCGTTTGTAATAGATGCTACAAGGCTTTGCATAAAGTTTATCAAGGAATTTACCGAAACAGGTCTAAAAAAAGCGGTAAATGTGCCAACGCTATTAAGCGCCCGGTGCTCTTTAGAAGGTGATGCATGTGAGAAAGAAGGTAAAGAGTGTCAAGATAAATACGCCGATTGCCTGAATAAATATGCTAAACAAATGACTGATGATACATCGGGCTACTGGTTTACCATGAAAATTATTGGAGAAAAAACTAAGGTTGTTGGGGAAATGATAAAATATCCATTTCTGATTTTATTTTTGCTCCTGGTTTCTCGCCATAAATATTTTGACAATTGGACGTGGACTGTTCCTTTAGCGATTGTTATCGGATTGACGACACTGATTGCCCTGGTTTTTACGATTATCCTCTTTTATGAAGCAAAAATGGCCCGTCTGCAAATGATAACGCGGTTACGTGAGGAACAGCTGATATTGATAAATACTCATTTGCCAGAAGATGTCGATGCGTTTGATGACAAAAAATCAAAACTTATAGAACAGCAGCTAAGGTCGAAAGAATATGTTATGAATGAAATTCAGAAACTGAAAAGCGGGGCTTATTCTCCCCTTATTTCTTTCAACAATCCGATTATAATGGCTATTTTAACCCCTTTAGGGGGTATGGGATCAATTTCATTGATTCAGCAACTGTCTCAGTTTTTGAAGGATTAATATTTTCCCGGAATTCTACGCAAACAAAAGTTTAAGATTTATTATTCTCATAGGAAAGAGAAAAATAATGGCTTAAATATGGCTGTTTGTAAGGCATTTCAAGCCTTGCTTGACGCTGGGATTTAAGAAAGGAGGGGATTTTATAAAAATAGCACTTTGTTAAAAGAGATAAAAAAGATATTCAAATCCTTTATTCCAATATTTTGTAGAGTCCACAAGTGCGATAAATAGTGTCTGAACGGAAACACTAAATAGCCAGGTAAAACAAGACAGAGCAGGTGGAAATAGTTAATGAATCGTGTTGAGTATTTTTGCGAGATAGGGTAAAATATGGCTTAAACAAAGGGATTTATGCATATTGATGGGGA
>PHFX01000173.1 GCA_007618135.1 Candidatus Brocadia sp. WS118 | reverse complement strand
CTCGTGTCGCCACCACCCCCGAATGGACGCAACCGCAAAGACGGCTGTATCGTGATCCGTACCTACGTTAACAAATCCACGATTCAATCCCAGATCATAAATGCCATACGGATAGGCCCGAGGGATGGATGGTTTCGGAAAATCATGTCCGTTGACGCGGAGAGCATTCTTCGCTTTTCTCCATTGCCTGCCCTTGTTGTCGAAGTTACCAATCAACTCCTTTTTCTTCGTATCGACCGAAACAACAGGGTTCCCGCAGGCCATCGCCTTGCGTACTTTTTTATTGATGTACCGGAACTGCTTATCACGATCAGGATGGTCACTCCCCTCCTCTGTCTTTCGGTTGCCTTGAAGGCTATAACCCGTGGAGCGAAGTAATTGCGCGACCTTCTCGTGACTAATCCGGCATCCCTGACGGGTAAGCTCTTTTGCGAGCACGCGGGTACTTTTGCAGGTCCAGCGCAAAGACGATTCTGAATCCCCTCGGATCGATGGCTCAATCAATTCCTCCAACAATCTGGTTTCGCAGAGACAAGACTCTGCCTTCCCGCCCCTTTGCGTCGTATCCTGATAACCGATGGCGACTCGTCCTCATTGGCTAGCTCGCGAATACCTTTGGTAATCGTCACGCGCGACAGTCCACAGTCACGACTCACCAAGGAAATCCCCCCCCGTCCAAGCTGTTTTGCTTCTGCCGCGGCAAGAACCCGGCGTGAACGCTCGTTCAAATAAGGCCATACGTACAACAATTTCTCTTTTAAACCCGCCTCGGTTGTCATACATAATAGTATAGCTTATCCTATATATGACTTTGTTGATTAATTAACTGTTCACCAAGATTAATATAAGATTGTTATAAATAAGGATTTATGACAAAATAAGTCTTGATTATTTTGAGGAATATGGTATCATAAGTGCATGTATATTAATAAGATAGAATAAATATTAGGAATTCTCCATGTTTTGCAAAACAAGTCCTCAATTATCTCTGTTTGATGTAAATAATGTTTTTCCCCGTGCTCTGCCCAAAGAAGACAGGTGTTACCTGTACCGCGAGCAGATATACCCACTGATTGATGAAGACATTTTCAGAGAACTTTATCCGGCTGACTGCGGAAGACCCACCCGTCGATAAAGAAAGCGGTGTCCATCCTCATCTTTATGGGCATGGAAAAACATACTTGGCGTGGCGCTGAGTTTCAACAAGCAAGGCGGCTTGATTGGTTCATTGCAACGCGTACGCCGTTGGGTGAGACGCCGCTTGATCATACGACGTTGTTTAAGTTTTATAATCGTATGGAGACGAGCAAGGCGGGGAGAAAATTGTTTGAGAGATTAACGGTACAGTTTGCAGAGTTGTGTGGCACGTCGGTGAAGAAACAGCGAACAGACTCTTTTCTTATTCACGGGTGGTTGCAAATACTGTCCCGGTATGGGTTATTTAAAGAGACCCTGCGGGTGTTTCTTCAAAACTTGCGCAAGCAGAAGGCTGGTTTGTACGAGTGCATAAGCAAAGAACTTTCCCGGGACTATTTGGGAAAAGACTTTGATCTCACGGAGAAAGACCACGAGAAGGCGCAGCGTCAGGTCAAACTCATGGCACAGGATCTCTACGCAGTGTGTAAGGCGTTTGCCAGTCATAATCAGGTACAGCATTATGAGAGTTTTAAGACGCTTGCAACCGTATTTCATCAGCAGTGCGAGGTGATAGAGAATCAGGAGAAGACAACATCTGATGAGATTGTCGTTCGGGAAAAACCGGTTGGGGATGGAATTATTTCCAGTCCCCACAATACCGATGCCCGGTATGTGAAGAAAGGGAGGCAGTCCACCTGTGGGCAAAAAGGATTTGTGACGGAGACCTGCGATACAGCCAATAAAACCCAGTTTATTACCGACACAGAGGTAACACCGGCAACAACCCCGGATGCAAAAGAGCTTTCCGGTATTCAGGAACGGTTGGAAGGGGCAAAGGTGAAACCGGAGGAACAATATGCGGATGCGGGATTTGTGAATGGTCAGACCATAGGGGATTCATACACCAGAGGCATCGTGCTGGAGGGGCCGAGTTCGGGACGTTCTCAATCGTTTGAAAAATTTCAAGCTGAGGACAGACCGCTCGACGTGGCAGATTTTGAAATCACCCTGGAAGGGGACGGCGGTGAAGTAATCGTACGTGCCTGTCCTGAGCAACACATTCCGACGGATCAATCACTCAGTGAAAACACGGGAAAGACGCTGGTGCATTTTGATCCAGCGACTTGTTCTGCCTGCGGGGTGAACACGCGATGTCCGGTAAAGATTGGCAAGCGTGTTGCTACTGTAACCATTGATGATGCATCGTATCGGGGAGCATCCCGGCATCATCAGTACATGGAGAATACGGATTACCGTAAGCAGTGTGCGATCCGCGCTGGCGTGGAGGCAACGGTGAGCGAAGTGGTTCGCTCTCATGGTGTCAGAAAGTCAAGGCATCGAACGGAAAGCAGAACACGATTGCAGTTACTCTTTGCAGCCATCGCCTGCAACGTAAAGAGATTCATCCGGCACGGACTTCTCTATGGATATATGGCGTCAGGTGCAGTTAAAACAGCGGTTGTTAATTCTTTTTCCCCGATAAAAACAGTGCTTCGGCGCATTTATTCCACTTTTTATGGTTGGAATGCCCTTTTCTCGCTAAAATTTGTCCTGTTTTCATTTTTCAAAGAACAAAATTGCAAAAACCAATAATCCCCATAAATTGAGGTTATTCAACAGAGTCATATATTTGTAAAGTTAATATATTGACAATTCCTTAGTGTCTTTCATATTGGGTTGACACAGATGATTTTTCGCATTAAAGGAATTAACACCAATTGAAATCTTATTCTCAAATGGTAACGCATGAAATCTTTTTAGATGATCAATATCGCTGCCATCCCGGTCACAAAACTTTAGAAAAAGTGGTATATTATCCGCCATATCTCTTCTTAAACGATCAACTCGACTATTCCACTTATTAAACGCTTCATTTTCAGAAGAATAATGAACAAAATGAATTTCTATACTATCACCGAGCAAACCAATCGGGTATTTAGGTTTATCAATTAGGTATTTGGAAACTTTGGTAAATTCAATGTAGGAAGAATGATCTTTTGTTTACCATCCTCTTTAAAAATCGCATTCCATAATATATTTTATAAAAAGGGTAGTGACTAAGCGGCGGGAAATACTTGCAACGAAACTTTTTAAAAACTATTAAATACGCGATGAACCGTCTAAAGGGTGATTTAACATGCATCGCCATATAATAATTTACTGTCGAAAAATAGATCATTCCTTCACTTTTTATTAATGCCTTTTTTTTTGGAGATAATTCACATATTAAATCCAGTAATTCAAAAGAATCTTCACACCAATCTCTTGTTTTTACAGCGTATGTCATCTCTGAGGCGTGCGTTCGAAAACTCGCCTTGATATTCTGCACATCTATTCTGCCATACCCTGATGCCAATTTTACTTCAGCAATCACATCTTGAAAAAGATTATGCTTCGATTTAAATCCGCCAATCTCTTTTAACCTTCTGGTATTGAATAAAGTGCTACAAACATACAATGATGTTTTTCCTGCAAACCATCCTCTGAAAAATTCTTCCGTTGAAAGTCCAACAACCCTATTGGGTGATTCTTTCAACACTTTCCCGTGTGAATCAATTATTCTTGTGCCTGTTCTTATAATACCGAAGTTAGTATCGAAATGAGCCGCTTCCATGCAGGTCTCAATAAAATCGCTGTCGATCAAATCATCATCGTGAAGTAAGAGAAAATATGCTCCTTTTGCCTTGCGAAGGCAAAAATTAAAATTATTATTAGCTCCTATATTTTTTTCCTGTTTGATATATTGAATACGGGGGTCTTGATAATTAGTTACTACCGCTTCCGTATTGTCAGTTGAACAGTTATCAGAAACAATAATTTCTAGATTCCTGTAAGTTTGATTTAAAGCGCTTTCCAAGGCTTGCGTAAGGTAGCTACCCGCTCTATTGTAGGTAGAAATACCAATGGTAATCAAAGGATGATTTCTATCGTTCATTTCCGGGTTCCTAATTAAATCTTTTATTCATATGCCACTGTCCTATTTGTTAGATTTTTTTCACGTGTATAAGCCGTCATCTATAGATTTAGACTGGCGTTTCTTTGTCGATTCCCTGAATCTGTAGTGGTATGACATAAGAAAAAAAGAAAGTTGCCATCGCGAGCGAAGCAAGCCAACCATTGGAGATTACGTCACACTATCGTCCTCGTAATGACATTTGCATGTATACTTATTGAATTTGATCACAATGATACTTCACATCTCTGAGAAAAAAATGAATTACACGTTAGTTTAAAACAGTGCGTAGATAAATGGGGCTACTGCTGAACCCTGTGTAAAGATAATTAACGCACCCAGGAGTAGCAGGAAAATAACAATTGGCGCTAACCACCATTTTTTACGAATTCTTAAAAATGACCAGAATTCTTTCATAATTGCAATTTTACTCATTAAATGGTCACCTCACATTCATATTCATTTTTTAAAATAATTTATGAACTTATTTTTAAAATTGCCTTTCATAATCTGTTTTTTCCACTTCCCTCCTTTCCTTTGGGACCCAATAACTACGTTCCGTATTCTTATTAAATTTTAACTTTAAGAAATCCTTGCCAAATACCCTTGACAAGAAACCTATGGGTGTAATTCCTGCATAGAATAAAATACCCAAAACAACCCGTGTCATAAACCAACTCATGAGGATTGCCAAAGACATCCATAATTTGTTGATTGGTTTCAACAGAGTTGGAAAAACCAAACCAAAGAAGAAAAATACCGCAGAAATGGTAAGGAAGTATATATAAAAATCTTTCCCCCGCCACCAAGAAAAACCTCCCAGCAGTAATAAGACAATACCCATTGTTATGCCGAATTTCCGCAAATCCCCTTTCCCGCACTTAATGTTTTTGATCTCCTCGTTGATCATGCCTTTCTCCTAATCTAATTCGTATTTTTTAAGCCAATCAATATCTTTGTCCAGGGGTTTCTGTTCTTTCTTTTCTAAGAGCATATTTTCCAGGATCAGATAATCCATATTTGTCCTCATGAAACATAAATACGCATCGTCAGGGGTACACACAATTGGTTCACCTCTCACATTAAATGAAGTATTAATAATTACAGGACAACCATATTTCTGGTCAAATTTTTTGATCATTTGGTAAAATAACGGGTTATCCTCGTTATTTACCGTCTGAATTCTCGCAGAATAATCCACGTGGGTAACCGCCGGGATGTTGGAACGAACTACATTTAATTTATCTATTCCAAAGAGTTTTTGTTCTTCCCCTGACATTTCGCGGCAGATTTCTTTATTGACCGGAGCCACTAAAAGCATGTATGGACTGTCCTGGTCTATTTCAAAATAATCGGATACCCGCTCCAGTAATACCGACGGGGCAAATGGTCTGAAACTCTCACGAAATTTTATTTTCAAATTCATTACTTCCTGCATCTTCGGAGAACGGGCATCTCCAATAATTGAACGGCTCCCTAATGCCCTGGGACCAAATTCCATCCTACCCTGAAACCAGCCAATCACCTTTTGGTCAGCAATTAAATCAGCTATTTTTTCCGGAATTTCTTCGTACTGCATTTCAACATATGGAATATTATTTTTCTTAAGAAAATCAGAAATGTACCCATTCTCAAATTTCGGACCGAGGTATGATCCATACTGCAAATCCTTCTTGCCATCAACGATTCTAACGTTGTCCAAATATTGATGCCAGACAAATAAAGCAGCTCCCAATGCACCTCCGGCATCACCGGCAGAAGGCTGTATCCAAATATTCTCAAATGGCCCTTCCCGCAGAATTTTGCCATTACCAACGCAATTCAACGCCACGCCACCTGCCATACACAGATTTTTTTTCCTTGTCACCTTGTGTACATATCGTGCAATACGGATCATCACTTCTTCCGTCACGTCTTGTATTGATCGCGCCAAATCCATGTCACGCTGTGTTAACAGAGATTCGGCTTTTCTGGGAGGACCGCCAAATAATTTATGAAATTTCCCATTGGTCATTGTCAGACCAGCACAATAATTAAAATACTTCATATTCAGCTTAAAAGAACCATCTTCTTTCAAATCTATGAGTTCTGAAAGAATCAAATCCTTATACCTTGATTCTCCATAAGGCGCTAGCCCCATTACCTTGTACTCACCAGAATTGACTTTAAAGCCAGTATAATAGGTAAATGCAGAATAGAGCAGACCTAAGGAATGCGGAAAATGAATCTCTGACGCAATGTCTATCCTATTGTCTTTTCCTATTCCAAAGCTTGTCGTTGCCCACTCACCGACCCCATCTAACGTAAGGACAGCTGCCTCCTGGAAAGGTGATGGGAAAAACGCAGATGCAGCGTGTGATTCATGATGTTCCGGAAAGATTATCTTTCCTTCAAAATCAAGTTCTTTCTTAATAAATTCCTTTAACCAGAGTTTCTGCTTTATCCATAACGGTACCGCTTTGATAAATGACTGAATTCCAACCGGTGCATACGTTAGGTAGGTCATCATTATCCGCTCAAACTTTAAAAACGGTTTATCATAGAAAGCGACAAAATCCAAATCCTTTACCTGTAATTCGCTGTTTTGCAAGCAATAATTTATGGCATTCTTCGGGAAAGCATGGTCGTGTTTCTTACGAGTAAAACGCTCCTCTTGTGCAGCAGAAGCTATTCTTCCATCTTGAACTAAGCAAGCTGCACTATCATGGTAAAATGCGGAGATACCTAAAATATTCATAAATCAGATCCTTATTATTGCTATTTTGAAAAATCGTTATTCAAATTTCAAGATGTTTAACGTCTCTTCTTTTGCTTCTCCTAGCAAGTTGTGTTCTTTGAGACATGCAGCGAGCAGGCTGGCCAGGAGGTAATTTCCCTCTTTTGTAAAATGGCCATCTCCTTTAAAATAGAGGGGTTTTTTTGTTTGGACTGCTTGACTCATAAATTCCGGAAGCACGTCAAGGACAGTAATTTGGTGCTGAGTACATAAATTCATTACCATGTCTGATAGTTTATTGCGATCAAGATCCGCGATCCCGAAACGTGAAGCCTCTTTCTGAACACGCTGCCATTCAAAGTCAACTACTTCAAATTGGGAAGGCATTTTAAAAACTGCAAACCTACTTCCATTACGTGCAACTTCGTCGCGTAACGCCAGTATGAGTTTTTCTGTTAGTGACCACGCGGTTTGTAATGACGGTGGTGTTTCTTTAAAAAATATACCACCATGACCTATCTCAAATTGCCTACGCGCGGTATGATCATCGCCAAAAGAACTCAAGATACCCCACGCCACCAATACATCGGCAATATTTTGAGACAATACCCGACGTACTCTCCCTTTCACAAAAAGATATAACCGAGAATGTTCATCCAGCCACTCTTTTACTGATGGAATTATAGCTTGTGTTTCGCCAGTTCGTGACTGACTTAATTTCCTGATTGTTTTGTCCGGTGGGTTATCACAGGGAAATGGGAAGTCATTTAGTGCAAGCATGTTATTTTGATCTAAAACAAAATAAGGATCGTTTATATATTCGTCCAATTCTATTTGCAGGGCACGAGAATTATTATGCACATCATTCTCTGGGTGAAAAACAAGGAGTACTAAATCAGGCTGATATTTGTAACCTTCCTCGCGATAAAAAAGATATTCGTCGTCGGTACCCCAGCCAGGCTGAGCACCGGCGATAACTTCTATATTTTTGCGACCGGAGAGCTCGTTATTCAATATACGTTCCGTGACCTCCTGTGCGGTCTGTTCTAGGGGGACTTGCATGGCTGCAATCATCGAGTCACCGAGGATCAAGATGCGAAACGAGTCGTGCTTCTCATACTCGCATTCCCTGTCACGCAGCCCCTTTGAATTCATGTGCACTACTACTTTCGGTACTGCCATGTTTTCAGGTGCCATTCCATAAAAATTACCGGTTGCATTGGGAATTCCTATTGTTCCATACAGGGGATGACATTGATGCAAAACATCATTTTTCCATGGAACTATTACTCTCACCAGAACTTCGAATAAGAGAAGTAAAAGTATTATTGTAATCGTTGTGATAAAGCTACCTGTTATAACCGCCCTGGTGATATTATTCGTTCTTACGGCCAATGTTCCTCCTCCTGTTTTGCATCATAAAAACGGAGAACAAATTTTACCCCACTGAATGCAGTTCCCTCTTTAAATCTGTTCCGTTCGAAAAATACTTCTGATAAATATTATACAATATTTCTGCTACGCGTCGATTTCCTTTTTTACTCCAATGAACATCCCCCACAAGGTAGTCGCTATCTTTTAGAATCTTCTTTAATGCAACAAATGGCACATCCAATTTATTACAAATTTCATGCACCTTCTTGTCTGGTAAATCTGGATCAAAGGATTTTGGATCGGAAAGAAGCGATGCTAAATACTTTAAACCGCTTGGTCTTATTTGCAACGCTTCCGGTATGGCAACAACCACCATTTGTGCACCAGCTTCATCGCAGGTATTTTTCCCTTTTCCTATTAAGAATTCGCAGGCAGAAAAGGCACGCTCAGACAAAAAGGATGGACTACAAATCTCTGCCAGTCTAATATCATTTTGTGATTCAAGAGTATAAAACCATTTATCAGGGCTGATGTGGTCAGACACAATCTCCCAGCATTCATTTCCGTTAAGATTTCTTACGAAAGGCATCCGATAGTTACCCTGATTCGGGATCAAATTTTCATATAAATCATTACCGTAAAAAATGAACCAGACAATGAGTTTCCCTTTAAGTCCGGGTGATAACCGCTGCATCCAAAGGAGTGACTGAACCATATTATAACCACATACGCCAGCAGCTTTAATACGGACATGGGGATTGAGTTCTGCAAAGCAATCACGGTCATTTACCCCATACCCAAAAGCAAAGGAATCACCAAAAACTATCATATTACTATCTTCAATATTGATTTTATTTCCACGCCATCCCTTTGAGTCCGTTGTAAAATGGAAACCCTCGGTATTTTGCATCGCGGCAAACGTACAAAGGTTTGCTTTATTTTTCCAACCAAAAATTGGATGATATTCCATTAATTCCTGCCAGGGGGTAGATCGTGGTTCGCAAAGCCAGGAAAAAGCATTCGTAAAGAATGTCACGATCCAAAAAGGCAATCCTACCACAATGATCGGAACAGATAAAAGCATACCAAACAGAGCAGCGATAAAAGCCAGAACAGTACGAATCATAATCAATGGATACTTCTAATAGAGTGTATAGATATTGGCAGAAACACTGGTTTTTTGATCAGTCTCAAAAAAAGAGAGCAAAATCAAGAATGGTAATAAACAACATGCCCAGAGATTGCCAGATTGCCATGCCCAGGAGCAAAAAGTTAAAATCCACCCTTTCTTTGTCAGACTGTTTGTTCCAAAATCATACTGGTTTCCATATGCGTTCAGTGTAGGCGTTTTTCTGGGTTGCCACATTGATTTATTATAAGACGAAACATTTCTGACAAAGCTGGTTCCCGTTCGTCCTACAGCAACAAAGATGATATAATAACATACACCCATAATCAGCAGGCTTGCAAGATGAACGTAGTAGCGTGCTATTTTATTCCATGCCCTATATAAGAGCGGCAATGCTTTTAGCCGCAACAATATCGGTATAATCAACAAAAATACCAAAACTGTTCCAAACCCAAACCATAGCGAATACGATAACAGCCATAAACTAATACCTATGAACAATCCACTCACAAGACTTATGGATATCCAAAAATTTATAAGCCAAATCCGGTTATTATAAAATGCATGGCGCAGAATTATTTTGAACATCGATCCTCCAGGAATAAATAATTTAATCAAGTGTGTATTGTGACTTATACATTTCTGCATCCTGAAGCAAATCAGAAGGTTGAGAGTCTTTCCTGAGTATATAATTTTCGAGTACCAAACAGTCGATATGTGTCGCCATGAAACAACGATATGCATCTTCGGGAGTACAAACAATGGGTTCGCCCCGAATGTTAAAACTGGTGTTTACAATTACGGGGCATTCTGTCAATTCATAGAATTGTCGCATTAAACGGTAAAGACGTCCGTGCCTTTCAGGATCTATGGTCTGAATTCTTGCTGAATAATCAACATGGGTAATTGCAGGCAATTTCGACCGGGGTACCGATACGCGTATTCTCAAATCAGGGTCTTGCATCTTTTTCTGTTCTTCCTGGCTAAGCGGAGTCCTCCAGGTATTTTGAATCGGCGCTACGAAGAGCATATAGGGGCTATCCTCATGAGGGCGCATTTCAAATACGGTGTCAACAAACTCATGGAGAACACACGGAGCAAAAGGACGAAATGATTCACGAAACTTAATTTTCAGATTCATCGTCTGCTGCATGCGGGGAGAACGGGCATCTCCTATGATACTGCGGCAACCGAGCGCGCGTGGGCCGTACTCCATGCGTCCCTGAAACCATCCAATGATTTTTTCCTGATTCAAAATGCGGGCAACGTGATCGATCAAGTCGCTTTCATCCTCATAGTATTCATAAACAGCGCCAATTGAATCAAGGAACACTCCAATGTCCAGATTGCTAAAAGCCGGTCCCAGGAGTGACCCTTTTAGATTGTCTCGTGAATTCACCTGCCTCGGTTTTCTTAACATGTGATGCCAGACCAGCAATGCAGAGCCAAGCGCACCACCAGCATCACCTGACGCAGGCTGAATCCATATCTTCTTAAAAGGTCCTTCGCGGAGCAATCTTCCATTTGCTACACAGTTTAGCGCTACGCCACCTGCCATAACCAGATTTTGCTCACCAGTGAGCTGATAAACATGTCGGGCTGACCGCAGGACAACTTCCTCGCATACAGCCTGAATAGAAGCTGCTATATCCATGTCCTTCTGTGTAATCATCGTTTCAGACTGCCGGGGTGGGCCACCGAACAACTGGTGAAATTTTTCAGACGTCATGGTTAATCCCTGACAGTAATTGAAATACGACATATCCAACCAGAGGGAGCCGTCCTCCATAATTTTAACTATCTTATCGATGATCAAGTCTCGATATTTAGTCTGGCCATACGGTGCAAGCCCCATGAGTTTGTATTCGCCAGAGTTTACCTTGAATCCTGCATAGTAAGTAAATGCTGAATAGAGCATCCCTAAAGAGTGAGGAAAACGCATTTCATGGGTAAGGGTAATTTGATTACCTGACCCGATACCTATCGAACTTGTCCCCCATTCACCTACTGCATCAAGTGTCAGAACGGCTGACTTTTCAAATGGAGATGGGAAAAAGGCGCTTGCAGCATGTGACTCATGATGATTCGCAAAACAGATCTGCCCACGAAATTCTCCACCCAATCCGGAGAAAATCTCTTCTGGTATATGCAGTTTATGTTTTATCCAGAGGGGTAATGCCGTGCGAAAAGACTGGAAACCACTGGGAGCAAAAGTAAGATACGTTTCAAGGAGGCGATCAAATTTAATCAATGGTTTTTCGTAAAATACAACGTAATCGAGTTTAGCCGCAGTGATTCCCCCTTCATTAAGGCAATAAGCAATTGCCTTGCCAGGAAAACAAGGATCATGCTTGATCCTTGTAAAACGCTCTTCCTGAGCGGCTGCAACTATTTCACCATCTCTGACCAAAACTGCCGCTGAGTCATGATAGAAAGCAGATATACCGAGGATATGAATTGCCATAATATTGCCTTATATTGCTAGGGGTCCCACAAATAAAGTTATTGGTAACAATTTAGTTCTTTGAAAAATTCCTAATAACGATGTTTACCGCATAGTGTAGGGGCGAAGCATTTGCCATCTTGGGTATGAACGCATGTATACAATGATAGCAAATGCTTCGCCCCTACTTTTTCAAAAACTAAATTGTTACAGTTATTGTAATTTTTCAGAATTGAGATGACCATTCTCTTTGTTGCGCCTGGCTATAATCTCTAATATAGCTTTTGAATATTCTTCTGCAAAGCGTTCCCGTGTATGATTTGCTCGTGCATATTCCCACGACTTTCGAGCCATTTGTCTCAGCATTTCTGAAGAAAGATTGGAAACCTTTTGTAAAGCACTCTTTATTTCTTCCGATGAACAAGTATTTAAAATTACTCCAAAATCATTTACATCAATTCCACTTTGATAACTTATTATAGGTATCAAACCACCATGGAGACAATTTACAACAGAACCAGATTGGCCCTCTGAACAAGAAGGGTAAATTAATCCGACACTATTGTTCATAATTTCGACAAATTTGTGGCTATTAACATCAATCCATCCAACTGTATGAATATTCTTGGTTTGATAAAGCTCTCTGTAATAACAAGTCTCAAAATCCCTCTCGTTCTTTATTGGACCACATACTGTTAAATGATAGTCCGGCATTTCTGCAAACACCTCTAAGGCTAAATCTAACCCTTTATGGGTTAATCCCCCACTGCCAAACCATACGAAATTTCTTCGGCAGGAGTCAAAGTTTTTTTCCGCTGGCCACGGGTATGTGGCACAGGTTGAAATTGGAATAAGGAAAATTTGCTTTTTGGCATATTGATATGTGCTGAGAGTAAATTGATTTCCCAGAACCGTAGCATAATCAGCATATTCAATCGCCCAATTTGGCTCGCACATTTTATTATGCATTACAGCTATTCCCCGCCTTTGTTGTAAGGCTAAATAACGATTATAGGCAGCGCTGTTATTAAACAACCAATGTGCCATATCAAGATGCGCAATCTTTATGCAATCTGCATTAAGAAGTTTTGCAAATTTGTGAAAATTTGTACGCGCACCGATAAAAAATGAATATCTTTTTTCGGGAGTGAAATCCTCGTTATGATAACTAATAACGTCAACCGTGTAACCGAGATTTAAAAAGGTTTTCGCTATTTGCAAGGACTCCCAATAATTGGTGTGAGTATTTGATATGGGGTCGTCTTGTTTTGCTAAGAAATATTCAATTTTTCCAAGGGGTCCGTAAGAAAGGAGTACATTACCATGGGACTTTTTTTCAGGTTTAAGCGATATTGACCATTTTTCGTAAGAATCTGGAGAATATTTTGTAATTTCAAATCCAATTTTTCTCGTGATTTTTCTGATTATTCTTTTTATTATCATTCCCTTTTTTATTTAAACTGAATCGAAAGTATTTAATAGTAATTATAACTACATCACACAAAAATACTTAAGCACCATCATACCATAAATACAACAAACTGCAAACAAATCCTTCATTTAAGCGAACGAATGGGGATAAAAACTTATACAAAAGGATGGATTTCCTGCATGACACGATAAGTATCGGATTTTTCTCACATTCCTTAATACTCTACCCTGATAAGGTTAAGTGGAAAAATATGGCCGTAAGTATAATACCTTTCCTGCGAACTCTTATCCTCAATAAATGATTCCTCGTTGAACCATTCCCAATCATCATACCAGGTCCAACAACCATTCTTTTTGTATAAATTTTTAACACTATCTGCAAGTGTCTTATTGGTTTTCAACGTTAAATATTCAGAATCAAATCCAGAAATATATCTTAACATTAGATTAAATGACCTATTGCTGCAATAATTAGAATACCATAAATTAAACTTGATTTCTGCTTGTAGCTCTTTTACTACCCTATACAGCTGTATATGGTCCTCGTGCCCATATTCGCCCCAGGGATTATGGGTAAACACGTTATAATACCCTATCAACTTGCGTATAAGACCTTCTCTTAGTTTAAAATAATTTTCTCGGTATTTTTCATCAGAGATTTTTTTATTGGATATTTCTAATCCAAATTTTGTAATTACAGGATTTTTCCAATCAGCGCCATTAAATGCCTCTGATTCATCTATTTCCAGACACGATATGTTTTTCAATGGATATGCCGACAAACTTCGTTTTCTTCCGTGCCCCCAAATAGGTTTGGACTTACACTCCAGAAAACAAACTACTACACTGCCAACTTTATCGAATATTGAACTAAACCATAAAACCTCATCATCGGGGTGAGCGGAAATAATTATTGATTTTTTCAAAATATCATCTGCTTGCATCTTTTTCCTACTCTATTTCTTTGTTATATGCTGCCAAACGACAGATGGTATTTGTACTTGTGGCAGAATCCTTTCAGGATTATAATTGATAAAAAGAACTTCTCCTTCCTCTGTTTTTGCTTCCATTGTTGGAAGCATAGTCAAGCGAACGCCATCAAATTTAAATAACAAAAGATGTTCATAAGTAACCCGTGCAAGAACTTCCTTATCATAAATCAAAGATTCTACTTCATTTTTGTAAAAGCGGAGATTTTTATGTGTATTTCCCAGCAATGAAATATTGTTATAAAGTACGCTTAAAAAATCGCTGAATTCAATATGTTTACCTGAATGATCAAACTGATCCGTAACAATTACGACAAAGGTATTATCCTCTAATGAAGATGCAATACTTTTAAGTTGTTCAAACAGTAATTTTGTTTGTTCCCAAGCAGTTATGAACAGCTGTTTGATACTAAAATGAAACAGACTCCCCATGAGCACTAAACCCGATCATTGCTGTCCAAATTAGCTGAGAGGCCCAAGCATACACCCTGAATTTATTGGCACATTGGACAAGTTTTCGTTGTTTCTAAAATCAGGTTACCATGATCATTAATTCTTAGACTTCACAGCCCTTACCGTAACTAGTACTTCATAGTCTGGATCATTATAATCCAGCTCCCTTTGATTCAGTTCCTTCGATACTAACCCATGCATAAAAGCAATCGCTGTTAATACATTTCCGTATGTCTGGACAGCAACACACCTCCCGGGAAAAACTTCAGTGAAGAGCATGCTAGCCGAGAGAGAGGTAAACCGCCAGTAATCACCCCAATGCTCCATGTCGTAGCGGGATATCTGGCTAATACCAGGAAAAGTCGCTAATAATACCCCACCAGGCTTCAGGATGCGATAAAGTGTCCGAATCGCAGCTCTCATATCGTAAATAAATTGCAATGTCTGGGTTAAAATAATGCAATCAAAGATATCAGATGGAACATTATCGGCACGGGTTAAATCAGCAATAATCGTAGCCTGAGGATTATCCTCTGTGGTAAAGAGCACATCTGACTTGCTGACTCTTTCTCCACCAAATCTGCAGGTATATGCGTTATCTCCGATTTCAAGCACGCGCCCGTGAATGCTGTTTGTATGTTGAGTCAAAAAATCTTCGATATAGTAACGATCTATACACTGTCCGTGTCCATATCCGAAACCACGGCGAATAGGATGAATATATCGCAATGAGCCAAAGAGCCTCCATCCTAAAGGTGGTGGTCTCTTTAATCGGGCATGTTGCTTCCGAATCCAACTGCGTACAAAAGCCGGCACAAATGACTTAACTACCTCTTTGATGCAACCCATCTTGTTTAATTAAGAAAAAAACATTTTCATTGGAAAAAACAAGTTTAAAAAAAGACCAAAGTTTATATTTAGATGTCCACGATTCTTTCACTATATTGTTCAAAGTTTCGGTATCATACAAGGGCGATTTCTGATTAACCTTCATGTCGGGTGGATGGGAAATTGTATGTACCTGTTTGGAACTTATAAATACCCGTTTCAACAGGTTTTTAAGTATACGTACACCCTGTCTCTTTGCGGAGGCAATCCATCTGATTATCGGTTGTTCTAAGGTAAATTGATAAATCATTTTGATAAATTGAAATCCTCTTCCAGGAATGGGAAAACCTTCATAATGAACCAATTGAAACCCATTATCTTTGAAAATCTTAAATAATTGTGTTGGAAACATCGCCTTATCAATTGGCTGTACACTTTTGTATATACCCAGCAATTGCAATATACGCCATTGATAGCAATCAGATTCAATGATAACACATCCACCTTTTTTTACTACCCTTGATATTTCTTGCATGAATACCTTAGGCTTGAGGGTGTGTTCTATAACGGCGGCTGATATTACAACGTCAAAATATTCGTCCTTAAATGGTAAATGGGTATCTATGGGTACTAAGGTTAAAGATGCATGACCTTGAAGTTTGTCTTTTGCTCTTCGCAGCCGTTCTTCAGAAACATCAACACCCACAAGGTTTTTAAATCCAAACCCTCTGGCAATTAGCAAACCTGTCCCTTGGCCACAGCCAACTTCTAATAGTTTAGAATCATGAGGTATGTCTCTAAGATATCGAAAACACTTTGCATAACGCACCGGGCGCATAATGTCAATCTCTATTGCATCCGCCGCTTCATCCCATGCATCATGTATATGTTTGTAAGTATAAATGGTATCTCTCTGCATTTCCTTGTAAAATATATACTAAATACTGCTCGGATTAAATTGTGTATTCCAGCTTAAAAGAGGCCTCACTACCCCCCCCATTTTCTTTGCCCAATCACCACGCGCCGAATCGCCATCCATACTATCGACAACCTGAAAGGCGACAGCGTGATCTTCGTTAAATTGAAAAATATTGGCTGGGAAAAGCGTAACAATGCTTGCCCCAACAAAAAATGTGCCTTCCGACATAAAATTACCGGGAATCCACGCTTTACTGACATAATGTCCTTCTGGACGAGGCTGTCGCCGCCATTTTATATCTTGATCGAGAGTAACAAACACAGGAATACCTTCTTCATTAATAATACCAAAATTGGGTAACAACACATATCCTGATTTAATGACATCGTACTCCATCTCCAAAATAATTTGTTTTCTGATGTCCATAACTTCTGTTATCTCGCCATGTTCCGATTTCACTCGCACAGCACGCAAACGTGCCACCTCACCACCTGGTGCTTTTAGATCTTTCCATTCGCGTACTGCTGTTGTGCCTTCTCCTGCGCTTAAATACCTACTAACAACCTGGTGCGACAAACCATCATGCGCAAGCCTACCTTCATCCAGCAGAATAACACGCTTACATAGTCGGGTGACGGCAGGCATATTATGAGATACAAAAAGTACCGTACGGCCTTGCTGTCCCACCGTTTCCATTTTGTCTAAACATTTCTTCTGAAATCGCGCATCCCCAACTGCTAGGACTTCGTCCACAAGCAGGATTTCCGGTTCAAGATGCGCTGCTACTGCAAAAGCCAGCCGGAGATACATGCCACTGGAATAGTGCTTTACCGGAGTATCGAGAAATTTTTCGACCTCTGCAAAAGCTACAATTTCATCAAACTTTTTATCAATCTCCATTCTTTTCATCCCGAGTATAGCGCTATTGAGATAAATATTTTCCCGCCCGCTCAACTCAGAATGGAACCCTGTCCCCACCTCTAACAACGAGCTGATCCTTCCGTGGATTTCAGCAAACCCGCAAGTAGGTTCGGTAATACGGGAAAGAATTTTAAGTAATGTGCTTTTGCCAGCGCCATTACGTCCAATAATCCCTATTACTTCACCTTGTTTAACCTCAAAAGAAACGCCCTTCAACGCCCATATAGTGTCATCCAATCCTGAAGCTCCTGTAGCTTCACCCCTCAAAAGTTTCCTTGCTTTGCGTACGGGTGCAGCAAAAGTATCTGTCAAGGTTTCTCTCAAGGTTTTATTTTTTCCATGGAGTTTTCCTATATGGAATTTTTTGCTGAGACCTTCTACATGTATTGCGATATCATTCATAGTTCATAATCCATTTCTTATCTGTTCTTCGTTCCACACTTTTAACTTTATATTACGTCTGCAAAGGTTTTTTCCATACGACGAAAATATAATGCACCACTTATCATAAGTAAAATAGCTACCAGTGCGGAAACAAAAACCATGGTTCCAGGACATGTGCTTGTACCTAATAAAGCCCAACGGAAACCATCCACGACACCTACCATGGGATTAATGCCGTACAGAGTGCGCCATGGCTCAGACAATAAACTGCTTGGATAAGCAATAGGTGTCGAAAAGAGCCAGAACTGGGTTAAAAAAGGTATCACATATCGCACATCACGGAATTGGACATTCATGGCAGAAAACCAGAGGGATACTCCAAGGGAAGTAACCAGCGCAAGTAATAAAAAAAGCGGTATCCATACCACATTAATTGTTGGAATAATGTTAAAGTAAAACATCATCCCAATCAGCATAAGAAATGCTAGTATAAAATCTATTACCCCTGCTAATACCGTTGCAATAGGTATTATGAGACGCGGGAAATATACCTTCTTAATAAGATTAGCGCTGCCTACCAAACTATTGGATGCCTGGGTCAGACCATTAGCGAAAAAGGTCCAAGGCACTAATGCGGCAAAACTGAAGATGGGATAGGGGATATTGTCCGATGGTATGTTGCCCAGGCGCCCAAAGAAGATACTGAACACTACCATAGTTAAGAAAGGTTGAATAATAGCCCATGCAATACCCAACACCGTTTGCTTGTAACGAACTTTGATATCACGCCAGATGAGGAAATAAAGTAATTCATGATATTTCCACAATTCACCGAATTTAAGGAGAGATGCTAACCCATGGGACGGTTGAATACGAATCACTGGTAACGTATTCGCTTTATTGAGAGTAAGAGAGGCATTCGTAGATTGAACTTCCTGAAGCGATTTGTCCGTTTGCATCAGATTCTCTTTTGTTAAAACACTATGTTAGTTAAAATACAGATATTTCCTTATTCCAGGAACTTTTGATACGGGGTTCCTTTTAAAGTCTTGACAATTTCTTCATAATTTTCTATTAAGTCTTCAAGAAATTCCGGATTTATTTTTTTTAAAAATTCGGGGAATTCCGTTTTGTCATTTTCTAGCTTCAAAAAACTAAATATCTTTTTAGATTCTTCCCCATAGTTATAAAAAAACTGCTCATAACTAATTTCCAGATAGGGATTATCTGGAAACCTTCTTCTCATCTTTTCTTGCTCATTGACAATTGCATCCAACTGCTTTAATACCTTTTGCTGATCTAAAATAATCTTTCTATGGGCTGATTTATTACTAACCGTTTGATAGTCGCCTGTCTTCTCCGCCATTAACCGGGAAAGAAGCATTTTTAAAGCATTTTGTCTGGTTAAATGGATAATCGCAATATTTTGATTTATCATCCAATCCTGTAAAAAACCATAGTCAATCAATTGATCATACATCAACTGGAATCCAACAACTTTTTCCTGATCTAATTTTGTTCTCGGGTGATATTTAAAATAAAATTCATCTGCTATGTCTTCCCATGGCGCTGAAAAGGAAGGATCCTGGTAAAGTTTATCTAAAAAACGTTCAATTATACCTTTTATAAGATATTTGCAGGGGAATCTCGTAAATCTGTTTCTGCCAAAAAAAGAATTAATCAGTCGCCTGTAACTATTTTCTTCACAATAAATTTTAAATCCATCCTGAGCGCCATAAATCCTAAGGAAAATTTCACTGTGGCATCGCATATGAGGGTGACTGTTTAACCAAATCCGAATAAAGGTAGACCCGGATCTTTGGGTTGTTAAAAGTATGAATTTACTTACTTCTGCCTTTGATTTCACCTTATACGCCATTGCCTCCCTTTAAAGGTTTTGTTAATTTCCTGTCAGTAATTTCAAAATTGCTGAATGGATGCAATTCGAGATATCCCTAAATCTTATTAATATTGTTAACTGCTTTTATTAAATCCTCAGAAGTACCAATATCCAAACAAATATTATCAGGGAAAATTACCCCTTCTACCTGTAAATTATTAATGATAGCCGCCTGAATAACAGACCCTATTGATAACTCTCGTCTCTCTGACACATTGTTTTTTATGTTTTCAGGCCCATTTGTATTCAGAATTTTATCGATGTGTTCATGCATAAAGCGGGTGAATACAGGAGTCCACACAGCAATCGCCCAATTATAGCGCAAGTGAGTTTGCAAAGGTTTTATGACAATCTGTCGTATCTTCCCGTTCGCCTCCACCTCTACCATATCCCATTTTTGAAACTGATTTGTGGCAAAAAGCCCTAAAACAACATCAGCATTTGTTTCCATTTGACGATATAACAATTGTGCAAAAGCATCATTCGTCTGGAAAATAATGTCTGGAAAGCCAAGTGCTACTATGGCATCTTGTACAAACGGATATGCCTGGTCCAAGGTATAAGGGACACCGAAAGGTATACGCATGATTAAATAGGCCAGTTGCATATCTAGCATTTTACCGTCACCGAGATAAGCGGGAATATCCCACTTACCAATACGCAATATAATATAGACTTTTGTAATACCAGCAATCCGCATCTTTTCCAATAAATAATGACAAGCTACCTTAGGTCGGAAACTCCCCTCTTCATCAACTTGTCGGAAACCAAGTGGATATAACTCCTTGCTACAAGGTAAGGGGGCAATTCGCTTTGCTTGCCCACCAGCTGGAAACAATCCGATTATCTCGTGATGCCTTTCTTTAGTCCGTGTAAGAGTATGCATCGATTTATCCGTGAGAAACTATGTCTTTCACAATTTTATCTAATTGTCTTTTATACCAATTGACTGTATATTCCAGCCCCCTTTCTAATGAAATTTTTGGCTTCCATCCAATCAAGGAATACGTTTTTTCTGTGCGTGCTACTTTCACCTGTTCCATCGGTCTATCGGATATAGCGCCAAACAATGGCTTTCCCCGCGAGTTTATTAGATTGGCTGTTATCTCCACAACAGTTCGGATTGGGACAAGACGTCCGGAACCTAAATCTACAGTGCAACCTTCAACATTTTTTGCTTGAGCAAGTGCGATAAGTCCGTCAACCACGTCTTCAACATAAATCCAATCAACCTGTCTCATCCCACTGCTAAGTTTTGGAGATTGATTTTGCAGAAGAGACAATGTTACATAGGGAATAAGTTTATTTAAATCCTGCTGCCCTGGACCATAAACCATAAAGAGCCGTGCGATAACAGCCGGAGTTTTATAAAGTGCATGAAACATACGCGCATATGCACTGCTGGCCCATTTGGCAGCTGCATAGGGTGAGCAGGGTACAACTTCAGTACCATCAGATTCGGCCTCTTCTAGAGAACCAGCCAAAATAATCCGGCGACATCCGGCCTCAGTTGCTGCTGTTAATATGTTTACCGTAGCATAAAAATTACTATGAAAAGTTGGCAAAACATTTTCTAAAGAACGTGAGCCCGTAACGTGACTGGCCAAATGAAAGATTACCTCCGGTTTGATATCACTTAAAAGGTTTCGTATTAATCCTATATCTTTAAGATCTCCCTGTCTCCAGCGTAAAATATACTCCTTTTCGCAAGGTATTTTACGAGAGATTCCATATACTTCGGCACCGCTATTACACAAAGTACGACATAATTGAGATCCGATAAAGCCGCTTGCCCCCGTAATAAATATTTTTTGTCCAGCCAATTGGGAAGACGACATAGTTCTTACTCTAACACGAAACCTTACTATGGTAGACGAAGTAAATAAGTATACATACCCGTGTCATTGCGATGGCGACGGCCCAAAGCAATCGCTAAGATTTGGATTGCTCTGCGGAGTTTATACCGAACAAAGCGTATGTGTTTGCAATGACAACGTTCTTTTTGCATTTACGATAAACGGATTTATTCCTTTATAAAAGGACTAATTGCTCTTCTATTTTTCACAAAGCTTCAATAGACCTTGCTTATCGAGAATATCTGTAACATCTTTAATTAAATCAAATTTAAGACCCGACCTATCCGAAATGTCTAATAAGGTATTACCTCCATCAGATAAATTGAGTGCCCAGAGAATAGCAAGCTCTCTGGATTTTTCGTGTTTCTGCCCACCAATAGCCTGATACAAGCCTCTTTTCCCTAGTTGCGGTTCACATTTTGGATTTTGATTTAAGTACTTTCTATTGTTCTCGAGAATACTTAAAATTGATAAATAGAGGGAAAAAGATTCACCAAGGTGTTCCGATTGGACAAAATTTAAATTATCTGCTGACGTATGATATTGTGGATATTGTCCATGCGGCGTCCTCATTAAACAACCCACCGGAAGATTAAACCCTGGGGAACAGTACTGCCTTTCATCATATCCAAAAGGAGTGAAATCAACTATTTTGTAATTATTTTCTGAATTCCTTAACGCATTCATAACAGCCCTATCAATCTCAGCGTTACCTTGACGGCTTTTTTTATAGGTAAATTCTCCCGAGTCACCAAGACATGCAGCAACCAACCCATGTTTTATTTTTGAAACATTAGGCTCATTTAAACAAAGCCACGTAATAGCTCCAATCGTACCCGGAATGAAGAGGAATCTGTAAGAATATTTCAGCGGTTGTCGGCGAAGGCACTTTGCAAGAAATACCACAAGTGCAATTCCTGAAAGATTATCGTTACAAAGCGAAGGGTGACATATATGACAAGATATTAATATTTCATCTGCTTTCTCACCTTCGATAAAATATTCACCGTATGTTAAATAACCATCTTCAAGCGATGAATCAATCATTACCTCATAATCGTCTTCCATGAGATTCGTAAACTGATTATGACTCACACAAAAACCCCAATTTTCTTTGTAATACGAAGTTCTATAAGGAATCCATTCAGGATATTCTGGTAATGTAAAAAGGTGATCCTTTAATTCCCGCAAAGAAACCTTTTTTTTAACAGGTACGCTATAACTGAGAATGTGTAAATTATTTTCTCTAAAATCAATTATTGTTTCATGTTTTGAATTTTTAATATAAGCCTCTTTTATATTCCATTCCTTTGGCACAATCCAATCGAAAACTTGTGTTCCCGTAGGTATTTCAGAGACGGTTAAGGGGATATGGTTTTTTATTATATTTAATGTTTTGCGGATACCATTACCCGTGATACTGCGGCATATTGGGAATACCTCGGAAATAAAGCGATACATATCTCTCCCTACTTCGCCAATATCGATACCCAACCTGAGATTTGCGATGCTCACCGTTTAAAATCCTCATATTGCTTATCTTTCTCAGAAATAACAACCACTCTTTCTGGCCATTCGATTGTAAACGCAGGATCGTTCCATCTTATCCCTCTTGCATATTCAGGGGTATAAAATTCAGACATTTGATAAAATACTTCGGCATTATCCGTAAGCGTCAAAAATCCATGAGCAACGCCTTCCGGTATATACAGCATTTTCCTATTTTCTGAAGTTAGTTCTACGGCTATCCATTGTCCAAAGGTTTTTGAATCAGAACGCAGATCAATGATTGCATCATAAATTGCACCCATAGTACACCGAACCAATTTAGCTTCTTCGTATGGCGCAGACTGATAATGCATCCCGCGAAGAGTGCCTTTTTTTTTGTTGAATGAAATATTGCATTGTACTAACTTTAGGTTCGTTACATATTTTTTGAATTCTTGCTTACACCAGGTTCGAGCAAAAAACCCACGTTCATCGTTTACCCTTTCGGGTTCTACAATATAAGCACCATTTAGTTTTGTTTCTGTAAAAATCATTATTGTAAAAGCAAGCCGCGAACCGGAACCTGTTAACCATTCACGATATTGTTACATCAGGAATAAACACAACAAATTTTCCACCCCACTCTCGTATATACGACATTTGTTCTATAATCTCTTCCTTAAGGTTCCAGGGAAGAACCAGTAAATAATCAGGCTTTGTATCTTTAATTTTATCTGGAGGATAGATAGGAATATGAGTGCCTGGCAAATAATATCCCTGTTTATGGGGACTACGATCAACGGTGTAATCAATAAAATCTGTGCGGATGCCACAGTAATTAAGAAGTGTATTACCCTTAGCCGGGGCACCATATCCAGCAACAGATTTTCCGTTTCGTTTTGCTTCTATTAAGAAGGTTAAAATCTTTCTCTTCGTTTCTTTTAGTTTCTCAGAAAACGAAAAATAGGATTCAATGTGCGTAAATCCCAGAGACTCCTCCCTGTTCTTCAAGTCAGTAATCTTTTCACCAATGGGTTTGGAAGCATCGTTAGTATGCCGGGAATATATCCGCAAAGAACCACCATGCGTAGGAAGTTCATCCACATCGAAGATAGTTAAACCATGGCTTGCAAATATCATATCTACCGTGATAAGGGAAAAATAGGAAAAATGCTCGTGGTATATAGTGTCAAACTGCTTTTCGTCCATCAGCCGCATAAGATGGGGGAACTCCATCGTAATAACACCTCTTGGTTTTAGAATTGTCTTCATTCCCTTCACAAAATCATTGATGTCCGGTACATGAGCCAGCACGTTGTTTCCCAATAAAAGGTCGGCATACTTACCTTCAGCGGCTAATTCCTGCGCTGTTTGAACCCCAAAAAATTTATTGACCGTTGGAATTCCTCTATCTTGCGCTGCTTTTGCCACATTCTTCGCAGGTTCAATGCCTAATACGGGGACACCTCTTTCTATAAAATATTGAAGGAGATAACCATCATTGCTGGCAATCTCAATGACCTGACTATGAGAATCAAAACCAAAACGCCCTACCATAAGGTCGGTATATGTTTTTGCATGTTTAAGCCAACTTTCTGAATACGATGAAAAATAAGCATAATCGCTAAAGATTTCTTCTGGAGACTCAAATACAGGCAACTGAACCAGATAGCACTCCTTGCAGACATAGACATGTAATGGATAGAAAGGCTCCATTTGTTGAAGTTGAGCAGGTTTAAGATAAGAATTCGCCAGAGGAGACATTCCTAGATCCGCGAAGGTGTGCCTTAACAAAGTTTCACAAAAACGGCATTTAGTATGTATACCTATATCTGTCATTTTTTATGTTTCATACTCCAGAAAATTTATTAACCCATTCAAGTTTTTCCGTTACAAAACCTTTACTGCGTAAATTGGTCAAGACCTTCAGTCTCATAAATTCAGAATTACGAAAATTCCCATCTTTAAATCCCATAGCTTCCAACCCATCTTTCAACTCTTTTATCGTAGTCATCAAATCCACTTTTGGTTGATAGTCAGGAGCCAACCGTTGAAAAAGATCAAAGCTCACTTTATAAGAACGTTTATCAGGTGGGGCATCTTTGTTTATTGAGACTTCTATACCGGGAATAACCTTTGCAACGGCAACAGCTAAGTCTTTTACCTGATAATTCCATTCATTACTACCAATATTTACAGCCAGGAATTCGCCGCCGTCCGTAGCCGCCCTCTTCAGCGCCCAATCAATTGCCCGTGCCATATCTTTTGTATTTATCAAAGGCCTCCAGGGAGTTCCGTCACTAAGGATGGTAATTTTTTTTGTGGCAACTGCACATGCGACAAAGTCATTTAATACCAAATCAAGCCTTAATCTCTCGCTCATTCCACACGCAGTGGAAAATCTAAGGCTTGTTACCATAAAATTCTTATCCGCTATTTTTTCAAGATCCCTTTCAGTTAAAACTTTAGATTTTGCATAAGCAGTAAGTGGATTCACCGGGGATGTTTCAGTTCGTGGCCCTCCCTCAGCAAAACCGTACATACTACAACTTGATGCATAAACAAATCTTTTTACTCCTACGTCCTTTGCTATTTTTGCCAATTCGACACTCGCACGATAATTAATATCAAGAGTCACATCTTCAAAAGTGTTACCCATAGGATCATTGGATATAGCTGCCAGGTGTACTATTGCATCCACATCTTGCAGCAAATCTTTCCTGACATGTCTTACATCAGAAAAATATTGCAAATCAACTTTACACTCAGGAAAGACCTCTGTGTTTGTTAAACAACTTGCAAAATATCCCATATCAAATCCGATCATTATTGCATTGGGATAAGAAGCACGAATCCTTTGCACCACAGATGGTCCTATATAGCCCATATTACCGGTAATTAGGATTTTCATATGCACCTCATGTTAATCAAATTCCATTTTCACTAGAATTACTCTTCATTAGGATTTATATTTACTACCATATTTTCCAAGGCGCCTTTCCTGAATTCCACAGATCTTCTAATAAATTCTTTTCTTTTAAAGTATCCATACATGACCAGAAACCATAATGACGGTAACCCATTAACTGATGATCATGCGCGAGTTTTTCAATAGGATTTCTTTCCCATATTGCTTCATCACTTTCAACATATTCAATTGCTTTTGGGTTTAATATAAAAAATCCGCCATTTATCCATCCTTCGACGGCTTCAGGCTTTTCATGAAATTTAGTAATTTGGTCTCCATTAAATGAAATTCTTCCGAAACGTTCTGGCGCACGCACCGTGGTAATAGTAGCTAATTTCCCATGCGATATATGGAATTTCAGTAGCGCATTAACATCAACATCAGCGACTCCGTCACCGTAAGTAAACATAAAAGCATTGTCGTTCTCCAACCATCTTTTAAGCCTTTTAAGGCGTCCACCAGTTTGTGTATATAAGCCTGTATCAACAACGTGAACTTTCCATCCAGGTTGCTTGCCATTATTGTGGATAGTGGTATTTCCCGTATTTAAATCAACCGTAATATCATTATTAATAGCATAAAAGTTGAGAAAGTATTCTTTAATAATCTCAGCTTTATAACCTGCTGCAATGATAAATTCATTTATACCATGAGCACTATATATATTCATAATGTGCCACAGTATAGGTTTCCCGCCTATCTCTATCATGGGCTTTGGACGCACCGCCGTTTCCTCCGTTAGACGTGTGCCAAAACCTCCTGCAAGGATAACCGCTTTCATGTGATTTCTTCCCCGTTAAAAAATTAATGGGGTTGTCCAAATATATCTTTCCATTGTATCGGAATTGTTTTTAAAATTTGGACAACCCCGTGAAATTAATTATACAAAACTTTTCCTGGAATTAATCACCGTGCTCTTTTTAATATCACATCGTATAACGTGATAACAATTATACTTTTTTCTAAAGTATAATCAACATCATTTTCCATTATAGACGTCTAGCACTTCCTGATTGTTCAACGCACGATTGTAGATGCGAACATCATCGATAGTACCGTTGAAATAGCCATTATTTACCCTTGAGTGCCCGATCCTCATATCACTATATGACGTCAGCGGCACTACGGTATTCCCCGCAGGATGAGTCGTGGTGCTTACCAGCTGCCCATTCACATACAATTTCTGTTCACCGGTGGTCTTGTTGTAGGTACCGGCAACATGATACCAACTACCCACGGAATTACTGAACTTATATGTGGCAAATCGTTCTATCCTGTTTCCACTGCTGTTCTTTGTGATCATTCCAAACTGGAGTTCATTGGGATTGTAACTGAAGAAGCGCAATTCAAAACCCTCTTCGTATTGCACGCTGGCATTCCATTTCCATCCGCCGAATATAGAGTCGGCATTTACGGTGTCATTTGCATTCTTATAAAACCAGGCAGTAATAGAAATTTCATCATAGTTCATGCATGGTATTGACACGTAATCATCAACTCCATCGAATCGTAATCCACTGCCATTCTTTCCCGTCGTC
>PHFX01000024.1 GCA_007618135.1 Candidatus Brocadia sp. WS118 | reverse complement strand
CTCAGTCACCATTGCCCATATCTATTTCACCTGATTCGACGGATTCCCTGATGAAAAAATCCAGCGTCTTCTCCACGGAATCATTCAGCATTACGACAGGGCTCCAGCCGAGCAGCTTCCTGGCGTTCTTGATGCTGGGTTTACGGTGCTGCACATCCTGGTACCCGGCTCCATAGTAAGAGCCACTCTCGATGATGCGGAAACCGGCAAACGGCGGAAACTTGAACCGCAACGGGTGTTTCTCGAATTTCTCAAGCAGCATTTCGGCAAGCTCCTTGATGCTCGACTCGTTCTCCGGGTTTCCTATGTTTATTATGTGGCCGTCACAATTGTGATCCTTGTTCTCTATAATGCGGAAGAGGGCTTCAATGCCATCAGAAACGTCCGTGAAACACCGCTTTTGGAGACCACCGTCGATGAGCTGAATGGGCGTGCCCTGCAGGAGGTTGAGAATGAGTTGCGTGATTGCCCGGGAGCTACCGATGCGGGCGCTCTTGAGGCTGTCGAGCTTCGGCCCTATCCAGTTGAACGGGCGGAAGAGCGTGAACTTCAGTCCCTCTTTTGTACCATAGGCCCAGATGACGCGGTCTAGAAGCTGCTTGGAGCAGGAGTATATCCACCGCTGCATGCGGATGGGCCCCAGGATCCGGGAATTGTCTTCGTCGAAAGTCGGATCATCGCACATGCCGTAAACCTCAGATGTCGATGGGAAGATTATCCGTCTCTTATACCTGACGCAGTATCTGACGACGCGGAGATTCTGTTCGAAGTCAAGCTCGAAGACCCGTAGCGGGTTACGCGTGTATTCAATGGGTGTAGCGATGGCTACCAGAGGCAGCACGACGTCACATTTCTTGACATGATATTCTATCCAATCGCCATGGATGGAAATGTCGCCTTCTTCAAAGTGGAAGCCGGGTCTGTTCAAAAGATTCTGAATGTGATTGGAATAGAGATCCATGCCGTAAACCTCATACCTGGCGTCCTGCAAGAGCCGCTCACTGAGAAAGTTGCCAATGAAGCCATTGACGCCGAGGATGAGCACCTTCTTTTTCGCTGTTATCTCGGTTCTGCGGCTGGCGCTGGAGCCGAACTTGAGGCCATCAACAAGATTATGGTCACGAGCCATCTGGTCGCCGCTCATATAGATGCCGCCATCAGCCTGGCCGTAGTCGATACGCAGGACGTCCTTGCCGCAGGCAATCACCAGCGGGTTAAGGGAGAGGATGGTTCCCGGCACTGCCTTGCTGCTGCGGCGTTGTTTTATCACTGATGCTGCCCAGAAGAAGTACTTGCACTCGCCGATGTAGCTGAAGGCGCCGGGGTACGGGCGCGTGACTGCACGGATGAGATTCCTTATGTCGTGCGCTGGCTTCTGCCAGTCTATCTCGCCGTCGGCAGGGCGGCGGCCGCCGAAATAGGTCGCTTTCGAATGGTCCTGCGGATGGCGGGGGGCATTGCCGCTCTTTATTTTAGGCAGTATTTCATCAAGCAAAGCGCCCGATGCCCCGGCGGATTTTTCGAAGAGGCTCTTTGCTGTGTCGTCCACGGTAATGGCAAATTTCTTCTGGCAGACGATGTCGCCGTCATCAGGATTCGGGGTCATATAATGGAGCGTGACGCCGGTCTCCTGCTCGCCGTGAATGAGCGCCCAGTTGATAGGACAGCGGCCACGATACTTTGGCAGAAGAGAGCCATGCAGGTTCAGGCAGCCCTTGGGGGGTATATCAAGAATGGCGGGCTTGACCATGTTGCGGTAGTAGAACGAAAAAAGGATGTCAGGCTTGAACTGCCGTATCCTGTGCGTCCAGATGGGATGGTTGATGTCGTCAGGGGCAAAGACGGAGATGTTTTTCGAAGCAGCCAACTCTGCCACCGAACTGAACCAGATGTTCTCTGCCGGGTCTTCCTTGTGAGTAAAGACGGCGACTATCTCAATACCGTTCCTCATCAACGCCACGATGCCGATGCAGCCGATGTTGTGATATGCCAGGACAACTGCTTTCATATATTCACATCTGATCCTTTCCTGACGCGCGGAAGATCCTTGTCTTTTTCTCTGCCGACGACCTGTTGCACAAAGTAGCGCGGCCTGGCGCGGACATCGCTGTAAATACGGCCGATATACTCCCCGAGCAGTCCCATTCCTACGAACTGGGCTCCGATGAAGATGAAGAGAATTGAGAACAACGTGAATACACCCTGCGCAGCCCATTCAGGCCCATGCACTAATCGCATTACCAGAAGCATGATACCGAAACCTATGCCAAGAACGGCAACCGCCACGCCTATTATGCTGAGCATTCGAAGAGGGAACATCGTCATGCTCGTCAATAGGTCAAATTGCAGATTGATGAGTTTCCACAGGCTGTATTTCGACTCACCCTTCAAGCGTTCAGAGTGCCCGACAGGTATCTCCGTTGTTTTGCGGGCAAAGCCGTTGGCCAGGATGGGGATGAATGTGCTTCGCTCATGGCACTGGAGCATGGCATCAACGATAGGGCGGCGATATGCGCGGAGCATGCAGCCGTAATCGGTCATCTTTACACCGGTTGACTTCTGTGCAGCCCTGTTGATAAGCTTTGATGCGATCTTGCGGAAAAGCGGGTCCTGACGGTTCTCCCGCTGGCTGGCGACAACGTCGTAGCCTTCATCCATCTTAGCGACGAGCCTGGGTATCTCCTCCGGCGGATTCTGCAGGTCGGCGTCGAGCGTTACTACGATCTCGCCCCGGGCCTCTGAGAAGCCAGCCATAATGGCTGAATGCTGGCCGTAGTTTCTATTGAGGAGCACGCCAACAATCTTGCCACCGTGTTTTACGCCAGCTTCCACGATCATCGCAGTAGACTTGTCGCGACTACCGTCGTCCACAAGTATGACCTCGAATGGTCTTTTCATCAGCGAGCAGGCAACAAGACACCGCCTGACCAACTCTTCGAGGTTGTATTCTTCATTATACACCGGGATAACGACAGAAACCAACGAATCCATGCCTATCTTTCCTTCATAGATTGATGATTAGGAATCTCAAACAGGTAATTTCCCCTCTATCGGTAGGACAAGCGTCCCCGCTTGTCATTGTGGTGTCAACCGAGGACGGTTGACCTACCTTATGAGATTAAGGGGTGTGTCCACCTGCTGTAACACACCCCCTGCCCCTCTTTTTAGAGGGGAGGGAAGAAACACCCTTCGGCCCAGTAGAGCGACCAGTCTGGTCGCCCTACTATGAGGGGAGGTTAAAGGTCTCTACCGCAGGCAATCTAATTAAATGTACAGGAGTTTCAAACAAGTAGTTCCTCCCCCCGATGGGGGAGGTTAGTTTAGTTGCCGAAGGACTAATTTAATGTATAGGTGGAATTTCAAACTTTGTATCATAGCATACCAGACAACCCCCCCCTGAATCCCCCTAGTTTCTAAGGGGGACTTGAGGAAATCCCCCTTAATAAAGGGGGCAAGGGGGTTGTTTTTAACCGGCATTTGCCGTGTATCTAAAAGTCGTTGCCAAAGGCCCAACCTAATTTAATGTAAAGGAATTTCAATCTTTTGTAATTCCCCTCTAGAAAGAGGGGATTAAGGGGTGTGTACATAATGCCGCAACACACCCCCGGCCCCTCTTTTTAGAGGGGAGATTTAAAGTCGTTGCCAAAGACAACCTAATTTACATCATTTCTTCAGCACTTCCTTGATAGCGTTAACCACATCGTCAACATCCTGCCCGGTCATAGTGGGGAAAAGGGGCAGGGAACAGATACGGTCGGAATTCCATTCGGTATCGGGGAGCATGCCGCGGCGCATTCCCATCTTCTCAAGGTAATACTTCTGCAGGTGTACGGCACGAAAATGAAGACCCGTGCCGATATTGCGCGCCTTCAGTTCCTTCATAAAGTTATCACGACTCATACCTGCCTTGTCCGTATCGAGGCGCACGATAAAGAGGTGCCATGCGTGCCTGATGGGATATTTTGCATCTGCGAGGGGAATCACTTCGTCTATTTCTGCAAGACGCTTGCGATACAGCATTGCAAGGTCAGTGCGTTTGGCATTGAATTCTTCCAGCCGGGCAAGCTGCCTCAGACCGAGCACAGCCGATATGTCCGTCATATTGTACTTATACCCCGGCTCCAGCACCTCCGCCTGCGGAGATCGGCCCTGCATCTGCCTGTCGAACGCATCGACGCCAAGTCCATGAAACTTCAGCCGCCGGATACGTTCGGTTAGCGCTGCATCGTCAGAGCAAAACATCCCGCCCTCGCCGGTAGTCATGTTTTTTATCGGATGAAAAGAGAATATCGAGGTGCCGGTCTTGCCGACCTGACGTCCCTTGTAGACTGTGCCGGCTGCATGAGCCGCATCTTCGACGACAGCCACACCTTGCTTCTTTGCCAACTCCAGTATGGGGTCCATATCGACCGCAGAGCCGGCGAAATGAACGGGAGCTATCACCTTTGTCTTCGAGGTCATCGCAGCCGCGATGGATGCGGCGGAAACCATCATCGTGTCGCGGTCCACGTCAACAAAGACCGGCTTTGCCCCTGCCAGAACCGCCAGATTCACGGTCGATACCCATGTCATTGAGGGCGTAATGACCTCGTCACCCGGGCCGAGGTCGAGGGCCTTGAAAACCACGTGCATACCGGCAGTTGCCGATGCAAGCGCGACCGCGTCAGGACAGCCAATGTATTCCGCGAACTTCTTCTCAAAATCGGCCGACTTCTGGCCGGTGGTTATCCAGCCGGAACGAAGGACATCTGACACCGCGGCAATGTCATCTTCGGTAATAGTCGGCGCTGAAAATGGTAGAAACTTATTTCTCATGGGTCGTTTAGTCTCCGATAGCTGGTGTTGTATTTTGACTGTTCAGGAGCCATGCCCCCCATCTTTCCTGCCGCGACGGTTTTGATTCAAACGGCAGGGGCTTTTCTTCGAACGTAGGCTCTGCTGGCAAAAGGCGTGACAACTCGGCGGGAAGGCCCGCCACAAATCTCACCTGAGCGATAAGCGCCCCAAGCCGGTCGCTTTGCAGGAACGACATGATGTCCCTTTTGTCAGGGTCTTGTTCGTCAGCGTAATTGTCCTTGTATCTGAGAAGTGTTACGGGTGCGCTTTTACCCAGATAGAATACCATTTTTGCATCAATCTCCCCTCCTTTATACATTAAGGCGATGCGGTCGGGTGGTATCCATGCCGTAGCACTTTGAATTCCGGAAATAAACTGATCTTCTGACCTGTATGCCTCAAGAGTATTTTGCTGCACGCAGAAGAATCCTCCCATCACAACAAACGCTACTGCTGCCAGGGGAAGGAATGCCTTCTCCTCAGGCTGCACAGTCAGGCGATGAGCGGCTCTTGACGTAACCAGTGCAGCCGCTATCGCTGACAAGGCTACGAATATACCGACAAGGCAGATACCCGCAAGCGAAACCCCTGCACTCCTGGGTGGAACGATAAGAAACACCAGAAAGATCACCAGCTCAAGGGCTGCCGCGCCGAAGAGGATTCCTTTCTGGATATTGAATCCCAAAGGAATGATGCATGAAGGACTAAACTCCTTCATGCGCGCCAGGATGACGGCGATCAGAAGTGCGCAGAAAGGGATGATAGGCAGGATGTAGTAGCTGCGCCGCGAACCGGAAAGGGTGAAGAAAACGAATATCAGAACAATGGCCTTGATCAGCCAGTGTGCATTCTTGTCCAGTCTCGTGAAGTACTTCACTCCGGCGATGAGGGCTGCGATGAAGAGCGGCGCCCACGGCAGGATGAGCATGGGCACCGAATGAATATACGTGTAGATGGGCGCCTTGTGGTCGAAGGGCGAGAAGAACCGCTGGATGTTCTCCTGCCAAACAAGGGCCAGTCCGCTGGAAGTGTAAGATGCCGGGTTGGTCTTTGACGACCAGATGAAGGGAGCAAAGTAAAGAGCAAGGCCTATGGCAAGGGCAAAAATCGACTCGGGACGGAGGAATGTCTTCCATCTCTTGCCGGCTATAGCGTCGGGTAAGATACCTATGGCAGTTACAACCGCCGCCACCGGGCCTTTGCAGAGCGAACCGGCGAAGACGATTAGATAGAGCACCAAAAACGTGGTGAAGTTGAGTTTATTGCGCCTCGACCAGTACCAGAGTATCGCCAGCATCACGGTTGTGAGATTCTCTGTATCGGCCGCAGCCATGCGCGACTGGGATATGAGGCCGTAGCTGGTCATCAGTATCATCGCAGCAATGCGGCCGACCGCAGGTGACCACAGCCTCCGGCCAAACCTAAGGGTTGCCCACACCGCCGCTACACCGGCAATCGCACTCGGCAGGCGGACAACAAGCTCGTTTAACGCACCCGTAACGATGGCTATCGCGGCGATGAACCAGTAGGTGACCATCGGCTTGTCGAAATACGGTTCGCCGTTGATGGTCGGGTGGAAATAGTCGCCGGTGAGCAGCATTTCTCTCGTTATCTCTGCCCACCGGCCCTCCGCACCCCGAAGCGCGCGGTCGCCGAGGGCAAAGAATACGAGCACGCAGGCCAGGATGAGTATTACTATATCGAGCCTCTCGTATCTTCCAGCAAATCTGTTCTGTTCTCTATTCATACTGAAGAAAATTATAAGGTATTTTCTAATATAACATGCGTATTAGTCTGATATACGGCATGTAATTTCTCTTTATGAATCCATTCCTGCTTTTTCTGATAATCATGTATGCTCATTACGACATACCGGGAACATGCTTGATCAGAAATAAGTTTTTCTAATCGGGTGTCTGCCTCTATTTCCAGCACATTTTTCCCACTGTAAAAGACAAGGCTTGGCTTAGTTTTTCCGTAACTGAAAAGCATATAATTCTTCTTGTCTGAAAGACAGTGTTCCACAATATCCTTTGTGGATCGAAAGGCCCCTAAGTATTTCACTGAATAAGCCATGGTGATGCCAAGAACTAAACAATTGGTGAAACACAAAACCTTTATTATTTGAAGAAAACGCCTGCTCATGAAGAAGGCATAGAGTGCTACAATTGTCCCGGCAAAAAGAATAATAATAGGAATGACCATATGAATTGTGGATAAACCACGCATCGTTGGTGCCCATTTTGGCGTGGCAAAAATTAGCATCAGGGGAATCGTTGATGTCCCGAATAGCGTAATCCACAATATCCATAAGCATTTTTTCCCCAAGTTGCCTTTTATTTCCCATCGGGAAAGTAACGTGGTTAGCAATGCAATGGAAGGGGAAACGGGAAGGATATAGGTCATCAATTTCGAGTGAGACAGCGAAAAAAAGGTTACGGTAAGTATGACCCAGGAACAGAAAAAATACACCTGCCTTTTTTCTTCTGACGGCATACTTCGCCTTTGTTTTAGGGTATGTATAAAAGGAATAAATATGAACAGCGACCAGGGGAAAAATCCCATGAAAAATACCGGCAAATAATAATAAAAAGGTTGTGGATGGGCATAGCCGCGGACAAATCTGCCGGACATCTCCTGCGAAAGTAATGTAAAGATTTGTTCTTTGCCGAGGGATAACCAGAAGGGAATACCCCACGCACAAATAATACCCAGGAAAAGCAGGAATCCCGGCAGATACCAAAGACGCCTGATAGATTGAAAATCACGAATCCATAAGAGAAAACCCATGGTAATCAGGATAAACAACAAGATACCTACCGGCCCTTTTACCAGAAAGACCATACTCAGGAGAAAGTAAAGGAATAACCTCCTGAGGTTGTTTTTATTAGCTTCCGTATATTCAATGAAGAAAAGGTAAAGGCTGGCACAGACAAAAAAGGTCAGTAGCATATCCGTAATACATAATCGAGAAATGAAAAAGAACAGTGGGCTGACCATCAACATCACTCCAGCCCAAAATCCATTTTTGCGGTCTTCAAGTTGTTTCCCCCATAGATAGACAATTAATACCGTGCCTATGGCTGCCAGGGCTGAGGGCAATCGTGCACTGAATTCGCTTATCCCGAAAATTTTATAGGATATGGCAATGGCCCAATAAAAGAGAGGCGGTTTATTAATACGCGGAGCGCCATTAAAGTGCGGTATAATCAAATTGTTGTTAAGCACCATATCACTTGCTGTAGAGGCATAACGAGGTTCATCAGGATCAATGAGCGGCATCGACCATGTATACAATAGGAACAGAACAAGACCAATTACGATTAAGCCCAAGAGAAAAGGAATGTCCTTTTTTGTTAACCTTTCCGTAGAATGCCGATTCAGTTTTGTTTCCATTTTTCAAATGCTTAAATTATAAAACTAAGGATTTGCCGTTTTGATGGCAACACTGAGGAGATAACGTGGAACTTCTGTGATCTTGTATTCTTATTTCGCTCGCAAAAATTTGTGTTTTTTCAGATACCAGGCAACAAAAAATGCGCAGGTGATGACCATGGATAAAATTGACAGAGGCCACAACGTGTATTTACTGGCATCATAGCCGTAATCCAGGTATGTATCCTTCATGATTAAAAACGTCAGTCCCGTTATCCATACAAAGGGTGTAGCATATTCTTTGACAACTAATCGGTTCCATTTGAATTCCATACTTTTGATAGTGTTTCCTATGCCTGAAAAGCTAGGGATGATGCGGTTGACCCGTTTACAGTAATCCTCGAACTCCTGTCCAAACTTTTTTCCCAGATAGTTTTCCTCGGCATGTATGATCGCTAAATAAGCAAAGAGGAGAAACGGGATTCCAAACAAAACAAATAAGAGTGAATTTCCAGCAATTCCAACTCCAAGAATGATCAAAATATTTCCCAAATAGAGGGGGTTTCTGCAATGGGCAAAAATCCCGCCCTGAACAAGGGCTTCTGCATACACCTGCTTTTTTTTACCACCGCGTTTGATATAGGCAAGTCCAATGGTAAGCGACCGCAATGTCTGGCCACTCAGCGCAATAATAGCGCCAATGACAATTTCCCACATCTCAGCAAGATGATTGTCAAACAGAGGCCATGTCCCCTCGAAAAAAAGCATGACAAAAGCCAGGGGAAAAAGGGCATTCCGGTACCGGAAAAAGAAGTTGCCTGCCTTGTCGATCATTTTACGGCCACCATTCCACAAAAATTGTACCATTTGAAAAATACGTCACAATAGCGGAAACCTTCCTTCAGCAGGAGTTCCCTGTTTTCCAATAGCTTGTAAGGGATCAATACGTTTTCGAGCGCCTCTCGTTTCTGTGCAATTTCTAATTCGCTGTACCCATTTCGTTTCTTGAGGTCATAGTAGTACTTTATGAAGTGCCGGTTAAAAACAGAGTCTTCCCCTAAGACTTTTTCCACAAGGATCAGACATCCGTTCTCATTCAACCCCTTCAGAATGCTGCCGACCAATTTCTCCCGATTTAACGGCCTGATGAATTGAAGCGTAAGAATCATGATAACGACCGAGGCGTTCTCGATGTATACACCTTGATTTAAATCGGCACAGATCAGTTCGTGCTCCTGGAAGAAACGGTGTGCACTGAGTTTCTGTTTGCACCTGGCAAGCATGTCCCGTGAATAATCGATGCCAATGAATTTTACTTTACCGGGGATATTTTGACCTACATTAAGCAGGGTAGTGCCCGTGGAGCAGCCAAGATCATAAATAGTTGTTCCTTCAGCGGCAAAATCTACTGCCATTTCCGCAATCATTCTTTGAATTTCCCGGTAAAACGGAACTGATCTATCCAGCATGTCGTCAAATACCGCAACGACTTTCTCTCCAAAATTAAAGTCTGCTATTGTTGTCATATTTTCCTTGAATATCTCGTCTTTTGACACAGGCGAACACCTTTGTTCAAATTTTTTCAGGAGGCACCAGGATTGGCGCTGACGCAGTTTCTGCGAGTCTGTGTTTCCTGATCAAATGTAAATTGCGCATATAGATGAGGGAGTTTGGCAGATAGGCCAGTATTCCCACCGGGCTGCGTTCCATAATCCAATAGGCACACATAACGACGCTTCCTGCGATGCTCCAATACCAAAATGAATCAGGGATCGTGCTTTTCCCTTTCTTTTCCGAGGCAATCCATTGGATTAAAAACCGGGTGGAAAATATTCCGTTGCCAATGAATCCAAGAATCGTGAGGTAGCTCCAATTTAACCCAAACAGACGATGCTCCTGGCCAAACCACGTAACGGCTAGCACGACATGATACAACATGCACAGACTCCTTATTTAATTGGGTTTTTTCAACAAAAACAAAAATATCTCCACATCTTTCACCAGGGAAAGTTGAATATACAAAGGAAGTGCCGGACAGGCATGAAACCAAAAATTAGTGCAGGCGTGTGCTGTAAGTACAAGAAATGTAGTAGTATTAGAATTAAATAAGTTTTTGTTTCTTTGCCGGTAATACCGTTTACTACGGTAATAACAGATAATATTTACAATGAATAATTGTAATTATTACAAAAAGTATTTTACCTATTTGCACTGCCTGAGTATCTTCTTCCCTTCTGTTTTTTTTAGGTAAATTATACCCTATGGCAGATGAACGGGAGATGAACGCAAAATTAATTTTTTGTAATCTGAGTGAGTTCAGCAGGTTGGTAGCGTTACCATAAAGGCGCTTCCCTTGCGCAGTTCGCTTTTTACCGTTATTGAACCATGGTGGGATTTAACGATCCATTGACAGATGCTGAGGCCAAGTCCTCCACCGGCTTGGTCTGCTGCACGGGCATTGCTTGTCCTGTAAAACCGTTCAAATATATGAGAAATATCTTCCTGCGGAATGCCAATGCCATTATCCCGGATAGCAATCTCTACCCATCCGTTGTCTTTGCAAAGGGACATCTGAATTGTCCCATTGGGTTGAGTATACTTTACGGCGTTGTCTATTAAATTTAAGAGCATCATCCGGATAAGCAGCTCGTCGCCCTCGATGAATGAATCTTCCATCTTTTCCATTGATACAAAGATGTTTTTCGGTTCGGCAATAAGCTTTAATTGTTCCGCAATCTCCGCAATAACGGGGTAAAGGTTCATCCGCTGCTTGTGTAATTCGTATCGTCCTGTATCGGCCTGTGTGAGGATAAACAGATTTTCTATAATTTTTGAAAGTCGCCCGAGGTCTTCAAGATTATTGGCAAGCACTTGTTGATAACCGCGAACATCCCTTTCTTTTGACAAAGAGACTTCTATCCCGGCCTTCATAATGGCGAGGGGAGTGCGCAACTCATGAGATGCATTTGCCGTGAACTGGCGAATCTGGTTAAAGGAATTTTCCAGGCGGGACAACATTTCGTTAATAACTCCTGAAAGCTCATTGATTTCGTCTTTCGCGGAATGGAGTGTTAGTCTTTTGTCCAATTGTTCGGGTTCAATTTTCTGAAGTTCTTTTATCATACGATTTATGGGTTTTAATGCCTTTTTTGCCATAAAGAGACCGCCAAACCAGCTACCAATAATCGCAAGGCACCCTAAAGCTGTGAGTGCAAGTGAAAAGATTTTGAGAGCACCGTCTCTGTTAACAACAATCCCAATCTGGATTAACTCCCGGGTATCCTTCTTGGATATCGTAATAATGCGCAAAAGGCGCCCCTTTGGATCCCTCACGGTCGTAAAGTATGTCTTTCCTGAAAGGATTTCCGTAATTTGGTGGTTGTTTAAGGACAGGTGAGCATCCTTTAAGTTTCCTGATCGGAATTGAAGATTTCCTGCATGATTGAGTATTGCAACATATTTTCCCGAAGCCCACTCTTCGTCGTTTTCATTCGATATACGCTCCACATACTTCCTGAAGAAATTCTCGCTTATTCGTTCATAATGAGCTATACCTTCGGCCTCTTCTTTCAGCCCAACATCGATGCGTTTATTATTTGCGTAAGAGAATGCAAGGTATGTTAGTAAACCAAAGAGAACAAGCGTTCCCCCAAAAACGATGGTGTACCAGAAGGTGAGTTTTGTGCGAATTGTCCATGAGTTCATGCTTTTTCATCCTTCATGATGTATCCTACACCCTTAATGGTATGAATCAGTTTATAGGTACGGTCCTTATCTATTTTGTTTCTCAGGCGATTTACAAAGACGTCAATGACATTAGTAAAGCTGTCAAAATTATAATCCCATACGTGTTCTGCAATCTGGGTGCGGGTTAGGACGGTATTTAGATTTCTCATAAAAAATTCCAACAGGGCAAATTCTTTGTTGGTAAGCTCTATGGGCTGCCCATGCTGGTAAAGGCGATGCGTAACCATATCCAAAGAAAGATCCACCACCGTTAATCGTGTCTGATAATGGGCCTTTCCCCGCCGAATTAATGCCCGTATCCGTGCCATCAGTTCTATAAAGGAAAAGGGTTTAATAAGATAATCATCCGCACCCAGGTCTAAACCGTACACCTTATCTTCAACAGCACCCTTTGCTGTTAAGAAAAGGACCGGCATATCCTTGCCGTTTTTTCTTGCCTCGCGCAATATCTCAAGGCCGTTTTTCCCGGGAAGCATGATGTCCAGGATAACAAGGTCATACTCATTGGTATTGAGCATAAAGAGACCTTCCTCCCCGTCATGACTCACGTCAACGGCAAAGTGGTTTTCTTCCAAGCCCTTTTTAATATAGGCGGCTAATTTTTTTTCATCCTCTATGACTAATATTCTCATGCCTGTAATATTATTCTGTAGATTTAAAATTTACCGCCATTTTACCCACCCCTCAATCCCCTCCCAGGAGGGGACTTTTTATATTCCCCTCCTGGGAGGGGCCAGGGGTGGGTTCAAGACAGTGTCACTCGTATTAACCAAAGAGAATCTCAATTATGGATAGATTTGTAGCATATGCTGTTAATTGTTGCAAATAATTCCTTGTTTAAAATCATAGCGAATCGATAGAAATTCAAATTTGAATAACAATGTGATACGATACCCAGAAAATACTTGGATTAAATTCCATGGTTCGTTAAAATTACTGTTTAAACAATCGGCATTGGTTCGCTTTGTGTGACCAGAGAAAGGTTCATTGTTGACAACTGACAGCTGAACGCCCGGAGAATTTGTATTTGCTTTTAAAACTGAAATCACATATGAAATGTGACATATGCAAATAGTATCTTGGCCGCGCTATGATTAATTCTATTAATTTTACTGATAAAGACCGGCAATACAAGACCGTTTTTTTTGAAACCTTTGGTTGCCAGATGAACAAGCTCGATGCCGAGCTTTCGCTGGGATTGCTCCAGGAAGAAGGCTATAAGATTGTCGATACGGTGGATGGGGCTGATGTTATCTTATTTAACACCTGCAGTGTACGTCAGCATGCCGAAGACAAGGTATATTCTCATTTAGGGGCGCTGAAGGCATTGAAGAAAAAGCGCCCTGAAGTTATTGTGGGAGTCCTTGGGTGCATGGCGCAAAAAGATGGAGAATCAATATTTAAGCGGATGCCCCATGTTGACCTGGTTTGCGGAACGCGCATGTTTTCGCGATTACCAGAACTACTGTTAAATATTAAAAATCATGGGTCGCATGTCATCGCCATAGACGAGGACCACATTGTTAACGTAAAGAGGGCGGTAACCTACCGCCCAAACTTTTATCAGGCTTTTGTCACGGTTATACGGGGCTGCGACAATTTTTGTTCCTATTGTATCGTGCCGTATGTGCGCGGTCGTGAGATCAGCCGGACGATTCCTGATATAAAAGAAGAGGTTCAAGCCCTTGTTTCAAGCGGCTGTAAGGAAATCACTCTTTTAGGACAGAATATAAATACGTATGGGAAAGGTTTGAATGGAAACATAACGTTAGGGGATCTGTTGTCTGATTTGAACGACCTGGACGGCATCGAAAGAATACGGTTTGTAACCTCACATCCGGCAGATATGTCCCGTGATCTTATACGCACTATGAGCCGATTGGAAAAGGTCTGTAAACATTTGCACATACCCGCACAATCGGGGTCTGACCTGATCCTTAACAAAATGAAACGAGGTTATACCGCTGGTTATTACCGCGATTTGATTTCTTACGCGCGGGAATTGATTCCACATATAAGCGTGGCCAGCGATTTTATAGTGGGTTTTCCGGGGGAAACGGATGAAGATTTTCAGGAAACCGTGCAATTGATGGAGGACATCCGTTTCCAAAACTGTTTTATATTCAAATATTCACCCCGCACCGGCACGAAGGCAGCCGAACTGGAAGATGATGTGACAGATGAGATGAAAAGGGCACGCAATATGAGATTGCTGGAATTGCAAAAAGGTATCAGCCTTGAAGAAAATAAGAAACTGATCGGCAGGGTGGTGGAGGTGCTTGCAGAAGGCGCCAGCAAATCGGATTCAAATAAATTAACAGGCCGTACACGGCAAAACCACATTGTGGTTTTCCATGGATCACGGGAGTTCGTGGGGAAACTGGTAAATGTTCTGATACATGAGGTAACGGACCTTACCCTGTATGGCACGCTAACGTAGGTAATTCAGTGATAGTATAAAGCATGTTAAATTATGCTGCCTTCGGTAGCGATTTTAAATCTCCCCTCATTGGTAGGACAAGCGTCCCCGCTTGTCGTCATGATGTCAGCCTGGACGGTTGACCTACCATAGGGGCCTGGTGTGTGTTACGACCGATTTACACACCCCTTAATCCCCTCTTTCTAGAGGGGAAAATATCTGTTTGAAATTCCTAAACCTTTAATTATTGAGGACAACAGCATGTCGGATATCATCGAAAGACATAAGGAACTGAGCAAAATGGTTTTAATTCCGGGAGAACACAAAACCTCGGCGCAAAAGACGAAGGGTCAAATGCAACAACCGGCACCGCCGCAACTTCTTTATGTGTTTTTATTAGGCGCAATAGTAGGATCCGCCATTTTTGTGACCTTGTGGGTTATCTCCGGTTTTTCAAAGGTAGCGGTCACACTGCCGTTTGTGGGAGGGGGCATCGGGATAGCCATTGAAATGATGAGACAAAAGAAGAAGGGATAGCAAGAGATGGACATGCCCCTTTTCTCGTATCTTGCAAAAAATTATGAAATGCTTTTTAAGAGGTGAATTGAACAATGAAAGTAACGATGGTAGGTATATCAGGCTCCGGCAAAACAACCTATATGTCCTCGCTTTACGAAACCTTAGGAGACGCAGGTCAAAATGATGCGGGTTTTTATCTTGCCCCCCGCTCAGTCCAGCAATTCGATAAGGCAATCCTGAGTGTTGGTGATTTTAGCAGGTTTTCACTTGTCGATAAATTTAAATGGCCAGACGGCACACAACAGACAACGGTATGGCCTTTCACCGTTTACTATAATTCAAACCCAGTGACATACTTTGACTGGATTGATTACCGGGGCGGTATTCTCACAGAAATTACCGATGCCCTTGATATAAACGATTCTTCAGACGCGGCAAAATCAGAAATCTCAGACCTGGCTTCTCATATTGAGTTGAGTAACGCGGTTATCCTGGTTGCCGACGCCTTTGTCCTGACGTATTACTCAAACATTAAAGAGGCCCGGCATCGGTCAGGCGCCCGCAGGATTCATGAGATATTTACGACCTATAGCAGGATGTATCCCAACAGAAACCTGACATTTGTCATTATGCTAACCAAGGCGGACACCGTCGATTCAAGGTGGAAAAGCGATAATTATGCGCCATTGATAGAACGCGGCATGGAGGTGTTCAATCAAATGGTATCATTATGCAAACAAAATCCAACCTGGGAGGGCGGTATCGTGCCGGTTTCTGCGGTGGGAGAAGGGAACGTGACGAGGATTGTTACTCCCACGGGCGATATGATACATCCGTTTAAATCAGAAGACAAAATTGTAGGGTTCCCGGCGCCTCTGAATGCAGAACATGTGCTGTTTTATTGTTTGGGACAAACATTAAAACAGATGAAAGGGGAAGCCCACAAGAGTATAAAACAACGTGAAAAGGAACTTTCAGAGGTGCTGAAAAAGGCAGGACTGGTAAATAAAATTTGGTCACTCATCACGCGTAAGCCCGATGCCGAGAGCGTTGCCAGGGCTATTTTAGAGGAAAAAAACAAAGACTATGAGGTTTTAAGCCAGTTTGAGCCTCATATAGAACCGCTCCTCACGAAGGCGCTGGAAAGGGTAAGGCGTATTGCATGATATACCAGGAACTCTTGTATTCCCGTTCCTTGTCCAAAGACTATAGGTGGATGATTGTTCCTCCGAAAGTTTCACCTGAAAGTCTCAAGACATTAAACCAACTTTACAATTGGTATGATATGCACAAGAACACCTTCAGCAAAGCATCGGTTGTACCGCTTTATTGCATAAATCATTCAGGAATGACGTTTCTTGTGAGTTGCGGTCCTTCAAATCACAAAGACAAGGACGGACGTGATATCTATTGCCTCCAGGGCATATGTGTCAGGCAGGAATACAAGCGGCATCTTTGGTTAAACCTTCCCTGGATATTGACTAATTACCACACGAAAGACACTTTAAACATCTGGAGAAACATAGATTTTTCTCAGGCAGATGATCTCGTGCGTCGCGCGCCGGGAGACTGTTTTTTCAGGTTTGACCAGGGAGATAAGCCTCTTTCAGAGTTAACAAACCCGATAAATCCTCCTTCCGGAAAATTGTTCACAGATGAACCAATCTATATTTCATTTGATAAAGACGGACTAAAAGAACTGTCTCATTTACTGGTATCGGCCTATCATAACTGTGTAGATTTTGCCTTTGGTGTTACTCCGGAAATGGTCAAACAATTTGACTTCAAAATCATTGCTGAAGCAGGGAACGGCTCAAAAATAAAAAACACGAGAGATATGGTAACGACAGCGATTGCATCTTCCCGTATCCCTGCCGCCAACAAGGACAAAGTCATCAGTGAATTGTTCGATGATCCTCTGGCTCGTTTTGATCCAAAAAAGGACGTTGATGTACCTCGGATGAAGATATTGAGAGGAAGCAGGTGTTCCCGCATTTTTAGTCAATTTTTGCCACGTCTTTTATCCCTCTTGAAGACAGGCAAAAAACTCAACCAATCCGAGAGTTCGGGTCAATGAAAGGAGAGTTCATGTAAGAATCAGAGCATTCCCTTTTCCGGCAGAATGGCAGGTGTTTGGCTTTTGATTACTTCAGCCCCTTTGCATGAAAGAATTCCTTGTACTTCATATCTTCTTGCAGGATGTGATTCGTCCACCACGATTTTAAATACATGAATATTTCTGCCGGGACGGTTGCTTTGTGTACCATGGTTCCCACGCAGAAATCGACGGTTCTCTTCTTGAATTCCTGGTGTTGTTTTTTTTGTGCAGGATACTCAGGATAACCGTAATCGATCATATATTGCTCTTCTGATTTAAAATGATCACTTGCATACTGGGTCATTTTTGTCAAGGTATCCGAGATAATTTCTGAATCAACCTTTGTGTCGATCATACCAATCAGGGTATTTACTACGGTTACAATCCGTTTGTGCTGTTCATCCAAGTCTCGAACTCCGACACTAAAGCCTTCATCCCATATGATTTTTTCCATATTAGTCCCGGTTCTTCAAAATTACAGAGATGTGTTTACATCATCGTTTTCTATGACGCACCATCATTATAGTATTTCAAGGAGTAAGTTTCAATTCATTCAATGCATGAAGTATTGCTTCGTACCAGCCTGCATAATCGCCAAGCTTGTCTTCCACTAATTTTAGCTCTTCTTCTGTCAATGTTCTGTCCAGTGCTTGTTTTGCGACATTTTGAATATCTTCGATGTTGATGGAATACATAATTTTTTCCGGATCAATCATACCTGTTGTTTCGCTTGCATGTTACCGGTAACCGTATTTTTTGTTTCATGAAAATTGGCAAAATTATACCATGAAACATGGGTAAAATCCAGAATAGTTGGACAGGTGTTACCAATGAACCTTGCCCTTAAGAAGCACGTTTCTTTCTTACAAGAATCTGCTGCTCACAGACTTTACGAAAATGGTAGCCGCAAATTGCAAGGCTAATAGCCAGGGGAAATAACCTGGGACGACGAAAATACGTCCATAAAAAGAGCTTCCAGTAATGGACCCGCTCCTTACCGATAATACCCAGGTAGAAAATAGAACGGAATAACACCAGGAGACGCCTGATATCAAGGGTGGTTTCTGTCTTCTTCGGCTTGTATTCTCGAAAGAAGGTCTTGATTCGCTGATAATAATGCTCAGGAGAATAAACAGAACGAAGGATATTTTTATACCCTTCCTGCAGCGTATCCATACTCATAGAGGGGACAATATTGGTTGTGCCATCGACATTATCTCCTGATATTTGACCAAGCAACCGGTTCTCTTTCTTCAGCCGATCATAAAGTTTTGTGCCAGGCGGCGCCTGAAGCAGGCCAACCATCGCCGTCACAATTCCGCTTTTCTGGATAAAATCAATTTGCCGCTGGAAGATAGATGGAGTGTCACTGTCAAAACCAACAACAAAACCTCCCTGTACCTGTAGGCCGGCTCGCTGAATACGCCTTACGTCTTCAACCAGATTACGGTTTTTGTTCTGTTTTTTACCACATTCAGCCAGGCTGCCCTCATCCGGCGTCTCGATTCCAACAAAGACCGTTTCAAATCCTGCCTCGACCATCATCTGCATCAGGGGGACATCGTCCGCCAGGTTAATAGAGACTTCCGTGTGAAAAGACAATGCAACATGGTCTTTCTGCCAGCGGATCAGTTCAGGCAGCAACTCAGTCTTGATGCTCTTTTTGTTTCCGATAAGGTTATCATCAACAAAGAAGATGGAGCCGCGCCATCCCAGACTATAAAAACGGTCTAATTCGGCAGTAATTTGTGCGGCGGTCTTGGTGCGTGGCCGGTGGCCAAACAAGGCCGTCACATTACAAAATTCACAATGGTAAGGACATCCCCGGGAATACTGGATACTCATCGAAATATATCGCCTCATATCTGCCAGCTCCCAGAACGGAACTGGCGTCTTCCGTACGTCGGCAAACTCAGTACTCATATAGATACGCCTGGCTTTTCCCTGTCTAAAATCCTCCAGAAAAGGAGAAAGTGTTATTTCTGCTTCATTCAATACGAAATGATCAACATCTGCAAATTGTTCATATTCGCTTGTAAAGAGTGGCCCACCAGCGATAACTTTAATGCCGGCATCTTTGCATCTGGCGATAACTTGGCACGCAGATTTTCGTTGGACAACCATACCGCTGATCAATGCACAATCAGCCCACGCGAGGTCTTTTTCCGTAAGTTTTGTCACATTGAGATCGACCAATCGTTTTGCCCACTCTGTCGGCAGCATTGCAGCAACGGTCAAGAGCCCCAGGGGTGGAAAAGGGGCTTTTTTCCGCACGAATTTCAATGCATGCTTGAAACTCCAAAAGGTATCCGGAAATTCTGGATAAATCAACAGAACATTCATTGCATCTCCTTCTTTTCGGAATCAGTAAAAAAGATAAAGACAGCAGAATATGTCTCATGGAAAATTGTTCAAAGAAAAACCCCAATATCCTTTTACCGAATATTGGGGTTTTCAGGTTGTAATTATAACTATGCGTTAAATACCTACTCCATATTTTTATAAATCACATCTACGGTAACTGCTTATTCTTTAAATATAAGAGTGTGCTTTTTTACAGATTTATAATTTAACAACTTTTGTGGCCTTGTAGCCTTTTTGGTCCTTTATGACCTCGAACTCAACCTTGTCACCTTCTGCAAGGGTTCTAAACCCCTCGGCCTGGATAGAACTTTGATGTACAAAAACATCATCTCCGTTATCCTGGGAAATAAAGCCAAATCCCTTCTTGTCATTGAACCACTTCACGGTTCCATTTGCCATTCTTAAATCACCCCCTCTCACATGGAAAAGATTATAAAAACAAAAAAAGCTACAGGGTTGTAACCTTGTAGCCTTCATATACTATCGATAGATAATACGACTTCACTATACAACCAATGTTTTTTATAATATCAAGTATCCCACATGAAAGCAAGGGGAAATAATAATTATTTTTTCAGGATCAATTATGCCTGTTGCCTCACACGCAAGGGATCAGTGGTTCGAATCTACTAGCGCCCACCATACAAATCAGGGGTTTCAGGCAGTTGACATATTCGGTTTCCCTCTAGGGTGACCAAATCGTGACCTGAATTCTCCAATATATTCACTCCCCTCAAGAATCCTGGCAATCTTGGTTGATGCTTGGGAAGCCTCCCATCGGCTTTCTTTTGTGCTTGTTTGTACTCGTTAATCTTTTTGGAGGTAATTTCAGACAGAACCATATCACCAAAAAACCCGAAAGATGTTTTAAGGATGCCGTATAAAGCACCAGCATATTTATCGAAGCATTTACCTTCAATTAACTCCGCTCTTAGTTTTACCTCGACTGTTTTTCAATCTTTTTAAAGTCCTTATTTGTAGCAAAATCGACAAAATATGCTATGCTGATCTTGAGTGTAACGAATGTTCAACTCAGTACGTGAATTTGCTTAAAATAGTATTGAAATACGATTTTGAATGACTTATACTCCATACGCATATCTGAAGAAAATATGTAATTTCCGTTTGGGTCTTTCGTTCTAAGCGTAAATAAATACTTGAATGTTATAATAAATGCAAATAACGCCTTATCATGCCAAATATTTTACATTCGAACTCACAAAACGCAGCTCATCAGATAGCTTACAAAAACTGGCTTCTTCTCTTTTAGATGCCCAGGTAGATTTAAATCCACATCAGGTTGAGGCTGCTTTATTTGCTTTTCGTTCCCCGCTTTCTAAGGGTGCAATACTGGCGGATGAGGTAGGGCTGGGGAAAACCATTGAAGCGGGTCTGGTTATCTCTCAAAAATGGGCTGAAAGAAAGAGAAAAATCCTGGTCATAGTGCCTTCGAGTTTGCGTAAACAATGGAATCAGGAATTACTGGATAAATTTTTTCTTTCGTCACTTATATTGGAAACGTCTTCTTTTAATCAGGAAATTAAAAAGGGAAACTTAAATCCCTTCAACCAGCATGAAATAATCATTTGCTCATACCATTTTGCGAAGGCTAAAGATGTTTACATCAAAAATATCCCCTGGGACTTAGTGGCCATTGATGAAGCACATAGATTAAGAAACGTTTATAAGCCGTCAAATAAAATTGCCACTGCTATCAAAAATGCCGTAGCCCACGCCCCCAAAATGCTGCTTACCGCAACGCCGCTCCAAAATTCTTTATTAGAACTCTATGGTTTAGTCAGTATCATTGACGATTATACCTTTGGTGATTTAAAGAGTTATAAAAATCAGTTTGCCAGATTAGCGAATGAAAATGATTTTCATAATCTTAAAGAAAGACTAAAACCCATTTGTATAAGGACGCTCCGCAGGCAGGTATTAGAATATGTAAAATACACCAATAGAATGGCAATAACGCAAGAGTTTGTCCCGTCTCCTGATGAACAAAGGCTTTATGATCTGGTTTCAGCCTATTTACAGAGGGAAAATTTATTTGCCCTTCCGCCAAGCCAAAGACAACTCATGACGTTAATTTTGAGGAAATTACTGGCATCGTCAACCTTTGCGATTTCAGGGACTTTAGATGCCCTTGCAATAAAACTTGAAAATATCGTAACTACCCAGGGACTACAGGAAGACATTGAGCAGATAGTGTCTCAGGATTTTGAATCTTATGATGAAATTAAGGATGAATGGGAGGATACTGAAGAAGAAAATCAACCCGTTACTGAAACAAAGAAAGAACTTTACACTTCAGAGGAAATGAAAGACATCAAAAAAGAAATCAACGACCTGAAGGAATTTCAACATCTTGCCAGGTCTATTACCCGAAATTCAAAGGGAGAGGTTCTCCTGACCGCCCTGAAAAAGGGTTTTGCTGAAATAGAACGTCTGGGTGGTAATAAAAAAGCCATCATATTTACCGAATCTACAAGAACACAAGAATATCTAAATAGAATCTTAGGAAATACTGATTACAAGGACAGGATAGTTTTATTTAACGGCTCAAACAACGATCAGAAATCCAAAGATATCTATAAAATATGGCTTGAGAAGCATCTTGGCACAGACAGAATCACAGGCTCAAAAAGCGCCGATATGAGGGCTGCAATAGTAGATTATTTCAGAGATGAGGCAGTCATCATGATAGCCACAGAAGCCGCCGCAGAAGGTATTAACCTGCAATTTTGCTCTCTGGTAGTAAATTATGACTTACCCTGGAATCCTCAACGTATCGAACAAAGAATCGGGCGATGTCACCGATACGGGCAAAAGTTTGATGTGGTTGTCGTAAATTTCCTAAATAAGAGTAACGCAGCAGATCAGAGAGTTTATCAGTTATTGAAAGAAAAATTCAAACTCTTTGACGGTATTTTTGGGGCAAGCGATGAAGTGCTGGGAAATATTGAATCGGGAGTTGGTTTCGAGAAGCGGATTGCACAGATTTACCAACATTGCAGAACTCCGGAAGAAATACAGACCTCGTTTGATCAGTTACAAAAGGAACTGGAAGAACAGATTGAAGACCGCATGAAAGACGCCAGAAATAACTTGTTAGAAAACTTCGATGAGGAGGTATATGAAAAATTACGTGTTAATTTACAGGAGAGTAAAGAATATTTGTCCAAGTATGAATATTGGTTATGGGAAATTACTAAACACTACCTTGAACCTTACGCTAATTTCGCGATAGACGAGCACTCTTTTACCTTACGTGAAAACCCTTTTGTTGGCGAAAAGATACATCCTGGTCCCTACAAACTAGGAAAGAATATTGACGACGTAAACATTTATAGAGTTGGGCATCCCTTGGCTCAGCGTATTATCGAAAAAACAAAGTCTTTATCTTTAGCAGTTCAGGAGCTACTATTCAATTACTCAGACTCTATCAAGAAGATAAACATTTTAGAATCTCTTGTAGCAAAGTCAGGCTGGTTATCAGTAATTAACTTAACAATTCATTCGTTTGAAACTGAAGATCATATCTTATTATGTGGGATTACTGATGAAGGTGCAGAATTGGATATAGAGCAATGCAAAAGGCTATTTTCCCTTCCCGCATCAACAAGTCCCCTCTTGGGAGGGACACCCACACCTCAATCCCCTCCAAGGAGGGGAGAAGGGGTGGATAATGCGGCAGGGGATTCAGGGGTGGGTTCTCGTGTTAAAAATCTTATAAATCAAATAGCCCAAAAACAGCAAGCCGAAATCCTGCAAATGAATGCTGAACGTAATGCAGGTTTCTTCGATAATGAGATGGAAAAATTAGACAGGTGGGCAGAAGATGTAAAGAGCAGCATGGAAATTGAATTGAAAGAATTAGATAAAGAGATAAAATACCGAAAGACAGAGGCGAAAAAGATACTGAATCTCGAAGAGAAGGTAACGGCACACAGACAGATAAAGGAAATGGAAAAGAAACGAAATACCATGCGCTTAAATTTGTATCAGACACAGGATGATGTGGACAACAAAAAAGACCAATTAATTGAAGAAATTGAGGCACGGTTGAAGCAGAAAATGGAACAAACAGAACTTTTCACTATCAGATGGAAAATTGCTTAAATGATGGATGTCAATAAAGTACAAATACTTGTTCAGGAAGGCGAAGGGCTTACTGTTGAATTCAAAGAACATTTTACGCCTCGGATTGATGAAGACATTGTCGCATTTGCCAACACCAAGGGTGGGGTTATTCTCCTGGGCGTTAGGGATGACCGGACTGTACGCGGCGAGAAGCTGACAAATGATATGAAAGCCCGAATTAATTCTGTTGCAAGAAACTGTAACCCCCCGGTTCAGGTAAAAACAAAGCAATTGCAAAACATCATAGCTATAGAAGTGCCGCAGGGAGAAGATAAGCCTTATAATTGCAGTTCAGGATATTTCAGAAGGCTTGACGGAACAACACAGAAAATGACCAATCATGAACTACGGATAATGTTCCAGGAACATGAAAAGATTTCATTTGAAGAAAAGACAAATAGAAGTGTTTCATGGAAAGACATATCAAGAGAAAAAATAAGGAGCTTTCTGAAAGAAGCTGACATCAGCATCAGAAAAATAATCCCGCAAAATATACTGACAAGTCTGAGTTTAGTGCAGAAAGGCAGAATCACAAATGCTGGCGCTTTAATGTTTGCTTCCAGAGTTGATAAATTCATCCCTCACGCGGAAAGTATCTTTGCGGCTTTTAAGGGAACGGATAAAACGAATATTTATGACCGGCATGATGTGAAAGACGACCTCTTAATCCAGTTTAATGAAGCCGTTGCTTTTTTAAAGAAACATTTGAACGTCCGCAGTGAAATTCGGGGTTTTGATCGCTCTGATATTTATGAGATCCCTTTAGACGCCTTAAGGGAAGCAGTTGTTAATGCTATAGTCCACAGAAATTATACGATTAACGGAACAAGTATTTATGTAAGAATATTTGATGACCGCGTGGAGATAGAAAACCCGGGAGGACTTCCTAACGGAATTACAAAGCGGGATTTCGGTAAGTCCTCTGTGAGAAGAAATCCGCTTATTGCCGATTTATTCAATCGCATGGGTAAAGTTGAGCGTATGGGTTCTGGTATTGAGCGTATGAGAGAGCTTATGCGTGACACAGGACTGAAAGAACCTGTGTTTGAGATGGATGCATTCTTTCGGGTCACTTTTTACCGTGATCCACGTTATTCTCTTAAAACTGGCAGGTTTCAAAAGGGCAAGGGAACTATGGAGAACACTACGGAGAAGGGGTGGGTAGAAAGGCCGGAGATAAAGGCCGGAGAAAAAGTCGGTGTAAAGTCGGTGAAAATACGGAGAAAGTTGGGTGAAAAGTTGGGTGAAAAGTTGGGTGAAAAGTTGGGTGAAAAGTTGGGTGAAAAGTTGGGTGAAAAGTTGGGTGAAAAGTTGGGTGAAAAGTTGGGTGAAAATGAAAAAAGAATATTAGAAATTATCAATAAAAATAAATTTATAACAATACCTGCGCTTTCTAAAACGCTTGATATAAGCACTACCGCAGTTGAAAATAATCTTGCAAAACTGAAAGTAAAAAATATTCTCAAGCGCATTGGTCCCGATAAAGGCGGGTATTGGGAGATTGTTTATGGAAGATAACAAATAAATCATCGAAAAGCCGGTTCTGCGGCAGAGAGAAAATTTATTGGTTTATTATCCTGCAGAGAAAATAAAAGGCTGAACTGTAAAAAACATGGACAAAACTCAAAAACTTGTACTCACATGGGGATAATCAGCCAAAGCTGGAGCCACGCATGGTGATAAATGTCACGATAGGATTTTAGACAATGGGTAAAACCGTAAAAAATCAATTACATCGAAAGTTATTCGAAAATATAAGAGATCTCCTGCATGAAGCGCGAAAGTCCATTGCCAGAAATATAAATACAGCAATGGTGATGACCTATTTTGACATAGGCAGGATGATCGTGGAACATGAACAAAAAAGGGCAAGAAGAGCAGAATATGCTAAAGAGACGTTGAAGAATCTTTCGAAACAGCTCGTGAAGGAGTTTGGTAAAGGATTCTCTGAACGCAATCTTGAAAATATGCGCAATTTTTACAACACGTATTCAGATAAGATTTCGCAGACAGTGTCTGCGAAATCCTCATTAGGTCGAAAAACCCAGACAGTGTATGGGCAATCTCATAACTATAAAAATGATAAAGTTCCAGAGAAATACGCAACACTGTCTCGGATTTCACCAGAAATCTTCCAACTGAGCTGGTCGCATTATGTATTCTTAATGAGACTTCCCGAAGCAGAAAGAAAATTTTACGAGATTGAGGCAATCAAACAAAACTGGTCACTCAGGGAACTTGAGCGTCAATTTAATTCGTCTCTGTACGAACGCCTTGCGCTCAGCCGTGACAAGAAAAAAGTCAGAGAGCTTACTGAAAAAGGACATGTTCTTGCTATGCCACAGGATGCAATCAAAGAACCGTATGTTTTGGAATTCCTCGGCTTAAAGGAAGAGAGTGCCTATTCTGAAAATGATCTGGAATCTGCAATCATTACCAGGATAGAACACTTCATGCTGGAATTGGGCAAAGGGTTTCTTTTTGCGGGCAGACAAGTCCGATTTTCTTTTGATGAAGATCATTACTATGTTGATCTGATTTTCTATAACCGCCTGCTGAAATGCTTTGTGCTGATAGATTTGAAGATCGGCAAACTTAAACATCAAGACCTGGGACAAATTTACCCTGTTAGATATGAGGTAGCGGCATGAGTTTTTATTATGTATATACTTTGCTTTCCGAAAAGGATGGTCATTATTACGTTGGATATACCAAAGATCTTCGTAATCGGATGGACGAACATAATGAAGGAAAGGTTCATTCTACCAAATCCCGATTACCCGTGATACTTGTCTATTACGAAGCATGTTTAAACCAACAAGATGCAACTAAACGGGAAAAGTATCTGAAATCCTCCTGGGGCAAACGATATTTAAAGAATCGAATAGCGAACTATATGGAGGAGGTAGGCGATGTTATCTAACTGGGTAAAGATGTATGTTAACTATTACGACCGCTATGTGAAGGCAGAGGATGAAAACAAGACGATTGGCATTATTCTCTGCAAGGATAAGAATAAGACGCTGGTTGAAATAACCTTACCAAAGGATAATGAGCAGATTTTCGCCCGGAAATACCAGTTATACCTGCCGAGCAAAGAAGAATTGAAAAAGCAATTGGAAGGATAAATAATAGAGTAATGTCCAACAACAAACACCAAAAACTCGAACTCACATGGATAGGCAAGGATAACCAGCCAAAGCTGGAACCGCGTATATTGATTGAAGACCCGGAAAAGTCATATGGACACACCCCCAACCCCCTCTCAAGAGGGGAGTGTAAAAGTCCCCTCCTGGGAGGGGAGAAAGGGGTGGGTTGGCAGGGCGGCGGTGGTTTCAAGTACTACTACTTGGCTCCAAGTCTGCTGAAAAAGGATAAACACGTTAACTGGATTATCGATGAACGTTATAATGCCAATATGCTTGCCGCTGCTATGGCAAAGCATGAAGGTTTTAAATACTGCCCTGATGAGCATATTTACTGGAAACAGGGTCGTTCTACGGAAAAGGATTATATTTTTGTCACTACGCAGTTTGTCACGGTACAGGCTTTGGATAAGATTCACGAGGAAATGAAACCGGACGAAAGCCTGCTGATTTGTTGTAAATCTTTTCAGGAGGCCTGCGAAAATCGTTATGCTGCTATTACCATAAAAAAGATTCCCAGGATGTTGCTTGGCAGGTGTGAGTTTGGAAAGGAAGATTATAGCTTGAATATTGTCAATTTGCCTGAACCCACCCCTGGCCCCTCCCAGGAGGGGAATTTAAAGAAGAACCCCTCCAAGGAGGGGAATAAGATGGGGATATCTCAAGAGGGGAATAAACACACCTCCAACCCCTCTCACAAGGGGAATGCACACACCCCCAACCCACTCTCAAGAGGGGAGCATGAAAGTCCCCTCTCGGGAGGGGCACCCACCCCTCAGTCCCCTCCAGGGAGGGGAGAAGGGGTGGGTAAATCGGGTAGAGCTAAAAAGCCCAACAAAGATAATTCCACAGGAAAAAATACGAAACAAAGAAAATTATTCAAATGAAACGGAAGATCATCATACCCTATAACCCTAAATTGAAGGAAGTAGCAAGACGATTAAGAAAAAGCGGCACTTTATCTGAGGTATTGCTGTGGACGTATTTAAAGAAGAAACAGATGCGTGGGTATGATTTTGATCGGCAAAAACCTATTGATGATTATATTGTAGATTTTTTTTGTAATGAGTTGATGCTGGCAATCGAAATTGACGGTGTCAGTCATGAGAACAAGGGTGTAGAAGATAGAACAAGACAGGCAAAATTAGAATCTCTTGGAGTAAGGTTTATAAGATTTTATGATTCAGACATAAAGAAGAATATACAAGGTGTTTTGTGGGTTATTGAGGATTGGATTAGAAAACATAAAGACGAACCCACCCCTTGCCCCTCCCAAGAGGGGAATTTGATGAATAGCCCCTCCCAAGAGGGGAAAATTTGATGAATAGCCCCTCCAAGGAAGGGAATGAAGAAGAATTTGGGCAATCAAATACTCCTGCAACACCACCTCGGAAGAAAAGAAGCAAGGGGCCTATGAGGAAAAAAGAGGTACAACGGGCGCTCTTTTCAGTGGAAGACAATGACAAAAAATAAATTTCGTTCATTTTCTTAAAACAAAAATAAATAAGGAATTATACGTATGAAACTTTCTATAAAAGAAAGAAAGATAGTTGAAAGATTTAGACAAGTAATAAACGATAAATTTCCAGGAGAAATTATTGATGTAATGGTATTTGGCTCTAAAGCAAGGGGAGATGCTACAAAAGAATCGGATATCGATGTTTTGGTCATTACTTCATCAAATAATTGGAGAAAAGCTGATGAAATCAGGGAGATTGGTTATGGACTGGACGGTGAAATAGATTATAAGTTATCAATTCAAGTTATTGCAAAGGTACATTTTGATTATTTAAGGCAAAACAATTTTCAGTTTGCTAAAAATATAGAAAATGAAAGCATAACGGTATGAAACATCCCTATGAAGAAGAGATAAGACGGGAGATAGAGAGAAGCAAAAAAGCGTTGGTTGCCGCCCAAAAGCTTTTCGAAGAAGGCCTGTTTGAAGACGCAATTTCTCGTTCTTATTATTCTGTCTTACATGCGGCAAAGGCGGTTTTACTTGGAGAGCAGGTAATAGTTGATTCACATGAAGCAGTAAAAAGGCTCTTTGGTATGCATTTGGTCAAGACGGGGAAAATTGATGCTAAATTCTCAAAGATTCTTAGAGAAGAGCAGGATGAACGCTTTCTGGCAGATTATGATGTGTCATTTTCACCAGAACCAGAGCGTGTAGAAAAAAGAATTAAAGATGCCGAGTGTTTTTTACAAGGGATGAGTTCATATCTTAAACAAAAGGGTATAAATTGAATCGCATAGCAAATACCATAAAAAACCGCTTAAGCCTTCGTCTGCCACAGGCTAATAGTCTGAATATACTGGCAGAACTTGCAGATAAGTTAACGTTAAAGAAACACACCCCTAACCCCCATAAGCGTTAACTTAAGAATTGCTATTATTTTGTCCGCACGATATCATAGTGTTCAAAAAGGAGGAAACACTATGGTAGAAAAAAAAGGGGTTGAGCACACAGACATAAACAAAGAAGACTGGGAGGTATTGATAAGTT
>PHFX01000172.1 GCA_007618135.1 Candidatus Brocadia sp. WS118 | reverse complement strand
GCCGGGGGTGTGTTACGACATCATGTACACACCCATTTATCCCATAAGGTAGGTCAACCGTACCCGGTTGACATCATAATGACAAGCGTGGACGCTTGTCCTACCAAAAGAGGGGAATTATAAAACATTGAAATTCCTGAACATAAATTTAAGGAGAACTTTTCACTTGTGCCGGAAAAATCTTTATCCTGAAAAGCCGTGATTTCTTGCTATGCTGTTTCGGGTGTATAGAGCATGAATAATCATTGACATTGGTAATTGGGAAGGTAAAATACACTACCGTATTACGTCATTAAGAGATGAAAGAGCTTCGATATGCAGCAAAATAAAGGCATTACCATACAACGGCATATTGTTGAACAGGAGAGGGCGTTTCCGCAGGCCACCGGAGATTTTACCGGGCTCTTATGGGATTTATCTATTGCTGCAAAGATCATTTCCCGTGAGGTTAACAAGGCAGGATTAGCGGAAATTTTAGGCCTCACGGGCGAAGTAAACGTCCACGGTGAAGCGGTAAAAAAGCTGGACGTTTATGCCAATGAAAGAATTTGTAAATCCATGGATCACGGTGGTCACCTCTGTATTATGGCATCCGAGGAAAACGAAGACGTCATCACCATACCTGATGAATTTCCCAAGGGTAAGTACGTACTGATGTTTGATCCATTAGACGGTTCGTCGAATATCGACGCGAATGTGAGTGTAGGTACGATCTTTTCTATTTATCGCAGGAAAACAACCGGGAAAGAGGCTACGGTTGAAGATTGCCTGAGAAAAGGGACGGAACAGGTTGCCGCGGGGTACATTGTGTATGGTTCAAGCACCATGATGGTATATACGACGGGACAAGGGGTATATGGTTTTACGTTAGACCCCAGCATTGGAGAGTTTTTACTTTCTCATGAAAATATAAAAATTCCTGCGAAAGGCAAAACCTACAGTATTAACGAGGGGAACACCCATACATGGGATGAGGGGACGCGGCGATACATCGGGTATCTGAAAGAAAGCGATTCATCAACAGGCCGTCCGTACTCGCTGAGATATATTGGGTCGTTAGTGGCAGATTTCCACAGAAATCTCCTCTACGGCGGGATCTTCCTGTATCCGGCGGATTATAAAGATCAAAAAAAGCCGAAATCAAAACTGCGCTTACTGTACGAAGCTGCTCCGCTTGCATTCATCGTTGAACAGGCTGGTGGCATGGCATCTACCGGAAGGGAACGTATCATGGATATCCAGTCAACCGAACTTCATCAAAAGGTGCCGCTTGTTATTGGAAGCAAAGAAGATGTATTAATCTATGAAAAGTTTTTTAATCAAAAGTAAAAAAGGAGTTAACACTTCATGCTTTATCATTCGAAAGAAGACTTGTTAAACGATCTGAAGGGTATTATTGATATTCAAAAAAATGGGATTGTAACGATACTTGACGAGGATTCGTTCCGAAATAAAAAAATTGATACCCTTGTTTATAATGCAGTTTTCAATAAGGATGGAGTCCTGAAGGATGCCGCCCGGTCACTGATCCGTAATGCCGCCAACAAGCTTGGTGTTGTTTCTTCTTCCATCCAATCTCTTTACGAGGCTATGGGCAAAAAAGAATACAAGGGATTTACCGTGCCCGCTATCAATATCCGGGGTTTAACGTACGATGTATCGCGCTCCATCTTCAGGGCTGCTAAAAAGAACCACGTTGGCGCCTTTATCTTTGAAATTGCACGGTCAGAGATAGGTTACACCGATCAGAGACCTGCGGAGTATGCAGCGGTAATCCTTGCTGCCGCCATCAGAGAAGGGTTTGAATGCCCTGTATTTATTCAGGGAGACCATTTTCAGATTAATGCAAAGAAATATGAAAAAGATAAAGATGCAGAGATAAACACCGTGAAAAAACTCATCAAAGAAGCCGTGGACGCCGGCTTTTACAATATCGATATTGACACCTCAACCCTGGTGGATTTAAACAAACCAGACCTGACTGAACAGCAGCGGCTCAATTTTGAGTTTGCAGCTGAATTGACTGCGTACATCAGGACGTTAGAACCAAAGGGGATTACCGTATCCGTCGGCGGCGAAATTGGGGAGGTAGGGAAAAAGAATAGTACCGTTGAGGAGTTAAGGGCTTTCATGGATGGCTATAATACTACGCTGGCTATGAAAGGCAAGGGTTTGAAAGGTATCAGTAAGCTGAGTGTCCAAACGGGCACGAGCCACGGCGGTGTACCATTACCAGACGGAACCATTGCCAAGGTAAAGCTGGATTTTGAAACTTTGAGAAATTTATCACAGGCTGCACGGGACGAATATGGCCTGAGCGGGGCGGTGCAGCACGGGGCGTCCACCCTTCCGTCCGACGCGTTCGATAAGTTCCCGGAAACCGGCACTGCCGAAGTTCATCTTGCCACAGAATTCCAGAACATGGTTTATGAGAGCAAGGTATTTCCACAGGATTTCAAGAAAGAAATCTATGAATTTCTCAAGAACCATCCTGACATAAAGAAAGAATGGAAAGAGGGAGACACCGAGGATCAATTTATTTATAAAGTCCGGAAAAATGGTTTCGGACCATACAAGGAAAGGTTCTGGAACCTTCCTGCTGATGTAAAGAAGAAGATAGGCGAGGAACTTGAGGTCAAATTTGATTTCCTTTTCAAGAAATTAAATGTTGTCCATTCAAAAGAAATTATCCATAAAACTATCAAACCCGTTGAGGTTGCACTCGCGAACTAATCCTTAAAACGTAACGAAATTCCTGATGGGAAAACGAAAGTGAGTCGTTTCCCTTAATAATTCAGCCTTATTTCCTATCTCTAAAGGCATGGGAAGCATGTGTTGAGAGGTTTGAAGGAAATTTTGCTGTCCCCTTTAACAAAATGAAAGGAAGCGCTTGTGATTGACAAGATGAGATATTATAGCGTATTTAACGGCACGCTGCTCTTAATACTATGCCTTATGGCAGTCTTCTCCGTAGGCCAGATTTTTGCAGAGGGACAAGGGTTGCCTGAGTCTTTCTTAGCAAAGCTACGCGCAGAGGATAATCCGGATTGGAAGGTGGTATGGGATAAGAAAACCGGTGTGATAAAGCGCCTCTATAACGTGAAAAGCAAGCCCTTTTCCGGAAAACCACAGGATGCTGCAAAGGGATTTTTATCATCCTACCATGGCCTCTTTGGGTTGCCTCCCAATCTGAATAATGTACAGATGCGGGAGAGCGCAAAGACACCTTTAGGAGAACGGGTTATATTCAGGCAATACCACAACGGAATACCAGTGATGGACGCAGTGATTACCGTCCATGTGTCAGATAAAAACAGTATTTTTTATGTGGAAAATCGCTGTATTCCCCGTATTGAGACCGACACGCATCCGCTCATCGAAAAAGACGTAGCGGTACAAACTGCAGAAAAGGCATTATCGGTTGATGCATCCATGATTGAAAAGGTATCGGCGGAACTGGTAATCTTGCCCAGAGAGAGTGTACAATATTTGGCATGGAGGACGGTTGTTTCGAAAAAGGGACTCATTGATAAGACGTGGCTGGTTTATGTTGATGCAAAGAAAGGATGGGTGATTTACAAGAAGAAACTCCAGATTTCTGCCACAGGAACGGGAGATGTTTACCGGGAGAATCCTCTTACTACTCCTGAATTAACCACGATGGCGTTAAATAATCTGACAAATAGTTCTTCTTTGCTGGAAGGAAATTTTGGAAAACCCTATAATGCCGAATGTTCAGAGGTTGTGGACGATACTTCAGACCTTTCCGGATTTTCTACCGCATCTTCTGCCTCCAGGGATTATCTTTATACGAGCAACGATACCCGGCTGGAAGAGGTGATGGCATATTATCATCAGACCAATATGCACGGCGTGTTAAAATCGGCTTTCGGCTTCAACAATCTGGACAACCAAATTCCCCTGTTTGTAAATGTCCAGGATGCAAATGCGCCATTGAGCGGTTTGGATAATGCATTTTACACACGGGACGAAAACTTTCCATCAACAGGTTTTTTGGCGTTTGGCTGCGGAAATATCCTCAACAATCTTGGTCTTGATGCCGATGTGATTTCCCATGAGTATGGACATGCCGTTCTAGATCACATCCTGCCAGAATTACTTGAGAATATTGAGCATAATTATAGTGGCGCAATCCACGAGTCCGTGGCGGATGTGATGGCCTCTTATGTTAATGGTAACGGAATCATTGGCGAGTGGGGACTGACCACAAAATTTGGCTCTCAGAACTTTTCCCGAAATATGGACAATACACGAACCTATCCTGATGATGTATATGAACCTTTTTTGGGTGTCTCTGAAGTTCACTATACCGGAGAAATACTTAACGGGATTTATTGGGACATAAAGGAGGCCGTGGGGGCAGATACGGCATTCGGAATATTCTTTCCCGCTCTCTATTTACTTGCCGGTGACGCCACTTTCTTTGATGTGAGGGATGCATGTCTGATTGCAGACGATAATTTAAACAATGGGGTAAATAGCGAGGCCATAGAATCGGCATTTACCGATCACGGTATTGAAGGTAAGGACCCTGAAAATACGGATGCAACCCTAAAATTAAAGAGGCTGGTTTTTTATAAGCTTGATCCGTTTACCGGGATTCTCACACGACAGAAGACATTTCAAAGGGGGGATTATATCGTGGTTACAGTGAAGGCAAATATAGCAAAACTGACACCAGCCTATAATATTCTTCCTGAAGGTTTATACCTTTCCGGAAATGGCGCAAATACGTTTAGTGGCTTTTTAATGTATCAGGAGGCATTGAATGGTGTACAGGAGTATCAAGTGGCGCTTATTACGTCATTTTTTGCACAGGGGAAAATAAAAATAAAACTAGAGTCAAGATTAGGTGGCACCGGAAAAGTGAAAACGAAAAGCGGAACATTTACGATAAGATAACCGTCTTGCAGGATTTGTATGATTATGAAATCTATCTTCAAGAGAGACGGTGTCATAATTACCAAGGGGAAATGAATACCGTTGCTCTTTAACCTCTTTTGTGTGAACGAATGTCTTATGAAAGATTTTTAAATCTTTCCCTGACCTCATTCATCTTTCCGCAGGTCATCTTTCCTTCAGGGCAGGTATCATGTACACAACCCGGCCCCGCATCTTTGAAGATGTGAGGAGAAACTTGTTTTACCTGACGGAGCATTTCTGTCGCCAGTTCCCGTATTTCCCATTGTGCACGGTTACAGCAACGTACCCGGATGAAGTGCAGAAGTTCACGGGCATTCATGGTGATAATAATCTTTGTTTCAGCAGCATTAGGTAATAAAAAGCGGGCGTCCTCAAAGGTGCTTTCTCCGTTATTGCCGAGTGCCTCAACAAGTTCATCATACCACTGCTGAATGATATCCATCTTTTCAGTAAACCATTGTTTTTTGCCTATCTTTTCTATGCCGGGTGGGACAATGAAATGAAATCCACCGGTCTTCCCGCTCTGCTGCCCAACGTATCGTTGACTCTGCTGAGAATAGGAGGCTAAACGATGCCGAACTATTTGATGAGAACAGGAACGGGAAATGCCTTCTATACCAAAGGTAAAGGAAACATGTTCAACAGGTGAGAGGTGCCGCATATCAGTTAACTTTTCGATGAAATATGCCTGGTTTTTCTTTTCAATTTGTTTCTTCAAATCATTAATGGACGCGGGACTGTAACAGAGTTTGGCAGCTTGGGCTACTATTTCTTCGGGACTTGGGGTGTATCGTAATAATACAACATGTAATTTGGATTCTGGCATACGAGTCCTTTTCAGGAATTTCAGCGATAGGGGAACGGTGCTCCGTACCCCTACGGGCTAAAATTCAATGCCCTTTTGGGCCTTGATTCCCCTTTGGTAATGATGTTTGATTTCCCGCATTTCAGTGACCGTATCTGCTATTTCAATGATCTTGTCATGGGCATTGCGTCCGGTCAGAATTACGGTAAGTCTCTTGGGGCGTTCTCTTAAAACGGCAATTACTTCCTCAACCGATACGAGTCCGTGGTAGATCATATTGTTGATTTCATCAAGGATGATGATATTGTAGAGATCGGAAAAGATTTCCTGTTTTGCATAATCCCAGGATGTCCTGGCATTTTCCCTGGTTGCCTCAGTATGTTCTTCTTTCCGTGTTTTGATAAATCCTTGTCCCAAAGGAATGATTTTAAAATCAGGCTCAAGTCGCTTTACTGCAGTGCATTCTCCGGTAGGCCATGGCCCCTTGAAAAACTGGAGCATGAGCACCTTTATGCCATGTCCCGCTGCCCGAAGGCCAAGTCCGATGGCCGCGGTGGTCTTGCCTTTTCCTTCGCCGGTGTTTACAAGAATTAAACCTTCATTCATACAAGTTACCTGCTTGAATTCAATGGTGTGAATTAATAGTAAGAGATTATATTAATCAGGAATCAAAGTCAAGCATATTGAAGAGCAAAATTTACCGTTTTAAAATAGATTGACAATTGATTGGGGAATACGTAATATCTGTGCTTACATGGGAATGACGGTAGACGTCATTTTGTTTTTGAAAAGGTAGAACGTTTTTTAACGAAAGGGGTCATTTATGTCGGAAATTAAGGAAAGCGAACTGCCTGGTATCGGGAAAAAATTTACTCTGGAATTGGATTCAGGCGATACATTAGTTGTCGTCATTCATTCTTCAGGAGAGAGAGAGGTATTTAAATTTACCCAAGACAACGATGAACCGACCTCTGTTACCACTCTTGCCGATGAAGAGGCACGTCAAATTGGCGCGATTCTTTCCGGAACGTACTTTCAGCCAGTAGTAGAGGAAGATCAGAAATTGACAATGAAGAATGCGACGATGGAATGGATAAAGATTGTGCCCGATTCTATGTTGGCGAATAAAAAGATCGAAGCGTTAGATATCAGGAAAAAGACAGGCGTGTCCATTACCACGATTATCAGAGGTGAAACCGTGATACCAAATCCTCTTTCCAGCGAAATTATTCAGCCCCAGGATACTCTTATTATCATAGGAAACAATGAACAGGTGAAAAATTTTATCTCCACCTTTGAAATTAAACATCGCATAGAAAATGATCGTCAATGAAAGCGTACTATCGCTCGGTATATCCCTTATAGCCCTTTTTTTTGCCGGTTTTTTGGCTACCAAGGTCAATCAGTCTCTTACCGCGGTATTTATTGTGGTAGGCATGATCCTTCAGAATTTTTTCCCCGTCACGATTATTACCGAATTTATCGCCACCCTTGGTATTATTTTTATGCTCTTTATGTTTGGACTCGAGTTTTCCATTGGCAGCTTATTGAATAATCAGCGAAAAATATTTTTTAATGGAATGTATGACCTGCTTTTTAACTTTCCGCTTGGCCTGCTGCTGGGGTGGATATTAGGGTATGACCTCATACATACCCTTTTATTTGCAGGGATTATTTATGTGACCAGTTCTGTGATTGTCGCCAAATCGATCATTGACTTGAAACGTTCGGCAAATCCGGAAACCGAATTTGTTCTCCATGTCCTGATTTTTGAAGATATGTTTATTGCGGCCTTTCTTGCCTGTATTGTGGGCGTCGTTAACTACGGGCACATAGACACAAAAGGAACGCTTTTTGTCATGCTGAAGACCGCTGCCTTTTTTTTATTCTATGTCATGCTTTCCAGGACGGCAAAAAAATTTATTGATAAGGTCGTTGATATTGAACATACGGAATTATTTGTCATCCTGATCCTTTCGATTATCGTGCTTTCTGCAGGCGCTGCATCCCGCATAGGGCTTTCTGAGGCAATTGGGGCATTTCTTGCAGGACTGCTGTTGTCAGAGACAAAGCAAAGGCATCGAATTTCAGAAGCGATAAAACCCTTCCAGCAGTTCTCCGCGGCGATTTTCTTTGTCGCGTTTGGAATGTCCGTTGATTATAAACATTTTGGAAACATGATTCCCATCGGGATATTTATCTTTGTCATTTCTTCTTTCAGTAAGGTTTTTGGTGGGTATTTTATCGGGAAAAAATATGCGTTGAGCAAAAGGGCTTCATTAAGGCTTGGTTTTAGCCTTATCCCCCGAGGTGAGTTTTCTATCATTCTGGCCGGAGCGATTGCGACGAGCCCCGCCTTGCCTTATCCGCTAAAATCACTTACCGGTGTCTATGTATTATTGAGTGCTGTGTTTGGCAGTATCCTGCTGAAGGAATCAGATTGGTTTATTAAATGGTTTATTGAAAAGAGAGAGGTGAAGGAAACCGATAACACACCGGCATTCCGGTAATCACATAAAATAACCCTGACAGGGTTTTAAGCCATGACAGGTAACTCACAAATTTCGCGTTTCGCCTGGCGCTGTCGGGCAGACAGGGATTTTGCCTTTTTCGACTCATTCAGTTTAAGAAGTTATCGCAGAGCATTTTTTCCTATCTTCCGGCGTAGGAACAGGAAAAGTTCTCTTGCCATGAGCCACTTATCTTCAAACGCCCACAGATGAAAAGGGAGCATGCAGCCACATCGAAGGCAGTCTGCCTGGGGGCCCATCATGCATGGTTTTTTTATCTGCCCCTGTGGGTCAAGACAAAAGGACATTTCCCTGAAGATACAGTTTCTCGTGATCTCTTTACACTTGTCAGACTTCATAAGTTTAAGGACAAGGCTGGGTACTCCAATAAAATCACCATATTTATCATCTTTCAGCCGCAGAAGTTTATCCAGTATTTCATCACGCAATTTCCATCCCAGCCAGAGGTCGTCGTTTTTTAGTCCTTTTATAGGAGTATGCATTTGAAATAAGCACCCTTTAACGCCAGCGTCCTTCCATTCTTCAAGAAAGTGTTCGATATCCCGACAATTCATCTTGTTAATTACCATTGAAACATGAATCTTGAGTTCCGGCCTGTTTGCATTCCTTTTTATCCTATCATGGCATCCCTTTCCCCGAATAGCATCGTGCATGTCCTTCTTGCCATCCACTGACAGGTAGAAATTCATATCAGGCCAGTTTGGCAATTCAATCGTGCCATTGGTAACCACCAGATTCGACTTGAAATATTTCATCCCGCGTTCGATGATCTCCTTTCTCAGGAGCGGTTCTCCGCCAACCCATGAGCATTGGTAGAACGGGAAATCGGTCTCTTTTAAACTCTCGAGTTTTTCAATCCATTCGTCATCGGTAAGTTCCGGCTTTTTTTCATAGTCATGTGCATAGAAGTAGCAATGTTTACAACGCAAATTGCAACGGTTGGTGATATCAATCGAACCGAATGCGCCTTTTGGTTTACCAAAGAGGTCGAACCTGGCAAGGTCGTAGAGTTTAAAGAAAAGCTTCGTCCTCTTTTTACCAATTCTTTGGCAGGAATAATCAAACACCTTGTCTCTGAATGTCCGTTTCGGACCTATTTGTCTATTTTCTAAGGCTTCAATCATTTTACATCAGAAAAATCAATGTTAAATTTTTTCTCGTCATTTCTCGTTTTGACCATGATCGTGGTGTTTGCTTTTGGATTGATTTTATCATAGGAAAAGATGCCGATAACCCCTTGTCGTTTATCTTTATACTTCATACCAAACTCGGTCTTTTGTGGCAGAATGTTATTGGTCCCTTGTACGAGCACAATCTGGACATCCTCTGGGTTTTGGACGTTCTCGTCGGGGATACTTACAATCACATTGAACGTCGAGGATGCGCCAAGCTCTTTTAAATCCTGTGGCGTGAGGGTCTCATTTTTTAAGGCTCTCATAGCAGAACTCACGGTGATTCTCATATATTTACTCATAATCACCCCGCCATCTCCGCCAGGATATTCACCAAAACAGGCAGATTTTCCGATAGGGCTTTTAAAAATCTCCTTCCCTTGGTATTGTGCGCCATACTCATTTGCTTCCTTTATTTGCTCTTGTGTTAGTTGCATATCGAATGCACTGCACCATACCGGTATTCCTAAAACGACAAAAGTGAACACGGGCAGATACCATTTTTCAAATTGCATAAAATACCCTCCGGTTAATAAATTTGATTCGTTTCTATCCTTCGGATGTATGAGAGTAGCGCGCTTAGTCTTCAAACATTTTTAGTGCTTTACCTGTTATTGTGCTGATTTTTTTTCCGAGATTTTTCATTTCCCTGATTCCGCCGCGCTGAGAAGATTCTCCAATTTCATCGACCAATATTTTTTCCCCATTTGATAAATTTAACAATACCAGGTATCGTACATAATCGTTTGGTATCGATTCTTTAATATCCTTTGCTACTTCCACACTTTTTATCTTTGAAAAAGGAAAACTGTCTTCATCATCAAAAAAAAGCGTCCTTCTCACTTTTGTCGTTACTTGTTCCGTCTTTCCATCAATGGTAATTGTCTTGAAAAAGGAACTTAATACAAGCTTATTAGTCATCTGCTTCTTCGGTGCCATTGATTTCATATATCTCCTTTCTCAATCCCTGGGGACACAATTGAATAAATTACGTATAATTATCAAAGGGAATATATCACATACGATTGAGATAGTCAAAATTATTATTGTTACAGATTCATTCCATCTACTTGCGTTCAAAGACCTTAAAAGCATGGTACTAAGCAGTAAAATAATATACTGAAGATAAAAAATCAACTAAAATGTCACGTGAAGCTTCAAGATGTAAAAAAAGCTTCCCATCCTTTTACAACGGATGGGAAGCTTGTCATACAGAAAATAAATTTTCATCAACCAAACGGAAGTTGTGAAAAGCAGTACCTTCAGGCTTTTATATCTATTTTGGCCTTTTGTCTGATCTGTGTTATGAGCACCTGCGCCTTTTCTTGGAGAAGATCCTGTTTCACATTCTGTTTCACATCATCGAATTTAACATCTGTTCCCTTTTTTATTTCTGTCACCTTGATAATATGATATCCAAAGTTTGTTTTAACAGGGTCACTGATCTGTCCTACTTTAAGCGTAAACGCTGCGTCAGCGAAAGGTTCAGCCATTTGTCCCTTTCTTTTAAAGAATCCCAGGTCTCCGCCCTTTTCCTTAGAGGGGCAATCAGAATATTGTTTTGCAAGTTCAGCAAAATCCTTTCCGGCATCAACCTCCCCCTTTACTTTTTTGATTTTATCCATTGCCTGAGACAATTCTGCATCGGTCTTCATCGCCCTGGTATCTACCAGGATATGGCTTGCCTTTACTTCGGTACCATCATAAGCAGCCTTATTCTGATCGAAATATGCCTTTAGTTTTTTATCATCAAGGTCTTTTCCAAGGTATTTTTCCAGGGACAGGGATATGACGATATCCCTTTTCAAGTCGTCAATTGAGCTCCCATGTGATTCTAATACCTGCTCAAGGGTTTGGCCTGCCAGACCCGGGTTTGATTTAATATCTTCCCTTACCTTGTTCAGTTCTGTTTCTATGTCTGCTTTACTGGCTTCAATCTTATTATCCCGAATGAATTGAGTGAGCAGTTTTTGGGTAATTAAACCATCAAGTATTTGTTTAGTAACCGCCGGAATTTGTTCTGCCGGTATCTGGTTTCCAAACCTGCTGATGATGTGATTAACATCCTTTTGAATAATGTTCTCGCCATTTACCGTTGCCAAAATCTTATTGGGATCTTGTTCTTTTATGCCGGACGCAGTCTCCTTTGGTTTCGATTCCTTGACCTCGGCCTTGGTTTCTCCCTTTGGTGTCTCAACCTTTGCTTCAGCCTTCATTTCAGTCTTTTGCACCGGTTTTACCTCTTTCGCTGGCGTTGATGCCTTTTTTGTATCCGTTTCTGCCGTAAAGGCGCTTATCTGAATGCATAATATTCCACCTAATATTATTCCTAACGGCTTCATACATCCTTTCAACATTGACGTCTCCTGTCCATAAAAAAATTAAAAAATAAGAATTTTTATTATAATTTATTCTAAAGCATAATGTCAAATTACTTCTTTTTTTCTTCCCGATGAAATATTTCCTTGATCTTCGTGATCTCCTCAAGATGTTTCATCCCTATGGGTTCTGACAATGATTATGCCGCCAATAATTGTCCATACCTAGATGGTTAAACTTTCCAGTAAAAGACAAATAGACAGGACGATTAGTCCGCTAAAGATTTTGAGTCTGTTTAAATGATTGCCGGTCTGAAGGATTTAAGAACGGGTATGCGGTGTCAGGATGGTTTTTTAAGATAGAGCAGGACATCCATAAATCCCCTTCTGATCATCATTACCGCAATGGCTGCAAGTAACAGGGCAGCAACCTTGGCAAAGGCCTTGGAGCCGCCGTCTCCCATCAGCCGGTAGATAAAATCCGATTTCAGAAACACAAGCCATACGAAGATAAGATTCACAATAAGAGAGGTTACCGTAGGAATATAACCATAGGTATCCACCGTTATAATAATCGTAGTCAGAACAGCGGGACCCACCACAAGGGGAATACCTAACGGAACAACCCCCACAGTTGAGGTAATGGTTCGTTTTCCTTTTTCTGCAAAGAGCAGATCGTTGATGGCAAATACCAGGAGCAGAAGTCCGCCGGCCAGTTTAAAATCGTATATTTCAATCCCCAATACAGAGAAAACAAACTTGCCGAGGGCTAGAAAACCAATGCTGACTGTAAGGGCGGTAATGACAGATTGACGTATGATTTTGGTCTTCTGAGGTTTTTCAATACCTTCCACCAGTGACATGAAAATCGGAAGCACTCCGATAACGTCAATTGCAATAAAAAGAGGGATAAAGGCGAGGAGGAAGTTGTGCCAATGCTCGATATGTAGCAATGATAATTCTTTCATAGTTCAAAGCTAAAAGAGTTCAATAATCTTGTGTTTATTGAGCTTATTGTAAAGACTGGCACGGGAAATCTTGAGTATCTTCATGGCTTTTTCCTTGTCTGCATGGGTTAATTCCAGCGTATTGATAATAATCTGACGTTCAACCTGATCCATGAGTGTCTGGAGTGATTTCCCGGATAAATCCTGGAGGGATCCAATTTTTTCCTGATATAAAGGGACATCTGCCGGTTCAATCATATTTCCTTTACAAAGGATAACAGCACGTTCGATGACATTTTCAAGTTCCCTGATATTCCCCGGCCAATTATAAGACATGAGTTTGTTTAACGCCTCGCGGGATATCCCTTCTACCATTTTCCTGTTTTTTTTGTTATGAAGGGAAAGAAAATGTGAAACAAGTGTTGGGATATCATCTATGCGTTCCCGCAAGGGTGGTAAAAAAATCCGGATGACATTCAGCCGGTAAAAGAGATCCCGGCGAAACAGGCCTTTTTCAACGCGATCCTCAAGGTCAGCATTGGTTGCAGCAATGGTGCGCACGTTTATTTTTATGGGTTCGTCGCTTCCTACTGCTTCAAATTCACTATCCTGCAGAACACGAAGCAACTTTGCCTGAACCGCCAGAGAGATATTGCCAATTTCGTCAAGGAATATGGTGCCACAATCGGCGGTTCTAAATCGGCCGATTCTGTCTTTTGTAGCGCCGGTAAATGCCCCTTTTTCATGGCCAAAGAGCTCACTTTCCAATAATGCTTCGGCAAGTGACGCGCAATCTACCTTTACGAAAGGATGGTCTTTGCGGGCGCTGTTATAGTGGATAGCCCTGGCCACCAGCTCTTTGCCTGTTCCTGTTTCTCCCTGTATCAGAATATTGGCTTCTGTGTTAGATACATTGGATATAATCTCATATATTTTTTTAATCTTTGGACTTTCACCAATAATATTGCCAAAGGTATATTTTTCGGCAAGTTCTGAACGTAACCGGTCTACCTCACCTTCCAGACGCTGGAGTTGCAGAATTTTCTCAATAACAATGATAAGTTCATCGCGCTTGAATGGTTTCGTAAGGTAGTCAGCGGCTCCCAGTTTCATAGCTTCCACGGCATTGGTAACGGTGCCATAACTGGTCATGACGATTACGTCAACGTTGGGATTTTGTTGTTTAACCTTTTTTAAGACTTCTATTCCATCTATGTCCGGCATAACCAGATCGGTAAGGATGATGGTGTATGTGCCATTTGTGTTTACCCTTTCGATCGCCTCTTTGCCGTTTGTGACAACGTCCGATGGGTACCCCTTACTTTTTAAAAGTTCCTTGCACATCTCACCCATCGCTATGTCATCGTCAACAATCAAAATTTTCTTCAAAATCCCCATCCTCTGATCAAGGTGTTTCTGAAACCGGTAACGATATAACGAATTTAGTGCCTTTGACGGCACGGTTTTCAAGGGTTATGGTGCCACCATGGGCAGAAATGATATTCTTGCAGATCGATAACCCAAGCCCTGTCCCTTTGCCAGGATCTTTGGTTGTAAAGAACGGCGAAAAGATGTGCTTTTGCTTTTCCCGGGGTATGCCGATGCCATTGTCTTCAAAGATAAGTTCAACGGATTTTGCTTCACGATTTATCCTGGTTTCAATATAGATATCCCCTCCCTGAGGCAAGGCATCCACGGCGTTATTCACAAGGTTTAAAATTACCTGTTGAATTTGGTTGCCATCAACGAATATCAGCGGTACCTGGTTGTCAAAGAGGGTGTGAAGTTTTATTTTGTGAATAATGAGGCGATGCTCAACAAGAGAAAGGATGCTGTTAATTAAAGGGTGGATATTGCATAATTTTCTTTCGCCGTTGGATTTTCTTGAAAAATCCAATAAACTTCGAATCGTTTTTTGACACTTTATCACCTGCTCTGAGATGGTTTTCACGCGTCCTAACGCATGATCAGCCTGGATTTCCTCTGCCAGCAATTCGCAATATCCGGAAATCGTGGTAAGGGGTGTGTCCAGCTCATGGGCAAGGCTTGAGGCAAGAAGTCCGATAGAAGCCATTTTTTCAGCTTGCAGGAGTTGATTTTGCAACGACTTCAGTTCTTCATAGGCGTGCCGGAGTTCACGTATCCGCTTGCCTAATTCAAGCCGCTGTTGTTCCCGCTCCTCTTCGAGTAATTTTCTCTCGGTAATGTCTCTAAAAATTTCAACCGTATATTCAACCGTGCTTTCTTTCTCCGCGATAGGGAATACAAAATGCTCCATGAAGTGTTTTTTGCCGTCATTGCTGATTTCCCATTTAATGGTTTGCTGGGGTTTGCCAGTCTCAAAAGCCTTCCGTGTTACACAATTTTCACACGGGGCGCTTTTTCCCCATAGCTGTGCATAACAGGTATTTCCCAACAGCGATCGCCAATTTTTCCCGGCCCTCTTGCTTGCAGCTTCATTTACAAATATAATCCGAAAGTTCTTGTCTACAATGTTAATGCAATCATGAATGCCATCCAGGGCTGTTTGCAGAAATCGTTCCGATACATCCATGGTATTTCCTCAGAAGATAAGATTTATCTTCATCATTTAAGCATGAAGCAATAAATATTTAATATAGCATAAGTTTCAATATTACCGCAATATATAAATTGTTACCGTGTTTTTTCCCTTGCCATTGATCCATGGATTAGGTAACCTTTTAATAAAGTATTTTTGATTCTCCATCATCATCAAATCATCTTGTTCCAGCCCTCAGAAAAGAGGAATTTTAGATAGAGCAGAGCTTTTCATTATCATCCGTTATGGTAAAAAATAGCCTTTGGAAGCGAATCCTTTTCGGTTATATTACTATTGTAGTATGTATGATGGTGATGAGTTTTTATCTGATCTATCGTCTCAACTATCTCAATAAAGTTACCGACTCCATTATGCGGGCAGATATTCCTTTTATTGAAAATGGAGAAAAGTTGGTAGATTGTCTTCTTGAACAGGTTCGAAACGAAAAAAAATACCTTATTACCCATGACAACGCCTTTTTGGATCTCTTTGATCAGAAAAAGAGGGAGTTTCTGGAACGGCTAAAATATCTTGAAGAATCTGTAACGTACCGGAAAAAGGACGAGGCAATACAACAAACAAGGGAACTGCATAAGAAATACCTTTCCATGGTTTCAAAGGAAATCATCCTAATGGGCAAGGATGAGGTTATTCCGCCTGATACGCGGTATGAAGAAGAAAAGAAAAAAACCCTCGACCAGCTTACGCAATCAATTAATAAACTCATCCTTGTTACCCAGACGGAATTAATTAAAAAAATCGGACTGTTTCAACAAATTGGATACAAATCTACCCGGATATCTCTTATCATTATCCTGTTTGCCGTTCTGTTTGGAGCGATCTTTGGCTATTTTTTCACCCGTAGCATATGCTCTCCGATAAAAATTCTCAAGGATGCCACGGAGCATATTGCGCATGGGGATTTGGATCATCGGATTGAAGTAACATCCAATGACGAAATAGGTACGTTGGGAATGGCATTTAATCAGATGTGCAACAAACTGAAAGAAATGGACCAGATGAAAACAGATTTTGTTTCTAATGTCTCTCACAACCTGAAAACCCCTTTGACGGTCATTCGCGAAGCGAACGATCTTCTGTTGGAAAAAATTGCGGGCCCGGTATCCGATGCGCAAATAAAACTCCTGAATATTACCAAAGAAGAGACCATCCGGCTTACGATGATGATTAATGATTTGCTGGACATCTCGCGAATAGAAGCAGGATTAATGCGATACAATTTTCAGTATGCTTCCATACAGGATATTATTCAAAAGAGTACTGATGAAATACGTTTTTTAGCAGAGAGTAAAAACATTCATATTCGATGGAGCAAAGGAGGGGATATATCGAAAGTCTTACTTGATCGTGAAAAGATCGCACAGGTTATGGATAACCTCTTAAGCAATGCCATAAAATTTACTCCCTCTGGTGGAAGGATCACCGTAACGGTGAATGAGGCTGATTTCAAAACCGTTCCACAATTTTTTGCGGAAGAAAGTCGGCTGAATAATGTCCATTCTTTTGTTCAAGTCAGCATATCAGACACGGGAATTGGAATACCGGTCGAATGTCATAAAAAGATTTTCGACAAATTTCAGCAGGTTAACAACAAGGGAAAAGGCGGTATGAAAGGAACAGGGTTAGGACTTTCTATCGTAAAACACATTATCCTTGATCATGGAGGTGATATTTGGGTAGAAAGTAATATGGGGCAGGGGAGCGTGTTCCGTTTTACGCTTCCTTTCAGATATGATTATGTCTTACAGTCTTAGGAGAATATCTTTTCTTTGCCATGGATAAAATTATTGGAAATAAAATAATGAATATCGTACCGATAAAACGCTACTTTTTCCCATGCTTTTTTGCATCCATACTCATGTATAACACCGGTTGCATTTGTTCGGCTCACAGAGAGTTAAACACAAAGAATGAGGAAATGAAAAACGTCAAGCTTAACCTTCACCTGAAGGAGAAAACGATTGCTGATCTTTTAGATCGTCTTTCTTTGAAAGATCAGGAAATCGGCAAACTTATGGATGAACTGCACAGCGCCAGGGTGACCATTGAGGATCTTAAAAGTGATATAGAAAAACTCAGGGAAATCGATGTGCAGGTAGAAGAGAAGAAGAAAGAAGTTGATAATAGTATTGCAGAAACAATTCCCGCGGATGTTCCGGAGGCAACTCCAAATACTGAACCAACAACAGCCGGGGAAGGGGAAATTAATGAATGATTTTGAGGTGCGGTAATACATGTCAGGTGAGAAGATACTCGTTATAGACGACGACACTAATATCCTGGAAGTCATCCGGATGCGTTTGCAAGCATGGGGATATTATGTCACGATTGCCCGGGATAGCCGGGAAGCACGAGCGGCATTGTCAACTGCTTCCTTCCATCTTGCTATTATTGATTTACGATTGTCAGAGGAAGACGGCATAGAACTTATGGAGGAAATTATCCGACGTCATCCCGGTCTTCCCATGATCATTTTAACAGCTCATGGAAGTATTGAGAGCGCAGTTGAAGCTATGAGGAAAGGGGCTTACAGCTACATCACAAAACCATTTAATAATGAAGACCTTTCATTACATATAACAAATGCCCTGGAAAAGCAGCAGGTAATCAGAGAAATACAACATCTCAGGAGTCAACTTGATGAGAGAAATGGTTTTCAGCAAATCATTGGTAAAGACCGGCAAATGCAAAAAGTCATTGATCTGGTCTCCGGAATTGCCAAAACTGACTGTACAGTGTTTATTTACGGCGAAAACGGTACGGGCAAGGAACTCATTGCGAGGGTAATTCAATCCAATAGTAATCGGGCAAAAGGTCCATTTGTGATCGCAAACATCAGTGAGATTCCTGCCGGGCTACAAGAGGAAGAGCTCTTTGGCAGTGTACGGGGTATCCGTGCCGATGCTAAAGGAAGGGAAGAAGGACTCTTTGTGCAGGCTGACAGAGGGACCATTTATTTGGATGAGATTGGGAATGCCTCACCGACCTTGCAGTTGAAACTATTCAGGTTGTTACAAGAAGGGATCATAAAGCCGGTCGGCAGCGCAAAAAGTGTTAAGATCGATGTGCGGGTCATTCTTGCTTCAACGACCGACCTGGAAAAGGCAGTGAATCATGGAACGTTTCGAAAAGACTTATTTTATAAAATCCATGTTGCACCCGTGTATGTGCCTCCTTTACGGGAACGGAGGGACGATATCACTTTATTAGCCACGTACTTTTTAAAGAGATTCTGTGGGGTACTTAAAAAAAATGTCATAGGATTTACGCCGGCAGCCATTCAAAGAATGATCCTCTATGATTGGCCTGGCAATGTCAACGAACTGCAGAATAAGGTTGAGCATGCGGTCATTGTGACCAATAAAAATGTCATCGCAACGGAGGATATCTTTGCCGGTACCAATGCCCTTAAGAATACCTTTAATTCATATAAAGATGCGAAGGAAAGATTTGAGCGCGAATATCTTGAAAATCTTCTGAAAATAAGCAAGGGGAACGTTTCAACTGCTGCGAAAATGGCGAATCGCTATAGAGCGGATATCTACAAGTTGATTAAAAAATACCACATCGATCCGGAAAGCTATAAAGACAATCTTTCGCCGTCAAGGGGCGTTTCTTACGATAGCGAGTATGTAAGGCATGCTTAAACTTGCCCTGGCGCGCCTGAATCCGCAATGCCGGAGAAGTGGAAGTCCCCTTCAGGGAAAGGCGCTTTCCGCCCTGTAACCGACCGTAACTACGGCGCCGTGAGGCGTGGTGGGGAGCTATGGGAGGTGAAGCGCTAGTCTGTAAAGCCTATCATGACTTGATTCAGGGTTTACAATTTCTAGGCTGCACGCTCTGGACGAATTTCAATCTTTTTGGAAATCCGGGAGTTGCAGGACATATAGCAGCCAACGTATGTTAGTGACTAAATCCATAACAAAGACATCCCCACCATCAGCATTATATCAATCCGTTCAATACCTCAAAGGCGTCGGGCCAAAAAGGGCTGAAATCTTTGGAAAGTTAGGAGTTCATACGATTCGTGATATGCTCTTCTATTTCCCTCGTGATTATAAAGACCGCACCCGGATACAAAAGATTTCAGAGGCCACGATTGGTGCTGAGATCACGATTAAGGGCAAGGTGCTTGGCGTACAAGCAAGAATGGCAAGAAGCAGGAAGAACATCCTGGAGGTCTTTGTCGGTGATGAAACGGGTTCCATTGCTGCGACCTGGTTCAATCAGCCTTTTCTCACCAATAAATTTCATGTGGGCGACAGGGTCTTTTTGCATGGAAAGGTGGGGGCATATAAATACCTCCAGTTGTTAAGCCCGGAATACGAAGTCGTCCAGGATGACGAAACGACAGCAAAGGAGGGGAGTATCGTTCCTGTGTATCCGCTTACGGAACATATGAGCCAGACCCACTTCCGAAAGATCATGAAAGAGGCAGTGCATCATTTTGCCGCCTGTATTGACGAAATATTTCCACAAGAAATTATCTGGAAAAATCAGCTACTCCCCATAAACGATGCTATCGTAAATATCCATTTCCCGGAAACGTTTGAGAACCTGAAACATGCCAGGTTCAGACTTGTTTACGACGAATTGTTTACCCTTGAACTGGCTATGGCGCTGAGGAAATGCGGCATTAAAGAGGAAACGGGCGTCTCGTTCAAGATAGGGGCTAATGTCGACACCCATATCCGCAAACTTATCCCTTTTGCCCTGACACACGCGCAGGAACGGGTGATTCATGAAATTGCCGAGGACATGCGAAGCAGCAAGCCCATGAACCGGTTGCTACAGGGTGACGTGGGTTCGGGCAAGACCGTTGTTGCGATGTATGCCATCCTTGCCGCCATTGCCAACGGCTATCAGACTGCCTTTATGGCGCCTACGGAGATACTGGCGAAACAACATTTCCAGACCATGCAGCGTTACCTTGCTCACTCTCATGTCAGGACACACTTGCTGACAGGGGACACCAATCTTCGGCAGAGAAAGAACAGCCTTGATCAAATCAAAACGGGGCAGGCTGATCTGATTATCGGAACGCATGCCCTTATTGAAGAGACGGTTCAGTTTCACCGGTTAGGTCTTGTGGTGATAGACGAGCAGCACAAATTTGGCGTGGTGCAACGACTGAAGTTGAAAAAGAAGGGGGTTTGTCCCGACGTGCTGATCATGACGGCAACTCCCATTCCCCGCACCCTTTCCCTTACCTTATTTGGCGATCTGGATTTTTCTCTGCTGGATGAAATGCCTCCGGGTCGCTCTCCCGTGAAGACCATTTGGGTAACACAGGACAGAGAAAAACAAGCATACGACTTCATCAAAGGTGAAATAGCGAAGGGGCGGCAGGTGTTTATTGTCTATCCCCTTGTTGAAGAATCGGAATCTTTTGATCTGAAATCTGCCGTTACCGAGGCAAAACGACTGCAAGGCGAGGTATTTCCGTCACACCGGGTGGGCTTGCTTCATGGCCAAATGAAGTCTTCGGAGAAAGATAAGGTGATGATGGATTTCAAGGAAAAAAAATATGATATTCTGGTTTCGACGGTGATCATTGAGGTGGGCATTGACATCCCTAACGCGACCGTAATGGTTATCGTCCATGCAGAACGGTTTGGACTGTCCCAGCTCCACCAACTACGCGGACGTATTGGGAGAGGAAGCGAGCAGTCGTATTGCCTGCTGTTTGGAAATCCCACAAGTCTTGTGTCGAAAGAACGGCTTAAGATTATGACCAGGACCAGTGACGGATTCAAAATCGCCGAGATGGATTTCCGGTTAAGGGGGCCAGGCGAGTTTTTTGGGACACGTCAGCATGGATTGCCTGAGCTGAGGATAAGCGACCTCATAAAGGACTTCCCCATCCTCAAAAAAGCCCGCAGCGATGCCTTTGAGCTCGTGTCGAAGGATCCCCAGCTTACTCTGGATACACACCTCAGGATGAGGGAACGGGTATTGGAAACCTTTAAGGACAGATTTGAGCTCGTGAACATAGGGTAGATAGCAGGGTAAGCGAAGAAATTCTTTCATACCATTTTCAAAGAATAGCTTTCAAAATATATTTTGATATTTTTATCAAAAATTGTAGCGCCGATCCCTTGTGGTCGGCATTTTGGTGGGGAATAAACCACCCGCGCTACACATTCCGACTCGTTTGGGTTAGGTATTTTTATTTTGTTTATGTTGGGATCTTTTTTTAAGCCATTTATCAAGGGAGTTTTGGCTTTCTCCAGAGCGTCGGCCGGCTAATATACCTTCGACGCTAATGTCTTCGTCGATATCCGGCCAATGGATTCCTTCTCCGTCTCCAATGAGTTCATAGTTCTCTCGTTCTTGTTTATTGCCGTTTAGCAATCGAGGATACCAAATAATGGGTACTGATATATTTCTCCCATCGTTAAGATAAACTACAAAAGAACCCTCGGTAAACACAACCCTTTGGGCCAAACATTCATGTTCAAAGACTAAAGTACTCATTCCATTTCTCCTGAAATATTTCTTTATTCTTTTCTATCAATTTTTGGATTAATATGAGATTGTTATCATTAAATCCCTTAGATTTCTGCAACCGGACTGCATTTAACCAAAATTTAGCCGTAAATCTTTCATGCTTTACATGGATATGGGCTGGTTCATTTGCATCACTGGAATAAAAGTAAAAACGATACGGACCAATTTTAGCAACGGTTGGTATCTTTTACAGTAAGTGGACGATTAAAAAATGTACTGTATGCCCATGAGGTATATAACAAAGTACGGTGACTGTTTAGCGATATAGTAAGTAATTAGCAAAACACTGCAAGTATTTTCATGAGCCAAAAACAACTGGCATAGATTAGTTGGAGGACTCGATGATCAATGCTAGTCCGCTGTCCTGACTCCAGGTCGTGGTTGCAGGGGCTGCAATCTTCACGTTTCCAGCCCCGGATCCCACTATCTTTCCGCTCCCTATGAGGCTCGCATCCCTCACATCATACCACTCGTAGGAGTACGTACCCGCCGGCAGACTCATCCGAACCGCCTTTGTGGACTGGTTACCCCAGAAGTAGGCTACGTACTCGGAGCCGGGATTCGCCAGTAGTTGACGATTTGCCCCAGCTGGGCCTTTTTTGATTAGCCTGTCGTACTCGGCCCCTGTATCGTCGACCGGGGAGAGTTTCCAGAAGCTCACCTTCTCAGCAATCTCCCGCAACGCCTTGAGCCTTTTCGCGCCTTCGACCCAACCCTCGCTCCCGATCCGGCTGGAATCGTCATCATAAAACGCCACATGTCCGCCAGCCATGAATATAGCCCATGCATACCGCGTGTGCCTGTCGAGATCGTGGTAAAAATCCACCTTCTGCTCCGGAGATCCTGGCGTTTCGTTCACACTCAGTATTTTGCCCTTGAGCTGGGAAGGATGCAAGGCATCCGAGACCTCCTGCGGCGACCCTCTCAAGCGGAAGTTCATGACGTCGACATATTTCTTGTCCCAGTAGTAAGCAGGTCTGAACGGCCCTTCCTTATCCCATCCAGCGTGAACTGCGACCATCCTCGATGTTGATTCATCAATGCGCCGAGCCCATTCTAGCTGCCATGGATGCCACGTATCGATGTCAAGATCATAGTTTCCGAATTCGTTGCATACTTCCAGATATACGTTTTCGTATTCGCCGAATTCATCTACCGCCTTGTCGATTAGGGCCTTTTGATAGTCTTGGAGACGCTTTTTGCTCTTTGACTTCGCGGAGTGATTGAGGTCAAAAAACTCTGGCTGGAAGAGGGTAATGCCATCAGCCACAAAGACTCCGTTGACGTTATTCGATTCGTTCCACGCAATGTGGTAGTCTCTCGTCTCTGACCACCACCAGTCGGTTGACGGATACGGCGCGAACACAGTAATCTCGACCACAATTTTCCGGTCTCTGGCATTTGCCAGAAAGTCCCTTGTTCTCGCCCAAAAGGCCGGATTCCATTGGTCAAGGTTGTGAAGACCAGTCGGTTCTCGCGCCCAAGGTGTAAGCGCCCCGAAGGATGTCGTACCAAACCAACAGTACGTCCAGATTCGCACCTTGTTGATCCGATATTTAACAAACATATCCAATGCCGTGATGTAGTTGATGGTCGGATCGCACGCCAGCTCTTGGCAATCAAACCCTACGAGGTAGGTTGGCTCATCGTCATACGTAAACCATCGTCCCTGCCTTCCTACACCAATCACAGAGTTGCCGCTGATTTCCTCCTGAGCTCCAGGTCGGATCGAAGCTGATGCTAACGTTCCTTCTTTCGTTCCTTCTTCGCTCGGACCAGAAGCGCCTATCGCCTTCAATCCCATAATGTCCGCACAAACAGTGATAATCACCATTATTACAAGCCATCGTTCAATCAATAACATCTTCATAGTATTTGTCTCCTATAAAAATAATTAGGGTCGCCTTTGGCTCCTTCATGCAACAACCCGCAACAAAATTTCTATGAGAAAAAGGTTGTGATGTGGTCGTATCTTATTTTAATCCCCGCTCATAATTTCCCATAGTTGAATATTTAATCGCAGTCCTGTTTTGTATTCCAGAGAATATGCCTTTTATCATATCAGGCGTATAATCCCGCCAGCAGAGATCAATCCTGAAATCCCGCTGTCCGGCATCAAGGAGTTTTTGGATACAATGGATAAGGGAGAATGGCCTTTCACCAATGACCACCGTCTTACACCGATCTTTCATGGCCATAAACTTGTCGCCGAACTCATTTTCGACCGTTACCTGTTTGAAACTACACTGATTCATGCCGGGACACCTTCTTTTCATATTCGCCCATACACAGGTCTCAGACGTAAAGAGGGGGGTGTCCTGATAAATAATGAGATCGGCATTCGCGGAAAACAGCGTCTGCATATTTTCTTTATCATCCTCAGGAGACAAGGTATATCGGCAAAACTCTGATTCCCTGAGTTTTGATGCAGAAAGCGAATTCAGACAATACAGCGGGTAATCGGCATACCATTGCACATCTGCCCCCTTAAACAAACCCATGGCGCCCAGATTGGAAAGCTGGAACTGCCGGAAACCCTGCGCCATTAATTCCTGTACGAAATATTTGTAATATTCATACGTTTCAAACCCATTTCCCATGTCCAGCATAATGGCTGGTAATGAAAAAACGATTTTGTCTCTTGCTCTTAATAATTGGCTATAGTCATTGTGCGCTATGAGGTTCTCAATCGTTTCGTTTGTTAAGACAAGGTAGATTTTATAAATCTTTTCTAAGGGAATATGATTCAAATAATGTAGTTTATCTATCTTCAGCGATAACCTGATTCCGTCTTCTCCTGAAGATCTCTTGCATGGATCGCGGTATTCAATAGTTACTTCCTTTATCCACTTTTTTATGTTCTGAGACCGTTTCTCTTTATCCTTCTGATATGATACCGATAGATGCTGGAAAAAATCTCTCCGGATCTCGTTTAACGTACTTAATGGGATAAAGAGTTTTTCTGAAATATCTACCAGAAAATCCCTGAGCTCAAACAGGGTCTCTCCCAGGCGGGAAAAGCTGTTCCTTATGCCCTCCTCTTCAATTACCCGATGAATGCCCCGCTCCAGTTTTACAGGATAATCCTTTGCCAGGGTAACATGTTTTGTACTTCCTTTTATAGATATACCATCAGGCCTTATTTTCACTTCTAAATTAACAGGTATTCTGGTGGAAATGAGTTTTTTAGGGACTTTTGGACGAAACGTTTCCTTGATCTTTTGAGAAGAGACCAAAAAAAGCCTAGCCCCTGGCGTAAAGCGCTTTTCAGAACCAATTGTTGCTACGTCGCCCTTATGTACTTCATAGACGCGTTTTCCTTTTATTTCAATAATTTTAACAGGTAACAACGACGGTTCTTTCTGAGCATTATCAAACACCTGCAAGAGATCCCTCACACCAATATCGCTATCTGCCCGTATAACAATGTGTCCTCTTCGCGTGTCTATTACTTCTCCGGCATACGAACCGATGTTTGCGGGATATGCTGGGTTAATCGCGTCTGTTGCCTTGATCTGATGATTTGCGCTGTTTTTGGTTTGCCGGTAATCTCCATGAAATAGGTATGCATGGGTTGTTTCCCGGCTGAATACGGTCTTTATCCTGCGAATGGTATCGCCTTCGTCGTGCAGCCTGCCGTCAATCATCTGCCGGTAGGCATTGGTCACCACAGCCACGTATTCCGGAGATTTCATACGTCCTTCGATCTTGAATGAATGAACACCCGCAGTTATCAGCTTGTTAATCTGGGAAATGGTGAGCAGGTCTTTCATGGAAAAAAGATAGCCTTCGTCGCCGGATGACGAACTATATTGCATCCTGCAGGGCTGGGCGCATCGGCCGCGATTACCGCTCCTTCCGCCGGTCATGCTGCTTAAAAAGCAGAGCCCTGAATAGGAATAACACAAGGCGCCATGGACAAAGACCTCAATCTCCATCGTGGTATTCTGTGCAATATGCGTTATTTCATCAACCGACAATTCACGGGCTAGCACAACGCGTTGAAACCCCATTTGCTCCAGTTGTTTTACTCCGGCAAGATTGTGAATGGTCATCTGTGTGCTGGCGTGGAGACAAAAATGATGGAATTGAGATCGTATGAGATGGAGAAGCCCAATGTCCTGGAGAATCAGGGCATCGGGCTGTATCTCTTCGAGGGCAATCAATAGATCAACCACCCTTTCCATCTCGCAGGTCTTAATCAGGGTATTCAATGCGATATACGTCTTGACAGCATTCTTGCGGGCACAGACAATGGCCTTGCTTGCGTCGGTAAGGGTAAAATTTTGTGCGCTGGCACGGGCGCTAAAATCTTGTAAACCAAAATAAACGGCATCGGCCCCGTTTTCGATAGCGGCAAAAAAGCACTCCATATTACCAGCGGGTGAGAGCAATTCAGGTTTTTTGTTTTGGGAATAAGAGATGGGCATGGGTGTCTTGATGTCAGGAATTTCAAAGTGAAATATTAGCGCTGGGGTTTATCCCCAGCAATTGGCCGACCACAAGGGATTGGCGCTACGTCTCAAAAGATGCATTCAAAGAAAAAAGTCGTTGGTTTTTTGTCTTTCAAAACCCAACCAAATAAATGTATAGGAATTTCAAAGTTGAGATTCTTCGGTCGTTTCACTCCCTCAAAATGACAGAGTAATGCAAATAATGTCATCTGAACGAAGCGAATAATCTAATTAAATGTTGACGAATTTCAATCTTTTATAATTCCATCTATCGGTAGGACAAGCGTCCCCGCTTGTCATTATGATGTCAACCGGGGACGGTTGACCTACCTTATGGGATTAAGGGGGGTGTAAATCGGTTATAACACACCCCGGCCCATGTAGAGCGACCAGTCTGGTCGCTTTACTATTGAAAAGCGGTACGCCGAATATCTAATATCTAACGAGGAATGTTGATTAATGAAGTAGGGACACGGAGCACCGTGTCCCTACTAAATTCCTTGTTCTGCGTTCCGATGTTCTCTTTAAATAAGTCGCCGAAGGTATTATGTTATAATAGGAAATTATGATTTGTGATTGGCGACTTGTGATTTTATAATCCAAATCATAAATCCCAAATCGTAAATCGTAATTCTTAAACATGATTTTAGTTTGTTAGGTTATGCGTTGTGACCTGTTTCCGTCATTTATGAAAAACATCCTTATTCAATGCCTCATACATAGCAATCTGCTCTTCGACGCTTAATTGTCTCGTTTTATGCTTGCCGCACAAACACATGGCGCAGCGCTCGTCGCTGCAGAATTGACAACTAAAACAGTCTTCACACGGATATTTTTTGTCCTGGCATTTACTCATTTGGATTATTGCAGGAAAACACCAATTTCAAAATGCGCAACAATTTAGTTTTTTGAAAATTTCCAATAATTGCGATATTTGTCGTGTAGGGTAGGGGCGAAGCATTTGCCCGTTTTGTATGAATGCGTTCATGACAATTATAGCAAATGCTTCGCCCCTACTAAATTGATACGAAGATTTGCATCTCGTTAGAATTTTACTTTTGGTACTTCTTTCTCAGCCTCGGCAACCTCAAAGTACTTTGCCTCAGTAACCCCTGTGCGTGCGGCAAAGAAGCGGCCATAAAAGCTCTTGATGTAGGCGTTGAGTTCACGAACGGTATCGTTGTACCGCTTACGTTCCACGGAAATGCGGTTTTCCGTGCCTTCTAAGGTATCCTGCATCTTAAGAAATGATTCATTTGCCTTTAAATCCGGATAGGTCTCTCTGAACATTAACAGCCTTGACAAAAAACCTTCAATCTGTGTTGCAGCCTTGGCCTTGTCTTCTATCGTTCCGGCGCTAAAATAGCCCTTTCTGGCCTCAGCAAGATTTTCAAAGATCTCTTTTTCGTGAGTGGCATAACCTTTTACCGTTTCCACAAGGTTGGGAATAAGGTCGTAACGTCTCTTGAGTTGCGTGTCCACCTGTGACCAGGCATTCTTCACATTTTCATTCAGTGCAATGACCTTATTGTACCCCTTAATATACCAAACACCGAAAATAATACCCAAAAAAATGATGATGGCAATTACCGGTAATATTTTTTTCATAATCTGCTTCCTATGTTAAACCACTAAGTTCAATGTTAAATGTTATGTTTAGGAATTTCAAACTTTTCTAATTCCTCTCTATCGGTATGACAAGCGTCCCCGCTTGTCATTGTGATGTCAACCGGGGACGGTTGACCTACCTTATGGGATTAAGGGGTGTGTACTTAATGTCATAACACACCCCCGGCCCCTCTTTTTAGAGGGGAGATTTAAAGTCGTTGCCAAAGGCAACCTAATTTAATGTTTAGGAATTTCAATCACCCCCCATAATCCCCCCGTTTACGGGGGGAAACAGGGGGGGAAGTAGCCGAAGGCCTAATTGAACCAACGGCACAAGGTGAAAATATAAAGAAGCTACAATTTTAGATTTGAGATTTAGAATTTAAAATCGTAAATCGTAATCTCTTACCATCTTCCTGATGCTCCTCCACCGCCAAATGAACCACCTCCACCGCCTCCAAAACTGCCAAAGCCTCCAAATCCACCAGAGCTACCGGAACCGAACCCCCTCGGTCCACCATAGATGGTTGGTGGACCACCCCACCAATACGAAGAGTGTCGTCTCCGGTTAAACAGATAGCTTAGGAAAACTGGTAATATAACCAGGAGGAGTAATAATGAAAGGTATGGATTCTGGCGTCCTGCTGATTTTTTTCTCAGCGCAGCGATACTCGGCATACCCGTAATCTCAACGTTGTTTTCTTTCGCAACCTTATGAACCATAATGACCATGCCCTGAAATATGCCTTCGCTGAAATGTCCTTTTTGAAAATTGGGCACAAAATAGGTTCTGCCAACCGTGCCGCAAAAACTATCCGGCAATATCCCTTCCAGTCCGTAACCAACCTCGATCCGGTAGGCGCGGTCATTTCTGGCAATAACGACAAGGGCGCCATTGTCTTTTCCTTTTTGACCCAATTTCCACTTCGTAGCAAGTTCCAGTGCGTAGGTTTCGATAGGGATATCTCCAGTGGTATCGATGGTAAGAACGATCATCTGTGCGCCGGTCTTCTGTTCCAGTTCCTGGAGATAACCATTCAGTCCCTTCTCAACAGCGTCACTGACAATATTCGCCCTGTCCTCAACATAGCGCTGGGGAACCGGCATCTCCTGTGCCTTTGCAATGAAGCAAAGACAGAAGAACGCCATGATAAGTACAGGGTACAGGT
>PHFX01000171.1 GCA_007618135.1 Candidatus Brocadia sp. WS118 | reverse complement strand
GCTCGTATTCCTGACATCTCCTTTCTTCCCTACTTCTTCCACCATCTCCATATTCCTCACTTTGGCTTACTTTTGGCATCATGTACCTTAGTATGACAGGGAGACGTCATTTTGTCCAGCAAAAAATTTGTCCAACTGTAAGCCCGTAAACGGGGGGATTATGGGGAGTAATTGAAATTCCTGAACATTCAAGGATGAAACAATTATAATCCATGCCATACATGGACGTTCTCTGCTTTCATAAATTCTATCTTATAAACAAAACCAGAAACAATGCATAGTAATGAAGCGATTATACCTGCTATAAATAAAAAATCCAGTAATGAGATTCTGAAGTCTTCGGCACTCCGCATTTCTCCGTGAAATATGCGGATGATTGTAGCATTATCTATTATGAGCAAAAGAAAAATCAGACCCGACTTGACGACAATGTTGAGAAATGTCCATACACCTCCAGAGGTGATCTCCCATTTCCAATAACCCATTTTCATGGACCAGCAAACTACTCCATCCTTTACAAAAGGCACGAGCATAGCCATGAAAAGTACGAATGGAATCAAAATACGTATTCTTTTCAATACCTGCCTTGGTGTGATGCTTGAGAGGAATGATATGCCCAGGATTAACAGGAAATACAGCCCAAAATCCTTAAAACGGGTAATGGGAGTCAGGATTATGCAGAAAATAATGGCGAGAAAGGATATGATTTTTGACCGTGGGTCAAGGTTTTCTAAAAAATCAGATATTTCAAGCATAGAACAACCCCAATTCCGCAGATCAAAAACAAGACCGAGGTAACATACATGATCGTTACCGCGGTATCAATCGACGTTACCGTCAGGTGATCTTGAGCATCACCAATGAATGGTTTATCAACAACCTCACCCTGGTACGTACTCGGCCCTCCGAGCTGAACTCCCAACGCCCCAGCTATTGCAGCCTCAGGAATACCGCTATTGGGACTTTCGTGTTTGCAGCCATCACGAAAGGCGATCCGTAAAGACCTGATAAAACCACATCCGCACAGAAATGAGGCGGCAGGAACCAATACCGCGCAAATTCTTGCCGGGATGTAATTGGCGACATCATCAAAACGCGCCGAGGCCCAACCAAACAGCATATATTTCTCGTTTTTATATCCCACCATAGAGTCCAGGGTATTTACCGCCCTATAAGCCATTGCTCCGGGTGGCCCCCCGAGAAAGGAATAAAACAAAGGCGATACGATCCCATCGACGCTACCCTCTGCAACGGTTTCCACGCATGCCCTTACTATTTGCTCTTCGGTAAGATGTGCTGTATCCCTTCCTACAATATGTGACAATATCGTTCGGGCTTTTATTAAATCGTTTGCTTTGAGCGATATCACGATCTTTCTTGCTTCATCAGCAAGGCTTTTTATGGAAATGGTGAAATAGATGCAAACAGCGCCAATTATTATTTCGCAAGGGAAACGGCATTGTTTGGCTACGGACATTACGGCAAAAATTGCCAGATACGTTCCCAGCACAACGATCGTGGTTAACACGATTCCACTCATACGCTCTGGCAAAGCAAATTTTCGTAATACCAATTCCGTATATTCAATAAACCTCCCTATGAGTCGAACCGGATGATATGACCATTGCGGGTCACCAATGGCAAGGTCCGCAAGATAAGCAACGGCAAGCTGAATGAGGCCAACATGCAAGGGATTAATCATGGTGGAGAAAGTAGTTCTGCATCTACAAAAAAGGAGTCAGACGTCAGAATTCAGCGATCAGAATTGATTGCCACTTTTCCACATACGGTGGATTTCTATTCTGAATTCTGAACCCTAGCGACTGACTCCTTTAAAAACCTGTACACAAAGTTCAGGCACTAATTCTCAAAACGTATGATTCAACAAGAAGGTACTATGGATTTTGAAACCTATTCTTTCACTTCATAATCAGCATCGATTATTTCATCCTCTCCGCCTTCCCCCTTCTTTCCTTTTGTTTTCTTCCCTTCGTCACCCGGAGGCGGTGGCGGTGGCTGTTCTCCCTGCTTGGCAGATTCCTGATACACCTTTGCACTGATTTCGTGCAAGGCACTGGTTAACGCATCCATCTTTTGCTGTATGTCCTTCTCTTCTTCCGTTTTAATCGATTCCTTTAACTCCGTAATCGCTGACTCAATCTTCTGCTTTTGAGAGGCGTCGATTTTCCCGGCGACGTCTTTTAAAGTTTTTTCTGCACTGTAAACCAGATTATCTGCCTTATTTTTGGTTTCAGCCTTTTCTTTTGCCCGTTTGTCCTGATCTGCATATTCCTGTGACTGCTTGACCATACGGTCAATTTCATCCTTATTCAGCTTGGTCGAAGCCGTAATGGTAATCTTTTGCTCATTTCCTGTACCCAGGTCTTTTGCATGGACATTAATAATACCATTGGCATCGATATCAAATGATACTTCAACCTGGGGGACTCCTCGTGGTGCAGGTGGAATACCAGATAAGTGAAACCTCCCCAGCGTTACATTATCCCTCGCCATTGACCTTTCACCTTGCAGAACGTGCACTTCTACGCTTGTCTGATTGTCTTCAGCAGTAGTAAAGACCTGACTTTTCTTCGTCGGAATGGTTGTATTTCTTTCAATGAGATGGGTAAAGACTCCACCAAGGGTTTCTATACCAAGCGACAGAGGTGTCACATCAAGGAGTACCAGGTCTTTGACCTCTCCTGATAATACTCCTGCCTGGATTGCAGCGCCCATGGCTACGCACTCCATCGGATCAATGCCCCGTTCGATTTTTTTCCCAACATAATCTTCCACAAATTTCTGAACGATAGGCATCCGTGTTGGACCACCCACCAGGATAACTTTGTGGATGTCATTTGGCGTTAACTTGGCATCTTTTAATGCCTGTTCAATCGAACGACCGCATCGATTAACAATAGGAGAAACCAATTGTTCTAGCTTTGCCTTTGTTATCGCATGAGTAAAGTGTTTAGGACCGGAGGCGTCTGCCGTAAGGAATGGGAGATTAATGTCAGTTGACAAGGTTGTAGAAAGTTCTATCTTCGCCTTTTCCCCTGCTTCCCGTAATCTCTGCATCGCCATTTTGTCGTTTTTAAGGTCAATGCCGTGTTCCTTCTTGAATTCTGAAACCAAATAATCGACAATGGAATTGTCCATATCCGTGCCACCCAATTGGGTATCACCGCTTGTAGACACTACCTCGAATACCCCCTGGCCAAAATCCATTATGGTACAATCCAAAGTGCCACCGCCCAAATCGAAAACCAGGATTTTTTGGGATTCTTCAACCTTGTCCAACCCATACGCCAATGAAGCCGCTGTTGGCTCGTTAATAATCCGGACAACATCCAATCCTGCAATAGTGCCTGCATCTTTCGTGGCTTGCCTTTGGTTATCATTGAAATACGCAGGAACCGTGATTACGGCCTTTTCAACCCGTTCACCGAGAAATGCCTCAGCATCCTGTTTTATCTTCTGCAGGATGAATGCTGAGATTTGCTGAGGGGTAAAGGTTTTACCACGGATGGTGACCTTATAATCAGTACCCATTTTTCTCTTAATCGCATAAATAGTGCCATCTGGATTACTAACAGCTTGCCTCCGGGCAGGCTCTCCGACAAGTTTTTCACCATCTTTGGTGAAGGCAACATACGAAGGAAACGCCTTTCCGCCAACCGTTGCACCTTCTGCACTGGGAATAATCGTGGGTTTACCGCCTATCAAAACAGATGCGGCAGAATTACTTGTTCCTAAGTCTATACCAATAATCTTTGCCATTTCTTAACCTCCTTTTTCCTCTTCTGGCTTTTCTGGATTCTGAATGTTTTCCGATATTTTTGATTTCTGAGATACAATTACTTTTGAGGCTCTTAACACTAAGTTATTCAATAGATACCCTTTTTGAATCTCTTCCAATACAGTATCTTCAGACACCTCATCATTGACCTTTTGCATGACAACCTCATGCTTATAAACATCCAAAGGCAAACCCACAGAAGGTATTGGCTCCAAGCCTTCTGTTTTCAAGATGCGTGAAAATTCCTTATAAATCATTTTAATCCCTTCAACAAAATCATTTTCTCTTGTATCCTTTGTCCCGCAGATTGCTTTGCCTAAACTTTCATAAATATCCAATAATTTCTTAATCAGCGATTCTGCGGCGGCACGCTCGATTGTTTGTCGTTCCTTTGCAGACCATTTTTTATAATTCTCAAAATCTGCTGCCAGGCGTCGCATCGAGTCCTGAAGTTCGCTAATTCTTTTCTTATTTGTCTCTAATTCCAGTTTTAGAGACTGAATGATAACTTGTTGTTCTGCAAACAATACCTCGGAAGGCTGTACAACTTCTATTTTTTCGGAAGGATTGGCATCCTTTTCTGTTCTATTTGACATGGCGTCTTACCCTAAATAATCTTCCCCAAATACAACTTTTGCAGACCTATTTTACAAATCTGATTATAATACATAACTAAACTCTCTGTCAATGAATTGCTGTCAGAATACGCTACATCCCGCCTTCCCGTAAAATCTTTGCAAGGATTGAAATCAGATGAGAGGGAATGTTGGTCCCGCGCAACCCTTTTATGATTGCTTCAATGTTATAATGAACCCGTTTTATCTCAATACGGCCATCTTCCCATATTGCGTACGATGCCGTAGGAATACCATCACGCGGCTGACCAACACTCCCAGGGTTTACCACCGTAACACCCCTGATCATACGCACCATGGGAAAGTGGGTGTGGCCAAGAAAGACGAAGTCGGCAGAAACATCCTTTAATTCTGACTCCCATTGCTCGTCGGGAACATCAGGTCTAAGATATTTATAAAGATCACCGCCAGGCGACCCATGTGATAATAAAAATCTCTTATCTTCCCTCTCTACAACTACCACTATGGGTAAATTACCAAGATAGTCTTTTTCCTCGGCATTTAATACCGCCATGGTAAACGCTTTCCCGGCGTCACTAAGTTCCTGATATTTCGCGGAACATCTGCAATCCATATTTCTCCCGACAGCGTTATCGTGATTCCCCCGAACTACTACGGTATTAGCTAAACCTCTGATTCTTTCCATACAGAGCTTGGGATAGGGTCCATAATTCACCATATCACCAAGGCAAAAAATCATATCGGCGCGTTCTGTCACCGCATCTAATGCGGCCAGATTGCCATGAATGTCCGAAATAACAAGGATCTTCACATCCTACGTCTTTCATTACACAGCATAAATAAATAGTAAAGTGATGTATTATACTGATATAATATCACGAATCAAGCGCTATCTGATACCATTGAACAACTCTACACGTTTAGGGAATCAGCGCCTACGCTCAGGCTATAAATCGGAGGTAAGAAATTTATGAGGATTGTTGAAAATCTTGTGACATTTCGCTTACGGCTCAAAAATTCGCCGGGCACCTTAGGCAAGGCACTTACGGTCATCGGCAAGTCGGGTGGAAGTATGGGAAACATACAAATTATTAAGGCCGATAAGAATTTTAAAATCCGGGATCTGGCAGTTTATGTTAGCACGGACGAACAAGTCCAGGAAATTGTGGCCGCTCTTTCAGCTCTTGGAAAGGACGTGGTTGAGGTCATTGCAGTTAAGGACAAGGTCTTTGAACTTCACGAAAAGGGAAAGATTTACTTAAGTAACCGTATTAGCATTACAACTTTTGAAGACCTTTCACGGGTATATACCCCTGGTGTAGCCAAAGTTTGCAAGGCGATTCAAGCGCGTCCGGAACTGGCCAGAGAATATACTATTATCAGGAACACCGTCGCCGTTGTTACCGACGGCACAGCAATCCTGGGATTAGGCGATATCGGTCCGGTTGCCGGAATGCCGGTTATGGAGGGGAAAGCCATGTTGTTCAAGGCATTCGGCAATATTGATGCATTTCCCGTTCTAGTGAATACGAAGGACACCGAGGAAATCGTTAAAACGGTTGTTAACATCTCCTCCACCTTTGGTGGTATTAATCTCGAGGATATTTCAGCTCCTCGTTGTTTTGAGATCGAGAGGCGGCTCAAGGAAATTTTACCAATTCCTGTTTTCCATGATGACCAGCATGGCACGGCAGTCGTTTGTCTTGCCGGTCTCCTGAACGCCCTAAAAGTAGTTGAGAAAAAAATAGAAAACGTTTCTACGGTCATCAGTGGTGCAGGCGCTGCAGGAATATCGATCGCTCAGATGCTTATAGGCGCCGGAGCAAAGGACATCGTGGTTTGTGATACTTCCGGTATCATTTATAAAGGAAGAGGGGCCAATATGAACGCTGCAAAAGAGGCTCTTGCACAGATCACGAACCCAAAAAACGAAAAAGGTACAATTGCTGATGCGATGAGGGGAAAAGATGTTTTCATTGGTGTCTCCGGCCCAAATATTATTACCAGAGACATGGTAAAAACCATGCAGAAAGATTCTATCGTATTTGCCATGGCAAACCCCAACCCGGAGATTGAGCCTGATTTGATCGAGGGTATCGCAAGGATAATTGCTACTGGCCGTTCAGATTATCATAATCAAATCAATAATGTGCTTTGTTTTCCCGGTCTTTTTCGGGGAGCATTAGATAGTGGGGCAACAACAATCACTGATACCATGAATATGGCAGCAGCATACGCTATTGCACATGCTATTGAGGCGGAACACCTCTCTGAGGACTACATCATACCAAGTGTATTTAATGAAAAGGTGCATAAAGATGTGGCCAGGGCCGTAGCGGATGCAGCGGTTAAAAGTGGTGTGGCCAGGCGGCATACCCTTTAACGAGTGCCCAGCGAAAGATGCCTTGCGGGCAACCATATTCCAAATCTCATGGAGTCTCAAATAAGGACGAATGCTTATTGCCGATTTCGTCAGTGAAAGTGAGATCGGCATGCCGGCACGTTTGACTCTGAGCGCAAGCGCAATATCGTCTATCCATGCGTCACCGTAGCTGGCTATCCCCCCTATGGCGTTTAATGCCTTCCGGGAAACAAGGATACACCCACCGGCTGCTGCTGCGGTTCTAGACCGCCAGTCCTGTACCTCTGCAAAGGGATAAAGAAAGTGAAAGAAATAAATAAAAGCGGGGATGAGTAATCGCGCCCAGAATCCTTGGGTATCTAAGAGCACCATCAGTGAAACCATTTCACGTTGCTCTGCTATAGCCTTTGCTATCAGCCCTTGCCATAGATGCGGATTATGAAAAATATCCGCGTCGGTAAATAACAACCATTCACCTGATGAAATCCTTACTCCCTGTTCCAGCGCCCAGAGTTTCCCAGTCCATCCGGGTGGAGGTGGGGTACCGGCAAGGACTTGTATCTTACATTTCAACTGTGCTGAAATTTCCCTGGCGCATTCAGCGGTACCATCGCACGATTCATCGTCTACCAGAATAATTTCTGATGCCGGATAGTCTTGTTTGAGCCACGAAGGTAATGTTACCGGAAGTGACGGTCTCTCATTGCGTGCCGGTACAATGACCGATAAGGTCGGCCATGGAGGAATTATTGTAGGTAAGTCGCCGGAGATATCCCATCGTTCAGAAATGCTCCAGCGTATGGGCATAAAAAGCAATACGAGCCAGATGACTGCAGAAATAATGACAACAAAGTATAAAATCGAACCAACCATGATAGAGAAATAGGAAGATTTAGGGTGTCTCTAAGAGGCGTACGATTTTATCCACATCCCAGGTTGGCGCCTTGCAGGCATAGTTCTCGCAAATATAAGCCGTAGCTTTGTTGTTAATGGGTTTTTGTTCTTTTACGAATTGTGCGATTTCTTCAAGGGATCTGTCTTTTTGGGAATGGAGGAGCAGTACCTTTCTTGGCAGAAAACGCTTTCCAATTTCCATGAGTATCTGTTCTGTATCTTTCTGGTCAGGTTCACCTGCGATGACAATCTCTTTTGTCGGTCCCAGGGCAAAATCCAGAGCGCACAAAAATTGGGTATAGCCTGATGGATACTGGCGTATCGTGTCTGAAAAGGATTTCATCATTTGTTCCGCTATATTTTCTAAATCCCGGTTTCCCGTCATCCGTCCCAGACGTAATCCATTAAGGAAAGCAACCGAATTCCCAGAAGGAGTTGCCCCATCATAAATATCCTTTGACTGAGCGATCAGTCGTTCGTTCTTCTTGCCGCTGAAGAAAAATCCCCCCCCTTTTTCATCCCAGAAATTTTCAACCATGTCCTTATGTATCTCTAAAGCTGTTTTCATGTATTGTGTCTTAAACGTGGCTTCATACAGCTCAATCAGACCCCAAACAAAATAGGCATAGTCATCCAGGTACCCAGGAATTGAGGCTTGCCCCTGACGATATCGTCTCAATAACGTTCCCTTATTTTCGTATAAGGTATTCAAAATAAAATTAGTCGCGTGTGCTGCCACTTGTGCATATCTTGGTTCGTTTAGCGCCCGTGCAGCTTTGGCAAAAGCAGCGATCATTAGACCATTCCACGAGGTAAGTATCTTGTCGTCTTTATGGGGATGAATGCGTCTCTCCCGGACAGCAAAGAGTTTTTCCCGGGCTGTGCTTAATATTTCCTGGAGTTTATCCGGATTGATGCCTTCCAGCTTGGCAAAGGCATCGAACGGTTTATCAATATGCAGGATATTCTTTCCTTCAAAATTGCCTTCATCGGAGACGTCATAGTAGTCGCAGAAGATCTTGCCCTCTTTTTCACCCAGAGTCTTTATAATCTCATCGGGTGTCCATACATAAAACTTGCCTTCAATTCCTTCACTGTCCGCATCCTCAGCAGAATAAAAACCACCATCTGGAGAAGTCATATCCCGTAAAACATACCGGAAAATATCGTTTACGACATCGGCATAATGGGTCTTGCCCGTTGCCTGATATGCCTCAATATAAGCAGTGGCGGTCAATGCCTGATCGTAGAGCATTTTTTCAAAATGAGGGACAAGCCAGTATTCATCAGTCGAATACCGATGGAATCCACCTCCCAACTGATCATACATGCCACCCCGGCCCATCCGTTCCAGGGTCTTTTCTACCATCTCCAGCGCTGTGGGGTCATTGCTCCGTTTCCACCAACGAAGGAGAAAGGTATAGTTATGCGGTGTGGGAAATTTAGGTGACGAGCCAAACCCTCCGTAAATGTAGTCGAAAGTATCTCTTAATTGTTCGTAGGCATGTTTAAGCGTCTCTTCGTTTAAAAGTTCTCCCGGTGTCGTGGTTGCCATGGATTGTATGACCTTTGTTACCTGTTCACTTGAGGTGAGCACACTTTCGGCATTTGTCTTCCATAGATTGGATATTTGTTTGAGAATAGCAATAAATCCGGGGTTTCCATACCGTTCTGTTTTAGGAAAATAGGTGCCGGCAAAAAATGGTTTTCTTTCCCGGGTCATAAAGATATTGAGAGGCCAGCCACCGTTGCCGGTCATGGCCTGGCAAACGGCCATATAAATATGATCAATATCGGGCCTCTCTTCCCTATCAACCTTAATCGACACGAAATTCTCGTTCAATATCATTGCGACCTCTTCATCCTCAAACGACTCTGATTCCATGACGTGGCACCAATGGCAGGTCGAGTAACCAATAGAAAGAAAGATAGGTTTGTTTTCCCTGACAGCTTTTTGAAATGCCTCTTCACCCCAGGGATACCAGTCAACAGGGTTATACGCATGCTGCAACAGGTATGGGCTTTTTTCATGAATTAAACGGTTCGGTCTTCCTTTGTGAGAAGGTTTTGCTTCCTGCTGCGGTGTTGACGGAATTCTGTTATTGTTTGCATCCATGATGTTAAAGACACAACCTTTCATAAAAATTGCAAGAATGATACTTCGGACAGGAAGAAAATAGACGTTGGAGGTAATAATTGATAATAACCTACCCATACGATCATTATGCACAACCATTCAACATGCGGGACATTCTTTTCATAACACTTGAAATGTGCTGGTCATTGCGAACGACAGCGAAGCCGAAGTTGCGAGCCCAAGCGAAGCAAACCCATGAGATTCCTTGCTTTGCTCGGAATGACAGTCATAGCAGAGATTGCTTCGGGCTAGCGCCATTGCAACGACAAATTTCTTTATGCGCTTACTATAATGACATAATCTACTTTTTCCTACTCTTTATAATGTCTTCTGCCCAACTAAGCGCCGCAATAACAGTTGGAAATCCAATCGTACTCGTAAGAAGGAGTATTGCGTGATATATTGCTTCCGGCGTTACTCCCGCCTCAAGTGCCCGCCTTACATGACTGTGTACAGCGCCTTCAGAATGAATCGTTGCCGCTGCCGCCAGTTGAATCAGATGTGCAGTCTCTTCATCCAGGGGACCTTCATTCTTGACAACCTTACCAAGCTCCTCGACTGCGTCAAAAAACTTTTCATGCCTCTTTTTTATCTGGAGAAACTGTTTCGGTAACTTTCCCTTTGACATAGTTTATCTTCCTTTATAATAAATAATGTTGCTAATATGCAAAACCATCGAACATGTGCGATTATATCATGAGGTTCGTAAAAGTGCATGATAAATAATTATAACGTTATTTCCTGATAAAAATGTTGTATAGTCCAGCGATATCGTTTTATCCTTGAAGAATAGAAGACCTCTCGGGGTAATTCTACGATGGGTTTTTTCTCTTGCAAAGACGCATATTTATGTTATAAATAAAATGTCTTTTTTGTATAGATTATTTTAGCACCCTGAATAGTAATTGTGCGCCAGTAGCTCAGCTGGATAGAGCATCGGATTTCTAATCCGGCGGTCGAGGGTTCAAATCCTTCCTGGCGCGCCATATAGAAATATCCCCTGTAAACATGATGTGGTGAGCGTAGCTCAGTTGGATAGAGCATTAGACTGTGGCTCTAAGGGTCGCGGGTTCGAATCCCGTCGCTCACCCCAAATAACTTCTTGCAGGTCAAAGACCGTGCGTTTTTGACCTGCAAAAAATACCATCTCCAGACTGTCCTCCAAAAATTCACGTATACTTATTTAAGACCTTGACTATAGTGCTGGATTTCACTCGCACTCTACTCACCTTCACGGATGAAGAACACCGTTTTATTCATTGTTTAGTTTCCTCTGTTTTCTTTTTTCGTGACTCATCGCCTACTACAAATTTTGAAAACAATGTAATTGCCATGATAACAATAGCTATGGAACCGCCAAAATATAAGGTTTCTAAGGGGTTTTCCCACATTACAATATGTTTTAAAAAGGTAATGACAATAACCACCACGACTGCCGCAATCAGTTTTTCTTTCAAATCATTGAGATTGTGTATCTTTAACCACAGCGGATAGTCAATAGATTGATCTTTATCAACAAATAATTCGAAAAGACCAATTCCCATAACAAACATCACCACAGCAACCATAAACAAATCTATGGCAGAAATGAAATGTACGGAGAGTTCTACACGATGCCCCTCATGTTTAAACAAAAAATCCAATATTTCTGGAATGCCGTTGACAAACTCCCAAATTCCTGCAAAAATCAAAAAACCAGAGGCTAGAATGATAAGAATGGAAGCAACTGCCACAAAATACCGTCCTGCATGGACAAAACAACTGTTGATAATTGTCAAGAAATCCCTGTTTTTCATGTAATTTCCTTATTTTTCCTTTTCAATTGTTTGAAATTCTTCGAGTAATTCCTTCTGCCTTGTTGTTAAATTCCTAGGGGTACGCACAATGACACGCACATATTGGTCACCGTATCCACGGTCTTTTACATGGGGCATGCCACTCCCTCTCAACCGAAAGAGGGTATCGGTCTGTGTTCCGGGAGGAATCTTCATCAAGGCATTTCCGTCTAACGTGGGCACTTCAACCTTTGATCCTAAAGCTGCCTCAGCCAGTGTAATTGACTTCTCCGAATAGACATCATTTCTTTGCCGATGAAAAAGCGCATGAGGTTGCACGGAAACAATCACATAAACCTCCTCCTTTAATTTCCCACCAACCTTATCGGCGGTTATCCGCAAGGTCGTTCCATTATCAACCCCCGGAGGTATCTTGACGTTAATTTTATCCAGTTTTTGCACTTCGCCAATTCCGTGACAATTTGGGCACGGATGTTCAATGATCTTCCCCCGACCCCTGCAAACCGGACAGGCGCCGATCTTAATAATCCTGCCAAAACCTTGCAATTGTTCTTGTTGCACTTCCCCTCTTCCGTTACAACTCGTGCAAGTCTTTGGAGTAGTGCCCTTTGAAGCACCTGATCCACCGCAATCCGTACATTTCTCCATGTGAGGTATAGCTACCTCCGTGCTGATACCCCGGTATGCTTGTTCAAGCGTAATTTCAACCTGCACACGCTTAACATATTCTTCCGGTTGTTTGAAACCCCATCTGCGTGCGCCGAAAAAGTCCTGAAAAATACTGCCCCGACCAAAGAAATCAGAAAAGATATCGTGCCCAAAAATATCTTCCAGATCACTGACATGACTAAAATCACGCCACGTGAATCCTTCCTTACCAAAATCAGATGCAACCCCCGCATGACCGTATTGATCATATCTGGCCTTCTTGTTATCATCAATCAACACCTCATATGCCTCGGATATCTCTTTAAACTTTTCTTCAGCCAGTTTTGGATTATCCCTATTGAGGTCGGGATGGAATTTTTTCGCCAGCGCACGATATGCCGATTTGATCTCTTCTTTTGATGCAGTCCTGCTTATCCCCAATATCTCATAATAGTCTCTCTTGTCTGCCATGCCCCATATCTTACGTTCGTTTATATTTTTATTCAATAAAAAATGAGTTTTGACGGCTTTAGTATCTTCCAAAGATACCTTTGACATTTTTGGCAAAACCATGAATAAAATTAACCCTGTCAGGGTTTTAAACCCTGACAGGGTTAACTCATGAACTTCGTGCTTCGGATTTTGTCTTTTCCGACTCGTTCGGGTTAGGGTTATTGCAAAACTATTTTACGAACATTTTGTCGTCACAAAAATACCGGTAATAGGAACTGAACAATTATATCTTTTCGTTTGCGATGTTATCCAGTGCCTTGATGAGTTGATCTATTTCGTTTTCGGTGTTGAACAATCCCGGACTTATCCGTACGGTCCCATCGGGAAATGTGCCCAGCGTTTGATGCGCAAAGGGGGCACAATGAAGGCCAGGACGTACAGCGATATGAAAGGATTGATCGAGAATTGTGCCAACCTCCTGAGGTTTAAAGCCTTTTACATTCATCGACAGAATACCTACCTTTTTCGTCATATCTGTCGATCCATACAAGACAAAACGCTGATCATGCTGCAAGGCTTCAATAAGTTTTTTGGTCAAATTCTGTTCATGTGTCCTGATCGTGCTTATCCCTTTTGATAAAACGTATTCAATGCCAGCCCTCAAACCAGCAATTCCTACGGTATTGGGTGTGCCGCTCTCTAGTTTGAAGGGTAATTCCTCAGGCTGAGATAGTGATGCAGCTTCAAAACCCGTCCCTCCTTCCCTCCAAGGGTCCAAAGTCAGACGATCTCCCACATACAATCCCCCCGTTCCCGTCGGTCCCAGCGGACCCTTGTGTCCGGTAAAGGCAAGCATATCAATAAAGCATTCATTAACGTCAATTTCACACACCCCTGCCGTTTGGGCGGCATCGACCATGAATATACAATTCTTTTCCCGTGTGATCCTGCCAATCTCACTGATCGGTTGAATAGTGCCAAGGACATTAGGCGCATGTGCCATAACAATCAATCGGGTTTTGGATGTGATGGCTTTTTTGATATCCATCGGATCAATAAAACCTTCCGGGGAATTTTTCACCTTGGTTACGGTAATGATACCCCTCTTTTCAAGCCCATGAAGGGCGCGAGATACGGCATTGTGTTCGAGGAAGGTTGTAATGGCATGATCACCTGGTTTGAGCAGTCCCTTAATCCCCATGTTAATTGCATCGGTGGCGTTAAACGTAAGAATAAGCCTCTTGGCATCTCTGATACCAAATAACCGTGCGACAACATTGCGGGTATCTTCAATCTCCTTCTCTGCAGCAACTGCCAACCGGTGTCCCGAACGTCCGGGATTAGCGCCCAGCGTTCGATAAAAGGTATCCATGGTTGTATATACAATCTCCGGTTTTGGAAACGTCGTTGCTGCATTGTCTAGATAAATCATAGTATCGTCCTCACTATTCTGGCCTTATTTGCCTGTTTTTACGTTTTCTGAATTCTCTTGATTCTATCAGCATTTCCAGGTCATTCAAGGGAATTTATTTCTTGTCTCTTTTGACCAATTCTGATATGTTTTATATTTGGTATCTTCCAAAGGTAATTTTGACATATTTAGCAGGAATGATTAACCCCGTCAGGGTTTAGAACCAGGACGGGGGTTAGCTCGTGAATTTCACGCTTCGGATGTCGCCTATTCCAAATCGTTCTGATTAGATTATGCAAAAAGATGAAACGTTAGACGATTTAATCAACATCGTAAAGAATATAGGCAGGATATATGAAGATGAGGGCATGAGAGTCGAAATCGGTTTCGATTTTAATGACGGTATGATCCTCATTAAATACCCGGGCGCTGATGCAGAGCAAAAAACCTGCATCATAAATTCCAATAATAAAACGGTCAGCGGAATTGATACCACAAAATTCTGGCTGCCCGCCTATTCTCGCGAACAGACCGCAAGCAAAAAGCTGTTCCAATTTCTGCAGACAAACGGCTACGCTCTTTCAACTATTACCTACAGGAAAAAGGATAAGGATATAAGAAGATGAAATACGCAAGCCGGGTTTTCAGGTGACATGGACAAACTCCGTTTGTCCATGCTCGTTTCATTCAAACCTTAATGAAAAATTGAAGCCTCAATTTCACCATCGCAACCGAAATGCCCTACTTTTCTATTTCAATTCTTGACAACAATAGCCCCTACAGTGTAATATATTGTCATACAATGTAATCTATTGAGGAGATACTATGCCGACAGTTCAGAAAAGCATAAGGATTCAGGAAAGAACACTGAAAGAAATTGAACAAATAGCCAGAGACGCTGGCAAAGAGTTTTCTGTTGTCGCAAATGAACTACTTGATGAGGCGGTGAGGATGCAGCGGTGCCCGGGTATTGTCTTTACCGAAGGAACAACAGGACGCAGGGCACGGATTGCAGGCACAGGCATTGAAGTCTGGGAGGTTATTGCAACATACAAAGGTGTTGAAGAAGACCTTAATCGTCTGCAAAAGGCTTACCACTGGCTCACAGAACAGCAATTGAGGTCTGCTATAGGTTACTATAATACCTATCCTGAAGATGTTGAACTTCTTATAAAGCAGAATGAAGGGTTGACTGAAGAGCATATTCATAAAAGACACCCCTTCCTGATCAGAGACAGCCGTTGAAATATTATCTTGATGAAGATTTGAGCCCAAAGATTGCAGAAATACTCAGAAAACATAGCATAGATGCCGTTAGCGCCCATGAAATTGGCATGACGCAGGCTGAAGACATAGAACACCTAGAACTCGCTGCCTCTGAAAAGAGATGTCTTGTAACACGGAACAGGAATGATTTTATCCGCCTGACCATTCAATTCTTTCATGAACATCGTTCTCATAACGGAGTCCTCATAATTCCCCACACATTACCAGGTGATAATTTCTCAGTTATAGCAAGAGCCATCATGAAATATGATGCAAAACACTCTCATGACGTAAAATCCTATGGCATTGATTTCCTGAAATCTTAGATGATTGAAAAGACTAGAAGGTGCAAAATGAACGCCGGCATGTCGCTGGTATCCGTGCTGGTAACAAACTACCCCTGTTACGTCTCAAAGGCAGGCGTGCCATCAACCATGCAACCGTCCGGGTATGACCTTGTATGGAACCCGCGCTTCAAACGTTTCGAGCCGTTAGTTTGCCCAGCCTGTAAAAATCAGAGCTACACCCTGCACTTTCTCTGCACTGGCATTCGCTGCCAGAATTGCTTCAAGAATTTGTAGTGGTGTGCTGGTGTCGACGAAATTTGTTTTAATTCATTACACAACGTCAATGCGATAATTAGTTGACATCAATATCCATGTTGGTTAGTATAGCAAACAATACCGGTATTTTGGCAAGATGTATGGGAACGATGGAAATAAACCTTGCTTATCGTTTGGGAGTCACGGCCTCAAACCAATAAAAAAATGTGGAGGTAAAATAATGTCTAACTCACTGGAAAAAATGACGAAAGATGTCTTATCTTTACCATTAAAAGACCGGGCAAAATTAGCTCACAAATTAATCACAAGCTTAGATGAACATGTCGATTCTGATGTAAATACTGCATGGGAGACAGAGATTAATCGGAGGGTAAAAGATATAAAAGATGGAATAGCAATATAGAACTTATATTCTATTTTGCATGTTTATCGAAAGGACGATCAAATCACTGGTGCAACAGCGCTTGAAATCGTATCCGGCGAGTGGCTCTGATTGGGTCACATCAGTCCGACAAAACCACGCAGGCACTCCTTTTATCAACGATTTTGACGGTCTCAACCGTCCCGCCGATCTGATAGGAGCGGACAAGTGTGGACTCGTCTCCCAGACAACCCACTCAACGATTGGGGAAAACCGGATTTCATGCTCGTTGCCTGAGTTGTTGGAAATATTTGCCAAATCAAGCCCTCTTTAGGTTTGTCTCTGCGCCATAGTTCGAAAATTCATATTGAAATAACTACTGATACCACTGATTTCACAGAAAAAAACATGGATAGTATTTCCTATAATCTGAGTAATCTGTGGTTTTCAATTGTTTTTTATCGATCTGAGGCTGCGCCATCTGTCTCGAAAAAAAAATGACGTAACTATTCAACGTACTTTTGCCCACAATCACTCCGAGTGAACAAAATATTGATTATGGAATCCCGGAGGGATGTCATTATTATAGCATATCGTTATGCAATTATGGTTAACCCCGTAGGGGTGGCATGGGTTCATTGTTTCGCGCTATTTCACCCCTACGGGGTTGAATATTGCGGTGTGTTTTTCTCTATAATCATGTCATCCCTTTGGGATTTTCCTGTCTGCCTGTTTTTTCCTATTGGCTCTTAACTATTCTGAGAAATCGATCTCTGTCGGTTTTGACGAATAATTACCAAATAACAATATATAGTAAGCGCATAAAGAAAGTTGCCGTTGCGAAGGCGCTCGCCCGAAGCAATCTCTATAATGGGATTGCTTCGCTGTCGCTCGCAATGACCAGCACATGTCAACTTATGTAATACGTTTACTATAGATGGAATGCCAATCAGAGTATCGCTGAAGCAACATGATGATGGAGGAATACTTCTTCTATTGCAATTTTATCATTCTATCTTTCTTGATAAACAGACCTACTGCTATGATGAAAAACAGGAACAGGGCAGAGTTTATGCAGAGAGTGCGCGTAATATCGCCAGCAGACAGGGTGTTTCTGCAATACCATCCGGCAAAATACAGCATAAGCGCTATGCCTGCGAAACTCAACACATGCCTGATATGATAAGGTATCGGATAGTATTTCATTCCCATAACATAGCAGATCAGCATCATGGTGAAGTAGCAAATAAAAGTTGCCCACGCCGAGCCAACATACCCGAATACGGGAATCCACCAGATATTTAAACCGATTGTGATGCCCGCGCCAATCAATGATATCACGGCGCCTTTCCTGGTTTGATCGGAGAGTTTGTACCAGATGGAAAGGTTATAATAAACGCCAAGACACAAATTGGCGAGCAGCAAAATCGGAACCACCTTTAATCCCTCATAAAATCGATCACCAATAAAGTATTTGAAGAGGTCTATATATAACGTTACGAGCAGGAATATTCCCAGGCACACGATTACAAAATAATCCATTACCTGGGCGTATGTGATTTTTTTATCCGATGTTTTTGCGTGAGAAAAAAAGAATGGCTCTGCGGCAAAACGAAATGCCTGAATGAACAAACTCATCAGGATGGAGAGCTTGTAATTTGCCCCATAAATGCCAATCTGACTCATTGTTCTATCGCCTGCAGGAAGTAGATATTTCATGATCGCCCGATCCAGTGTTTCATTTACCATGCCACCCAGACCCACAACCAATAAGGGTAATCCGTAGGCGATCATTTTCCTCCAAAGCGTCATATCAAACCCCTTTCTGATCCATAAAATTTCCTTGGACAATAAGGGAAACGTGATGATGCTCGCCACAAGATTTGAAATAAACACATAACCCACTCCAAGGGTTGCATCATAAAATGGCAGCGAAATATTTGATTTTTGCTGCATATACGGACAGAGCATCAAAAAATACAGGTTGAGGATTATATTGCTGATGATATTGATGTTTTTTATGATGGCAAATTTTATCGGACGTCCTTGTTGACGGAGCAATGCAAAGGGGATGCTCGCCATGGCGTCAAAACCCATGATGAGGGAGAAAATAATAATATATTCCGGATGATTCGGATAACGGATGGCATTGGCAATCGGTTGTGCAAAGGCGCCCATGCAGAGCATAAAAACAACCGAAGAAATGCCAACGGATACAAACGCCGTGGGAAATACCGTGTCTTTCTTTTCTTCACCCTGCGAGAAACGGAAAAATGCCGTCTCCATTCCGTAGGTGAGTGTCACAAGAAAAAACGAAACATAGGCATACAATTCACTCACTACGCCATATTCATCCGTGCCGAAAACCCTTGTATGCAAAGGCACAAGAAGATAGTTAAGGAAGCGGCCAAGTATGGTGCTCAAACCATACACAGCCGTTTGGGAGGCAAGTTTTCTAAGCTGACTCAATGCAGGAGATTATCCGCTGAAAAATAGATGATTCTGTTGCGTTAACCCAAAGATAACGTTTTACTGGGTATAATCTTGTTTTTATACATAACGCTATTCCTTTTCTTTCTTTACAAAGTCAAGTGCAGCCGAATTGATGCAATAGCGGAGCCCAGTTGGCGGTGGACCATCATGAAACACGTGTCCAAGATGTGCATCACACCGGTTGCACGTAACTTCGGTTCTTACCATTCCATGGCTTGTATCGGTAGCAGTATTAACATTTTGTTCTGAAATTGGCTCCCAAAAACTTGGCCAACCTGTTCCGGAATCAAATTTTGCTTCCGACCGGAACAAATCATTCCCGCAACCCACACACTGGAATATCCCTTTTCCTTTAAAATTGTGGTATTCTCCGGCAAAAGGTGGTTCTGTCCCTTTTTGCCGGGTAATCTTATATTGTTCCGGTGTAAGTATCCGCTTCCATTCATCGTCACTTTTGATGAGCTTCTCGGGCATGGTTGCCCCTTTCTTTTTAGAGTTACTGGAATCATTATCTGCAAAGGTAACGGTTAGTTTTTCTGTGGTCTTTACCTTATTACAGGAAAGCAAGATGCTTGACAATAAGATAATAACACAGCGTAAAAAAACCATCATACGACTATGTACCATCATAAACTCCTACGAAATGAGTATTATTCTTTAATAATTTTTTGTGGTGTTCAGGTGACAAAACCACTAGTCATCGGAAAGGCGGGAAGATTGTCTTAATCGTTTCGTACCACCCCGATGATGTTTGAAATCTAACCGGCGCTTCTTTGATGCCAACGTGGGCCTTGTTTGTCGTCTTGGTTTTGGCGTCTCAGCAGCCTTGAGTATTAATCCAATCAACCGGTTGATTGCATCCTGACGGTTTCTTTCCTGGGTTCTGAAATGCCGGGCAACTATGACAACGGTGCCGTCTCCGGTAATTCGTTTGCCGGCAATGCGAACCATACGCTCCCGAACGTATTCGGGAAGCGAAGGACAGTTTCGGACATTAAAGCGAAGCTGCACTGCCGTGGAGACCTTGTTAACATTCTGACCGCCAGGTCCGGAAGCACGGATGAAATCGCAATGAATTTCATTCTCATCTATTGAAATTGTGCGGGTAATCTGAATCACGTTTCTTATGCATTCCTGGCGGAATTATTCTTTCTTATCCCAAAGGCCTTTAGCTTTCACGAATCGTTATCTTAGTTATGGTATCGCCCTGACGAATTGCATTAACGACATCCTGGCCGGCGACTACTTTACCAAAAACCGTGTGTTTTCCGTTGAGGTGAGGTTGAGGTGAATGCGTGATAAAAAACTGGCTACCGTTTGTATTCGGTCCTGCATTAGCCATGGAAATTACTCCGGTTTCATGTGTCAGGGGGTTCCCTTTTGTTTCATCCTCAAACTTGTAACCAGGACCGCCCCTGCCCGTACCGGTAGGGTCTCCACCCTGGATCATAAAATCGCTGATCACCCTGTGGAACGATACTCCATCATAAAAGCCTTCTTTGGCGAGAAAGACAAAATTATTAACCGTTATTGGGGCGTTTTTTGGATAAAATTCTATCGAAATCGTACCGCGGTTGGTCTCAATGGTTGCATGATAAGTCTTCTTAGGGTCAATCTGCATTGCAGGCGGGCTACTCCACTGTTTCACCGTCATCAGGAACTCCTTTCAGGAAAAATGCTTGTATATTTAGTCTTTTATAATGTGTTTTATAGTATCACTTTATCGTCTTTAACGCAACTTCAATAATGAATTCGAGAAAGATGCTATTTTGTAATATCCGGCCAAAAGTTGAAATAGTGCTAATAATTTTGCTATATTATGGTGAATCAATTATCCTATTCTAAAATTATGATTACCATTGCCTATATTTTTTCCTCAATCATGTTTATTTTTGGTGTCAAGGGGCTCAGCTCTTCAAAAACTGCGCATCGGGGCAACATGCTTGCCATGATTGCAATGCTGACCGCCATCGTGATCACTCTTTTTCACAAGAAGATTTATGACTTTAGTTTTATTATTGCAAGTAGTTTTATCGGAAGCACCATTAGTGTCATTCTTGCTAAAAAGGCAAAACTGACTGCAGTACCCAAGATAGTGGCCTTTTATAATGGGATTGGCGGGGCGGTGTCGGTATTTGTTGCAATGACAGAACACTATCTCATAGTACGCGAGCCCCAACTGAGCATTATCATTTCCGTAGTGCTTGGTTTGCTTATTGGTCTTGTAACACTCACGAGCAGCCTTGTCGCGTATGCTAAATTTCAGGACTTTATTAAATCAACTCCTTTAGTTTGTGAGATAAAGTATTCGTTTCATCTGCTTCTGTTTATCTTGTGTCTCATATTTTGTATTATAATTTCAGTTAATCAGACCTGCGGAGCATACCTTCTTGCCTTTTTTGTTATCTCGTCTGCATTGGGAATATTGGTTGTCGTTCCGATTGGCGGCGCAAGCATGCCGGTGGTCATATCTTTGCTGATCTCATACACCGGTTTAGCTGCTGCCGCCACCGGATTTATTGTTTTTAGCAATGTCGTCATCATTGGTGGTGTGATCGTCGCCGCCGCTGGTATTGTCCTTGCTATTATAAAATGCAAAGAGATAAACCATTTCTCTTCGGCCGATATATTCAAACCAGTTAAGGTAAATGTTTTGGAAAATAACGAGAATAAAGCTATACGTAAAGTTATAGCACATTCCCCGAAAGATTCGATTGTGCCGCTCGAGAATGCTCAGTCAGTTATTATTATTCCCGGTTATGGTTTTGTCGCTGCCCAGGCACAAGACATTCTGCACGATCTGGAAAAAGTCTTGATAAATCGCGGTGCCACCGTCCGATATGCAGTACATCCAGTTGCAGGGCGTGCGTCTGGCCAGCTGCACATCATGCTGACAGAGGCAAAAGTTCCTCAGAATCTTCTTTTTACCCCGGAAAGAATTAACGACGATTTTCAGAATACCGATGTTGTCCTGGTTGTTGGGGCTAATGACGTCATTAATCACGCCGCAAAGGCTATGAACACTTGCCTCCTTTCCGATGTGCCAATTCTCAACGCGGATAAGGCAAAGACGGTAATTATCTGTAAGCGAAGTTTGAGCCCTGGTTTTTCAGGGGTAGAGAATGAATTGTTCTATAACCAGAAAACACTGATGATATTTGGTGATGTCAAAGACAGCATTTCCCACATGATACGATTGCTAAAGGCTAGATTGAACGAAAAGAGAAACTGAAGGTTGCCTATCTTATTCCAGACGAGGTTCTGACACCCCCGCATCCTGAAATGTAGCCATTTCATGCAGCAATTTTACTCCCGCTTCTACCAAGTTTATACCCAAAGCAGCACCAGTGCCTTCACCCAACCTCATATTCAGATCAAGTAATGGGATTTTGTTTAATAACTTTAGCATCATTCTATGCCCCTTTTCTGCTGAAACATGAGATGCTATCAGGTATTTGTTTACTTTAGGTTCTATGGCATGAGCTATTAAGGCTCCAGCCGTTGAAATAAATCCGTCAAGAACTACTGGTATACGATAGCGGGCAGCACCCAGGCATAAACCGGCAATGCCGCCAATTTCATACCCACCAACCTTTGCCAATACATCAATTGGATCATGGGGATCTGGTTGATTTATATCGATGGCCTTTTTTATTACTGCTATCTTTTTCTGAAGCGACTCTTCATCTAATCCGGCGCCACGGCCTGTTACCGAAACAATATCCATTCTCCCCAGGACGGAAAGCAGGGCACTGCTTGGGGTTGTATTGGCAATCCCCATATCTCCGGTACCGATAATATCAATACCTTTTTCAAATTCTTCCTCAATGAGTTCAATGCCGGCTTCGATGGAGCGAACAGCATCTTCCCTGGACATCGCAGGCCCAGCCGCCATATTTTTTGTACCAAGGCCAATCTTCTTTATCTTAAGGCCAGGTTGTGGTTCCAGATATGAAGCAACCCCGCAATCGACCACAATCACCTTTGCACCAATATGACGTGCAAGAACGCTGATAGCCGCGCCCCCCTCTATAAAATTTAGTACCATTTGTCTGGTAACTTGCTGCGGAAAGGCACTGACACCTTCTTCCGCAACGCCGTGGTCACCTGCCATCGTAAAAATTTTTTTGTGTCTGATTGTGCAGCTGGTAGTACCCTTTATAGAGGCATAAACCGTTGCTAACTCTTCCAGCCGTCCAAGACTACCTCGTGGTATTGCAAGGGCATTAAACCTTGCTTCAATGTCACCTCTGGCATCTATCAATACCTCTTCAATATGATCTACAGTATATTTTAACAGTTTCATATATAAAGGTTCATAAGTAGTTTACCAGACAATACATTATAACCTGCCTGGTTAAATGATTTTGACGTTTTACCGATAATACACAAATAAATAACTTTTAAATCTCGGGGAATAAGAAGTGTAGACCCTTTTACATGGGTGCTTGATAAAGATATAAGACCTGCGAATATCAAGTTATTATAGGACCTATTCCCGGGAGCTTCTTTCCATATCAAATCTTATTTGGAATGGATAAAAGTGTCTCTTTGTTTCTATTTTTATCGCCCTTATAAGCAGCGTTTTAATTTAATGTTCAGGAATTTCAATTACCCCCCATAATCCCCCAGTTTACGGGGGGAAACAGGGGGAAAGTAGCCGAAGGCCTAATTAATATATTTCTGGATGGGTTAATTTGTGTTTAATTACTATAAATTTTATATCTACCACTAAGATATTTCAATCAAATTCAATATGAACACACCCCTATATCAGCTAGAGGACGCCTTATTGAATGCTGGTGCCATAAATAAAGAACAACTGGATAAAGCCAGGGAAATCAATAAAAAAGAAAACATCCCCCTGGAAGATGTCCTTGTTAATCTCGGGTACTCAACATATCAGGAAATCATCCGGTGTTTGGCCGTACATTATGATTTGTCGGTAATTGACCTGGAAACGGTCACCATTTCCCCTGAAATGCTTAGTCTATTGCCTCCATCACTCATAAAAAAATATGGTTTCATACCAGTATCAAAAAATAATGGCAACATAACCATTGCCGTGAGTAGTCCACCAGACCTTGGATTTATTGATAATCTGCGTTTTAGGCTAAATGCTGATATTAAATGCGTTCTTGTCACGCCAGAGAATCTAAAAAACGCTATTCGGAAATATTTTGATCAGGAACCTTCAGAAACCATTGATACCTTGCTGAAAGAACTCACCGTCCATGAGATACCCGCACATAAGGCAGAAGGTGAAAAGGTGGATAAGCCACGGAGAGAAACGAATGACACAGAAGACGAAGGACCTATTATTCAACTCGTTGCCTTGATCATTAATAAAGCCGCTTCCTCCCGTGCCAGCGATATTCATGTAGAACCCCTTTCCAACAGGCTGCGTATACGATACCGTATCGATGGAGTGTGCCAGGAGGTGGACGTTCTTCCCAAACATCTTCAGGATTCTATTATTTCGCGCATTAAGATCCTCGCTAATATTGATATTGCAGAAAAAAGAAGGCCTCAGGATGGTCGCATTAGCCTGGCATACGCTGGAAAAGAGTTAGACATCCGGGTATCGTGTTTGCCTTCCATTTATGGAGAAAGCATAGTTATGCGACTCCTCGAAAAATCAGCTATTTTGTTGGACTTAAAAAAACTGGGATTTTATGAAAATGACGACAAACGGTTTCATTCTATTATTAAAAAACCGAATGGTATATTCTTGATTACTGGTCCTACAGGCAGTGGTAAAACAACAACCCTGTATGCTGTCATAAATGAACTGAATAAAACTGATACCAAGATCATTACTGCAGAAGACCCGGTAGAGTATACCCTACCGGGTGTTAATCAAGGCGAGGTAAATGATAAGATAGGTTATAATTTCCCTACGATCTTAAGAACTATGCTCCGGCAAGATCCCAATATCATCCTTGTTGGAGAAATCCGTGATACGGAGACGGCGGACACTGCTATTGCCGCTGCTTTAACAGGACATCTGGTCCTTAGCACCCTTCATACCAATGACGCTTCATCTGCTATTACAAGGCTGATTGACATGGGTATAAAACCCTTTCTCGTTGCCACTTCTTTGCAAGGTATCATGGCGCAACGTCTGGTAAGGATGATCTGTACCCAGTGCAAAGAAACGGCGACCTACACCAATGATCAATTATCGGAAATGGGGTTTGAAATAGAAGAGTTAAAAGATGCCTCGTTTTACAAAGGAAGAGGGTGCAAACACTGCAATAACATCGGATACCATGGCAGAATGGGTATTTATGAACTGTTGGATATGAATGAGACCTTACGCGATATGACCTATCGTGTCGCGGCAACAAATGAGATCAGAAAAGTCGCCAGAACACTGGGCATGACCACGCTAAAGGAGGATGGGCTGAGAAAGGCAAAAGACGGTAAAACAACGTTAGAAGAGGTCTTCAGGATTACCGGCATGGATAATTAGTTAATAGAACTTCAAACAATGGAAATGCGTTGATTATGCACATAAAAGAGAAAACAAAAATAGACGTAAAAACCGAAGCAAAGAAAAGACTCTTCGGTCAATTATTAAAGGATAAAGGGTTTGTTACCGAAGAACAAATCAAGGAAGCATTGGCTATTCAGAAACAGAAGGGCGGTTTACTCGGAGATATCCTGATAAGTCTTCACTATGTAACCAATAACCAGATTATGCAGGCGTTAAGCGAACACATGGGATTAGAAGTAGTTGATATTGAAACCATGGAAATCCCAAGCGAAATTATTCATTTGGTACCTCATGCAATTGCTCACTTATACCATATAATTCCTATAGGGATGCAGGACAATATCCTCACGATTGCTCAGGAAGATGCATTAAACTTCGAAACAATCGATGATCTCCGATTGCTCCTTAAACATTCAATAAAATCTGTGCTCTGCAATAAAAACTCCGTCACTCGTGCCCTGGAAAAGTACTATCCACGAAAGCACGAGTCTATGGAACAACTCTTATCGGAATTTAAAGGGGATGCGTCTTATACAGAGGCTATTAAAGGTGAGTATATTGATATCGAAGAACTCAAGAAGATGGCCGATGCAGCCCCTGTAAAAAAATGGGTTGGCCTTATGTTTCTGGATGCCGTATTAAATAAAGCCAGTGATATTCATTTTGAGGCCTTTGAAGATGGCTTTCGGTTAAGGTACCGCATCGACGGCATGCTTCACGAAAAGATATCTCCTCCAAAACCCCTGGGAATACCGATTACTTCAAGGATAAAAGTTATTTCAGGCATGGACATTTCAGAGCGCAAATTGCCTCAAGATGGGCGCATTCAATTAAATGTTGGAGGTAAGCCTATAGATTTACGGGTTTCAACACTCCCTACCAAATACGGAGAAAGCATTGTCATGCGACTCCTGAATAAAACCGCCGTATCGCTTAATCTTGACACCTTAGGTTTTACTTCTGAAGAGTTGGAGGTGATGTACCAGATATTAAATAAACCCAATGGAATTATTCTTGTTACTGGTCCGACCGGCTCAGGAAAAACAACAACCCTGTACGCAGCATTAAATTATTTGAATGATATTGGCACAAAAATTATCACAACGGAGGACCCTGTGGAATATGATGTTGACGGTCTCATTCAGGTCCAGATAAACCCGTCCATCGGAGTGAACTTTGCAAGTTGTTTGAGGGCTATTTTACGGCAAGACCCCGACATTATCCTTGTCGGTGAAATACGGGACGAAGAATCAGCCCGCATTGCTATCCAGGCATCGCTCACGGGGCATCTAGTTTTCAGCACCTTGCATACGAATGACTCCCCTACTACCGTGACGCGCTTAATTGATATGGAAATTAAACCATATCTGATTGCCGCTACAGTGGAAGCCGTTATTAGCCAGAGGTTAGTGCGGAAGATATGTGCATCGTGCAAAGAAGAATACGAACCGTCTGAACAATCTTTCATGGAGCTAAACCTTACCAGGGAAGATGTTGCAGGGAAGAAATTTTTCAGGGGTAAAGGATGTAATAATTGTAATAAGACCGGCTACAAAGGTCGCATGGGAATATATGAGATCATGGTGATGAATAACGAAATACGGCGGTTAATTATCGAACAGTCAAATACTAACGTTATAAGAACCGCTGCGAAAAAAAATGGTATGAATACCCTGAGAAATTGCGGATTGGTAGCGGCATACAACGGATTAACAACCCTTCATGAAGTCGCAAGAGAAACCATATTGGTATAACTTTAAGGTTTAGGAATTTCAATCACCCCCATAATCCCCCCGTTTACGGGGGGAAACAGGGGGGGAAAGTCGCCGAAGGCTTAATTTACGATAAAGATTATTTTGTAAATAATGATAGAAGGAGTTAGCGATGTCAGTTTTTCAATACAGCGCCGTTGATAACAAGGGACAAGCAGTAAAGAACAGGATTGATGCATCCACGTCTGATGAGGCGATTACAAAGATACGTGGACTGGGTTACTTTCCGACTCATATTAGAGAAATCACCGTGCGTCAGAAATCTGGTGAAACACTAAATACGCCCCGCAAGAAGCGGAGGGAAATATCCATCTCGTTCGGCAGGGTTAAATCCAAGGAATTAACCGTCTTTACCCGCCAACTGTCAACGCTCCAGGACGCAGGCCTCCCTATTATACGCGGTCTAAAAATACTTGCATCGCAAATGAAAAAAGGCCTCTTGAAAAAGACGACACAGAAAGTTATCGAAGACATAGAGGGTGGTACTACCCTTTCCGGGGCGCTTGCAAAACATCCCAGGGTCTTTGATAAATTATATGTAAATATCGTACGAGCGGGCGAGACAAGCGGTTCCCTCGACATTATCCTTCAGCGATTAGCTGATTTCAGAGAAAAGATAGAGCGTCTTGTCAGAAAAATCATCGGCGCTATGGTATATCCGACAGTCGTTACCGTTGTTGCAGCAGGTATTTTAATTGGACTTATGATTTTTATCATACCAAATTTTGCAAAGATCTTTGAAGAGATGGATCTGGAACTACCTACCCCTACCAAAATGCTTATCACGTTTAGTATGATATTAAAGAATCAATGGATGTTTATACCCGCCGTACCTTTTAGTACGTTCGTTATTTATAAAATTGCGGGAAAAATTAAAAAAATACGGTTGCTTATAGACAGAACTAAATTCAAATTGCCCGTCTTTGGAAAGATTATTAATAAATCTACCGTGTCAAGGTTTACCCGAACCTTGGCAACTCTTACTTCCAGTGGAGTACCTATCCTTGATGCCATGAACAATGTCAAAGAGGCTACCGGAAATGCCGCTATGGCGCAAGCTATCCAGAACATTCACGATAGTATTCGTGGTGGAGAGAGTATCACTAAGCCACTTCGCGCTTCTAGGATTTGCAACGAGATGGTCGTCAATATGGTTGAAGTCGGGGAAGAAACGGGTGAACTGGATAAGATGCTCTCAAAGGTAGCTGACAATTATGATGATGAAGTGGATAGGGCTGTAGAGGCGATGGTAAGCCTGATAGAACCGATGATGATCGTATTTCTCGGTGGGTCAGTTGGCTTTATTGTAATTGCGATGTTTGTGCCTTTAATAAAACTGATGCAGGGTATGGGCGCCCAGTAAACATATTCTTATTCATTCAATACAAATTGGAATCAGAATAATGAATGCCTTTTCCATACAACTCAATTTTTTGTATTAATATTTTAATCTTTATGCCGATAATCTTAATAATTACTATTACATTCACTTTTCGATTGTGATGTAAACAGACATTGAATTAACTAAATATTTGCTGCCTACACAAAAGAGACAGCAAATCTAAAAAAGGCAAACCAACCGTGAGGTTGGGACGCAAAGCCATGGGTCTTCAATGAAAAAGAAGAATGCCAGGTTGCCGTGACCGAATGGTCCGTAACAATTCAGGTGTTTCTCCAAATATTCAAAGAAGACCGCTAGGTCGCCACGATTGTTCAACTGTATTCGAATAGGAGAAATATCATGGAACACACATTCTGCCTTTTAACATCTTTCAGCTTTCTCATTTCACATTCCTTTTCATTTGAAAACAAACCATGCTTTAAAAATGGCTAATCAAAAGGGTTTCTCACTCATTGAAATGGTTGTAGTTATGTTGATAATTTCAATTTTAGCGGGAATCACTATTTCTGCTTATATTGGTATGAAGCCGTCAATTCGACTAAGTGGGGCAACCAGGCAGATTATGGGGGATCTCTTGTGGGCACGAATGCAAGCAATTAGCCAAAATAACGAATTCAGAATTATCTACGACAACAATTACCAATACAGCATATTAGATGATGAC
>PHFX01000023.1 GCA_007618135.1 Candidatus Brocadia sp. WS118 | reverse complement strand
CACTGCTGGTGTATGGTTTTGACCTTGTAGGTACGATTATTCCAAAGGAATCTTAGCGGGATGATCTTTCCGGCTTTAAAATGTGTTACCACTTCAATCGGCTCAAAAATATCCTCGTAGCCCATACCGTAATCCCTTACTTATTGATACACAAATGTTCACTAAAATATTACAAAATAAAATCATCGAATGCTATTGGTTTTTATTTAGGAAATGGGGGAGGAAAAAAAGAGGAAAGAGGGGTTTCTTCCAGCAGGGATTAGAGCATACGTTTTGGTAGGGTTGCTATATACGGTGAGATTTGAATTTTTATACAAAAGTCTTTATTCCAAAATGTATGGTAAATAATCTTTCTGCACCCACTAATATGGACGATTTCGATCTTCATAATGGGGGGTTTTTAAGAAACAACACATGCTATTTCGACCTAAACAGTTGATTTTGCATTTTTTTGTGCAATTTTTCCCTTGAAAAAACTTCTAAAAAAGTATCAGTTTTTGATATAATATTCCATATCGCCGATCGTTTCATAATGTTGGTCTCTCCCGGCAGATGGGATACCATTCTGACGGTAATCAAGTAGGGGCCATTGCTGCGGATTACGGAGTCGTACTGATAGTAGGTTGATGACTGTGCTCCCCTGGCGAATGTAGGCCCTTTCGAGCCATTAATATCCGGCGGCAGCGGAAGAATTCCCTGCCGCCGGCATCCCGCAATGTAGAAACCAGCCTGGTTTCTCGGCATCACTCAATTTGCTCTAACCTTTTTAAATAGGCTTCCGCTGCCAGACGGAATTCTGCATTATTGTTTAGTTGACTAATCACTCTACAAATAGAACAAGGGCATCCATTATCTACCCAATCGCCAAACACTAATTCCCTTATTTTTATCTGTGATCCGGATAGTTTTCTTACATTTTCAAGTCTCTCATCAGACAGTACGATAAAACCGGTAATAAGCGGTATGAGAAAATTATTTAATAAGACAAACTCATTTTTTCTGCTTTCTTCATCTTTAAAAAGAAGTTCATCAACCAATTTGAAAGTTGCCGGAAATTTTTCATAAAGGCTCATTTTTACTCCTTACTTTTCCTATATAAATTGGGGGTATCATCTTAACCCACATTTCCTTTTTCTCATGCCTATTCAAATAAATCATTTTAAAATTTATTGCCATATCTGCATCGGAGGATTGTTTGAAGTTGTTGGATTTTGTATCATCACTTATAATGTGATAGCATGTGACCAAATAACCTGGCCGTGGAGGATCGGAGAAAAACACTTCTTCACCTATTTCCTTTAAGTGTTTCATATAAGCAAAATATGCCTTGACATCAGGGTCACTTAACCGCAGAAGTCTTTCCACTTCTACGGTATTCAACAATTTTAATCCACAGTCTATCGCTGATTCTTCAATTGCTTTTCTTACATCTTTAACGCTTTTTTTCATAATTACACCTCTTACCTTTCTCTTTATGTAATTTTTTATCCAATTATTCACCAGCTACCGCTGGCTCTTTTATCAAACTTTCAATACTCTGAGACGATAAGTCATAATAAAAACCGATAGAGCCGGTTTTGCCGTCGCGTTGCTTTGCTACGATTAATTCCAGCAGGTTTTTGACGCTCTCGCCATACTGATCTGTTTCAATTCCGTAGTAAGCGGGGCGATAACAAAACAACACAATGTCAGAATCCTGCTCGATAGAGCCGGAATCCCTGAGATCTGATAATTGAGGCTTTTTAAGGTTGCGTTCCTCTACCTTACGATTCAATTGAGATAGAAGGAAGACGGGGATATCTATCTCTTTGGCAAGCAGTTTCAGACCTCGGGTGATCTCACCAATCGCCAGATTCCGGTTTTCTGCTGGAGGTGGATCCAGCAAACTAAGGTAGTCAATAAAGATTACATCTAATGACAGGGTAGATTTTAACATCCTTATGCGGTTTCTTATCTTTGGGATATCAAGGCTGCTTTCATCTGTGATATAAAGTGGCAACTTATAAATTCTTTGACAACCACCCGAGTAAGCCTCATATCCTTTTTTGTGAGGTTCTTCCGAAATTGCCAGACGATGCAAGAGATAATCCGAGCGCATCTCTAAGCTAAAGATTAAGCCGGTATGATCGTTCTTTGCAGCGCCTTTTGCCACTGCCAGCATAAACGCAGTTTTGCCCATCGATGGACGCCCGGCCAGGATAATTAAATCCCCTGGTTTAACAATAATGTCTCGATCGAAATTTAAAAAACCGGTCGCTATGCATGATTTCCTCATTTGGACATAATGCTCTTCATTACCGAACTGATCCACCAATTCTTTTATAGAGTAGGTTGGTGAAGTGTTCTTACCGGCCAGATTTATGATCTCCTCCTCTATTTTATGAGAAATCTTCTCCGGACATGCATTCTTTTCTATCACATATCTTTGAATTTCCTGGCCCAGGCCTAACAATTTTCTGAGACGGTAGGTTCTCATTACTTCATCGATGTAGAATTCCAGATTTGTATAGGAGTGCCCGGCATAAGCAAGACATTCAGTAACGTAAACCACATCAATATTCTCCGAAAGTGTAATCAGATCGATTGGCTTTCCGAGGGAATGTTGCTTGAAACACTCCTGGTAGAGTTCCCGGTTCTGATCGCTGGAGAAGTGTCCGGGTTTTATCGTGGAAAAAATCTGATCATAAGATCGTGGTCCATTAAACAGAATCGCGATAATTGCTTTCTCGGCATCTAAGTTTTTCGGGATTTCGCACACATCGTTCATAAGCAATCTCCTGGCATGGTATATCCGTTTGAATTTGTGCTTAGAATTGAATTTTCTGACGATTGAGGTGTGATTTGATCGTCCTCATAGTCTTGCCATATATGGAAGAAATTTTTCCCCGTCATGGCATTCCGCCATTCTTCAATGCGAAGCCTGTTGAGGTAATTATTAAACACCTTGTCAAAGCGCTGTACATCTTCCTCAGTACGTATCGTCCTATTCCAGGAATATGCAGCAGACTTTTTCCCTTCTGGATTGGGATATTGATTCCAATAATACTCGAAGGTTTCCAAATACTCGCTGTGTTCAGCACGGATACGATTCCTGAGACTTTTTTCCGGTGTTTTTCCGGCTTTTTCAAACAAACCTTTTGAAGTATTTTTTTCATCCGTATTGTTAAAATCAGTATTATTAGCTGCGGATTTTCCAGATGGTGGAGTTTCCATATTCTGGGTATCCTGGATAGAGGGTATTTTAACATCCGGATCAATCGAATGGTGGGTTTTCCAATTTTGGCGAAGTTCCGGTGTTTCAAATACCAGCGTTTCCCAGCGGATAAACTTACCGCTTTCGTCTTTTACTCTTACTTTAAGCACATGTCCGGCATTTGTTAATTCCCGGAGTGCACTTTTTACGGACTCCAGACCATCCTTTGACTCTTTGACGAGACCTGTGTCACAAAACCTGAAGTTATTCGGCTTGGAGAGCATTAAAGCCAGCAAGCCTTTGGCTTTAATGCTCAAATCAGGATTGGTAAGAAATTCGTTATCTATCTGGGTGAAATTCCTGGTCTTTGATTTTCGAAAGATGCGATTATGCATGCTATCTCCTCATTGGTAAATGATTTTGTTAAAGATTTAGATGTTCATCCGATGTTCGATGGTGTTCGTCACCTATTTACCATAGGATACAAAATTCCTGTATCTATAATGGCACGGTATCGTTTGGATGAAAATGCGTTTTATTGAGGAGGGGTTAAAAAGGTATCTCAGAAGCGATTTCGTTAGGAAAAACAGTTGACTTGCTTAAGTCAATTGTTTATATTTCAACAATTTATTAGCCTAACAAGCTTCTGTTAAAGGCCTTAAATATTTCCTACAATATTTAAGGCCATACCTCTTGTCCCTTAACTCCTTTTTACTCAATTTAAAAAACAAATAAGCGTGTAATTAATATGTCTCTTTTCATGATTTTAGTTTAAATTATCCCTACTATTCTCTAAAAACTCCAATATCTGATCATAGGTAAAACGAATTGATTTTGAACCATAACGTATGCATGATATCTTACCAATTTTTACCCAGTGGAAAAGAGTATTGGGATGCACACCGAGTACTTTCGCCACATACCTAGCTGGTTTAGTTAACTCAGTCGTTCCAGGCCAATAATTTGGACTTTCTCTTGAATTCATAAGCTTCTCCTATATTATTTATTATTAAAACAACTTAACCCGAATTAACATTATTTATAAAATTATGCAATCCTCGATGTTCATCTTTTTTTTAGCATCGATTTAATTCATTTAATTCCAAAAGTTTACAACATCATTTTTTTCTCAGTTGAAAAAATGTGTTCAAAATTTCAAGGATTTTTCATACCGATATTTTCAACAATAATTATGGCCAGTGAATTCCAAAACGATATGCGGGCATGATTCTCAGCTAAAGATTAATAGAGAAACATTCTCGGTTAATGCGACTGATTAAAATACAAACTCAATGTAATGAGGAGACGCACAAAAAGATGGGATCTGCTTTCCTATCCAAAAAGTAATTTAAGAGAATTGAGAATATGCATAGCAGGCAGACTTCTTGAGAATTTTAACGCACTCTAAAATTAATAGTATTACAATAAACTAATTGTTTTTAGTTATCCTCCTTTGATCACATCTTAAATTTACGTATAATATATTCTGAGTACCAGGTATTTTGACACTGAAGAATAAGATTCTGCGTTTGGATTCTGCAACGGGAGGCTTTTCCATGAATGTCTTTGACCTGCGTAATAAGCTTATCACCGATTACAAAGACTACGTTCAAAGCTTTATTCAAATCCGGGATGATCATATTCGTAATTACGTAGAGAACTGTCTTTCCCGGGGAGAACTCTGGCCGGAACCGTTGATTCAACTGAACCCTTCCTTTGAACCGGGGGAGTGGATTGATGAACTGGTTGATGCGCAGATATTACATTCTGAATGCCGCAAAATATTTCGAATAAAAGAAAAATCCGATGATGCCGGAAAGCCACTCCGGCTACATAAACACCAATCTGGTGCAATCAGATTGGCCCAAACCGGAAAAAACTATGTTTTGACTACCGGCACCGGGTCAGGTAAAAGCCTCGCGTATGTTATCCCCATTGTCAATTACATCTTAAGACATGGTTCAGGTAAGGGTATCCAGGCTATTATCGTTTATCCGATGAATGCGCTTGCTAATAGCCAGATGGGCGAGCTTGAAAAATTTTTGCATCATGGCTATCCTGAGGGAAAGCGCCGGGCGACATTTGCACGCTATACCGGGCAGGAAGACAGTGCTGAGAGAGAGCGGACGCTCTCAAATCCGCCGGATATTCTCCTGACGAATTATGTTATGTTAGAACTCATCCTCACCAGGCCAGATGAAAAAAGGTTGATCCAAAAAGCCCAGGGACTAAAATTCCTGGTGTTGGATGAACTGCATACTTACCGGGGACGACAGGGAGCGGATGTGGGTTTTCTAAATCGGCGGGTACAGCAAACGTTAAATGCACCCGAACTACAATTTATCGGCACATCTGCCACCCTGGCTGGTTCCGGCTCATTCTATGAACAGCGAAAAGAAGTAGCAGAAGTCGCAAAAAAAATTTTTGGATCCACTGTAGAACCTGAATGTGTCATCGGTGAAACCCTCCGCCGGTCAACATCTCATACAGATCTATCCTCGACCGTTTTTATTAAGCAACTTACTGGTCGAATAAATAACACCGCTTATAAAATTCCTAAAGCATTTGAAGAATTTGTAAATGATCCTCTTTCCATTTGGATTGAAAGCACTTTCGGTTTAATTCAAAAAGAAGGGCATTTGGTGCGTGCCGAACCCCGAAGTATTTACGGGCAGGGTGGTGCAGCCATTGAGCTTAGTCAATTAACCGGTCTATCACCAGATAAGTGTGCTCAAGCGATTGAGGAGCACCTCCTCGCCGGCTATCAGGCTGAACCTAACCCCGATACCGGCTTCCGGCCTTTTGCTTTTCGACTGCATCAATTTATCAGCAAAGGTGATACGGTGTATGTATCGCTTGAGAATGAAAACGAGCGCCATATAACGGTCAATAAGCAACAATTTGTCCCTGGTACCAGGGAAAAAATTTTGTTGCCATTGGTCTTTTGCCGTGAGTGCGGCCAGGAATATTATGTGGTTAGAAAAAACCAGGATGAGGAAAGTGGCGAAATCATCTACAGTACAAGGGAATTAGATGACCAACAACACGATGACTTTAACAGTGCAGGATTTTTATATTTCGGCTCCGAAGATCCCTGGCCCGATGAAGAGTCAGAGCAACAGAAGAGATTACCAGATGATTGGTTAGAAGAGCATCGCGGAGAACTCCGGGTTCGCCCAAATCGGCGGCAATATTTGCCAGAGAAGGTGTTTGTGAATTCGGTGGGAATTCAGACAGAGATGGGTTTAGAAGGTCATTATTTCAATGCTCCTTTTCGGTTTTGTCTAAAATGCGGTGTTTCTTATGGGATCAGGCAAATCGGTGATTTTGCGAAATTAGCTTCCCTTTCCTCAGAAGGTAGAAGCACTGCAACCACCATCTTGAGTCTCTCCGCGGTACGGTTTCTAAAGAATGAAGAGAGCCTCAAACCGGTAGCCCGCAAATTGCTAAGCTTCACAGATAACCGCCAGGATGCTTCCCTTCAATCGGGGCATTTTAACGATTTTATCGAGATTGGGTTGATTCGGTCTGCACTTTTTCGGGCAGCAGAATCTGCCGGAACGGGAGGCTTGGAACATGACTCGATAACCCAGAAGGTCTATGATGCTCTTGATCTTCCTTTACTATCTTATGCTGCAAATCCGGAAGTAAGATTTCAGGAGCTTGCCAATACTAAAAAGGCGATGCGAAATGTTTTGGGTTATCGACTTTATTGTGACTTAAAGCGCGGGTGGAGAATCACATCGCCGAATTTAGAACAATGTGGTTTATTGGAAATTCAATATACTTCCCTTGATGAATTATGCGCCGAGGTAGATATTTGGGAGAGTTGCCATCCGGTTTTGGCAGAAGCTTCGCAAGAGACGCGATCCAAAGTTTTGAAAGTTCTCCTGGACTTTATGCGGAGAGAGTTGGCCATCAAAGTGGACTATCTCGATCAGGATTTCCAGGAACGATTGCGCCAGCAGAGCAGCCAATACCTGATATCTCCCTGGGCAATCGATGAAGATGAAGCCAATATTCATGCCGCAGTGTTATATCCCCGGCCAGCCCAAAGAGATTCGGATTACATGGGCAATGTTTTCCTGTCCCCCCGCGGCGGTTTCGGTCAGTATTTGAAAAGATCGACAACATTTGGGGATTATGGCATTCGCCTGAAAACCGATGACATTCAAAAAATTATTCTGGATTTACTGGAAAATTTGCGGATTGCCGGAATTGTAGAAGTTGTTGAAGAACCGCAAACATCGGAAGATGTTGCCGGATTTCAACTGAAAGCGTCTGCCCTCAAATGGATGGCCGGAGATGGTACCAAACCGTTTCATGACCCCATTCGGGTTCCTCAGATGTCCGAGTTGGGTGGAAGAACCAATCCTTTTTTTGTGGAGTACTATCGAACTATTGCAGCAGAAACAGAAAATTTCGAATCCCGGGAACATACGGCGCAGGTGCCTTATGAAGACCGTATCATCCGCGAAAGCCGGTTCCGCGAAGCGAATCTGCCGATTCTATATTGCTCTCCAACCATGGAATTAGGAGTTGATATTGCCCAATTGAACGTGGTAAATATGCGCAACGTACCCCCTACGCCGGCCAATTATGCTCAACGGAGTGGCCGGGCCGGGAGAAGCGGGCAACCGGCTTTGGTCTTTACCTACTGTTCCACCGGGAGCTCGCACGATCAATATTTTTTCAAACGACCTCGCCGGATGGTATCGGGAGCGGTTTCCCCACCACGCCTGGATTTAGCCAACCAGAACCTGGTAATGGCGCACGTTCATGCCATTTGGCTTACCGAGACCGGGTTTGGTCTTGGCAAATCGCTCAAAGAAATTTTGGACCTCAGCGGTGACGATCCAACTTTAGAATTTATTGACAGTGTCAAAATAGATATTGAAAATCTTGATGCAAAAGTCCGGGCGCTGGCGAAAGCGGAGCAGGTTTTACATCGTGTTCGAGATGACTTAAAGCAATCCGATTGGTATTACGATGGCTGGCTGAAAGATGTTATCGACAGGGCAGCATTTACTTTTGATCGCGCCTGTGACCGCTGGCGAACTCTCTACCGCTCGGCCATGTCCCAGGCCAGAGCTCAGGATAAAATTATTCGTGATGCTACCCGGCCGGCGGAAGATAAGCGCCGGGCCGAACGTTTGCGAAGAGAGGCCGAATCTCAGCTGAAATTATTGACCGAAGTAGAAAACGTGGTGCAATCCGATTTTTACAGTTACCGGTATTTTGCCAGTGAAGGATTTTTACCCGGCTACAATTTCCCCCGACTGCCCCTTTCTGCGTATATTCCGGGTCGCCGCACCAAGCAGCGTGACGAGTTTCTTTCCCGACCCCGCTTCCTGGCCATTTCAGAATTCGGACCCCGTTCGATCATTTATCATGAAGGATCAAAATATGTGATCAATAAAGTCATCATGCCGATGGAGAATGAATCTCTGGAGACCCAGGGAGCCAAAATTTGCCACCATTGCGGCTATCTCCATCCCATTACTGGTACAGCAGGTGCTGATGTTTGCGACCGCTGCAAAGAACCTCTGAATGCCCCGCTGGATAGGTTATTCCGCTTACAAAACGTCTCTACGAAGCGGAGAGAACGGATTAATTCTGATGAAGAAGAGCGGATGCGCTTGGGATTTGAGCTCCTCACCGGCATTCGCTTTGTGGAACAGAACGGTAGGGCTTCATATCGAATCGCAACTATTCACTACGAAGGAAAGGCAATTGGCCGGTTAATGTATGGTGATACCGCCACCATTTGGCGAATTAACCTGGGCTGGCGGCGCCGGAAAGAAAAGAATCAATTCGGATTTGCATTGGATGTTGAAAGAGGATTTTGGGAGAGAAACGCACTTTTACAGAAAGAAAATGAGGATGAAGCATTTTCCAACCGGGTAGAAAGAGTGATTCCATTTGTGGAAGACCATCGCAACTGCTTAGTGTTTGAACCGATGCAGGAACTGTCACAAGAAACAATGGCCTCATTACAAGCGGCGCTCAAAATTGCCATCCAGGTAACATTCCAATTGGAAGATAATGAATTGGCATCCGAGCCGCTTCCCGATGAAGATACCCGGAATTCGATTTTATTTTATGAATCCGCGGAAGGTGGGGCTGGCGTGTTACGGCGACTGGTTTATGTTGCCACCGCCTTCCCAGAAGTGGCCCGAGAGGCGCTTGACATTTGCCATTTTGATCCCTCTTCAGGAAAAGATCTGAAAAGAGCACCAGGAGATACGGAAGACTGTGAAGCAGCCTGCTACAGTTGCTTAATGAATTATGGTAATCAACGCGATCATGAACTATTGGATCGTCAAGAAATTCGCAACCTTTTAATTCATTTTTCCCGTTCTAAAGTTGATGTATCCCCGGTTGAAATTACCCGGGAAGCACACCTAAAATATTTATTGGAACAATGCGCTTCTGAGTTAGAGAAAGAATGGCTTCTTCTGCTTGAAAAGCATAAATGCCGCCTGCCTTCTCAGGCGCAGTATTTAATTGAGGCGTGCGGCACCAGGCCGGATTTTTATTACCAGGATACGAAAGTCGCCGTTTATATTGATGGCCCTCATCATGATTTTCCGGAAAGACAGGAGCGGGATGGAACCCAGACCGATTGTCTGGAAGATCACGGCTATATCGTTATCCGTTTTGGTGCTAAGGAAGACTGGGAGAAGAAACTTCACCAATTTCCCAATATTTTTGGCTTGAAGCATTAACCATTCCTATAAAGACATAACCTTAAAAACTTGATTGTGTGTTTTTTGGGATGAAATGTTTTGGGAATGAAAGGAAATATGAAGGTATGCTGCTGAGATCATTATGAATTATTCAGTCGGATCATTAATTCGCGCGCGGGAACGGGAGTGGGTCGTTCTGCCAGGTTCTACTGAGGCTCTTCTGATGGTGCGACCATTGGGAGGTACCGATGAAGAAATCACCGGCATCCTGACAAAGCTGGAATCTGTTGAAGCAGCCAGCTTTGATTTACCGGATCCCACCCAGATCGGGGATTACCGTTCCTGTCGATTTCTACGCGACGCACTGCGGATTGGCTTTCGCTCCAGCGCCGGGCCCTTCCGGTCACTGGGGAAAATCGCCGCGGAGCCGCGTCCCTACCAACTGGTGCCGCTGCTGATGGCGCTCAAATTAGACCCGGTGCGAATTCTGATTGCCGACGATGTGGGAATCGGAAAAACCATCGAGGCGGCCCTGATTGCCCGGGAATTGCTGGATCGCGGTGAAGTGGAGCGCCTGGCAGTTTTGTGCCCTCCCCAACTGGCCGAACAATGGCAAAAGGAATTAAGAGAGAAATTCCATATCGAAGCGGAGCTGGTTTTATCCAGCACCGCCTCCCGTTTGGAGCGCCACTGCCGCATGGGAGAATCTATCTTCGACCGCTTTCCGTTTGTGGTGGTTTCTATGGACTTTATTAAACCAGATCGCCGACGGGATGAATTCCTGCGTGCCTGCCCGGAGTTAGTGATTGTCGATGAAGCGCATACCTGTGCTTTTACTACCGAAAAAGGCCGCGGGCGACATCAACGCCATCAGTTGGTATCCGGCCTGGCTGCTAATCCCAATCGTCATCTTATCCTGGTAACCGCTACTCCGCATAGCGGGAAGGAAGAAGCTTTCCGTTCCTTATTGGCATTTATAAAGTCTGATTTTGCCAATCTTCCCCCCGACCTGACGGGCAAGGAACAGGAGCATCTCCGCCGGGAAGTTGCCCAGTATTTTGTGCAGCGCAAACGAGGTGATATCCAGGCCTATCTGGGAGAGAATACCCGCTTTCCAAAACGTATCCCCTCCGATGAGAATTATAAACTTTCCGATGACTACCGCCAGTTTTTTGAACGGGTGTTGCGGTATGCCCGGGAGACGGTTAAAGACACCTCTCAAAACACCTTTCGACAGCGGGTAAAATGGTGGTCGGCGCTGGCGCTGCTACGGTCCCTGGCTTCCAGCCCTGCCGCTGCTGCGGCAACCCTTCGCACCCGGGCTGCAGGGGCGGATACCGACAATGCCGAAGAAGCGGATGAAATTGGCCGCAGCACAGTTTTGGATTTGATGGATCAGGACTCCTCGGAAGGAACGGATATGATTCCGGGGAGCGATGTTGGAGAGATAGCCGGGAATGAGTCCCAGAACCGCCGCCGGCTTTTAGACATGGCGCGGGAAGCGGAGCGTTTGCAAGGAGAAAAGGACCTCAAATTACAGAAGGCGCTCAAACTGGTAAAGGGACTGGTGCAGGAAGGATTTCAACCGATTGTTTTTTGCCGTTTCATTCCTACAGTTGAGTATGTTTCCGCCGCCTTGCGGGAAGCCCTGCCCAAATCGGTGGAGGTGATGGGAATTACCGGCCTCCTGCCGCCGGCGGAGCGGGAAACCAGAGTGGAGCAACTGGGTCAAGCCCCCCAGCGGGTACTGGTGTGTACCGATTGCCTGAGCGAAGGCATTAACTTGCAGGATCATTTTAACGCGGTAATACATTATGACCTCTCCTGGAACCCCACCCGCCACGAACAGCGGGAAGGCCGGGTGGATCGCTTCGGGCAGCCGGAAGAAAAGGTGGCAGTGATTACCTACTATGGCATCGACAACCAGATTGACGGGGTGGTGCTGGATGTGCTGCTCAAAAAGCATAAAACCATTCGCAGTTCTCTGGGCGTTTCCGTGCCGGTTCCCGCCAATACTGACCAGGTGATCGAAGCAATTTTTGAAGGGCTGCTTTTGCGTGAAAAAGGCGGTGCCGATACTCAATTGTATTTACCAGGATTCGAAGAACTGTTCGCTCCTCAGAAAGAGGCTTTTCATAAAGAGTGGGATGTTATCCACGACCGCGAGAAGCGTTCCCGCACCATGTTTGCCCAGGCGGGTATTAAGGTGGATGAGGTGAACCGTGAGCTGCGGGCCACCCGCCAGGCAATCGGCTCCGGGATCAACGTCGCGGAATTCGTGCAGGAAACGCTTCGAGCCCACGGAGCGGCCATTTCCAACGGCAAGTTATTAAATGTGGACTTAAGCGAGGTACCAACTGCCCTGCGCGATACCCTGGGCAATTATCACAAATTTAAAGCGCGCTTTGACCTTCCGGTCAAGGAGGATGTCATCTACCTTAACCGCACCCATCCCCTGGTAGAAAACCTGGCAACCTATGTATTAGACACCGCGCTGGATCCAATGGCCAGTGGTATTGCCCGCCGCTGCGGCGTTATTCGCAGCGGAAAAATTCAGCGCCGAACCACGCTGCTGTTAACCCGCTTCCGCTTTCACATCATCACCCGGCAGGCTCAATCCGATAAACCGCTGTTGGCGGAAGATTGCCAATTAATAGCCTTTTCCGGATCGGCCCAAAATCCGGAATGGTTGAACAGTGAACAATCAGAGGCTTTATTGAAGATTCAGCCGGAGGCCAATGTATTGCCGGAACAGGCTTCCCATTTTATCCAGCAAGTCATAGAACACTTTGACAACCTCAGGCCGCATCTGGAAACGGCCGCTCGTCAAAAAGGTGCGGAGTTATTGGAAGCCCACCAACGGGTACGGCAGGCATCCCGCATCAGAGGTGTTAGTTATCGGATCGAACCGGTGCTGCCGCCGGATGTACTGGGGATTTATGTATATTTGCCGGTGTAGGTCTTTAATAACTTTTTAAAGTGGTTAGCGTGTCATGCCCGAATGCATAAATCGGGCATCCATAACACTTTGAGTACTTGGATTCCCGCTTACTGATCGCGGGAATGACAAAAGGCCGGTTTCGTTACATTACTTAATTACTGCTGTGAAGTTAAGAAAGGTTGCTTTCGTTTAAAAGTTGACTAAGAAAGAATAATTCACAAAACTTTCTTAAAATGCAAATCAAACAGCGCGACATTTTTACCACTATCCACGTGGAAGGAGCGATCCTCCCCCCGGATTTGCTCCAGCGGGTCGTCAGTGGCGACAACGACCTGGAAGGCCTGACGTCGGAATCCTATCACTTAGTGGGTGGGGAAAAGATCAACGAGGCGGTAAACCGCGCCTGGAACCGCTTACAGGGCGCCTATCTTTCCTTCCGGGAACAACGGGAAAAATTAGCAAAGGATGATCCCGCCACCTCCCTGACCCGGGAGCGCTGGCTGCTGCCGTTGTTCCGGGAATTGGATTATGGCCGTTTGCCGGTCAGCCGCGCTATTGAAATTGAAAACCAAACCTATCCCATTTCGCACTTTTGGCAAAAAACACCCATCCACCTGGTAGGGTGTACGGTGGATATGGATAAACGCATGCCCGGCGTCAGCGGGGCGGCGCGCAGCAGCCCCCACAGCATGGTGCAGGAATTCCTCAACCGTTCCGAGGTGCATCTCTGGGGACTGGTTTCCAACGGTCTCAAGCTGCGGATTCTGCGCGACAACCTCAGCCTCACCCGCCAGGCTTACGTGGAGTTCGACCTGGAGGCGATGATGGAAGGCGAGGTGTATGCCGACTTTGTACTGCTCTGGCTGCTCTGTCACCAGTCGCGGGTAGAGGCGGAGCGACCGGAAGAATGCTGGCTGGAGAAATGGTCGAACTCTGCCCGGGAGCAAGGTACCCGGGCCTTGGACCAGCTCCGCAAAGGAGTGGAAGAAGCGATTGCCGCCCTGGGGAAAGGGTTTATTTCCCATCCCGCCAACCAGGCGCTTAAGCAGGCCTTGCGCAGCGGGGAACTGGATAAGCAGGAATTCTACCGCCAGCTTCTGCGATTAGTGTATCGCCTGATCTTTCTGTTTGTGGCGGAAGACCGCCAGTTGCTGTTAAAACCGGGCGCCGATCCTCAAGCCAAAGAAACCTACACCCGTTTTTACTCCACCGCCCGGCTGCGGCGTTTAGCGTATAAACAGCGCGGCAGCCGCCACAGTGACCTCTTCCACGGATTGCGGCTGGTGATGCACAAGCTGGGCAGCGATACCGGCTGCCCGGAACTGGCCCTACCGGCGCTGGGCAGTTTCCTGTTTTCGGAAAGAGCGATTGCAGATATTGAATTCCAGGAACTCGGCAACCGTTTTTTGCTGGATGCGGTGCGCTCCCTGGCCTTCATTACCGACGGCAATACCCGCCGCCCGGTGGATTATAAGAACCTCGGTTCCGAGGAACTGGGTAGCGTGTATGAATCCCTGTTAGAATTGCACCCGGAACTGGATATTACCGCTGGGGTGTTTGAATTGAAAACCACCGGGGGACACGAACGCAAAACCACTGGCAGCTACTATACCCCGTCCAGCCTGATCCAGTGTTTGCTGGATTCCGCGCTGGACCCGGTGCTGGAGGAGGTGGCGAAGAAACCTGACCGGGAACAGGCCATCCTCAACCTGAAAATTTGCGATGCCGCCTGCGGGAGCGGACATTTTTTGATTGCCGCTGCCCACCGGGTGGCCCACCGCCTGGCTGCGATTCGCAGCGGAGAAGGCGAACCGCCCCCGGAAGCGCTGCGCAACTCCTTGCGGGATGTGATCGGCCATTGTATTTACGGGGTGGATATTAACGAAATGGCGGTGGAACTGTGCAAGGTGGGATTGTGGATGGAAGCCCTGGAACCCGGCAAGCCGCTTTCTTTCCTGGACCACCGCATCCAGTGCGGCAACAGCCTGTTGGGCGCTACCCCGGCGCTGCTGGATAAGGGTATTCCTGACGAAGCTTTCAAACCGATTGAAGGCGATGACAAAAAGTTGTGCAGCGAATACAAAAAACAGAATAAAAAGGAGCGGGAATCCCGCCAGTATTCTCTTTTTGACGCCGCCGGGCAGCCCTGGAAGCGCCTGGGCGACCAGGCCGCCGCCCTGCTGAACCTGGATGCCCTGGATGACAGCACCATAGAAGGCATTGAGGAAAAGCAGCGCCGCTACCAGGAAATGATTCGTTCCCAAAACTACGAATACAACCACCTGCGCGCCGATGCCTGGTGCGCGGCATTTGTCTGGAAAAAAGCTCCCCCTTTGAAGGGGGACACAGGGGGATGTCCCTACCCAATTACCGAGGAAGTCTACCGCAACTTAGAGAAAAACCCCTTCTCGCTTCCCAAATGGATGAAAGAAGAAATAATGCATCTTGCGGAGCAATACCGGTTCTTCCACTGGCACCTGGCTTTTTCGGATGTGTTCCGGCTGCCGGCCAAAGAGGAAAAACCGGAAAATGAGCACACCGGCTGGAGCGGCGGGTTTGACGTGGTGCTGGGCAACCCGCCCTGGGAGCGCATTAAACTGCAAGAGAAGGAGTGGTTTGCCGAACGCCGCCCGGAGATTGCCAATGCCCCCAACGCTGCCGCCCGCCGCCGCATGATTGCCGCCCTGGCACAGAAAGACCCGGCCCTTTATCGGGCATTTTTAGAAGACCGCCGGAAAGCGGAAGGAGAAAGCACCCTGGTGCGGGATACCGGCGTTTATCCACTGTGCGGAAGGGGCGATGTGAATACATACGCGGTATTTGCCGAACTAAAACACAATCTGATCAATCTTCGTGGCGCGGTTGGTTGCATTGTACCATCCGGTATTGCCACGGATGATACCACCAAGTTCTTCTTTCAGAATTTGATGGAAACCAGCACACTAACCAGCCTTTATGATTTTGAAAATCGAAAAGCCATTTTTGAAGGGGTGCATCGCAGTTACAAATTTTGTTTACTGACCATGAACGGTAAAAAACGCCCGCAAAAACTTGTCCCCTCGGAGGAGAGGAGCAGGGCAGATTTTGTCTTTTTTGCCCATGATGTAGCCAATTTGCGGGAACCGGAAAGTCACTTTGCCTTGACCGCAGAGGATATTGCCCTGCTCAACCCCAACACCCGCACCTGCCCAATTTTCCGTTCTCGTTCTGATGCCGAATTATTAAAGACAATCCAGCACCGTATACCTGTTTTATCGAATGAGGTTAAACTTGCCAAAGACAATTGGGATTTTTCCTATCGTGAAGTAATCCATATGTCTCACCAAGCTGAGGCACTTAGACCAGTTTCCATGGCAAGCTACACTGACTCAAAGCTGCGTCTCTATGAAGCAAAAATGATTCATCACTTCGACCACCGTTGGATCTCATTCGACAAGAATAATCTAGATAAGGAATCAACACCAGATCGAAATGATCCTTATGATATAGTAATACCTCGTTACTTCGTAGATAAAAGAACTGTTCTTGATCGAATCAGATCAGACTGGAAAAGAGAATGGTTGATTGGTTGGCGAGACATTACAAATTCCACTAACGAACGATCAATGATTTTTGCTGTAATTCCATTTGAAGGAATGAGCAATACTCTGCCACTAGCCTTAATCGGTGCCGATAAACCGTGGCTACTGACGCCAATTCTTTCTTCTTTTCCCGCTGATTACTGTGTTCGTCAAAAGATGGGTGGTACGCATCTAACTATGAACTACCTTCGACAGATCCCAGTTTTGCCACCATCAACATTCAATCATCCTAGTTGGGAATATCCTGAAAAGAACATAGAAGATTTCGTTCTCCATCGTATGCTCGAATTAACCTATACCGCCTGGGATTTGGAACCCTTCGCCAAAGACTGTGGTTATGACGGCCCGCCGTTTAAGTGGGATGAGGAGCGGCGCTTCCTGCTGCGCTGCGAGTTAGATGCCGCCTATTTCCACCTTTACCTGGGAACGGAGCAGGAATGGCGGGAGCAGGGCTCGCCGGAGCTGCTGCAATACTTTCCCACCCCGCGTGAAGCGGTGGAATATATTATGGAAACCTTTCCCATCGTCAAGCGCAAAGACGAGCAGAAATACGGGGAATACCGCACCAAACGGGTGATACTGGAAATCTATTATAAAATGGCGGAAGCCATGCGCAGCGGTACTCCCTACCAAACGCGTTTAGATCCGCCTCCGGCAGACCCGCGGGCGGCGCACCCGGCAGAGCCATTGGGCATTCTGGCGTTCGGCTCACTGATTTCTGATCCGGGACCGGAACTGAAACCACTGACTACAATGCATATACGCTGTGAAACTCCCTTTCCAGTAGAGTTCGGACGCTATAGTACAACCCGCGGTGACGCCCCAACTTTGGTGCCCCACAAAAACGGCAAGCCTGTATCCGCTGAGATTCTGGTGTTAGATGACTCTGTTTCTATTGAGGAAGCCAAGGATATGCTCTGGCGCCGGGAGACCCGTAATGAAAATACTGGGAAAAAATATCCTGCTGGGGCCGACAAAAATTCCGTACAAGTATGCGAAACAACTCATCCAAGTGTCAATACTGTGCTGTACACAGATTTCAATCCCGAAGGGAAGATCGAGCACCCTATCTCCGAAGATCTCGCGAAGAAAGCCATCCAGAGCGTCAGCAAGGCCGAGCCCGGCATGGACGGCATCACATACCTGATGCAAGCCATTGCTGCAGGAATCGAGACGCCGTTGACCTCAACGTACAAGAACGAAATCTTAAAGCACACCGGAACAGATTCGCTTGAAGCAGCCCTGAAAAAGGTAAAAAAACGATAATGTGAGTTTGCTTAAGTTTAACAGACTTTTTAAAATGAGCGAGAGATCATGGGATATCCAATCGGATCAAATATTTTTAAAGCGGGGTCAATTGCCCAAACATACTTTTCCCGTTTCCCCATACAAGCAACCATACTATTCTCTCCATCGGATAAAGATTTTGCAGATGCATTCAGGCACCTTTTTCTGCATTTGGATCAACTTACCGGTGATGATCTGGTTTTCTGTGCAATATTAGACCCACCCGAAGACTGGCTGGCCATTGCTAACAGTAGAGCCTGGTGGCATCAATATTGGGAGGAAGTGGGTCAGACCGGATTTCGATTGGATGATAAGGTATTGATTCGTGAAATTGCCAGGCTCTTCGGACTCTCATGGGCGTCGCTTCCCGCTATAGTAGTTGGCACAAATCTTTGGAACGGTGTCTATGTCACCTGTCCAACCTCACAATGGGTTATTGAAGATCAGTTTAAAGCATTGATTAAACTTGCTCAGGAATGGGGTCAACCAAATCTGGATCAAATTGAAGATACTCTAACCGAAATTACAGAAAAACAATGTCAGACTCGATCCCTGAACTATTACGGACTTAAGCGGCTGGAGACCTTTTATGAGTATGGAGAAGTTGGAGGATTAAAAAATGGATTGAAATTCCGCAGCTTACTCGGAAGAGAGATCGGACAAGTAAGAGCAACTCTTTACAATCTCAGAGTCAGAAATAAGGTAAATAAAGAAATATCTCTACAAGAAGTTTCAAATTCTGATGATTACATTGATGTTGTTCTTGAAGAAACCCTCGGGCGACTGATCGCACCTTCCACCATTGCCGGACAGATTTGGGAGCGGCTATACCGTGAGGAAGGGAGATATGAGTCACATTTCCTTGAGGAAGAATCCAGAATCATGGTCAATACCGCATTACGGGTTGGAAATTTCCTGGAATTAGAATCTCGTAGCGAAGTACCGCTAGGAATTCCCGTATTTGATGCCAGAAATCTCAGCCATAGAATAGATTTTACTCCTGCGGCTCAAGGTGTTTGGAAATCAATGGAGTTGGAAGTTAATCACTCTCTTGTACAAGCGGCTCGCAAATCACGCACAATCCCGATGCCGGAATACTATGTCAGGTATTTTTCTGGATTTCCAAAAGAGAAGTCTAAAGTGAGCATCAAGGCGATGATGGGTAATAGACCTCATTACGTAGATATTAATCAGCAAGATCGTAATGATTTGAAAGGTATCCGCCATAAGTTCTTTACATTGGGAGCAGCGAAGTTGATGATCGATAGTCTCACAAATAACACAGGTGAATCATTTGATAAGGTTATTTATGACTGTATTGGTAGTCCACTACCTGCAAACTTATTAGAGAATTGGGAGATACTCAATCAAATCCGTAATCGAGGTTCGCATATCAGTTCAATTAATTTGGATCAATATTATAAAGTTATGGATACTTTCCTCTCTTCGGAGGTCATTGAAAAACTTGGCAGAATTAAAGAGGTTTTACGTCGTTAATATCCCCCAATATTGACATTGGGAAAATGCGGAAAGTTTAACTGAAAAATGGAGAACTTTCCCATCTTCAAAAGCAAAAACGAACAGAAATACGGGGAATACCGCACCAAACGGGTGATCCTGGAAATCTACGATGAAATAGCGGAGGCCATGCGCAGCGGTACTCCCTACCTGATGAGGTTAGATCCGCCTTCGGCTGACCCGCGGGTGGCTCACCCGGCGCGAGATAGGAAAACTTCGGTTATAGAGGAGTAAGACAACCTGTGGGTAAAGGGCACACTGTAACTAACGCTTAAGGAAGCCGAATAAGAGTGTATCAAATCATTACACTTTACTACTCCATTAGTTCTTTGTATTATTGAATAGTTTTTTAGAATCAATAAAAAGAGGCTCAAAATTGATTTCTTACCTTGTTATGTGATATTACAATATACAGGTGACTAGAGATGCGACCACTTTTTATACGTTTAGGAATTCTGGTTCTTCTGATTTGTTTAGCCCTTACTTCTTCCCTCTGGCTGACGCCACTGCTAAATTTTGTGACAACAAATAGCGCTACCATTCAAGGATTTTCAAATTTAATTCAAATTGTTCTGTGGGTTTTCGCGGGATTGATCGCCTTATTGGGATTGCGAGAATTCAGAAAACGCCGGGAAGAAGGCGCTCCGCTAGCATCCACTCATGAATCCGTTGTAGTGGGCGGAGATATGGAAGGGGAAAATATCGTCGTCGGCAGCGCCCATATTGTCGGAAAAGAAATTGAAAGTGAAGGTGATATAATCGGTGGAGACAAAAATATAGCAGGAGATGAGGTGAGGGGAGATAAAACCGTTGCGGGAGATGAGGTGAGGGGAGATAAAATGGACATTTCCGGGGATTATGTAAGCGGAAACAAATACATTATCGAGAGCATTTCCCCGCCGAAACCCGGCAGCGCTCCCCCGGTTCCGGGGCTGTTCATTGGCCGCGATGAAGATTTGCAGAATCTCAAAAAACGCCTGGGCGCGATCTCTAAAGGCGCAAAACCGAGTGCGGTTCAAGTGTTAACAGCGGTGCGAGGATGGCCGGGAGTTGGAAAAACAACCATGGCTTCAGCGCTAGCTCATGATACCCATATTGCTGCGGCCTTTCCGGATGGGATTCTATGGATGTCGCTGGGCCAAAAGCCCAACCTGCTTTCCGAAATGGCTGCCTGGGGCCGCGCCCTGGGCACCGATGAGCTCTTGCGAGCTCCGACATTGAAAGAAGCAACGGCGCAATTGACAGGCCTTCTACACAACAAGCGGATGCTGCTGATCGTGGATGATGTCTGGGAAACCGAACACGCCGCGCCCTTTCAACAAGCCTGTGGCAAGGATTGTGCCCTGTTGATTACTACCCGAGAATCCGGGATAGCTGAAGCGCTTGCCCCGCCGGACACAGTTTATAACTTACCGGTACTCACGGAAGATTATGCGCTGGAGTTGCTGCAAAAACTGGCTCCTGAAGTGGTAAAACAGCATCCCAACGAATCCCGTGAACTGGTTAGCGCTTTGGAATGTTTGCCGCTGGCGCTGCAAGTTGCCGGCCACATGCTGAATTCGGAATCAAAAATGGGCTGGGGAGTTCAGGAGTTACTGGCCGAGCTTCGGGAAGGCGCCCCGATATTAGAAGCCAAAGCGCCTGCCGACCGCATCGATCTGGAAACCCAAACCATACCCACGGTGGCAGTTCTCCTGCAAAAAAGCACCGACCGTCTGGATGAGCAGGTACGCGAATGTTTTGCCTACCTGGGCGCTTTCGCTCCTAAGCCAGCCACATTCGACTTGGCGGCCATGAAAGCTGTCTGGATGGTAGAAGACTCCAAACCGATTGCCCGCACCTTAGTGGAGCACGGTCTGTTAGAGCCTGTCGGAGGCCGGTTTCAAATGCACGCACTGCTGGTAGCGCATGCGCGGTCGTTGTGTGAGGAGTGAAGGAAAATGCCAAGTTCACATGAAATAGGTCTCCGCCATTCACAGTATTATTGTGAATTGCTCCATATTATTCAGGCTTCTATGTTGTTGCTACTTACCCTTTGCTCCGTAGTTTATAGCCAAACGAGCAGCGGTCCTGGCTCTACAAGCAAAACTCAAAATACGCTAGCACTCCCATCTGTGACACACCAGTTGACGAAAGGGATTTCTACACACTCGGATACCAGTAAACCAACCTTACCGCCTACCATCAAGTCACTGAGTGGTATAGGCGAATGGTTTCAAAATCATGCCGATATAGTACTGACCGCCCTGTTGGCCGCACTAGGGACGTTGTTTGTTGTATATTTTCAAAAAGTTGTTGCCGCGTTCAATAAGGGTGTTGAATGGGTATGGAAACGATTGAAAGTTGAGCGAGCTTCAGAAGCACTTTATTGTAAGAATCTTGCTAAAGAATTGCGAGCCATTCAAATTCTACGGATGGCCGAAGCCAAAGATCTAGAAGCCATTTATATCCCGCTTAAACTTGCGGAATGGGTTTCTCCTGAATTAAGAGAAGCATGCCAAATATCCAACAAAGACATCTTGAGTTTAAGTGAGGCATTAGACAAGTTTGAGAGATTAACAATAGTGGGTGATCCTGGATCAGGCAAAACAACCATTACTAGTTACGCTGCGGCGGCCTTGGCTGATCATAACTCACAAATTAATAACAAAAAGATTTTTCCTGTCCATATTCAATTACGACAACTAAAAGAGTTCTTGGAAGACGAAACGGAAAAGGATAAGTCACTAAAAGAATTGATAGTTGAAGTTCTTGCACCATTTGATTTTCCCAACGCACGTAAATTTCTAGATCGCAAGCTGGTAGATGGCGTCTGTCTGATTGTGCTTGATGGATTTGATGAGTTAGCAGATCAGACGGGTATATTGCAACAAAGATTAGCTAAAAAAGTAGGTGATTTTATTGCGTCGGTATCGAGTGGCAATCGTGTGGTGCTAACTTCACGGGCAGCCGGGTACGAACCTGCTTGGTTTCCTGGCTTTCGAGTGCTTGAAATGACTGAACTAACTCTACCACAAATTAAACATTTTGTCGCAGGATGGTTCGGTAAACCACAAGTGAAGCATGGTAAATCACTTCAGATTATTATAGACACTAATGAGCGTTTACAATTATTAGTAACCAATCCGTTAATGTTGGCTATCGTATGTTTCGTTTATGGTGCTAAGGATGCCGATAATAACTTCTTGCCCCAACGGCGAGTAGATCTCTACGATCGCTGTATTGAAGCCTTGGTTATTGAATGGGACAGAAGCCGGGGTATTAATCGTGAACCAAGATTTACTCCAAGGCAAATCGAGATGGTGCTGTCTCATGTTGCGTATGAAGCACTGGCCGCGGAAAAAATTGACTTTTCACGCAAGGAATTGCTGTCCCTTATTCGCACGTATATGCCTAGAGCTGACCTCAGGCAATATGATGACGAAATTTTTCTCAAGGAGATATTAGAGCATACTGGCCTTTTTAAAGAAAAAGCCCATGACACGATTGGCTTCATTCATCTTACTTTCCAGGAATATTTAGCTGCTCAGATTATCGCTGAAAAAGTGCTACGTGGTGTTGAGATGAGAGATGTACGAGCTGAAATCGGTGATGTCATGCGTAATTTAGCCAATCCGCGTTGGGCTGAGCCTATAACTTTGGCCGCTGGTATTTTAAGAGGTCGCACTGAATTGGTGACTGTGCTCAATGAGGAATGTAAAGCTCGAACTACAAAAGAACTTCGGTTGCTAGTAGCAGGATGCTTGCGTGATGCAGATTTGAACAATTTAGATTTTGCAAAGGAGTATCTCGTTATTCAGGATGAGCGGCTTAGTGACCTCGTAGAGATAGCTTTAATTCAAGAATCAATATGATGACAACCAAACCGAAAACTTTTGTTGAAATTGCTCAAACCTTACTTAAGGCGATTGGGCGTGAACAATTATTGGCATATTTTACCGAACGACTCAATGCCGGTAAAGATTTATCCTCGCGACCTCGTATTCTGGCAGCCTACGCGCAACTAGCTGAACACGATGCCGAGCCGCTACTGATTCAGATCGTACAAGACCAGAGCGAAAAACTACCAACCCGTATAGCTGCTGGCAATGCCTTACGAAGCCTAGCTAAGCAAAAGTCTATAAGTATTAAGCGATCAGATTTGATTACCCTGATGATGAATTTACTTAAAGAACCGAATACAGAAGTTCTCAATATGGCCGCAGTCACCCTGATTGAATTGAAGGCTAAAGAAGCTGTTTTTCGTTTACGTCAATTGCACGATGACAGAAAACTTGACACGTTTGCTTTAGAAAAAGTACGAGAATTTGTATATATAGAAGATGCAACAACCATTGAGGATATAATTCCAAGAATTGATCGTTTTGTAGGTCGCTTTTATGAGATCAAGGCTCTTACCGAGGCCTTTAAGATCTCAAAAATTGTTGCTTTGATCGGATTGGGTGGCATTGGCAAAACAGCACTAGCCGCTCAGTTTGTCCGTAGGGAGCCTTATGAAATAAAACTCTGGCTTTCTGGCGCACGTCAAAGCGATTTGGCTGATTTGGCTATGGAAGCTCTAAGCCAAGCTAATATGTGGAGTAGAATTGGTAAACAGTTTTCCAAACTTACCGATTTGCCATCATCGTTTGATTGGCGAATCGTTGAGAGTATGCTTGCTTCCGCGCTGCACAATCATACCGTTTTGCTTGTTATTGATGATTACGATACTATCCATCATGAAAATGAACTATCCGAATTTGTTCGTAATTTGATATCCCGGTTGCCCAAGTTGAATTGTCTTATTGTCGGTCGTCGAAAACCAGAGATCCTTAATGCAACCATTATTACTTTAGACTCTCTTGATGATAGTGATGCACATGAACTAATGCGTGCAGAATTTGCTCTCCGTAATTTATCACTTGATACAAAAACTACTCACCATCTCTGGGAGTTAGCCCAAGGCAATCCATTATTGATAAAGTTGGGAATCGAAATGGCTACCCGTTTTCCAATTGACGAATTCTTCTTCAACCAGCACCAGGATTTCTTGGGCCATGTTTTAGATCGAAATTTACAGAAACTTAATGCCTTACAACGCCGGGCTTTGGAAGTCTTAGTACAGTTTGATGAACCGGTGAATTTTCAGAATGTTGTTATACAAGATATCTTCGTTCAAGAGCGAATTGATTCCTTGCAAGATGTATTACAAGAGCTGGAGATAAGTGGACTTGTCGCCAACGTTGGTGAAGGTCTGGTCACGACACACACAATGGTGCGTGATTATATCCGACAACAAGTTGACGATCGTACTACACTACGAATCAATCAATCTATCGTAGATTATTATGAAAAACAAGGGAACTTCTTACGCGCGGTGACTCACTTGGTTTATATGAACCATTTTGTCGAAGCCGTAGAGTTAATCACTGAGCATCTGCCCGAAATAATTAGCAAGGGCCATGGTGGATATGCACGAAAATTGTTGATTGGTGAGCTTGCTCAAATTGAGAAGCAGCCTTCTATCGATTTATATCGCCTTACTGCTATTGGAAACCTGTGTAAATTCTTTGGTGAACCCAAGAGTGCAATTGAACACTATGAGAAGGCTCTAAATATTGCACGCAAAATTGGCGATTTACGGGTAGAGGGGAGCATATTAGGTAGCATAGGATATGTTTACAGTCAGTCAGGTGACGCACGCCGTGCGATAGAGTTTTACGAGAAACATTTAGGTATTGCAGGTGGAATCGGCGATCGCCATGGTGAAGGTGATGCCCTTAGTAATCTTGGTACTGCCTACTTTCAACTAGGCGATGTGCGGCGAGCCATTGAGTTCTACAAGGAACGTCTGGCGATTGCAAGTGAGATCAGCGACCGCCATGGCGAATACCAGGACTTGGGTAATCTTGGCAATGCCTATTTAGATTTAGGTGAGTCACTTAATGCTATTAGATGTCATGAGAAGAGCCTGGTAATCGCCCAGGAGATCAGAGACCGGCAGAGGGAAGGCCAAGCGCAGGGTAACCTTGGAAATGCTTACCATCAATTAGGAAATCCTCGCCGGGCGATTGAGTTTTATGAAAAAAGTTTGCTGATTGCCCGGGAAATCGACGACCGCTATGGGGAAGGGAAAGCGTTGGGCAATATGGGCAATTCATACCTTCGGTTAGGCGATCTCCGGAGGGCAATTGACATGTATGAAGGACAGTTAGCGATTGTTCAAGAAATTGGGGATCGTCATGGAGAGAGCCAGGTTCTGGGTAACTTGGGCAATGCTTATTTCCTGATGAGTGATTATCAACAGGCAATATTGTTCTATGAAAAAGGGTTGGCACTCTCTCGTGAGATTGGAAACCGCGATGGGGAAGGAAAAGCATTAGGGAATTTGGGCAATGCATATCGTCAGTTAGGTGATTCCCGCCAGGCGATTGAGTTCCATAAAAAACATCTGGCAATGGCGCATGAAATTGGCGACCGCCGCGGTGAAGCATCCGCACTGGGCAATTTGGGTGTTGATTATCGACAGCTGGGCGATCCCCATCAGGCAATTGAGTATTACGAAAAAAGTTTGGATATCCTGCGCAAAATCGGAGATCGCCACGGAGAGGGCCAAACTCTGGGTAATCTAGGCAATGCCTATGCTAACCTGGGCGACCGCCGTCGAGCAATCGAATTTCATGAAAAGAATTTGGCAATTGTACGCGAAATCGGTGACCAGCAAGGAGAGGGTGCTGCATTGGGCAACCTCGGCAATGCGTACCGCCAGTTGGGTGATCCTCATCAGGCGATTGAGCTCTATATAAAAAGTTTGGTGATTGCTCAAAAGACTGGCGACCGACAAAGAGAAGCGAATGCGCTGGGCAACCTGGGTAATGCTTATGGTGACATAGGGCAAACGGATCAGGCAGTTGTATTCTATGAAAAAAGTTTGACAATGATGCGCCAGATCGGTGATCTTGCCGGTACAGCATTCACAAGTTTTAATTTAGCCGTACAGCTTCTAAAACAAACTCGCCTAACAGATGCCTTTGGCCATGCCGAATATGCCAAACAGGTATTTTTACAGATTGGTCTTAACGACGAGTATGCAGCAATGGCACAGAATTTGGTTGATCAAATCCGGTCCCAATTGAGTTGAGATTGAATTCAGATGGGGGGGAAGGAAAGCCATAGTGTTCATTTATCAATCTGGTAATTTAATAAACAGCCGCGGAAATGATTTAATCTATTTGAAACTGTGACTTTATGCCAAGTTTTTACGAAGCACAAATACGACACGCCCAGTATTACCAAAACATTCTTCACCAGTCTGAAGAACACTATTACAGAAACGGAAAATATTATCAAGAAGGACTCGATTTATTCGATCGGGAAAAAGATAATATTAAGTTTGCGCAGGCCTGGACAGCATCGCAGGTTGAATTCAGAAATGACGCAGCAGAATTGTGCAGCAAATTCGCCAGCGCTGCTGTCACATTGCTAACACGACAATTCCCTGCTGATGAAGGCATTCAATGGCTTGAAGTTGGACTTAATGCTGCGCGTAAACTTCAAAAGAAGTATGATGTTTGGGGACATCTCGCCAATCTGGGCGATATCTACACAATCCGGGGTGATATTGCAAAAGCAATTTCATGTTATCAGGGATGTTTGCAGGTGGTCGAAGAGCTTGGCGAACGGGCGCGCCGGGGGAAAGGCGTCATTTTAGGAAAGTTGGGCACGGCGTATTATACCCTAAATGAGATTAAGAGGGCAATCGCCTGCTATGAAGATCAACTAATCATTGCCCGCGAATACAAAGAACCACAAGAAATAAGCGCCGCACTCGGCAACCTGGGGCGTGTGCATCGGGCAAACAAGCAATTCGACAAAGCAATTACCCTATTGGAAGAAGCCCTAAAAATCACGCAAGAATCCGGAGATATACATGGTGAAGGCGTTACCCTGGGCAGCCTTGCGCAGGTTTATTTTGATTTGCAAAATCACAAAAAAACTATCGAATGTTTTGAAGAATACCTGTTTATGATGCGCCAGATAGGAGATCGGCAAAGTGAATGTACCGCGCTTGCAGGACTGGCACACGCTTACCATGCAAGTGGCGATACGCAACAAGCTATCGAATCCAGTGAAGCAGCGTTGATAATTGCCCGGGAGATGAATAGCCGGCGTGAAGAAGCCCGGGCATTGGGGACACTCGGTTATTTTCACCATAGTTTGGGTAAACATGATAAAGCGATAGAAATGTACAAAGCAGGCCAGGAAATCGCCGAGGTAATTGGAGATCAGCAATATATCATTAGCGCCCGTAGCGGGCTCGGCACTGCGAATATGGCTCTTAAAAAATACAAGGAAGCTTTTGAAAATTTCAAATTTTTGTACGAGCATTATTATGAATTAAAAGACCTGCGCCAACAAGGTTTGACGCTATACAGTTGCAGCATCTGCGCCGCTAATCTCGGTGATACCCAAAAAGCTGTGGAGTTTGCGGAAACCTCGGCGAATATGCTGGCCCACGTCGATGATCCCAATGCGGAGAAATCAAAGGAACTGCTGTCGAAGTTGCGAGAACATCCTCAGAAGTAGAAACGCAAAAGATGGGTCGGTTGAATTTGAAGGCGTTACAATATAGAATCCAAACAAACGCACCCAAAGCTAAAAAGATGAGGCTTTATAAAGCACAATTTCGTCATGCCAAATACTACGTTGATTTACTCTCTTCAGCCAATGAACTTTATCAAAAGGGCGGTACAGATATTAGAATCGCCCTGGGACTATTTGACTCGGAATGGGGAAATATCCAAACCGGCCAACAGTGGGCGACAGTAAATGCTGAGAAGGATGATACTGTAGCCTTACTGGCCGGTGAATATCCTCATGCCGGCGGCCATTTGTTGACGTTTCGACTACCGCCTTCCTTGCAAATTGATTGGTTGGAAGCGGCGTTAAGTTCTGTCCGCCGCCTTAAGAATCACGAAAAAGAAGGCTTGCATCTGGGCAACCTGGGGATTGCCTATCCAAAAATCGGGGAAATAGGGAAAGCCATTACTCTCCAAGAGCAAGCGCTAAAGATAAGCCGGGAACTTGCTGACCGGTCAACAGAGGGATTGGTTTTAGGAAACTTAGGAGCAGCGTACGCAGATATAGGAAAAATTGAGGAAGCAATCAATTGTTACCAACAATATCTCGAAATAACCCGGGAAACCAAAGACCTTCGGGGTGAAGGTATTGTCTTGGGCAACCTCGGATTAGCCTATTACGACCAGGGAGATTTTCGCAAAGCGATTGATTTTCATGAACGGGCTTTGACAATTAGCCGGAGCTTCAATGATTTTCGAGCCGAAAGCCAGGACTTATTAAACCTGGGCCTTGCTTATCTCGCGTTAGGCGAAACAAGGAAAGCGATAGAATATTTTGAACAAAGTCTGTCTATCAGCCGCGAAATAGGTGATCGTGATGTGGAAAGCAACGCCTTAGGAAACCTGGGAATTGCTTATGCCACTTTAGGAGAAACCCGAAAAGCAGTTGAATTATTCGAGCAATACCTGATCCTTGCTCGGGAACTGGGCAATCGCAAAGCAGAAGGAAACGCTTTGGGGAATTTAGGTATTGCCTTTAGCGCCGCGGGTGATTATCACCTCGCCATTGAATACTATCGGCAGGCCTTAGACATAAGCCGCCAGATGAATGACCGCCATAGTGAGTGTCACGATTTAGGAAATTTAGGCAATGCTTATTATGATTTGGGAGAATCTCAAACTGCTATACGGTATCATGAGTAGGCCCTGCTTATCAGCCGGGAAGTTGGCAACCGCCGAAGTGTAGCCCAGGATATGAGTATCCGCGCGGTGAACTACATCTTCCCAATGTGAGCGCGAGGTTGTAATTTAGGGTGACCAAAAACTTCAGGAGGTCAACAACATGGCGGCTCGTTCCACTCTAACTCTTCGCGCTCAAAAGATGTATCCTATCATCGAGAAG
>PHFX01000022.1 GCA_007618135.1 Candidatus Brocadia sp. WS118 | reverse complement strand
TTATATGTCTGACAGGCGTCTTGGCGCTGAGGCCGCAGGCTGGTGCAAGGATATCGACACCGGAACTCAACAGATTCCTTGATACCTTTTGTATCTTGTCAACCGGTCCGTTTTGCAGGAGTATGGTGCTTACGTTACCCATCAGCTTTTTGTCTGGAAGTGAGCTCCTTGTCTCTTTTATGTTTACAGCAGAATCTACACTGATACATTCCACAACTAGTCTTTTGAGTGGTTCATAGACGGGGATTATATTTCCACAGATATGCACGATGACGGGTTTGCCAAGTGTATGCATCCGATGTATCATCTGATTGAGATAGGGAAGTGCAAACTCAGTGAACATATCCGGGCCAAGTATCTCCCCGGTTGCAGAAGGATCGGATATCACGATAAGGTCGGCGCCGTTTCTGATCAGCGCCTCGCCATACCTGATACTGTTGTCTGCCAGAAAATCAAGCATACGGTGAACTTCTTCAGGTTCCCGTCTGAGCGCCTTGAAGAGCAGGGATGCATCTATCAGAGAAGTTGCGAGGCTTAACGGCCCCACCAGGTTTCCTATCACAGGAATATCCGGATGTCCTTTGCTCAACAGTGAAGTACAGGCGAGAATTGAAGGAAGACGGCCATCTTTATACGGGTTTAATTCCTGTAAAATCCCCCAGTCTTCAACGGATTCTAACGGATAGCGTATCATATGAGGTTCGGTGACGTCGTCACCATCTTCCACCTCACCGCCAAGGGCTTCTGCCTCAACCGTCATGCAAAATGGGATTCCAAGGTTTTCAATCCCTGTCTCATGGTGCATGGAAATCGAAAGCTCTGCCATTTTTCCTGCGTCTCTATGTGCCGCCGGCCAGCGGCAATTTGTCTGATCCATCACTTCTTTGCAGGCCATGGTCATCATACCCCCGGGGGCGATAACCGGCGGTCTGTCAACCTGTTCGTTACGAAGGACTTTCAGGAGTCGTTCTTTTTCTGTCATGATATAATTAAATGTTTAGGAATTTCAATTACCCCCCCCCCATAATCCCCCAGTTTACGGGGGGATTATGGGGGGGAAAGTAGCCGAAGGCCTAATTTAAATGAACTGGAAGCCGTGCAAACCTTCTCCCCGCCTCAAGAAAGGCAATCATATTCTCATGCGGTGTTTTAATGGGAACCTCACATCCGGTGGCCAGGACAAATCCTTTGGGATTATCAGAGGCCTTTGTTACACAATCCTTTACCATGGTGGTAATGATCTCAGGATTTCCCTTGAGCATGCCATCCGCAGGGCTGACATTTCCCATAAGGCACACCTTGTCCCCTACCAGGTCCTTTGCTTCTTTCAGATCGATATTATCAATGCTGAGAATATCCGCTCCGCTCTCTGCCATGCATTGTATTACCCTCTTTGTCTTTCCGCAGATATGAAGCACACCAGGGAGGCCATACGAATGAATATGTGCATATACCTCCTTTAAATAGGGCAGTACAAACTCCCGAAAGTGCTTTTCGCTGATCATAGAACCGGTAGCTATGGGTTCAACGGTCACAGGCACACCGCCCGCTTTTACATAGGCATCGATAAGATTTTTCACCGACTGGGTAGCAACCTTCATTACCGTATGAACCAGTTCAGGGTCAGTGTAGAGTTCTTTAATAAAGGTCTCCGTCCCCCGTAAAGCCGCAGAGGTCGTAAAGGGAGCCCCAATGACGGGCACAATAAAGACCTCATTTCCAATGGCATCGACACAGCGCTTCACCGCCTCCAGGTACACCGGGAGCCTCCCGTCTTTCTCCGGATTTACCGGTTTAAGCTTTGTGATGTCTTCCTTTGTTTGCAGAAATGGGGTTTCTACCTGTGGGGCATCGTCATCGGGAAAATACATCTTCGTGCCCATGGCTTCTGCCAGGGTAGAAGTGGTGGAAAAGATGTAAACGATATCGTGACGATATCGTTTAAAGCAGGCAATGTTTGCTTCTCCCATATTCCTGCCATTGGTACAGAAATCCCTTACTTTGAGGTTTAAACTCCTGGCTGCAAAGTTAAGAATCAGGGGACTTACCAGAAGACGGTCGGCCTTTTTCCCTTGCAGGATTGCCTGCATCCTTTCTTTTGGTGTCATTTCATCGACAGGGTTCATCGCATACCTCCCTGGTTCTTCCTTATCCCCACGAGTTCCGGAGTTTTTATGACTAAGGGTATCTGAATGCCCTGAAACATGCCCTTTGCAACCTTGACTGCCTCGGCAGCATTCTTCGCATATCCATCGGCGCCAATATTTTTTGCAAAGCCAGGAGATATGGGACCTCCGCCAACCATGACCCTGGATAGTATCCCTGCTTTTTTCATGTCTTCAATTACCACCTGCATGCCATCCATCGTTGTGGTCATGAGGGTAGAAAGGCAAACGAGGTCGGCGTTTAACTCTCCGGCGGTGTCAATAAACTTTGCATAAGGAACATTCCTGCCCAGATCATGGATTTCGAATCCAGCGTTATCCAGCATGATTTTTACCAGATTTTTCCCGATATCATGGGTGTCACCCTTTACGACACCGATAACCACCTTTTTCTTATGATACGCAGCTTCCCTGGGAAGATACGGCTTGAGCACCTCAATGCCTGCATACATGGCATCGGCGCAAAGGAGTATTTCCGGGACAAAGTACTCCTCGTTCTCGAAGAGTTCGTTGACCATATCCATCCCCCTTGCAAGACCGTCCGTTATTGCCTCATAGGGATCAATATGAGCGTTTATGGCTTCAACAGCCGTTTTGCTGGCGCGCGTTATATCCATATCAATTACGGCTTGAGCCAAATTATGTAAAATATCCGATTTCTCCATGTGCATAGACACCTCCTGATATTATCTTGAAAAAATTCAAAAACTGTCCAATAAACTATTGGAAGAAGGACGGTGTTTTTTCGTTGCAGAAGAATACTAAGGTGAATAAAGGGAGGAACTCTTATCGGATTGACAGACGCGTTGCACGGCAAAAGATTGCTATGCAACCTGGAGAACTGTCTTTGGATGGATTACCCAGAGTCCGCACCTTATCCCCTGAATCTGGAAATGGCACCGCCACTTCAGTAGGTATGCTCACCCATACTTGAGTAACATAGCTGTTTTCCAGTTCATGGCTGGACTCCTAAAATCGAAATTATGGAAATAATAATTTTAGTCAACGTCTTACATAAGTATACATGCATGGTCATTGCGAGGGCGATAGCCCGAAGCAATCTCTACGGTTTGGATTGCTTCACTTCGTTCGCAATGGTAACTTATTTTTTTTCTGACCCTACAGTTTTTTGAAAAATTCCAACAATAACGATCTTCGTCTCGATTTACCGGCAGATATTCGTTATGAGAGGAACCCTCGCCCTTGCCAGCAAATGCCGCTTACCGAAAAGAACCTGAGATAAGGTGTTCGATTAAACGATGTCCCTCCTTGATATGGAGACCGGAGGACTTGGCATTGGTTTCACTGTAGGGAAGCCCAATACCTTTCTCTATTCCGGTACCATAAACCACAAAAGGAACTGATTCTGGGGTATGGGTTCGTTTAACAATAGGCGTATAATGGTCCGGAAGCACCAGGATACGCAGGTCGCTGAATCTATTTTCTGCCTCAAGAATAGGCCCGATTATCTTACTATCTATTTGTTCAATAGCCAATATCTTCTCATGCACGTTTCCCTCATGACCTGCTTCATCGGGCGCCTCGATGTGAACTAATACCATATCGTGGGTCTCCAATGCCTTGATGGCGTACTGTCCCTTATTGGCATAGTTCGTATCAAGATAACCGGTAACACCAGGCACCTGGATAATGTCCCATCCCAGATAGCAGGCAATGCCCTTAATCAAATCTACGGCAGTAATGACGGCTCCGGTGAGATGAAATCGTTCCTTGAATGTGGGCATATTGGGCCGGTGCCCCTGCCCCCATAGCCAGATCATATTCGCGGGATTTTCTTCCAGGTCAATACGAACCTTATTTACCTCATGATTCGACAGGTACACGCGGGAACGTTCCATGAGATCGGTAAGAATTTCGCCTCCATTTCCTTTTGGGAGATGCTTTTGAATTGACTGTCCCATAATGTCATGGGGTGGAAAACATTTGGCGTCCATTTTTTGAGTGCCTTTATATACCATGACATGGCGATAGCTTTTGCCGGTATGAAATCGGATAATGTCATTGCCCAATCGTTCATTGAGCAGATTGATAAGGACAGACGCCTCGTCGGTTTTTATGTGTCCGGCACAAAAATCTTCCAGAATATCTGCGCTGGCAGTAATAAAGTTGCAACGGAATGCCCAGTCGCCTTCACTTAACTGAATGCCAATGCTGGCTGCCTCAAGGGGTGCACGTCCCGAATAGTATTCCCTGGGATTATAACCCAGTAAGGTAAGATTAGCGACATCGCTGCCAGCGGGAAACCCGCCTGGAATGGTTCGAACAACGCCAAGCTGACCATTTTGAGCGAGATAATCAAGGTTAGGGGTACGGGCCGTTTCAACGGGGGTCCTGCCGCTGAGTTTGTCTATGGGATAATCTGCCATCCCGTCAGGAACAATAATACAGTATTTCACGAGTCCTCCAGTTCTTCTACACGGAGAAATTTTGTATGGTCTTTTATGGTGTCGAGTTGTTTAATTTCTGCAAGCGCCTTTTGCAGATTGCCTTCTTCTGCAAGGTGAGTCATCATTACCAAAGGAACATTGCCATTCTCTCTGGCCTTATGCTGAATAACTGAGGCAATGCTGATCTGATGCCTTCCCAGAATGCCGGATATCGTTGCGAGCACCCCGGGCTTATCGACAACAGAGAACCGCAAATAATAACACGTCTTAAACTGCAGGACATCTGCTATGGGGAAACGTTCGGAACGCCCGGAAAAGGTCTTCATGGCAGTAAACGTAATGCCCGCTCTTCCCAGAGCAACATCCACGAGATCTGCAACCACTGCGCTGGCAGTGGGCATCTGACCCGCCCCTTTACCATAGAGCATTGCTTCTCCCACAGCGCTCCCGGTTATGCAGATAGCGTTAAATACGCCATGTACTGAGGACAGTGGATGTTCGTGAGGAAGGAGGGTAGGATGAACGCGAAGCTCAAGCGTGTTTTCTCTTTTTTTTGCGATGGACAGGAGTTTTAGGGTATATCCCAGTTCGTGTGCATACCAGATATCAGACAGGTCTACCGCGCTAATACCTTCGTGATAGATGCTGTTATAATCAAAGTCTGCCCCAAAACCAATCCTTGCTAAAATAGCAAGCTTATGCGATGAGTCTATGCCCTCGACATCCATGGTGGGATCTTTTTCTGCGTATCCCAGCTTTTGAGCCTCAGCAAGGGCATCGCTATATTTAACATCCTCTTTGGTCATCTTGGTGAGAATGTAATTGGTTGTTCCATTTACAATACCAAAGATAGACTCGATCCTGTTGGCAATAAACCCGTCCCTCAAGGCAGCAATGATAGGTATCCCACCTCCCACACTCGCCTCGAAGGAAATGCTCTTGCCGTGCTGTCGTGCCTTAAGAAAGAGTTCTGAACCATGGAGGGCTAAAAGCATTTTATTTGCTGTTACCACATCTTTGCCCTTTTCAAGGGCTGCGGTAATAATTTCTTTTGCAGGGTGCAATCCCCCGATAAGCTCTACAATAACCTGTATATCCGGATTATTCAGAAGTTTCTGGGCATCGGTGGTAAAGAGGATATTTGGTGGTAAATTGAATTTATTTTTTACCTCAGGGTTACAATCGGCAATACCTTTTAATACCGGTACGCAGTCAAGTTTTTCCAGAAGGGGTGAACTTTTTTCCAGAAGAATTTTTGCTACTCCTGCCCCCACGGTTCCCATGCCTATGAGCCCAACATTGAATGCTTTCATGAATGATTGGTTCCTTTATAAATTTCCTCACCAAGACGCAGCGGCACGCAATGCCTGGAATCAGAAATACGGCAAATATTTCCCCTGTGTGCCTGAGTTTTCTGGATGGATGATTCCGTAGATTTCAAACATCTCTCTCTATCATTAAAACATTTACTATAACGAATAAAATTGTTTATTGTCAATAGATTTTGTTAACAGAAGGATGGGCTTCATATCCCTAGGGTAATTTTCCTTGTAATGTCTGAATAGGTCTGTTACATTATCTCGCAAAATGTAGCTCCGGTGATTTTGGACAAGAGTTTCAGGAGTATATGGTAAGCTTTCAGCAGAGAGATATTATTTCTATCAGACATTTCAACAAGGAAGAAATATTATATATCCTTGATTTGGCGAAGCGGATGGAACAAATGGACCATACCGAGATACTGAAGGGTAAGGTGCTTGCTTCCTTATTTTTTGAACCTTCAACGCGGACACGGTTGAGTTTCGAATCATCCATGAAACGGTTGGGGGGCATGGTAATTGGCTTTGCGGAGTCAGGGGTCTCTTCGGCAGCGAAGGGTGAATCTTTGAGTGATTCTGTAAAGATTGTAGAGGGCTATTGCGACATCATCGTGTTACGGCATTATCTCGAAGGTTCTGCCCAATTGGCGGCAGATGTGGTAAAAGTACCGGTAATCAATGCCGGGGACGGTGCGAATCAGCATCCAACACAAACCTTTTTGGATCTTTACACCATTCAGAAGACAAAAGGTACGCTCGAAGGGCTAACGATTGGATTTTTAGGTGACCTGAAGTATGGAAGAACGGTACATTCCCTTGCGTATGCCCTGGCGTATTTTGGTGCGGAAATGTACTTTATTTCTCCACCCAGCTTACGTCTTCCAGGCGATTTTATGGAGGCACTGAAAGACCGGAAGGTAAAATGCCATGAAAACGAATCGCTCATGGGAATAAGCAAACGACTGGACGTAATTTATTGTACCAGGATACAAAAGGAACGGTTTGCAGATCCGATCGAATTTGAGAAGGTTCGCGGTATCTATCGGCTGAGCAAGACCATGCTTGAAGATGTTGGCATTAAGGACAATTTAAAGGTATTGCATCCTTTGCCACGGGTAGATGAAATGGATGACAGCCTGGATGCAACTGATTTTGCTGTATATTTTCATCAGGCGCGTAACGGCGTTCCTATGAGAAAGGCTATATTGGCCGCCGTTTTGGGGGCCATTGCATGAAACATCTGGATGTTGCTGCAATTAAAGACGGATCGGTGATTGACCACATAGGCAGTAAAAGCACCTTGAAGGTTGCTGATATCTTAAATATTCAGAATGAAGAGCAGGTAGTTCTGGTAGGGATGAACTTAACGAGTAAATTTTTAGGGAAAAAAGGCATTATCAAGATTGAAGGGAAAATTATTGACCAAAAAGAAGCAAACAAAATCGCCCTCATTGCCCCGAATGCAACGGTCAATATTATTAAGGATTACGAAGTTGTTAAAAAATTCAAGACGGTAATTCCGGAGATGATCGAAGGTATGGTTAAGTGTTTTAATCCTAATTGTGTAAGTAACCATAATAATATAAAAACCAAACAACACGTAGTAAACAAAAATCCGATACGATTACAATGTCATTACTGTGAACGTATTATGAGCGCAAATGATATCGTCTTGATTTGAATTCGGGGTAGCATAATTACAAAAAGGCGGGAGTTTTTTGTTGCAAGTAATCAGTTCGATACAAGCGATAAAACAGAGCATCAAAGCGCTGATAAAAGAGAACCGCTCGACGATTGGTTTTGTTCCAACCATGGGCGCTTTGCATGAAGGACATTTGAGCCTCGTAAGGCAGGCAAAAAAAGAAAATGACACGGTGGTGGTGAGTATCTTTGTAAATCCCTTGCAGTTTGGGAAACATGAGGATTTCACGAGATACCCCAGGACGTTTGGTAATGACTGTAACCTCCTTTCTCAGGAGGGCGTAGACATCGTATTCAATCCAAGTGCAACAGAGATGTATCCGGATGGATTTTGCACATCAGTAATTCCCGAATCCCTGGAAGATAAGCTCTGTGGTAAATCGCGCCCGGGTCATTTCCGGGGTGTTGCTGTCGCGGTACTGAAGTTCTTCAATCTCATACAACCTGACATTGCCTATTTCGGGCAAAAAGACTTCCAGCAAACCGTTGTTATCAAAAGGACCGTTTCTGATTTAAATGTTGGTGTTACGATAAAAGTACTTCCAACGATCAGGGATCAGCATGGGTTGGCCCTGAGTTCCAGAAATGCGTATCTCAGCGAAACAGAAAAGACCGATGCCCTTTGCTTATACACGGCACTGACAAGGGCAAAGACTCTGGCAAATATGGGTACAACCGATACCGGGGAAATTCTCCGGGAAATGGAGAAGATTATTACCCGTTGCACATCAGCAACGATTGATTATATTGCCATAGTGAATCCTGAAACCCTTGAGACAGTGCCGAAGGTACAAAACGGCGATGTTGTTGCCTTGGCAGTCAGGATGGGCAAGACGCGACTTATTGATAATGTGACTTTAATCCTCATGATTGCTTTCTCTTGTCTGATCTTGTAATATAAGTTTTTCTTTGTCTAGGTTTTGTAACTATAATCAATGTGAAGATGAGGTGCAGAAAAACCTCCTGTTCCTCTCTTTGGTGCGGAAGAAGAAAAAGATGAGTAGCGATACGTTCACAGGTAAACCTTTGTTGTTAAAAGGAAGATGGTATGATGCCAAAAGAATTTGATTGCCGCTTTTTCGCCTCGGAGAAACCCTGCCGGTTTAAACTCGATTGTTCTGTTGATGATACGTGTCCTCAATATCAATCGATGGGAAAACGGATATTGATTATCAAATTGGCTGCCATTGGGGATGTGCTGAGGACGACCCCGATCCTGCCCGTTCTAAAAGAAAAATATCCACACTCTCAAATTACCTGGATTACCGATAGCTCTTCCCTGTCAGTCCTGGAGGAAAATCCCTTCATTGATCGCCTCTTAACCGCAAATTACGAAAATGCCTTACGGCTTCAGGTCGAGAAGTTTGACGTATTAATCTGTCTTGATAAGGACACCGTGGCCGCCAGCCTTGCATCCCTGGTGAAGGCAGAACAGAAACTGGGTTTTGCCCTTTCTGAGAAGGGGCATCTTTACCCCTTGAACAAAGAGGCAGACTACTTGTTTCGCCTGGGAGTTTCTGACGAACTCAAGTTTTGGCAAAACAAAAAAACCTATCAGCAACTTATCTTTGAAGCCCTTGGACTAGGGGAAAAGTATGGCGAATACGTCATTAACCTCCCCCGGAAGTACACCTCCTACGGAGAGCAGTTGGTGAAACAGTGGGGGATTTCTAACGGAAGACTGACGATCGGCTTGAATACGGGTGCCGGAAAGAGGTTTGCAACAAAACGATGGGAAATTGGAGGTTTTGTCGAACTTGCAGATCGGTTGTCAAATGACCTGAAGGCACACGTGGTGCTCCTGGGCGGACCTGAGGAAATTGAAAGGAATAAAGAGATTGCTTCACGGACAAAATTCCCGGTAATAGACAGCGGGTGCCACCACAGTCTGAAGGAATTTATGGGATTAATACATCAATGTCATCTGATCGTTACCGGCGACACCCTTGCCCTGCACCTTGCCATCGCATTGAAAAAACTGGTGGTTACCTTTTTTGGCTCCACGTGCCATCAGGAAATTGATCTCTATGGACGGGGACAAAAATTAATAGCCGGTGTGGATTGCGCCCCGTGTTATAAAGGAAGCTGTGATACCATGATCTGTATGAAGCGCATAAACGCCGACGGCGTATTTCATGCCTGCAAAGAAGTCTTGCATATCAACGGTTTGCTGAAACGCTAGCGCGGCCACACCACAATGACGGCAACCATATTCCTTCTTTGGTGTCTTTTCTTGAAATGGAATCCCCTGGAAACTGCAAAAATCTTTATTGGTGTCCTGCTGCTTTCGATCTGGTGCTGCACCATGGGAACGGGAAATGCTCAGCATGTTGAACCTGAAGGAAAATTGATAAATCATATGCCTGATTACGGACAGCCTGATCTGAAGCGTGTCGATGAATTTCTTGTCGAGTTCAAAAAACCTACCTTGCATATTTTCTGGGGACAACGCGCCCGGAAACTCGACAACCGTATTCGCAATGCCAGGCTCAACCTGGCCGACAAGATTGAAGCCTTCAAAAGGGTTGCGCCACGTGCAAATGTGACTGGCCATAGGGATGAGTTGCGAATGGAACGATTGCTTTTGTCGGTTACACCGGATGACCTGCCCCTGTTCAAGTTTGTTTTGGAATATGACGGGGACTACAAGGATATGGTGGAATACGTATTTGGCGATATAGATGACAAGAAATGCCAGAATCGGATTATCAGTCACCTCCGAGCCGTGAAGCAGCAGGCTGGCATCAAAGTTCTTACCGATGTTGATGACACGATGTACCCCAATCTCATTGATGACCGGTATCCAGTTGATGACCGATGTATAAAGGAAAGCGGGTATCCGGGAGTCCTGGAATTTTATGATTCCTTGAAACACGAGCCCTTTGATCTGCAGATAATTCCGGTAACGACCTTGTCTGCACGGCCTAATCCCATCGCTGGCACGTTAGAGGAGGGTAGCCTTAAGAGCTTGGCGAAGTTCAAGGATAATAGCACGGGTAGAAGATTGTGTCCCAGTGCATTGTCAGGAGACCTTGGCAGTTCAGTAATAGGTACCGCCGAGACCCTTTTGCGGGAAAAACTTCATTCTCTCCATGATAAGATTCCTCATGGCCAGGAAGACAAGATTGGCAGAGTGAAGTTTGAGAATTTCGAGAAATTCTCAAGGGTCTATCCTGAGTATTGCTACGTTTTTGTTGGTGATTCCGGGCAGGCAGATGCACTGACAGCACAGATGATGGTTACCCATGAGTCAACGGAAGATGTATCGGGGGTTGTAACCACCTTTGTTCATGACCTCAGGGAGTCTGATGTCGATGTAAAGTCGGTAAGTCCGGCATTTAGAAGCCTCAGGCCTGATGTTGTGATCAGAAAGACGTCGGCTACAGGTCGAGGAGTAATCGTATTCAGAAACTACATCGATGCGGCTGTATCCGCATATATACATTCGAATACCCTTGGGAATTTGGTTACCGCGGAGGAACTTGTAAGAATTACCAAGTCTGCACTTATTCAGTTTCAGAAGATTGATTTCCAAGGTAAAGAAGCCGCTGGAAAGAGACTACGGGAACAGTACCGGCAGGATGCCGGAGAGTCCTACAAACTTCTGACGACAAGGTCTTCTTCTCTGCTGCCGGAAACCCTAAAGGAACTAAAGGAAATCCGCAGTATCCTGGATGAAAAATTCCCGCGCTAAAATATTTGTACGCTGTGGAGTTTTTTTTCCCTTGATTTCTTCACTTTGCCTGAAACTGGCAATTCCCGGTAATTATTTCAAATGCTCACCTCATTCTTATAGGAATATGAGCAGATATCGTAAATCCTTAAATATTGTTTGACTTATCCATTATTTTTGATTAAATTGGTTACCGTTTATTCCATATTTTAATAAATACGCGCTATTTTATTAAGGTGGAAGATTACGAATTTTTTGGATAGTTACGCAATCAGGACAGAAGGACTTACGAAGGTTTATAAGGATTTCTGGAGACGCAAAAGTACCTCTGCCCTAACAAATCTTAATTTAACGATCGAGAGGGGAGAAATATTTGGATTACTCGGTCCTAACGGGTCGGGTAAAACAACCACGGTAAAATTATTACTTGGCCTCTTGTTTCCCACCAGCGGCAAATCATGGGTATTGGGCTATCCCTCGGGTAATTTAACGGTGAAAAGGAAATTAGGTTTTTTACCTGAGGAATCGTATTTATATAAATTCCTCAATGCAGAGGAAATTCTGGATTTTTACGCAAAGCTCTTTGATATTCAAAAAAAAGAAAGAAAACGTCGGATTGATGCATTAATCCATGAGGTGAGGTTAGATCACGTTCGCAAACGACCCTTAAGCCAATATTCGAAGGGCATGTTGCGAAGAATAGGGCTTGCGCAGGCCATCATAAATGATCCTGAATTGGTAATTTTGGATGAGCCGACCAGTGGTTTAGACCCTATTGGCAGTCGCGAGATGAAGGACCTTATTCTGGAATTTAAACGACAGAAGAAAACCGTTGTTCTTTGCTCTCACTTGTTAGCTGATGTACAAGACATTTGCGACCGAATTGCGATCTTCAACAAGGGTGTTTTGCAAGTAACGGGCACCGTAAAAGAGTTATTGTCTCAAAACGATGCCATCGAATTTGTAGTAAAAAATCTTTCCGACAACGACATTCAGGCAGTAAAGGCCTTTGTTGAGAGTAGAAATGGAAATGTTTTATCTGTTGATCATCCGTCATCTACCCTGGAAGATTTATTTATAAGCATTATTCAGCGTCGCTGACAGCCGGTTCTTTTTCCTAAGCTCTGATGATACAAACCATTGCAATCCATACCCTTCGCGAGTCACTTCGAAAGAAAACGCTCCATGTCCTGATTGGGCTTGGGATCCTCATTATGGCTGTTTTACCATTAATCCCAACGACTGATGAACCAGATGCAACGGTTAAGATGATCCTAGTCGTGTTCTTTCAAGTGGTCGTGCTCTTATGCATATCGGGGGTAATTCTTCTTTCTGCCACGTCATTGCCATATGAAATAGAAGACAAGACAATCTATGGTATTTTATCAAAGCCTATATCACGGCTAAAAGTTATAGTGGGCAAAATTACGGGCTTTGCCCTTTTATCTGTCGTCCTCTTGGTAATTTTGAGCCTGTTCAATCTCATCTCTGTTTACTACCGTGCATCAAATTTACCGGAAGAATATCGTGGTATATTAAAGGCAAGGACGGAGTTTACCGCATCACACTTTTCCATTGAAGGCACATTGCACCACACGCGCGAGGGAATTGCGTGGATTGCAGGGGGCGGGACAGGGGTTGCACAATGGAGCTTTTCTGATATACAGGAGACTCATGAAACCACTCCTGGGTTTGAAACAGAATGTAATCTGAAGCTTGAAAGTGGTCGAGGATTTATTGACACAGTCCCGTTAATGGTAAGAACAGTGAATGATAGTACAGGCCGCGGGAAATCTGAAGTCGTGATAGCAAAGGTCGACAAACCATTTATTCTTAAAATTGATCCTGAAATGGTTCAGAAAAATAGTATCCTGAATATTACGGTTTTCCCTATCCTTACAACAGACTATATTGGCGTCACGCACATGGATGTTAAGGTGTTTTCGGTACCAAAAGGTTTTTTGTCAAATTATGCAAAAGCCATTTTCATTACCTTTTTGAAATTTCTGCTGATATTAATTATTGCTGTCATGGGATCAACCTATCTATCGGCGCCGGTGAGCATTGTATCTGCGTTTGTTCTCTTCTTATGCGGGCATATCTTGGAATTTATCAAAGATTTCTCCTTGCTCATTCAACACCATGATATGCATGAACATGCCGTACCGGCTGTGCTGAAAACCCCCAATATTCTTCTGGTTTATATGGATTATCTTATCAAAAAGCCTTTGGAATGGATCTGTTTTATTTTGCCGGATTTTAGAAGGTTTGATAGTTTGAAATTTCTCTTAAACGGCGTAGACATCCCTTTAGAAACCGTTGGGGCTTCTTTTGGGTATACCATTGTATATGCCGGTATTTGCCTTTTTATATCCTGCATCGTATTAAAAAAAAGAGAGTTTTTCTAAACCTTGGGACGCCAAAAGAGGAACCTTTTTTTATTGCTCTTGCTGTGCAGTATTCTCTTGGTAAATGTATGGATTGCTTCTTTCCGTAATACATCAGAAACCAGCATATTTCGTTATGATCCAACGGAAAGCATTCCATTGCTTCTCCTGGGAGGTTTTCGGGGAATTGCCGTTGATTTTCTCTGGGCAAGGGCCATTGCCCGGCACGAAGAAAAAAAATACTATGAACTCTTAACCGTAAACAATCTTATCGCTAAATTGCAACCGAACTTCCCTGCGGTTTGGATTTTTCAGGCATGGAATATGGCATATAATATCGCCAATGAGTGGGATGCGCCGCAAAACAAGTGGAAATGGATATACACGGGGCTGAACTTTGCGAAGAAAGGGGCTGTAAAAAATCCCGATAGTGGCGACCTTTTCTTTGAGCTGGGATATATGTATTTTCATCTGTTCGATCAGCGGGTTTTTAAATATGCACTGTATTACCGGGAGCAGTTAAAAAGAGATGCGGGCGAAGACAATTACGAGGAGTCGCTTTATTGGCTAAGGCAGTCTCTTTTGCATGCCCCGAAATTGCGTAACCCGCTAGCCATAGAAAGAACCGTTTGTCATGCCTTGTGGCATGCGGCGTTATGTTCTGAAAGGGAAGGAAACTTTGATCGGGCGCTTCAATATACCGAGTCAGCCATGCAGGAATGGGAAAGGTACCGTGCCAACCATCCGGAGGATACTTCGACCAATGTAAATGAATTGATTCGCACGATTGAAAAGAAAAAGGATTTTCTCCAAAGTGTGTCAAAAAACGACACGTGGTAGAAACATATTGAGAATCTTTATACCTTAATAAAATGAATGATGCCGTTAGAAAACAGAAAGGAGAATGATTTAAGTTGATGGATAGTTTTTCACGTAAACCTAGTTTCAAAAATAACCGGGTCAGCATTATCATGATACTCTTAATGCTAACAACCCTGATCTTTGGAGTATCGAAGTCGGGATTGTTGTCCCACAACGCACATGCTCAGAGTGCGGCAACGAGTGGCGGTGAAAAACCTCAGTTTGAACTTGGGGAAGCCACTCAAAAAGAAAGACCTTTGTTTGAATTGGAGGGTGCAGCCCGTAAGGTAACGGCAGAGACGCCGCATACCATACCGAGATTATGGTGGATTGCGCCAATCGGAGCACTTTTTGCTCTTTTTTATGCACGAAAATTCTACAAGGAAGTTATGAGGGCACCCGATGGTAACGAGACCATGAAATCGATTGCCGGACATGTCAGGGAAGGCGCTTACGCCTATCTGAAACAGCAATATAAAGTCGTGGGTATATTTTTTATCGGCGCCTTTCTCGTTCTCCTTCTGATCTCATTTGGATTGCATGCCCAGTCCAAGGTAGTTCCTTTTGCATTCCTCACCAGCGGTTTCTTGTCTGGTCTTGCCGGGTTTCTGGGAATGAAGACTGCTACCAGTGCCAGTTCGAGGACTGCGGAAGGGGCAAGGAAATCCCTGAACCAGGGACTCCAGGTGGCATTCAGAAGCGGCGCAGTCATGGGACTGACCGTTGTTGGTATGGGACTTTTGGATATTTCCCTGTGGTTTTTCGTCTTCCGTAAATTTACCAATGTATCGCTGCTTGACATGGCTATGATGCTTCCTTGCTTCGGCATAGGCGCCAGTTCTCAAGCCTTATTTGCAAGGGTTGGCGGTGGAATATTCACAAAGGCTGCCGATGTGGGCGCTGATTTAGTGGGTAAAGTAGAGGCTGGTATTCCTGAGGATGACCCAAGAAATCCTGCTACCATTGCAGACAATGTTGGGGACAACGTAGGTGATGTAGCGGGTATGGGCGCAGACTTGTATGAATCGTATTACAATTCCATGCTGGCCTGTGCGGCGTTGGGTGTAACCGCCGGTCTCGGTATTGCCGGTATGGTGGTGCCTATGATTCTGGCAGGGCTTGGTATCTTCCTTTCCATTATTGGAATTTACGCGGTTAAGACAAAGGAAGAGGCATCCCAGAAGGAGCTTCTCAAGGCTTTGGGAAAAGGAATTAACATTAGTTCTGTCCTGATTTTGATTACTTCAGCAGCAATCATTAAATATATGCTGCCTCAAAACTTTGGTGTTTGGGGTTCGATTGTGACAGGATTGATAGCGGGTGTTATTATTGGTAAGGGGACGGAATACTATACCTCTTCTAATTACTCACCGACAAAAGGCCTTGCCGGGCAATCAAAGACGGGTCCCGCAACGGTAATCATTGACGGTATTGCTACGGGCATGATGTCTACGATTATCCCCGTCGTTACGATTTCTGCAGCGATTCTCTTAAGTTATGCCTTTGCAGGTGGCTTCTCCAATATTTCGCTGGGTCTTTACGGGATTGCCATAGCAGCGGTCGGTATGCTTTCCACGCTGGGATTAACCCTGGCAACGGATGCCTACGGCCCGATTGCAGACAATGCGGGTGGGAATGCGGAAATGAGCGGTCTTGAACCCTTTGTCAGGGAAAGAACCGATGCGCTTGATGCCTTGGGAAATACCACGGCAGCGACCGGAAAAGGTTTTGCGATTGGTTCTGCTGCTCTGACGGCCATGGCGCTGATCGCCTCCTTTGTTGAACAAATAAAAGTAGGCATGGAAAGATCGGGGACCACGGTCATTCAGATTGCCGGCACATCAATAGATTTGGCCAGTGCAAAATTATCAGATCTTATGGACTATCTGGACATTACCTTAATTAATCCAAAGGTGCTCATCGGATTATTCATTGGAGGCATGTCTTCGTTCATTTTTAGCGCCATGACGATGAAGGCTGTCGGGCGTGCTGCCGGAAGTATGGTGGAAGAAGTCAGAAGACAATTCAGGGAAATTGCTGGCATTATGGAAGGAACGGGAAAGCCTGATTATGCTGCATGTGTTGCAATCAGTACGAGGGGGGCACAACGGGAAATGTTTGTTCCTTCTCTCCTGGCCTTATTGGTGCCCATTATAACAGGTTTAATACTGGGCGTGCCAGGTGTCGTAGGGCTTTTAGCCGGCAGTTTAACCACAGGGTTCTTGCTGGCGGTTTTTATGGCGAATGCAGGCGGGGCCTGGGATAATGCAAAGAAGTATATTGAAAGCGGGGTCTTGGGCGGGAAAGGTTCTCCGGCACACAAGGCTGCGGTTGTTGGCGATACGGTGGGAGATCCTTTCAAAGATACCTCAGGGCCTTCTTTGAATATCTTGTTGAAACTTATGTCAATTGTATCAGTTGTCTTTGCGGGAATCATTATTAAATATTCACCCAAAATAGGTGCCCTGTTGCATCTTCACTAGCACGAGGAAAAGACAAATCACAGAAGACACACCAGGAGGGGCGAACAACCGTTCTCCTCTCCTGCCTGTCTGTGGTTATGATATGAAAAAACCTTTAAAAATGGGAGGTCATTATGCCTGACAACATAAGTACGGAACGGGATGACAGGATATGCCCCAATACAAACTGTCAATACGACAATCATGTAAAAGGCGCAAATTTCTGTGTCCTGTGCGGCACGCTTTTATACCATCGGTGTGAAAATTGTCTTGATGTGAATCCTCGATACGCAAGATTTTGTTATTACTGCGGAAGCAGTCTGTCAGAAATAAAACCCTCGGTGCAATATGAGGCAGATTTTGGCGAAAGTTTTGGCACCAAACAGCGATAGATGCTAAGGAGGAATAGAGACGATAGATTCAAAAGAAGTTGCAAACCTGTGCGCTAAAATTGCCGACGACAAAAAGGCGGAAGATATTTGCATATTTGACGTGCAAGGTTTAACCTTTATTACCGATTTCTTTGTTATTTGCAGTGGCTACAACAAGCGGCAATTGCAGGGTATTGCGCGTGAGATTGAATTAACGTTGCATAGCTACGGTATCCATTGGATAGGTATGGAGGGGTATCAGGAAGCCCGCTGGATACTCATGGACTATGGGGATGTCGTCGTGCATCTTTTTGATAAAGAGATGCGCCATTTTTATGATTTGGAATTCTTATGGGGCGATGCACGAAAATTACCATGGAAAGTCAATACCTAAAATGACGAATATTTGGAATACGTATTCTTTTGATTACGGGCAGGACTTGCCAGACCAGAGATACCTAATTTTTGTGCCCGTTTAATATTTTTGATCCTCCGGCTTTCTTCCCGGCGTTTCTTTTCTGAAGGTTTTTCGAAATAGGCAATGCGTTTCGATTGATTAATGATACCTTCTTTATCACACATTTTTTTAAATCTTCTTAATGCCTCCCGTATATTTTCGTCTGATGTTATTTGTATTTTTGCCATAAATACGCTATTCGTCCTTTCTTCAAAGTGATATGAAATATTGTTATTTAGTAATTTTTAACTCGTAAAGTATAATTTATATCAGATTCCACGTCAAGGAAAAAACTCCATTTCCATATTTATGCCCGTAAAAAGTGCGATATCCAAGTTGGTAAATAACCAGCATCTCAGCATAGAAGAAAGCCTGGCAGTGATGACGGAAATCATGGAAGGGAATGCCACCGACGCGCAGATTGCCTCTTTTATTACTGCCCTGCGTATGAAGGGAGAAACGGTTGAAGAAATTACAGGATGCACTATTGCTATGAGGAAAAGGGCTATGAAAATAAAGACCGGAAATGATATGGTAGTCGACACGTGCGGAACGGGTGGAGATGCCAGAAATACCTTTAACATTTCTACTGCCGCCGCTTTCGTTGTTGCAGGCACCGGCCTGAAGGTTGCCAAGCATGGTAACAGGGCATTCACCAGCCAATGTGGCAGTGCAGACGTCCTGATGCGATTAGGAATTAATATTGAGGCCGATGTAGAAACGGTAGAAAAATGTATTACCCTTGCCAATATTGGGTTTCTCTTCGCGCCGCTTTTGCATCAGGCAATGAAATACGCCATTGGTCCCCGGAAAGAGATTGGAATTCGCACGATATTCAATATCATTGGCCCTTTAGCAAACCCTGCCGGGGCCACACATCGTGTCCTTGGCGTATATAGTGAGCATATGACGCTTATTATGGCAGAGGCGTTAAAAATGCTGGGAGATAACCACGCATTCGTGGTACATGGGTTAGACGGTTTAGACGAGATCACCACAACAACCAAAACAAAAGTTTGCGAGCTTGTCGGGAATACCATAAAAAGTTATTATCTCAATCCGGAAGATTATGGTATAAAAAAATCAACGTTGTCTGACTTGACCGTACATACTGCCGAGGAAAGCGCTGCGGCAATCAGAGAAATCCTGGAAGGCATTCACAGCCCCAAACGAGATGTGGTAATCCTAAACGCAGCCGCGGCAATTATGGCTGGCGGATTGGCAAGTGATTTTGCGGAGGGAATAGAAATTGCTTCACAGTCTATCGACACAGGCAATGCAAAAGACGCCCTCAGGAAGCTGAAGGAAATCAGCTGGCACTCCCCGCAGTAAAGAATTGTCCGTTATGTCTGGTAAGAAAGAGACAATGGTTTCTATTCCTTTCCTTGATAAGATGTATTTCCCACATTCAGTACTTTCTCTTTCATTTGTAATTTGTTAGTTATTGCCAGCCATAAGAAACCGGCAGCAACGGCGCCAGCCGTGTCCGCAACCCAGTCAAAGATGTCTACCGAACGGTGCGGGGTAAAGAATTGGTGAAATTCATCTGATACGCCATAGAGAGAAGTGATACCGATTGCCAGGGTGATTTTATGTATCAATTTACTTCCTATGGGAGCTGTGGAAAACGTCCAGCAGATTAAAAGGCATAAAAGACCAAATACCATAAAATGAATGAGTTTGTCGCTGTATGTTGGAAGGGGAACCGAAGAAGTATCCTGAGAGGATTCGTAGTAGATGAAAAAGGCGTAAGCGAGGGTTAATATACTTTTAAAAATCCAATGCACGCTAATCTTGATGTTCATTCTTTTCGGTCTCTCTAAAGACACGGATCCAATATTGTGTTTCATCAGCAGATGGACCCTGGTATTTGCTACGTGGCTCGTCCACAGTACGATTGGGTGACGAGCCCTTTTTCCCCGGTATTTTTGGTATATCTCTTTTTGCTACGAAGGAGGGTATCTCTTCGGGTGGGAGGTTTTTGAAAACATCCGTCCAGTATTTTGCATTATCTTCCGATGGGCCTTTCTGCTTGTCTTCAGGCTCATCGGAGGTATTTTTTTCCCCGGGAGTTAAAATTTCCAGGATTTCCCGATACATTGCTTTTGGTTCGATAATATGACAACCGCACCTTTTGACGTGCCTTTTTATTTCGTTGTCATAGGTAACAATGTAAACATCGTTAGGGTTTTGACAAAGGGTTGTGATATTTTTTATCTCGGTATCTGCATTTATGCCTGATTTTGAATAAATTACGGTGATGCCGGAATAGATTTGCTTTTTTGGTAAAGTTGCCTGGGTATAATTACCATCAAATACTACCGTGATATCATACTTTTTTTTCTCTTTGTATTTTGAAAGAAGGGATATAATGTAATCCCGCATCGGTTCAATACGGTTTATTTCCACATGCTTCTCTAAAGCAGGCACCGTAAATATAAAGTTATAACCGTCAATGATGATTAACATGCCATGGTACCGTTTTCAACGATTACCTTTCCACCGACAATTGTGGTTATTACTTGTCCGGTTAAATTCCATCCATGAAAGGGACAGTTTCTGGCTTTCGAGACAAATTTTTCAGCCTCTACGGTCCATTGCTTGTTCATATCAACAACTGCAATATCTGCCGGCATCCCCACTGCCAGGCTGCCGCCGGGAACATTAAATATCCGTGCAGGGTTGGTTGACATTTTCCTGACAACCTCCTTCAATGACAAAATACCCGGATGGACTAATTTTGTAAGAATGACGCCCAGTGCATTTTCAAGTCCAACAAACCCGGAAGATCCCTTTTTTATGTCATCATGCGTATGCGGGGCGTGGTCTGTCGCAATCACATCAATTACGCCGTTTGATAAACCTTCCTGGAGTGCTTCCTTGTCTTCAGGCGACCGGAGGGGGGGATTGGTTTTGGGCACCGTTCCGTATTCATTTCTGAAAGTATCGTCCAATAATAAATGATGGGGTGTTACTTCACAGGTGATCTTTGCAAGCTTCCGTTCCTTTGCCTGCTGAATAACCTCCAGGGATTTCTTAAAGCTGACGTGTGAAACATGTAACCATCCACGCGCCTGTTCGGTATATTTGATTTCACGCATGATGAAATCGGTTTCGTGGCAAAATGGCTTACCAGGGAAATGAGCTACCTTGCTATTTTCTTTTGCCTTGTCTAAAGAAATTTGAGAATCCTCACAGTGAGGGCTGATGATAAGATTATTCCGTGCAGCCAGTTCACATGCCCTTTGTATTAATGCCTCATAAAATACCGGATTGCCGTCATCCGAAAGCGCCCGCACTCGTTTATCTGTTGCCAGCTTGTCAATGTCTGTGAGTTCTTCTCCCAGCAATCCTTTGGTAATGCATGCCTTCGTAAAAATATTCACTACGCTTTTCTGGCGAATCCTTTCCATGAGCGCTTCCACCATTTCTAATGAGTCGATAGGGGGAATCGTATTGGGTTCGCATATCAGGGTGGTAAAACCACCCTTTGCCGCAGCCTGCGACCCGGTTTCAATGGTCTCTTTATATTCCAGCCCGGGTTCCCGAAGATGGACATGGCAGTCGATCAGTCCGGGAATTACATATTTTGAAGTTGCATCAATAACCCTGGCCGTGTTGTTTACCGTAACGTCATTTGAAATAGTTTTAATCTTGCCATCTCTGATTAAGATGTCTGCGCGGCCATCCAGACCGGTTGCAGGATCAATAACATGCCCGCCTTTTATTACGACTTCAGTGTGTGTCATTTTGTTACTCCAAAGATACCCGTAGCAATTTACTACGATAATTTTTTCCCACAATGCTGCTAAGGCACTCGGTAAAGTAGAACCTCTTTATACTTTATGACTTCGCGCCTTCGTGGCCTGATCTATTACGAATTACAAAAAATCCCTCAAAGGGCAAGGCTCACAGGCCTTTTTTGGTTTGCAATATCGTTTGCCAATATGTACCAATAATGCATGGTATTCGTTAAATAATGTTACGTCTTTCGGAAGTCTTTCTTCGAAGAAAGACTTCATCTCCTCATACGTGCTTTCTTCGGCAATAAAACCATGCCGTGAAAAAATCCTGTGGGTATAAGCATCCACGACAAAGGTAGGCATATTTCCTGCATACAGCAAAATAGAATCCGCTGTTTCCGGCCCAATGCCTTTCACCGAAAGCAGTTCATTCCGAAGCGTCTGCAAATCCTGGCTGAACATCCGGGAGAGACTTCCCTCGTATCGTGAAAACAGCCAGTGGATAAATGCCTTAACACGTCTTGCCTTGACGTTAAAAAATCCGGAAGGCCTGACAAGTTTCGCCAATTCCGCTAAAGGTACGTTTTTAATTCCTTCCGGAGAGAGCTTTCCGTCCGTCTTAAGGTTTTTGATGGCCTTTTCAACATTAGACCAATTGGTATTCTGTGTTAATATAGCGCCAATAATAACCTCAAAAGGCGTTTCTCCCGGCCACCATTGCTGGGGGCCCAGGGTATCGAACATCTTTTGGTATATGTTTAAAATAGTTTTGGCTTTATTCATCTCCTATACCAAGTTCTGTGAGAATACCCATTCTTAGCAGAGGCAACATAATTTCATGGTGACCGGTAATCGCATATCCATACTGCGTAGGCCTCTTCAAGACATTTGTCTGCGGTCTGTAATGCTGAATCATATCCATGTTTACCGTCACAAAGTTTTCAACTTTATGACCAAGATTCCTCGCAATACAAATTGCTTTCAGGAAAACCTCCGGCATAATGACAGCAGAGCCCACATTGAGCCAGACTCCTCCCTCAAGTTCCGAAACCACAGAGGCAAGGATTTTAAAGTCAAGGTGGCTGGCCTCCCCCAAATCCCTTCCCGACACATTCGGATGCATGTGTATGGTGTCAGTTCCCAGCGCAACGTGAACCGTAGTTGGTATATTGAGTCTTGCGCCACATGCCAGCAGACTCAGGTCTTTATACGGATTTTCTCCTCCAAGTATGGTATCACCCAGCGCACGGCCAAGACCCTTATCTTCTTTTATTCCCTGAGCAGAAGCGGTTTGAAACGCCTCTGCCGTCTCTTGTACCATACCAAAACTGCCGTCTTTCAGACTCATGGCAACATCCTCAGAGGTTGCTCCAATGAGTGAGACCTCGTAATCATGAATTGCTGCAGCGCCATGCATGGCAAGAGCGGTTATGATACGGCGGTTCATAAGGTCAATGATTAAGGGAGACAAGCCGCACTTTATCACATGAGCGCCCAGCGCCATTACTACAGGACGTTTTTGCTGATACGCAAGAACGATCGCATGAATTACCTTCCGTAAATTTGCTGAAGCCAGGAACTCCGGCAGGGATTCAAAAAAAGCATGCATACCATCCGCAGGTAAGACAGGCTTTGCAAACAGGTTGATATGTGAGAGATTTTTTCTTTCCTTTATTGAGTATGTCTTGATCCTGCCAAAGTCTAATGGCTTGAAAAAATTCGTCTCGTCATCACGTTGTCGTGCCATTTTATTTTCTTCCTTACCGGGGTATCGCTATGGAGCGAGAATTGCTTCGACAGGACATACCGCCACACAATTTCCACAATCAGTACAGGTCTCTGCACTAATGAGCCTCTTATCTCCTGATTCCGATATCGCATTGACAGGACATTCACTTTCACATGCACCGCAATTTATACAATCATCCGTAATTTTATGAGCCATGATATTTTTCCTTTCAAAACAGAATAGCATTTATCTTCTTTTCAAAAATTTCACTTCCTTTAACAATACCAATTTCCATCTTTAATGTCCATAAGGGGAAATCCCACGATGTGAGGACATTTTTTATTTTGACATGATCCTTTTGAGTAATAATAATTGCATCCGGACCGATACGCTGAGCCTCTGCATTCAACATTTGCAATTCGGATGCGGTATATACATGATGATCCGGAAACGCGTGAAATCCGAGCAATTCTCCCCCTAAGCTTTCAATGCTTTTCCTGAATGATTCAGGATTGCCTATGGCACAAAATGCAAATACCCTTTTTCCCTGCAACCAGGCAATATCCATCGTTTCTGCGCCTTTGGGCGATTCTAACCACATAGGTTTATGAACGGTTTCTACCACCGGAACATGTCTTGAAATCCCGCGCAACCGGTCAATGATTGATTGAATTTTATCACGGCTGCATTGATCCGTGTGCGTCAACACAAACAGATCGGCCCGCCTGAGTTCTTCCAAAGGTTCACGCAACATGCCGCGGGGAACGATGTGTCCAAAACCAAACGGATTGAGCGCATCAATAGTTACAATATCCAGATCCCTTGCCAAACGAAGATGTTGAAAACCATCATCCAATATTAAACATTGCGCCTGAAATTGCTGGATTGCATCGAATCCGCTTTTCACCCGGTCTTTATTTAACAGATGAGGGATATCCGGAATGTTTTCCTGGAACATGAGATATTCATCATTGCAAACATTTTTATTCAAAGAGCTATTTTCTTGTTTTATGGCAGCCGCATAACCCCTGCTGAGGATAGCAACCCTTTTCCCTTTTCGTTGTAAATATCGCGCGATATACTCAACGAACGGCGTCTTGCCCGTTCCCCCCAACGTAATATTTCCTACACTGATTACCGGAATGGGCAGACGAACGCTTCTCAGAATACCTTTTTCATAAAAAAAAATACGAGTTTTAACGACAAACCCGTATATTTTCGACAGAGGATAAAGTGTCTTCAGCGCCGCTCTCGAGCGTATATCTGAAGACCCCTCAGCCAGAATTTTTAAATAATATTCCCTAAAAATAGTTATTGATACACGCGGGAAAAGGGGAAACTCCTCAAGAAATCCGCACCTGCCTGGCACAGATTTTACTTCAACGGGACAGACCAATATGCCTCGTCTAAAAATTGCTTCCAGGAGCGATACCTATCTGAACGAAGTTTAAGACTTAAAATGGGGCTGTGCTTTGGCTTGGCTGGTTTGCGTATTAACTTCATTCTCGCCTCTTCAGGAGTTCTTCCCCCCTTCGTTTTATTACACTCCGTACAGGCACACACAATATTTGTCCAGGTGGTTTTCCCACGATATGCCTTCGGTACAATATGGTCTAAGCTAAGTTCAGATGTTGGAAACCGCCGGCCGCAGTATTGGCATTTGTTTTCATCCCGTGCAAAGATATTTCTCCGGTTAAATTTTACATTGGACTGCGGATACCTATCATAGAATAAAAGACGGATAATCTTTGGCACCTCAATTTCAAAGGAGACGGTCTTTATCCAGCTCGTGGTATCCTCTTCGGGTAAACCTGATTTAGCCTTGTAAAGGGAGACGTCCTTCCAGCCATCAAAATCATAAGAATTAAATTTCCCGTCATCTACAGAGACTACCTCTGCGGTTTCTTTGCATAATAAAACAAATGCCCTCTTTGCTGAAATTACATGGAGGGCCATGAAAAACTTGTTTAATACCAACACGCTGGATTCCAACGAGGCAACATGATGCATAGCCATATACGCCCTCAATTATGAAAAAAAATAATTGCAGCGATCCGCAGAAGGAATAGCCCAGAAAGTTTAAACTAAGAATCTAAGAAAATATTATGGAAAGTATACCAACAAGCTTACTGCAATTCAAGGGAATTGTACCGCCCTGAATTGATCTAACGTTCCGTATCCCTTGCCAGGATTAAATGATTCCTGAATAGATAGTGTTACAAATTTCTTTGCCTGAACAACGGCCTCCGTAAGATCGGTCCCCTTCGCTAAAAATGCTGCTATTGCTGAGGCATGCGTGCATCCGGTGCCATGGGTATTTTGTGTTGGGATATATGCACCTTCAATATACTCAAAGGATTTTCCATCGTATAAAATATCGATTACCGTGTCTTTATTTTTCATGCTCCATGATTTTCCGGCATGCCCACCTTTTATGAGCACATGTGATGGTCCTAATTGATAGATACATTTTGCGGCTTCTTCTGCATGAGACACGCTTTTTATCTTTAAGCCGGTGATGCATTCTGCCTCCGGAATATTTGGCGTGACAATGGATGATAGAGGAAATAACTGGGAAGTGAGGGCGTGAACGGCATCAGGCGATAACAAGTTCTTTCCATTCTTGGAGAGCATTACGGGATCGACAACAACATGTTTAATCTGATATTCCCTGATTTTCGTACTCACAATTTCCACAATATCCCTGCACATTAACATCCCTGTTTTCGCTGCATCCGTACCAATATCCGACATTACTGCATCTATTTGCTGACCGACGAAGGATGCTGGTACCTCATAGATGGAATGGACACCCGTGGTGTTCTGCGCAGTCAGTGCGGTAATAACGGTTGTTGCAAAACCGCCCAGCGCCGTAATTGTCTTAATATCCGCCTGTATCCCAGCCCCGCCGCCTGAATCAGAACCGGCAATGGAAAGAACTTTAGTTAAAGATGGTGCCTGATTCTTCATTTTGCTTTATAAATACAATACCTTGGCTGGTTCACTCTTGTAGATTGAACCACACATTTTGAATAACCAATTTGATTTACATTATGCATTTGAATTACTGTCAGATATCCTTACACTCCCGCTTTTTAAAAGAATCCCTCTGCTTTTACTTCTTCCACCTCGAACCGCCCTTCCACCTTTTTTAAGTAACCCATGTGCACCTTTGGGTCATGCTGAAAGATCAGGAGCCAGTGTTCCTCGAATGCTTGTTGTAACACCTTCTTTTTGTTTTCCAGGGTTTCCAAAGGGAATAAGTCATATCCTGCAATGTAAGGGTATTGCAGATGGGCAACGGTGGGGATGAGATCACCCAAAAAGAAGGCCACGTGTCCCTCCGATTCAATCTTTACACATTGATGGTGGCGGGTGTGTCCCCCAATTTTTATAAGGGAGACACCCGCATCCACTTCTATAATATCTTCGTGTACGACAGAGAATTGCTTGGAGTCGTCTAAAGGTAAAAAGTCTTCGACGAGATAACTTGCCCTCGTCCTTTCATTGGAGTTTAGGGCAGCATCCATCTCGCCTTTTTGGACGAAATATCTTGCCTTTGGAAACGTGGGCACAATCTTACCTTTTTCATTCAAGGTTGTGTTGCCGCCAGCGTGGTCAAAGTGGAGATGGGTATTGATGACGAGATCAATATTTTCGGGCCGATAACCAAAGTGGTTCAGTGATGCCAGCAGATGGGATTTTTTCTCAATACCATACATTTGACAAAATTTTTCATTGTGTTTTGTTCCGACTCCCGTGTCGATCAGGATTTTATAGTTCCTGGTTACGATCAGGGGGCAATGGAGAGATAATCGTATCCGGTTTTTGCTGTCGGGTGGATAAACCTTTTCCCACAGCACACGAGGTACGATCCCAAAGACTGCCCCACCGTCCAGGTAAATATTGCCGTCATTTACAGGATACATTGCGAATGCGCCCAGTTTCATCTTTCCCTTTCTCCCTTTTCATGGGTTGTGTTTTATTATTCATGTGCCATATTATATCAAAACCCGCAAAAGATTACCACTCAACCGTTTCATAAAAAGCGTTACCAAAGAATTTTGTTGAAAAAATCACATGCTTTATGTAGTTTTAGCGAAAAAAGGAGTGGCCTTTATGAAGTATGATAGAAAATTTATGGCTGGTATTACAACAGGTTTTATAATGTATAGCCTGTTCACGAACGTTCTCTATGCCTGGTCGGGTGGACCGCCAGCTTACCGGACAGGCGCCCCCGGCGACGAAGGCACCTGTCATGATACCGGTTGTCATAATTCATTCGAACTCAATTCAGGAGAAGCGAAATTTTTAATTGCCGTGGCTGGCACATATAATCCCGGCAAATTCATCGAACTAGAAATTTCATTTGCAGAATCAGCCGGAACGTTTCACGGGTTTGAGATGACGGCATTGGATGCGCATGATAACAGGGTTGGGAAATTTAAAAAGACGGGGAAATTTACTCGCGTCATCTCCCCAAACGACGAATCCAGAGGGCTAAGAAAAGAGGATAAGGGTAAATATATCGAGCATACAGTTGCCGGCAATAAAAGAACGAGATGGAAAATCAAATGGAAAGCCCCCACTGATGCAACCGATCCTATAACATTTTACGCCGCTGGAAACGAGGCAAACGGCGATGGCAATCCCGCAGGAGATTTTATCTATACAGCGACAAAACAAATACAAGCTGTATCTTCCCTAAAAACTTCGGCAGGTAATCCTGACTGATTCTGCAGACAAGTGAAACGAAATCGTGATGCGTCTGTTCATGTCAAAGATCGCAGTAATTTTCATCCTGGGGAACATCTTGCTTCCTGTTATTCTTTTTGCATCGACCGAGAACGTTGCTAATATCATAACGGGCGTAAGTGAGTCGGGTTTTACCTATAAAGACTTTATTTCCGGAAATTTTCGGGCCCAATATGAAGGCCGCTGGGCGGAAGGTAATGACGAGGATCACGACACTTATGACTATCTCCGGTTTAAGACGAAACCTCTTTTCCATGACAGAGTAACCATATCAGGTTCAGGAAGATTTTCAGCCGACCTCGATGGCAGGGAGCCTGAATCCAGTGCTTTTCGGGATATTCTTGACAGTTACGATCATCAATACAACGGGCGTATCTACTATTTGTACGCTGACATTAAGAATCCTGTCATCGATAAGTCCAATCTTCGCTTCGGCCGCCAGTATGTATACTCTATAGAAAATATTCTCTTTGATGGGGCAAAGTACGAACAGCACATTGGCCCTGTTGAAAGCTATGTCTTCGGCGGTCTGAGGGTTTCACAATATTCGAGCACCTATTTTGATACCGTGGCAGGAAGCGGGGTGGCCTTCCGGCCTTTTGTGGATACCCGTACAACCCTGGACTATGTTCGTATCATTGACGACGAGTTTGCCGATGACGAGGTGGGGCTGAATCTGTGGCAAAAGATTTGTGAAGATTTTAATTTTTACGGACGATATACGCTCCTGAACACGTCGCCAAAGGATTTCCTGGTCAAATTATCATGGGATAAGTTCGACTGGAATGCAAACCTTCAGGTGTCATATTACCGGTTCATTCACTCATTAGGTGAGCAGAGCAACAACATTTCTCCTTTCTATCAACTCCTGGGAACGCTGGAGCCTTTTGAACTCATCAGCATCACGGGATATAAGGATTTAGGGGAAAAGTATGGCATATCCGGCGGTTATGATTATAGGAGTGTGATAGACAAAGATGATGAAGACACCTTCAATCGCGACTATAACAGGACGTTTTTTTCATTCACCGTGAATAATGTCCTTTCACAAGCATCCAAAGCTGCCTTTACCGTAGAATATTGGAACGTGAAGGGTATTGATCACACGATAGACCTTGGTGTTGACTATGACAAAAAATTTGGGAAGTTTGATGTGGGTGTTGGCACGAGCTATTCTATCTATAAGTACAATTTTGTTGGAAGCAACGACCTGCAGACGATCCTGGATAATGAGTACACAAGGGATATTGAGCAAAAGATCGATGTCCGCACGTATTATCTCAGGCTAAAATATTTACTAACAAAACAATCTGATATAACGATGCGATGGACGTCTGAAATAAGCGACACAGAACCGGATAAGTTTCATCAGCTCTTGCTTTCTTATAGTGTTAATTTCTAACGTTGTCAGACTCGAATGTTCGAATTAGGCCTTCGGCTACCCCCCTGTTTCCCCCCGTTTACGGGGGGATTATGGGGGGTGATTGAAATTCCTTAACGTTTAACGGTGTTTCGGATGAAAAAATTCTATTATCTCATTTCTATCGTAACTTTTGTTACCTTTACGATGCTGGGTGGCTGTAAAGAGTCGGAGATACATTTCAGCCACGCCAGGCATATGAAGAGGGGTTTAAAAGACTGTAATATGTGTCACTCTTATAGGGAGACTCTCGAGCCTGCATGGCCCAAGATGGCAAAATGTCTCGCCTGCCACATGAAAAATTTTGATTCCAGCAATCCTGAATCATGTTTGTTGTGCCACACAAAACCGGGCATGGAAATAAAGGTGAAGCATAATATCCCGAAAAAATATCGGGATTTGAAATTTACCCATAAGGTACATTTGGAAAATAATGTGGCCTGTAACCAGTGTCATGCGGGTATTGAGACAAGTGACGCAATTACCCAGGACCTTATCCCGGATATGTTTGGCGCCTGCATTCCGTGTCACAAAGAACAGGGGAAAGAAAAGATCGCGTGTGACGTTTGTCACAAGCACATTAAAAAGAATCGGATGCCACTCTATCATGAAGACCGGTGGGTCAATCATGATGATCCCCGGTGGATATTAAAACATGGAAGCGAGTTCTATTACAATCAGGAGTACTGTAACCGGTGCCATAATGATAATTACTGGTGTATCAACTGTCATCAGGATCAAAAACCCAGAAATCACAATAACACCTGGCGCAGAAAGACCCATGGGTTTGCAGCATC
>PHFX01000021.1 GCA_007618135.1 Candidatus Brocadia sp. WS118 | reverse complement strand
ACGACGGCACAATACATGGAGCAACATGGACAACCGGGAAAAACGGGGGGGGATTGAGTTTTGATGGGATCAATGATTATGTGTCCGTTCCGCGTATGAATCATGAAGAGATCTCAATTGTTGCATGGTTTTACAAACATGCAAATGATGCTACGAATTACGATACTGTATTCAGCGCATTCAAGAATGCTGCAAACGAGCAAAACAGGGAAGGGTATGAACTGGGTTTTAATCCTGTTACCTGGTGGAAACTTAGTTTTACACTCGTCACAAAAAGTGAAAAAGGCATAAGGAAGCATCTTACCGCTGAATATAATTTGAGTCCCACGACAGGGCGATGGTATCATGCTGTAGGAACGTATAACAAAACTACCGGAGAACAGAAGTTGTATCTAAACGGAGAACTGGTAGATAGTCAAACCCATCCGGCCGGAAATACCATAGTGCCACTGACATTGTATTCTGATATGAGAATAGGGCATTCAAGGGTCAATAATGGTTATTTTAAAGGCATGATCGATGGCGTCCGTCTTTACAATCGGGCTTTGAGCGATGAGGAGGTGCAGGATATCTATAATAATCAATAAACCTCTGGCTCTCAAAGGAAGATTCAATTAAGTTTTCTGCGATGAAATGATGGTTATGGCCTGTCAACCGTAATACACCCTTATAGGGTATGCAGGCACACGATACTAGATTCTGAATATTTTATCCATCGAATAATGTTCAGGACACTTCTACCTTTGATTCAGCCGGTGTTTCAGTTGGGTAGGGTAGGCATCGCCTACCACGTATTTCGGATGCATGATGGATAATGTGTACGATGTGGGATGAATGAAATGGATGGAACGATTTTGACATTGGACAGATTCTTGCAGAATCGGTTGATGTTGGGCTTTGCTTACGCTCTACCCAACTTTATACCCAGCTAGCGGTAAATATCCTTACGATGGCCTACTCGTATAATGTGAACTATTTTTTGTAAAGAATGTACTTTTGGGTCGACCTTAATTTCAAATTTGCTTGAGTTCACGCTTCAATGTTTCCCAAGATATGGTCTTGCCCCTGGAGAAACGTTTCCTGGCCTGGGTAATCTCACGGTCCAGCTTTGGTGTTGGTGTATACCCAGCTTCTTCAAGCAGGGTAAGATATTCTTCTGCTGGAATTAAAACCATCGGTTTGTTAATAGTAAAGGGGTGCATTGAAATTGTTTTTTGCGCCATAGTTTACCTCATGATGACGAATACTTTAATAAAAAAATAACAGGCTGTCAAGACAAAAGAATAGAGTCTGGTAGCAAGGTAGGGTAGGCATCGCCTGCCATTTTTCTACCGCATGTTGGGAAACTTGTATGGATGTGGAACGAAATGAAAGTAAATGGATGGGAATGATTATAACATTGAACGGATTATAGTAATGGTGGGCTATGCTTGTCTTGCATCGTATTGGTATGATTTGATTTGGCAGGCGGTGCCATGCCCTTCGTAGACACTATGTATTTTTAAGTTTCAAGAGATTTCTGCCTTTGATTCAACCGGTGTTTCAGACCCATGGTATTTCAGCATCTCAATAAATGCCTCAATGCGGGTCTTCATGGCGCCGTCCAACGGCCCGGGGCGGTCGCAGTCCAGGGTAAGCATCGGTAACCGGACATGCCTTCTGATGATCTTGTCGTGGATGTGCCGGTGGCAGAAACTTTGAACGTAGTGAATGAGCCCTGCGATGTCCCTTTGCTTAATTTCCTGTTGAATATCTTCCAGCCGTGAAAAGATGTCGTAGGGATAGGTGTATTGACTGTACTGTTCGACAAGGGTTTTTGTGGGGTATGGCATAGAGAACTGCCTTTGAATCTCATTGAATACGACATGTGCCCCGATGGACGAAAGAAACGGATAGAGGTCTTCACATATGGGGGGAATACCGATAACGCCGATACGAAGGTCATGATGAATAGGGTCACGTTCTTTCACGGATTGCAAAAATCTTACGGCACGTTCCTCAAAAACAATATAATCCCCCATCAGGTCGCTGGCAGATACCGTCCAGATATGATTTTCATCGCCCGTTACGGTGTTCTCCGACCAGGTGAGCCGGTCAATTTCGTGTACGTTCGAACGGATGGAGTCAAGACGTCTTTTCATCTCTTCCGCCTTTCCATAATCGACTCCCAGGGCATCCGAGAGCATCATCAACTGATCATGCAAAAATCGCCTGTCCGTCTTTGCGTGTGGATAAGCAAAGGGTATGGTTTCAATATCCTCTGACTGAAAAATTTCCATCAATGCCTGGTTATTGCTGCAGTCTCCCTGGATCACACTAATGATCTTTCGGATTTGGTATTTTCTCGCTGCCGAATAGATGCCTTTGATCCAGGCGCAGATGTTTCTGGGAAGCCCTGCCGATTCAGCATCTTCAACCATTTTGTAGGCATGCCTGTCGCAGATAAAAATATTATTCAGGTCTATCGGTACATAGCCGGCGGCAAAGACAATTTCAATGGGAATCGTCGACGTAATTCCAATGACCCTGTCCATAGGAAGTTCTTCCATGATGGGAAGTGTGGGAAGTGAATGATCGTTGAATTTTAAATTCATAAAGCTGCAACCAAATCCCTCCTTATCGGTAGGACAAGCGTCCCCGCTTGTCATTATGATGTCAACCGGGACGGTTGACCTACCTCAGGGCGAAGGAGGTTGTGGAAAATTTTCTAAAGAAGAAGTATTTATTGAGTAATAGCATATTATTATATCAGCCATGTCAGGGAAAATACAGGTTAAATCAGCAGAGGAACCTTTCTCATTGACTTATAACTATAAGTGATATAAGATTGTATTGCCTTTATCAAAAATTTTTATGACAAGTATGAGTTATCAATGAACTATGGCGAAATTATACATAAAGAGCCCTCAGTAACGGGTCTTGTAAATTATGAGCAGACCTGTAGGGAATTTTCGTGGGAAGCCGTTAAGAAAGAACTTTCAGGACCAGATAATTCTGCGAGTAAGGTCAATATTGCTTACGAGGCCATTGACAAGCACGCCCAGTCATGGAGAAAGAATAAGGTGGCATTATACTGGGAAGGGCCAGATGGGACCTGCCAAAAATACACATTCCTGGAGTTGAAAACCCTCTCTGATAAGTGTGCAAATATGCTGCGGTCGATTGGGGTAAAAAAAGGCGACCGCGTCTTTATCTTCCTGCCTCGTTTGCCGGAACTCTATGTCAGCCTGATCGCCATTGCAAAGCTTGGAGCTATTGCCGGGCCCATGTTTTCTGCCTTTGGGCCTGACGCCGTCCGTGACCGTTTACAGAATAGCGAGGCGAAGGTGTTGATTACCACGCAAGAACTGAAAGAACGGGTCGATACGGTGTTATGGGAATTACCAAAGCTGGAACGTATCGTATTGGTAAACTACCGGAAGGAATATGAGCTGGAAGAGAAGGATGTATGTTATGCAACCCTGATGAAAGATGCATCCGATCGGTTTGAGATGGAGCCGATGGAACTGGAAGACCCTTTGTACATCCTCTATACGTCCGGTACCACGGGAAAATCAAAGGGAATAACCCACGTCCACAATGATATGATTTCACATTACATTACCACCAAATGGGTATTGGACCTGAGGGATGAGGATATTTATTGGTGTACCGCTGACCCAGGTTGGGTAACAGGAACCGTCTACGGATTATGGGGGCCGTGGTTGAATGGTATCTCTTCGTATGTCTATGATGGACGATTTGATGCTGAAAAATGGTATGAAATTATTCAGACGTATAAAATCACCGTATGGTATACCGCTCCTACTGCCTTACGGATGCTCATGAAGGCAGGGGATGATCTTATAAAAAAGTATGATTTAACCAGCCTGCGGTATATCTGTAGTGTAGGGGAACCTCTTAACCCGGAGGTAATCAGGTGGGGCATAAAAGTGTATCATTTACCCATTCATGATAACTGGTGGCAGACGGAAACGGGCTCCATTATGATTGCAAACTATCCCTGTCTGCCGGTAAAGCCCGGTTCCATGGGCAAGCCATTTCCGGGTACTCAGGCAGCCATTATTGATGCTAAAGGGTATGAGTTGCCGTCCGGACAACATGGGCTGCTGGCATTAAAGCCGGGGTGGCCTTCAATGTTGAGGGCGGTGTGGGGTGACGAAAAGCGGTTTAAAGAATATTTCAGTATCAACGGGTGGTATGCAACGGGCGATACAGCATACCGGGACGAGGATGGATATTTCTGGTTTGTAGGAAGGGCAGACGACGTTATCAATACATCCGGCCACAGAGTGGGTCCTTTTGAGGTAGAAAGTGCCCTGCTCGAACACAGAGCGGTAGCAGAAGCGGGCGTGATTGGTAAACCGGATGTAGAACGAGGAGAGATTATTAAGGCGTTTGTGGTGCTCCGGGAAGGCTTCAATACTTCTAAGGAACTGGAAGAAGAGATAAAAGTCTTCATCAAGCATCGTTTAGCGGCACATGCGTACCCGAGAGAAATCGAATTTTGCGTCAATTTACCAAAGACCCGCAGTGGTAAAATTATGCGCCGGTTATTAAAAGCAAGAGACCTTGGATTACCTACGGGAGATCTATCCACACTCGAAGATTAGCCTGGAGAGGAGCAACTCTCTAAAAACCCCGGTTATTCCAAAGTTACGTTTACATAAGGCACAGAGAAGCAAGGTTGTCCCTGCTCCTTTATGTACTGAAATTCTGAACAACATCTTTTTCATGTGAGGAGAAATAGAGATCAATGGAACAGACAAAATTTAATAAATCTTTTTTTAGTTCCGTAGAAGCGATCAGGATGAAAGACCCTCTTGCCATCGCGCTGGGGGCCATAGATAAAAATGAGGCATTTGTGTTCACGTATACCGACGCGGTAAAACTTGCCGGACACTCGTGTCCTGCGGTTTCCGGCGCATACAAATTAACCCTCCTGGCGCTGAAAAGCTTGTACGGGAGTGAAATCCCGGTACGGGGACAAATCAAGGTGACGTTTAAAGGAGGGATTGATTACAAGGTGAATGGGCCGATATCGCAGGTTGTTACCTTGATAACGGGCGCTGCAGGCGAGAGTGGGTTTAAAGGGCTCGGAGGCGGCAGATATAACAGGCACAATTTACTTTCTTTTGATGAGACGAAACAGGCTGATGAAGATGCCGTGTGTACCGTAATATTCGAAAGGATGGATCATAACAAAAAGATCGAAATCTCTTACAGCAATTACATGCTTCCTGCAAATCCGAAGATGGGTGATTTAATGCCGCTGGCGGTCACGGGCAAGGGGAGCGATGCCGAGATAAAGGAATTTGGGGAACTCTGGCATGAAAGGATTAAGTCCGTGTTGATGAATCCGCCGCAGGGTATGTTTGTGATCAGGGAAGTAAAGTAGTTCAACAAAAGAAAGCAAAAAAAGAGGCACAAAAAACCAGGAGTGCAAGAGGAATTCCGCTTGAGGTTAAGGGTTTTCTGTGAGGAGTAACAAAGCAATTGTTTGTCGTGGTATTATGCATGACGAAAGCATACGGATGACGGGTACGGTAATGCGGGCTGATACAAATATTATATCTTGACGAAGAAATTATAAAATGTATAATAAATGGGTATTAATTATGTGTAAAGGATGATAATTAATAATCAGAGCTATGGTGAAAGGGGGTGGAACAGAAAAGGGGGGAATGAACAGAGGAGATGCATACAGCATGATATTAAGATTTTAAGTCGGTAATATTAAATCTATAGAAGAAAGGAGAGAGGGGTTATGGTTAAGAAGGTATTTGCAGGTTTTGTGGGTGTTGCATTGATTGCAGGGATTGGTATGACAAGTGCTCAGGCGTATCAGGTTAAACCTGCAAAATTATGGGTTACCGCAATTGCTATTGGTACACCTATCGAAGGGGCGGAAATTAAGGTAGGAGATAATACCTGTACCACCGGAAAGAATGGTACCTGTGTATTTGAACTGAAACCAGGGTCGTATGAAATCACGGTGCACGAACACGGTGGCGCAAGTGCACATACCAGTGTTAATCTCGAGGAAAAAGACATTCGGTTTATTTCTCTGGATTTAGGTGCTACGGCGCTTCATCCAAGCGGACATCACTAATGTGTGGTAAATAACTGAAGTTTTTCCCAAAGTTTGTTTCGTAAAGGCAGTTGTTAAACGGAAATTAACAACTGCCTTTTTTTATTGGTGATTTATTATTGGCTGATAACTACCAAATACCCTCATTTTATACCATCACCATCTGATAGAGAAAAACTCATGTTGATATTGTTGATTACCTATATAGTAATATCCTAAATACTTGTGCAAATTAATAATTGGATATGGAATCTAGTATTTCATGGGTATATTAATTGCTAGTTAATATGAGTCATTCGGCAAGGATAAAGAAATAGATTGAAATGAATGGATGAGAGGGTGCAAGGTTGTTCTCAAAAAGATACCATTTACAAAAGGAGTCGTTGGACTCTTCCGCGCAATTACCAGACCGTCCGAGCATGAGGAAGGGGCATAAAGCCCGTGCAGGAAAATATAATAAATGGGACGAATTCAACAGCATTTTTGATGCAATAACAGACCCTATCATGGTATTTGATACAGAGTTTAAATTAATAAAAATAAACAAGGCCGCTAAATACTTTTTTAGCGGATACCCTGTTGGGAAAAAGTGTTTTTTTACGAAGCACAAATTTGCCCTGGCCTGTAAAAATTGCCCAACGTGGCAAACACTGAAGACAGGCTCAACAACAACGAGCGAAATTCTAGATCCCAAAACAAGCATTCCCATCCTTTTAAAGACATACCCTATTTATAACAGGCTCAAAAAAGTAAAAGGTGTTGTATTGATTGGCAGAGAAAGTAATGATGTGCCTATAAAGCTGCAGAGATAAAAAAAATGAGATATTGACAAAAATTATCTTAATCAGTAATATTTCATTCTAAAATAAATCTTTGAAGAACAAAAAGCAATTCATTACATAACACAAGGGGCTATCTATGCATTATCCTAAATCTGTTTATGGTAAATACGGGTATATTGTCCTCTCTTTGCTTGCCTTAACGGGGTGCTTAAGCGGTCAAAGACCACCGGTAATGATTTCTCCACATATGGACAAAAGGGTTCATCAGGTAACACAATTACCCATAAACGCAGGTCTTTATATAGAACCTCATTTACGTAACTATGTTCAGGAAGCGCCAATAAAACAATATGAGGCCGGTGCACAACTCTATACTTTTCCTAACTTTGTTTTTCCTTTTGGCGAACCTCTTTCCTCGAAGATTGAAGAGATGTCAAAAATTATCTTTAAAAAGGTAACCTTACTCGATAATCTGCAAAGTACGGCATATGGCACGAATGAGACTCTGGACGGAATTTTGACCGTTGGATTGAAGAGTTCAGATATAGAGCTTTATATTGAACAATCGGTATGGAGGGCTATTGGCCGGCATAACCTTTCACTCAGAGCATCTTTTTTAGATCCAAAGCTGAACAAGGTATGGGAATCAGATATTGCCGTGGAGGGTAAGGGGTTAGATGTTGTAACAAGCAGAGTGGAGCAGGAGTGGTGGAGGACAACTGGCCCGAGATTTGGTCCTGCGGTAGACGATTCGATCCAGCAGGTAACCTATGAACTTGCCCAAAAAATTACCACATCGAAAGAAATATCCGATTATGTCCACAAAGAAAAACCGTAAAACATTATTGGTTTATGATTATTTTTGCCTCCCGGCGAAGTTGATCAAGTAATTTAAGAATTTCTGCATCCAATGCTTCTAAACGCACCTTTTCCCTGACATCATCAAATCGGATAGGAACGCCTTCTTTTTTCTCGGTAACTTTTATCAGATGATAACCATATTCTGTCTGAACCGGCCCGCTTATTTGGCCTACCTTTAGTGAAAATGCAGTATCTAAAAAAGCCTTTGCGAAATTTCCCTTTCTCTGAATAAATCCCAAATTCCCTCCATTTTGAGCTGATGGACAGTCTGAGTACTTTCGTGCAGCATCCTCAAAAGCCGTTCCCTGGTCGATTTCTTTTTTAATGCTTTTTATATGCTCCAGCGCTTGCGCAAATTCTTCATCCGTCTTCATATTCCTTGTGTCGATAAGGATATGGCTCACTTTTACCGTCTCACCGTTAAAGACGCCCTTGTTTTCATCAAAGTATTTTCTCAGAGTGGTTTCGTCAAGTTTTTTGTGAAAATACTTTTCGAGTGCAATAGAATGCTTTATACTTCTTTTAAATTCGTTTATATCAGAGCCTATAGAAGTGAGAATTTGTTCGAGTGATTGATTGTCATATTTCTGGTTGCCAGAGATCGTGTTTTTTATCTGTCCGATTTCTCTTTCAATCTCCTCCGGAGTAACGATTAAACCCTGTTTATCAACAAATTCTTCTGTCAGGATATTGGTAATCATCTGGTCGATAATTTCTCGTTTCATCGAACTCAGTGTTTCAGGGTCTGTGTTTGTAATATTTTTCAGTTTCTCAGCTACCATTTCCCGGGTTATCTGTTTGCCATTGACGGTTGCTACAATGCTTTTGAGCTCTTCTTTTTCTGCAGAAAAGGTATATGGTTGCAAACAGATTAAAATCAAACATATGAGCGATGCTGCTCGTCTATTCATAACAATTCTTTTCCTTTCGTGATCCGGAGTTCCCGGATTTTTTGCTGGAGGTTTTGGCGATGCATATCGAGTGCTTCAGCTGCTCGACTAATATTCCCATCACATTCTTCCAGTTTCTTTTGGATAAAATCACGTTCAAAATTATCTATCAGTATCTTTTTTGCATCCCGGAAAGAAAGGTTGTAATCAACATGTTTAAATGTCGGGGTATCGTTTCCGTGATGTTTTATCTCTTCCGGCAGGTCTGTTGTGTCGAGGATTTCGTTATTGGAAAGCACCACAGTGCTTTCAATGACGTTTTTCAGTTGGCGAACATTTCCTGGCCAGTCATACGATACCAGGTACTTCATCGCATCGTGTGAAATCGATGCAATTTGTTTCTGATGTTTCTCAGAAAAATGGTGTAAAAACCGATTGACGAGCAAAGGAATATCCTCTTTCCTGTGTCTCAGAGAGGGGAGTTTTATGCTTACCACCTTGATCCGGTAGTACAGGTCTTCCCGAAACCTGTTTTCTTCAATTTCTTCCTCAAGGTCACGGTGGGTGGCGCTAATAATACGTACATCAACAGTGAGTGTTTCGATACCGCCGAGACGTTCAAATTTTTGTTCCTGTAATACCCGGAGGAGTTTTGATTGTGTGCTGATGCTCATATCGCCGATTTCGTCGAGGAATATTGTACCTTTATTTGCCAGCTCGAACTTCCCGAATCGCCTCTCGGCAGCGCCGGTAAATGCGCCCTTTTCATGTCCAAAGAGTTCACTTTCAATCAAGGTCTCCGGCACGGCGGCACAATTCATAATAATGAGCGGTTCGTTCCTGCGTTTGCTGCGCTTGTGAATTTCGCGGGCTACAAGTTCTTTTCCGCTTCCACTTTCACCCTGAATGAGCACGGTAACGTCTGTTGTGCCGACCTTTTCAATCTTATCGAAGACCTCCTTCATGACGTCACTTTGGCCGATGAGTTCACCCATGCCTTCCAACCGGCCAATTTCCATGCGAAGCCTGGCGTTTTCTTCCTGCAAAATGAGCCGTTCGAAGGCATTTTTTGCAATAATTCTGAGTTCATCGATTTCGTATGGTTTTGCAATATAATCATAGGCGCCCTTTTTCATGGCCTCAACAGCAATTTTTTCAGAGCCGTACGCAGTAACAATAACTACCAGAGGCGGATTATGTATGGCGTTAATCATCTCTAGGGTTTTCATACCATCGGGCTGAGGCATATTGATATCTAAAAGCACCAGGGATGGCCTCAGCGTCTTTATCATGTGGAGTGCATCCGTGCCATCCTTTGCCTCATGGACAATATAGTTGTCTTTCAGGAGGATCTTCTTCATCCCGTAGCGTGCGGCTTTTTCATCGTCTACAATTAATACGGATGGTTTGAACATTGCCTCAGATTTGCATGAATACCGGTTCATAAAAAGGAAAGTTTATTACAAAAGATGCACCTTGCCCATTACTCTTTACATCGATGGTTGCTTCCATGTCTTCGAGTTTTTTCTTTACAATCGAGAGGCCCAAACCCGTCCCCGTTTGTTTTGTGGTATAAAAGGGTTCGAATATTTTCTGAAACGATTCCTGGGGTATGCCTGGGCCAGTATCAGCAACCGTTACTTGAATCGTCTGTTTTTCAGGCTGAAAGTGGGCATGAACCTGTATCTCCCCGCCGGATGGCATTGCCTGGATGGCGTTTTGGAACAGATTAAAGAATATCTCCTTCAATGCCCCCTCATCGGCGGTAAGTGCGGGGAGGTCAGAGGGTATGTGGTACATGGTCGTAATCTTATTCTGCTTAGCTTCGTGGTTGAGCACCACAAGGGTCGAATGAATAACGTCACCGATCCTGACACTGGTTTTTGTGTCGCTTCTTGGTTTCGCAAATTGCAGCAATTGGTTAACGACTTTCGTCAGACGGTCTATTTCGTCCACGATGATTGCGAGATCCTCCTGTAGAGGGTCATTATTCCTTACATCTTCCCGCATAACCTGCACAATGGCCTTTATCGAGCTTAGCGGGTTTTTCACCTCATGAGCCACACTGGTGGAAAGACGTCCGAGACTGGACAATTTTTCATTTTCATACATCTTTCTTTCCAGCGTAAGTTTCTCCTCGATAATCTTTGCCTTTTCAACCGCGGAACCAATTTCATTGGCAATAATCATTAATTGATCCAGATTATCAGAGGCAATCTGCATACCTCTTTTCACCCGTCCCAGGCTCAGAAGACCGGTAAGGTTACGATTGACAAATATCGGGAAAATGAAAATAGCATCAAGCAGTCTCATTTCATTTATGACAGAAACGTCTTTTATCTCATATCGGTTTAATACAATAAATTCCCTGTTGGCAAAAAACCGGAGAATATGGTGTATATCTCCCAGGGAAAGGGGTTCGTATCGTTTGTCACCAATAATTTGAATCCGTTCGTTCTTAAAAAGAAGGAGGTTGGTGGATTTGATAGCTGTGGCTTTCACAATGGACTCAACTACCTGTTCGAGCAGTTTTGTGAAGTGAATGAGGGGGTCGGTACTAATAACATGGCTCAGTTCGTTTAAGAGATATTCACTATCAACCGTACGGTAAAACATCAGTTTTCGCAAAAGCCTTTGTATCTTCGTTCTGAGTGTTGGAAACCAGAATACCAGATTGATAACAAAGACAGCCTCCAATATCCTGGCATTCACCAGATAGTGATGCTCCAGAAATTTGCTCAATTGTTTGATGCCGAAGTAATAAAGGCAAATTAAGATAAGGGTGAGAAATGAATAAAAGGCGCTGCGGCGAAGGACGAACTCCATGTAATTGTACCGGTAAACATAATAGGCGAAAATAATGCTTGGGAAGATGGATGATAACATAGAAACCAGTGTCAGATAATCTCCTACATAGGGAAGCTTATTGCCACTAAGGAGTACCGTGAATCCGATAAAGCCCGCAATGGTCGTTACTACCCAAAAGATGGCCAGATGAAATTTACGCTCTTCTTTTTCCTCCACCATTTTTGAAAGCCATCGGGAAATACCGGCTGCTATGAACAACGAAAGGATCAGCCAAAATACAAAAGGTTTTATATAATGAGTTGCAGGATCTGTCAACGTAGAACCGGCAGACTCGATGAAGTTTTTGATGACCCTGGAAAAAGGGACAAGAGGGAGATAAATACCTGTAATAATGAGCCGTTGCAAAGATTTTCTAATATGGGGGTTGTTCTCAAAAAGGAAGGATACTGTTGTATGGAGCAATAAACTGGGCATGAAACCAATCCCAGTATAGGAAATAGCGTCAGCGATAAAATTTACTGAGGACAAATTTTTCCCAAACAAAAGAAAACTAAAGAGAAAAATAGTATTCCCGAAGTGCCACATGGCAACACTGATAACAAGAAAGAGGAAAATGAGTTCGCCACGGGTCTTATGCTTTCGCTGCACAATAAGGATTGAGAGAACTATGTGCAGGATGGTGCCAAGGATGAAACCGATAAGTGATATAATTTCGTAGAGTGGCATAAAAATAAACGGGTTCTTTGTTCCTTAATGAAAGGTTTTTTCCGGATAGGTATTTGCAAAACGGATGGCAAGCTTATAACGATGAAAGGTCGTTGATCAGGAAAACAAGGTATCGGAAACCTGATCCCTGATTCCGCATCTCTGTAATCCGGTATATTTGTTTTATAATATTGGTGAAAAAAGCTGCTGTCAATAGAAAAACCGTATACGTTGTAATGAGTGGATACCCGATTGACGATTCGTAACCTTGTGTTTAAGTTGTCGTGTATTGCATGGATAAGGAATTTGAGGGGGGATATCAAGCATAATAATGGAAAAATTTTAGAAAATGAAGTGCAAAACAAAAAGATATAGAATTATGGGGAATGAAAATGCTAAGATATGAGGGTAATTTTTATACCGACAAGGCACATAGTTATGAAAGAATGTTTCGAGTCTTCATGACTGTGTGGCAATATAAAATTCCTTGAACTTTAAATTATCGATTTAAATTAGGCCTTCGGCTACTTTCCCCCCTGTTTCCCCCCGTTTACGGGGGGATTATGGGGGGTAATTGAAATTCCTAAACATTAAATTAGGCTGCCTTTGGCAACAACTTTAAATCTCCCCTCTAAAAAGAGGGGGCGGGGGTGTGTTACGACCGGTTTACACACCCCTTAATCCCCTCTTTCTAGAGGGGAAAATATCTGTTTGAAATTCCTTAACATTAAATTAGATTGGGTTTTAAAAGACAAAAACCCAACAACTTCTTTCTTTGAATGCATCTTTTGAGACCTAGCACCGAGCCCTTGTGGTCGGGCAATTGCTGGGGATAAACCCCAGCGCTACAATTTTACATTGAAATTTCTTTACATAAATTAGGCTGCCCATGGCAGCTACTTTAACCTCACCTCATTGGTGGGACAAGCGTTCCCGCTTGTCATTATGATGTCAACCGGGACGGTTGACCTACCAAAGGGAGCTGGGGGGGTGTTATGGCAGATTCACACATCCCTTAATCCCCTTTTAAGAGGGAAAAAAACCGGAGAAATGTCCATTATGCTAAAAGAAAAGATAGGGTTTGTCGGTGGAGGAAAGATGGGAGAGGCGCTCTGTAAGGGTATTATTACTGCCAGGCTGAGCGAAGCTAACCGTATTATGGTCAGCGATGTTCTTTCGGAACGATGTAGGCTATTAAGTCAGGAGATTGGTGTAAAGACTACGCAAAACAACGGAGACGTTGTTTCCTTTGCCGATGTAATTGTATTGGCGGTAAAGCCACAGATGATGAACCAGATACTCACCGATTATAAAAATAGTATCACTCAACAACATTTAGTGGTATCGATTGCAGCGGGCATACCGATACGATCTATTGAATCCAGACTACAACCGGGCATTCGGGTCATTCGGGTAATGCCGAATACCCCCTGTTTGGTTGGCTTATCAGCAACGGCCTTTGCTTTGGGTCAGTATGCCACCCATGCAGACGGGCAATTGGTGTCCACGATATTTAGCTCTGTTGGGAAGGTGTTTCAACTCGACGAAAAATATCTGGATGCCGTGACAGGCCTGAGCGGAAGCGGGCCTGCATATGTATATATGTTTATTGAGGCATTATCTGACGGAGGCGTCAGGATGGGGTTGCCAAGGGATATCGCCACTGCCCTTGCGGCGCAAACCGTATTGGGGGCTGCAAAGATGCTCCTGGAAACCGGACAGCATCCGGCCCAGTTAAAGGATGCCGTGGCCTCGCCGGGAGGCACAACGATTGAAGGAATAATCAAATTAGAAGACAGTGGCTTCAGAGCGGCTATTATCAACGCCGTCGAGGCCGCAACGTTAAAATCAAAACAATTAGGAGAATTATCATAAATGTTAATACAAAAAATAGACAAAGAGAAAATGAATCTGGCCGTAAACACTTTAAGAATGCTCTCTGCGGATGCCGTTGAAAAGGCACAATCAGGCCACCCAGGGCTTCCCATGGGTTGTGCCGATATTGCCTTTGTTCTCTGGATGCAATTCCTGCGATTTTGTCCGCAGGACCCGCAGTGGCCCAATCGTGACCGCTTTGTCCTGTCTGCCGGACATGGCTCCATGTTATTGTATTCATTACTGCATCTTTTTGGCTATGATCTGTCCCTGGACGAAATACAGCAATTTCGCCAATTTGGAAGCAAGACTCCCGGTCACCCTGAATACGGGCATACACCCGGAGTAGAGGTTACCACGGGCCCCTTGGGTCAGGGATTTGCCAACGGGGTAGGAATGGCGCTGGCTGAACGAATACTGGCGGAACGATTTAATAAAGATGGAAGAACGATTCTTAATCATTACATTTATGGGGTAGTGAGTGATGGAGACCTGATGGAAGGAATTACTTCGGAAGCGGCTTCATTTGCAGGACATCTCGGCCTTTCCAATATTATTTATATTTATGACAGCAATCAGATCTCAATCGAGGGAAGTACTTCCATTACCTTTACCGAGGACGTTGGGAAGCGATTTGAGGCGTATAACTGGAGGGTGACTAAAATAGACGGTCATAATCACAGCGAAATTGCTGCAGCCATCGAAGCGGCACGAAATGAAAAAGAGAAGCCTTCGTTGATCATTGCCAGAACCCACATTGGTAAAGGAAGTCCAAATAAACAGGATACGGCATCCGTCCATGGTGAACCGCTGGGAGCGAAAGAACTCGAACTGACAAAGGAAAACCTCGGATGGCCGAAGAATTCTCCGTTCTATGTGCCTGAGGAAGTGCGGCAGCTATGTCAGAGTCGTATTGCCGAACTCAAGGAGGAATATGCCCAATGGCAGGATTTATTTAAGAAACATATCAAAGACGACCTCAATCTGTCACAGACATGGAACGCCTTTTTCAAGAAAGAAATTCCTGCTGATCTGGAACTCGAGTTACTGAAAACAATCAAAAAGGATTCAATTGCCACCCGCACGGCATCGGGGGATATGATGCAGGTGATTGCCCAGCGCATGCCTTCCTTTCTGGGCGGTTCTGCAGACCTCTGTCCTTCGACAAAGACCTATATAAAAGGCTCGCCTTCTCTGGAGAAAAATCAATTTTCAGGGAAAAATATTCATTTTGGGATCCGGGAACACGCCATGGGCGCTATTTTAAACGGCCTGGCGCTGTCCGGAGGCGTTATCCCGTTTGGTTCAACCTTTCTGATGTTCTCGGATTATATGCGCCCGCCCATCCGGCTTGCAGTCCTGATGAAGATCCAGGTGATCTATGTGTTTACCCACGATAGTATCTTTGTCGGCGAAGACGGTCCCACCCACCAGCCCATAGAACATCTGACCTCCCTCCGTGCCATTCCTAACCTGCTGGTGATACGGCCATCGGACGCCACTGAAACGGCTGCCGCCTGGATAGCGGCGCTCAATCATAAAGACGGTCCAACGGCGTTGATCCTCACCCGTCAGGATTTACCAGTAATCATCCGTTCCATCTATCCGACGCAAGGTCAATTAAAATACGGGGCGTATGTGTTAAAGGATTCAATCAAACCACCGGAGATTATCCTTATGGCAACCGGCTCAGAGGTTTCTATTGCTCTTGATGCCACCTTACAGTTACAGGGAAAAGGTGTTCAGGCAAGGCTTCTCAGTGTACCCAGCTTTGAGCTGTTTCGTTCAAATTCAGAAGAATACAGGAACAGCATACTCCCGCCGGGCTGCAAGAAACGGGTTGCCATTGAAGCAGGCGGAAAAAGCTGCTGGTACGAACTGGTCGGGCTGGATGGTCTTGTCATCGGCATCGACGGGTATGGCATCTCTGCACCAGCAAAAACCTTGGCTGAACACTATGGTTTTACAGCAAAAAATATCGTAAGTGAAATTACGAAGAAATGGGGTATGTAAAATAAAGTAACATTTTAGGTAACAATTTAGCTTTATGAAAAATGTAGCGCCGATCCCTTGTGGTCGGCATTGGGCGGGGGATAAACCTTCCGCGCTACGTATTCCGTTTTGTATTGATTACACATAAAGGTATGGGTTTTTCAAACAGCTAAAATGGTAACAATTTAGCTGTTTGCAAATTTGCCTTTAAATAAACAGCTACTGCTTGTTCCCAAACTCCTGTTTGGGAACACCATTGCAGAGAAACTGAGTTTCTCGTCCATTACGCTCCCAAACAGGAGTTTGGGGGGCGAGCAGCCGAAAGATGTTTTTTTCTAAAAACTAACATGGTAGACGGATTTAAAATGTGGTTTACGTTAGTTTTGCTGCTCCTCATGAGCATTTTCCTCTTTGTGGAAATCGTGGAAATGGAAGTGGTTGTTTTTTCAACGTTACTGCTTCTTATTATCGGAGGAGTCGTTACCCTAAAAGAGGCGTTTGTCGGGTTTTCCAATGAAGGGATGTTAACCATTGCGCTGATGTACATCGTAGTTGGGGCTTTTAGTAATACCGGCATGCTGAATCAGGTTACACATATCATTTTTGGGGAAAAAAATACCGGCGATTCCCGTAAACTCCTGAGGCTTTTGTTTCCGGTATCTGCTGTTTCCGCTTTTATTAACAATACTCCGGTTGTGGCAATGCTCATTCCTGTTATTCGTTCCTGGGCGGAAAAGCATCAGTATGCATCTTCTAAGTATTTGATTCCCCTGTCATACGCTGCAATTCTGGGCGGAACATGCACCTTGATTGGCACAAGCACCAATTTGATTGTTCACGGTCTCATGATCGATTCCGGTATGAAAGGGATATCCTTTTTTGAAATTTCAAAGGTCGGCATACCGCTTGCCATTCTTGGCATTTTATTCATTTGCTTTGCAGGTCACCGGCTGCTTCCCAACCGGAAAGATCCCTTAGTCGAATTAGGGGAACATACCAGAGAATTTGTTATCGAACTGAAAGTCACCGAAGAATATGAAAATGTAGGGAAGACCATTGAAAGTGCAGGATTAAGGCATTTGCAGGGCTTGTTCCTTTTTCAGATAGAACGGAAGGGTCAGATTATTGCGCCGGCAGAACCTAATGAGAAAATTATGCTGGATGACCGGCTTTTCTTTACGGGTATACCGAAAACAATCCTGGAGTTACAAAAGATGCCTGGTTTGCAACTGATACCAGATTCCCATTTTGATTTAAAGCAATATGATTCTGCCGTAATTAATACCTTTGAAGCGGTTGTATCTCCCGGCTCTCCCCTGGTCGGAAAAACAGTCCGCGAAAGTGATTTTCGGGCCAAATACGAGGCGGTTATTATTGCCATCCACCGCCACGGGGAACGGATACAGAAAAAAATTGGCGATATTGGTCTGCGGGCCGGAGACACCTTACTCTTGCTGGCGGGTAAAAATTTCCGCAAGAGGTGGTACTATTCAAACGACTTTTATCTCATTGCAGAAGCGGAAAACCTGCCTTCCAAGCCGCAATGGAGGGGCTATTTGTCGCTTGGTGTTTTTTTGATAACGATCCTGCTTACCGTACTCGAAGTACTTCCGTTGCTATCAGCAGCGGGTTTAGGGGTAATTATCCTGATGGCAACCAGAACGATAAGCATACCGGAGGCAAGAAAGACCATAGATTGGCGGGCAATAATTATTATTGCTATGTCTCTGGGCATTGCATCGGCAATCAAGGAATCCGGGCTTGCAGACGTCCTGGCAAACGGAATTGCCAGCATGGGAACTCATTTCGGCAAAATAGGAGTTTTGGCCAGTGTTTATGTCATAACAAGTTTCTACAGCGTTTTCATTACCAACAATGCAGCGGCTGCGATGCTGTATCCTGTAGCTATTTCTGCGGCTGCAACCATGCACGCCGATGGACGCGCTTTCGCCATTGCCGTGCTTTTTGCCGCTTCAGCCAGTTTTGCAACACCCATCAGTTACCAAACCAATTTAATGGTTTACGGTCCGGGAGGTTATCGGTTCAAAGACTATCTGAAAATTGGCGTCCCCTTACAATGCCTCATAGGTATCGTCACCATTGTCTTGGTCTATTATTTCTATTTTCAATCACCATCCTCTGGCTCTGGACTTCCCCTGTTTCATCTGCAGGAATAATTCTTTCATGATTTCATGCCGCGGCGTAGCCGCAACCAAATTCCTCGTAAAAAACTTACCATGCTGATTGCTGTTGAAATTAGTCCAGGTATCATCAGGCAGAAATAAAGAAATTTTGAATTGGTGACAATCATGGATGAAAAAGTTGTCGTTGTAACTTGACAAGAGGAGACGAATCAGTATAATAGGTGAACGTATGTGCCCCAATGAGTCAAAATCGATAAACGATGCATTAACTAAGAAACAGGCAGGTTTTTTCTTGTTTCTTAAGGAATATCTGCAAGAAAAGGGGTTTCCTCCTACCGTACGGGAACTTATGAACGGGCTTGGATTGTCCAGCACCAATATGGTGAAAAAATACCTTGACGTTCTGGAACGCAAGGGGTACATCAGGCGGCAATTCAACAGCCCGCGCGCTATTGAGATCATTGAGGCATCTGCAGCATCAGAGGTACGGCATATCCCCATTGTGGGAAGGATACGGGCGGGCATACCCCATCCCGCTATCGAGGATATTGAAGGGTCTTTCCCGGTGGATAAGGCAATATGCCGCAACCGTAAGGCCTTTTTCCTGCGGGTAGTGGGGGATAGTATGATGAATGCCCATATCCTGGACGGAGACCTTGTCCTTGTTACGCCGCAACCTGTGGCTCATAACGGTGAAATTGTGGCAGTTCTTATTAATGATGAAGCAACCGTAAAGCGGTTTTATCAAAAGGGGGGTACCGTAGAATTGAAACCGGAACATCCCACAATGAAGCCGATTACCGTTACTGAAGGGCAGGCCGACGTCCATATCGTCGGGAAGGTCACTGCCGTGATCAGGCAACTATAGTAAACGTAGTAAATAAGTATCCATGCACGTGTCATCGCGGGGGCGATAGCTAGTGTGGTGTCCCGTAAATAACTAGACATATTTGGAGAAAGGTGCTATGATTTGTGGCATGGCGAGAACCAGTCCATCAGTGGAATTGTCGGCTGCGGATCAAACGCGGCTGCAGCAGTGGCAGTCGGCCTACGGCACGCCGCAGCAGGTCGCGTTGCGGTGTCGGTTGGTCTTGGCCGCTGCGGCGGGACAACAAGACTTGGCTATCGCTTCTGCCTGTGGAGTCAACCGCCATACCGCCGCACTGTGGAGGGGGCGAGTCATGGAAGCCGGGGTCGACGCGGTCTGGGAGACAAAAGCCGGTCGGGGTCGTAAACCGCAGTATGACCTGTCCCAGCGCGACGCGCTGATTGCCGCCACCTTGCAGACCAAGCCCAAGGGCATGACTCACTGGAGTTGCCGACTGATGGCCAAGGCCCAAGGAGTGAGCAAGAACACGGTCAACCGGCTCTGGCAATTGCATAACCTCAAGCCGCACCTCAGCCGCACCTTCAAGCTGTCGCGGGATTCGAAGTTTGTGGAGAAGCTGACCGACGTGGTGGGTTTGTATCTGAATCCGCCGCAGAAGGCACTGGTACTGTGTGTCGATGAGAAGAGCCAGATTCAGGCGCTGGATCGGACACAGCCCGGACTGCCGTTGAAGAAGGGTCGGTGTGGCACGATGACCCACGACTACAAGCGCCACGGCACGACTACGCTATTCGCCGCTTTAAGTTTGTTGGACGGCAAGGTGATCGGGCAGTGCCAAGCCCGACACCGCCATCAGGAGTTTCTGAAATTCCTGCGGCGGTTAGACCGGGAGTTTCCTGGGGAGCAGCAACTGCATCTGGTGCTGGACAATTACGGCACGCACAAGACACCGCAGGTGCAAGCCTGGCTGAGAACCCATCGGCGGTTTGTGCCCCACTTCATTCCCACCAGTTCGAGTTGGCTGAACCTGGTGGAGCGGTGGTTTGGGGAGTTAACGGAGAAAGCGATCCGGCGCAGTGCTTTTGTCAGCGTCCCAGAATTGGTCCAGGCCATCGAAACCTTTCTCGCCACTTGGAATGCCGACCCACAGCCGTTTGTCTGGACGGCCAAGCTGGAGGATATCCTCCGTAAGATCGAGCGGGCTCGGGCAAAACTGGAGTCCATCCAGTCTGGTTGCACGCAGCCCCGGCGCCAAAAACGGGAAGAGTGATATGTCTAGTTATTTACGGGACACCACACTAGGAGCAATCTCTCAGGTTTGGATCGCTTCGCTCGCAATGGTAACTTTCTTTGTGCGTTTATTATAAGATAGATAATTGTGGGAAAACTTTATGATTACCGAGATTAATGAACCTATTAAGGTAGGCGCCATTTTTGGCGATAATGACAAAAAGCTTAAACCCGTCTGGTTTGTATGGAGCGGTCGAAAGTATAACATCCGGGAGGTTACGTATATCTGGACGGAAAAGATGGGAAAAACCAGCCGGTACCATTATACGGTTACGGATGGCGCCGATCTTTTTGATATCTCTTATAGTACTGATACGCTCCTCTGGGCACTCCATTCTGTAGAAACCTATGGTTAGCATGTTCCCTTGATAACCGTTACTCTTTAGCATGGGCAGAAAGTGCGATGGCGCTGATTTCGAGATACGTCAGAAGAAGAAACCTTGAGTCGTAAAAAACCAAAAAATAAAACCGGTACCGTCGCCGGCTTTTGTTGTTGGTTCTGCTCTATGTCCTAAGCCAAAAAGTATTTTCAGTTGACAACTTCTTTTTACCACACTATGATTTTCAGAATGAATTCATGGAATGGCATAAAACAATACAAAAAAATATTCCTCTTATTCTTCCTGGCGTTAGGCCTGAGCTGCTTACTTGCACCTTTGATCAAAATCTTTTTAGATTCCTTGCTGCCATCGAGTCCTTTCATGGTAGACCTGCTCAACTATAAACAAGAATCTTACGATTTTGGGAGGGTTATGCGCCGTATCATCATAGCGGTTGTCCTTGTCCTTATTTTCCTGTTGAGAAAACAGCTCATGATCGGCTCTTTGATCAAGAGCGGAATAAAACCCATCCGGGGATGGCGGGAACAATTACAAACGGGTTTTCTCCTGGGTACGGGAATGTTTATTTTTTATGTTGCCATCCTCTGGATCAGTGGTATTCAGACATTTGATCCAGAGGAAAAATCATTCACAGATATTATCTTTCGGCTCCTGACACTCTTGCTCATCGCAGGTCTTGTCGGCTGTATTGAAGAACTCCTGTTCCGGGGGTTCATATTCCAAAGCATGTTAGTGGACATGCGGGCCGTTTCCGCCGTGTGTATCAGCAGTCTCTTTTTTTCTTTACTGCATTTTTTCAAGGTAAAATTGCTCGTGTCAACCGGCATTCAGCCGTTTATCGGCTTTGTCGTCATATACCAGTCCTTTAAGCATATTATCGTTGATGTTAGCTCCATCTGGCCTTCTCTCGTTGGCCTTTTTTTTGTTGGTGCAGTGTTGTCTTACGCTTGTCTTCGGACAAAATCACTCTATCTTGCAATCGGGCTCCATGCAGGATGGGTATTTCTCATCAAGGCAAATAAACTCTTTTTTGATCGTCATGCAGGGAAAAATGTGGAGTGGTTGTTCGGCGATAACCATATCGTAACCGGGGTGCTTGGATGGATCTTTTTGATGTTCACGTTAGTTCTCATACGATTTGTAGCTAAAGCGCCAACCGGTGTGGCATTGTCTCATAATACTTAAAAACCCTTGGAAAAGATACTTCTCCGATAAAATGTCGATAGAAAAAACACTGCAAGAACTCTCTGAATACGTCGGCGGTACGGTCATCGGGGATCCTTCAGTTAAGATCCGCAATGTTATGGGTATCGATGATGCCCGTGAAGGAGATATTACCTTTATCTCCAATGATAAATATATCAAAAAAATCAATCAAACAAAGGCGTCCGCCATTATTGTCTCACCAAAATTGAAAGACACCAGCGCGTCACTTTCTCAAAAAAAGAAAAGAAACCTTTTGATATGCAACAACCCTTACCTGGCATTTGCAAAGCTCGTAGAACTCCTGATGTATAAAAAGCCTGCGTACCCGGCAGGCATCGATAATTCTGCCAGAATTGACAAAACCGCCGTATTGGGTCAAAATATCTCTGTTCAGTCATACGTCACGATAGGCAAAAACACCCGCATCGGAGATCGCGTGGTTTTGCACCCGTGTGTTTATATTGGCGACGGTTGTGCCATTGGTGACGATACCATGATCTATCCTAATGCCGTGATTTACAACGAAACGATCATTGGTAAAAGGGTGACCATTCACAGCAATACCGTCATCGGCAGCAGCGGCTTTGGATATGCGCCGGACGGACAGGGTTATTACAAGATACCACAGGTCGGCAGCACCACAATCGAAGACGACGTGGATATTGGGGCAAACACGACGATTAACCGCGCCGTAATGGGCGAAACGGTGATCAGAAAGGGTACGAAGATCGATAGTCAGGTGGTTATCTCGCATAATGTAGAAGTAGGTGAAAATTCCCTGATTGTATCCCAGGTAGGCATTGCAGGTTCGGCCAAAATCGGAAGACACGTAACCCTTGCCGGCGGATCCGGAGTTGTGGGGCATATACAAATCGGGGATAATGTCACGATTGGCGGATATTCCGGGGTTACAAAAGACGTTCCCAGCAATAAAACGTATCTGGGAGCGCCGGCGCTCCCCATTCAGCGGATGCGCCGGTGCTATGTGATCATTGAAAAACTACCCGAAATGAGAGACGGTATGAAAATCCTCGAAAAAAGAGTGGCACACCTGGAAAAGCGTAATATCGTATTACAGGCGAAACAAAAAACCAGGAAAACGAAAAAATAACGTATGGATAAAATTGGATTAATTGCAGGAAATGGACGGTTTCCCATTTTATTTGCAAAAGGGGCGCGGGATAATAACGTGCCAGTCATTGCCGTGGGGATTGAAGGAGAGACGTCTCCGGAAATTGAGCAATACGTAGAAAAACTGTACTGGGTCGGTGTCGCTCAGATCGGCAAACTTATCAAGGTGTTTAAGCAAGAACAGGTTTCCAAGGCCGTCATGGCAGGGGGACTCAAAAAAACCAACATGTTCTCTTCGTGGAGAAATCTTCGTTTCCTGCCAGATTTGAGAACGATCAACCTCTGGTACCGGCATGTAAAAAGGAGGGACGATCACTCATTACTCGGTGCGGTTGCTGACGAATTATTAAAAGACGGTATTGAATTGCAAAACTCTACCCTCTATGTGCCGCAACTTCTTGCACAAAAGGGTGTATTGACCAAAAAACAGCCCACAGAAACCGAAATGGAAGACATCGGGTTTGGATGGCCTATTGCCAAAGAGATTGCCAGACTTGGCATTGGTCAATGCATTGTGATAAAGGAAAAGGTCGTTTTAGCCGTTGAAGCCCTGGAAGGCACTGACGAGACTATCCGTCGCGGTGGAAACCTTGGGAAAGAGGGCATTGTCGTTATCAAGGTTAGCAAATATGATTTTGATCCCCGATTTGATATTCCTACGGTTGGATTAGAAACCATCAAATCTTTACAGGAATCCTCCGCGTCAGTCCTTGCCTTAGAAGCTGAAAAAACCCTTATCCTGGATATTGAAGAGACAATAAAGGCCGCCGATGATGCACACGTATCGATTATCGGATTGCAATAATAAGGTAATACAAGAATCCGGAAAGAGCCGGGCGAACGGAATCAAGAGTCTTATTCATTAGGTTATGAAGCCTTTGGCTACCAGCAGAACCTCATAAATAAAATGGTAACAATGTAGTTTTTCGTAATACGTTAGCTTTTTGAAAAAGGTAGCGCCGATCCCTTGTGGTCGGCTTGTGCGGGGGATAAACCATCCGCGCTACGTTTTCCGTTTCATGTGAATTACTTATAAATGTATGGATTTTTCAAAGAGCTAAATTGTTATGGTTTTTTGAAAATTTCCAATAATTGCGATATTTGTTGTGCAGGGTAGGGGCGAAGTATTTGCCCGTTTTGGTATGAATGTGTTCATGACAATTATAGCAAATGCTTCGCCCCTACTTTTGGATACGCCGGTTGAATTAAAATCGAGGTAAACATTCTTAAGTCACAGGCTCACAAAGGTTTTTTGCCATGTACAATACCACCATCAGTCTTATCGGAGCGACCTTCTTTATCGCCCTGACTCATGCCATCATGCCAAATCACTGGATGCCCTTTGCCCTGATAGGGAAAGGGCAAAAGTGGAGCCTGATGAAAACCGTCTTTATCACCGCCATTGCTGGACTGGGACATTCCCTAACAACAACTCTGTTGGGTTTTATCATTGCCATCCTTGGATTTCACATAACAAAATATGCGGAAACCTTCGCTGAGCCCCTGGCGGGTAGTATCCTGATCGTGCTGGGCATTACCTTTGTCATTGTCGGGAGGTTAAGGCATGGAACACATAATCATAACCATGCAAAATTTTCAGACAAAACCATTGCAATCTCCCTCTTCATCATGTTAAGTATGTCGCCCTGTATTGCTGCATTACCGATATTTCTGGCAGCCAGTGCCTTCAGCTGGAGCAAACTCCTGCTGCTCTCTGCTATCCTGTCCGTAACAACCATTTTTGGCATGTTAGTGCTGACTATCCTTGCCTATAGCGGGGTAAAAAAAATAAACCTTTGCAGTGTCGAAGAGTACGAAAAGGAAATCATTGGCGGAATACTAACCATTATAGGCATCATATCTCTCATGGTGCATTAATACCATCGGGTATTCCCGTTCCCACGCCCTGCATCACGTTTGCCGTGAATTCAAATCTATTTCCAAATTTTGAGTATACCTCATAAACATCTGCCAAATCAGCATCTGTTATCACTTTATGCACCCAAAATCAAAAGCTATTGTTGAAACTTGACAAGAGGAAATGAAATAGTATAATAGGTGAACATATGTACCCCAAATAAAGCCGATTACCATTACTGAAGAGCAGGCCAACGTTCATATCATCGGGAAGGTTACTGCCGTGATCAGGCAGCTATAGTAAACGGAGTAAATAAGTATACATGCAAGTGTCATTGCAAGGGCGATGGCCCGAAGCAATCTCTAAGGTTTGGATCGCTTCGCTCGCAATGGTAATTTTCTTTTTGCGTTTATTATAAGATAGATAATTTTGGGGGGAAACCTATGACTACCGAGGTTAATGAACCCATTAAGGTGGGCGTCATTTTTGGTGATAATGAAAAGAAACTCAAACCTGTCTGGTTCGTATGGGGCAACCGAAAATACAACGTCCGGGAAATCACGTACATCTGGACGGAAAAGGCAGGAAAGGCCAGCGTACACCATTTTACGGTCACCGATGGGGCAAACCTCTTTGCCATCTCCTATAATACCGATACCCTGGTGTGGACGCTTCGTTCTGTAGAAACGAATGGTTTGCATATTCACTGAACATCTTCCAAAGATACTTTTCGCATAACAATTTCGTTTTTTGAAAAACTATGAAAAGAACGATCATGCACATCGACATGAACGCCTTTTTCGCCTCGGTGGAACAACAGGTTAATCCTGCCCTCCGGGGAAAACCGGTTGCTGTCATCGGTTCCAACGAGAGGACAGTGGTCACCACGGCCTCTTACGAGGCACGGGCCTATGGCGTCAAGACCGGCATGACCAAATACGAGGCCCAACGGTTGTGTCCCCCGATTATCCTTGTCGCAGGCGATACCAGCCGCTATACGGACACCTGCCGCCGGCTCGTCGGGATATACCAGCAATACACCCCTGTCGTCGAGGTCTATTCCATCGATGAGGCATTTCTGGATATAACCGGCTCAATACTCCTCTTTGAAAGCGCTGTGGCCATTGCTCACTGTATCAAGGAAGACATTCGCAGGCATTTCGGCAGACTCACCTGCTCTGTTGGAATAGCGCCCAATAAGCTCCTTGCAAAATTGGGGAGCGACATGAAAAAACCGGATGGCCTCGTCATCATTCAGCAGGAAGATGTTGAGCGGTTGATGGAACCTCTGCCCGTAAATGCACTCTGCGGCATAGGCTCACGCATGGAAAAACATCTGATTGACATGGGTATTACAACCTGTGGTGAACTGAAACGGGCTTCCATCCATGCATTAAGGGGCAGGTTTGGCATCATTGGTGAACGATTCAAGCTTATGGCACAGGGTATCGACACGAGCCCCGTTATTCCCGCCGGACAGGAACCCGATGCAAAATCGGTTGGCCATAGTATGACCCTTGATAAAGATGTAAGCGATACGGAGACGCTGGAACGGCATATCCTCCAGTTGTCTGAAATGGTGGGACGACGATTACGCCGTGGAGGATATGCCGGAAGGACGGTTACCCTTACCTTGCGGTATCACGACTTTCATACCGTTACAAAACGTAATACCGTGGGGCTGTATATGAGCCACAGCATCGACATCTTTCTCGTTGCACGGGAGATATTCTATGCCGGGAGACTCCGGCAACCTGTCCGGCTGGTGGGAGTCAGTGTCAGTAATCTCACAAAGCATCTTGCCCAGATACCGCTTTTCCGTTCAGACCGGGACAAACAGGCCGCCACACGCGCTATGGACGAGATCAACAATCGGTACGGCGATTTTTGCATCACATGGGGTACGTTAACCGAACGGTATCATCACAAAGGCGTCATCTCCCCATCCTGGCGGCCCGATGGAATAAAGTATGTCAACCTGTCAGTCCAAAAACCAAAAAGGAAAATAGATACCGTTACCAGAAAGGACGGTAGTAATGCCTCACGCAATACATAAAACGTCAGACGTTAGTGGCCGGTGAGCCGGACACAGCGAGACGAAGCCAGTCCCCTGCGCACCGTGGTTGGGCTCGATTTCCCATAATCTACGCAAGAGACTGGCTTTTGAGCAGCCTGAGTAGTCGTATTTACCGCAGTAGATGTCGCGCCGGACACTGTCGGCCACGAACTCCTGAAACGTACGGTTCGAGAAGTTCAATACGTAGCCACCGTCCATACCAAACAGCTTCTCCAACTTTGATCTTTCTATGAAGCTAAGGTCGGACACCTGATAGAAAACTCCTTTTCGGGACGCCTAATGCTAAGGCTTACTGGCGTCAATAGAGCACAGCGGAATTGTCGTCTGGTACAGCGTTGTTAGGTTTTGATTCTGTTAATCCAATACATTGGTTCACGGTGTAAGTGTGCAATAGCAATAACATAAATATGGCCTTTTTCAATAGACTACAATACTTTGTAAGGAAACTTATGAAGAATATACCTTTTAATATTTTCACTTTCTTGAGAACCAATTTCTGGCATTTTTTTGATTATATGAATGGCTCTTTTGACTTCTTGTTCAAATCTCTTTCCCAAACCTGTTACTTCAATTTCATAATATTCTTTTCCATCATCAAATTCTTTTTTAGCCAATTCGTCGAAGATCACTCTCATAAAGCTTATCTAAATACCTCTTCTGCAGGTATCCCTTTTGTTTTACCCGCTCTGTAATCTTTAAGTCTTGATTCAGCTTCCTGTATCCATTTTTTTGATATCTCCGGATCTGGTTTATCTAGGCTGGTTACCAAAGCCTCGATTAATATAATTTTGTCCTGCGGTTTTAATTCCAATGCTTTTTCTATTAAGGTGTTATTAACTGACATACTTGTATTCCTTTCTAGTAATTTTTTACACCTAACGACCGAGCTCACCTGCCTCTATGGAGCGCCAGCGGAATAGCGGTCAGGTAGAGCGTATTGTTAGGGACACTTTTTCGTATCTTGTCTATTATCAAAAACAGAATGAATCACAATTTCTTCACCTTCGATTGTGTAAAATATTGAAAATGGGAATCTTCTGATAACGCACCTTCTGTAATTTGAGTAACATAAATGATACATTTCTGGAAAGGTTAGGATATTTTTTAACGACATTTCAATGCAATCAAGGAACTCAAAACCAAGTCCTCTTCTTTGTTTTTCATACCATGCAAAAGCCAGTTCAATATCATCTTTGGATCTATCCGTATAACGAAGAATCATTTATATTTATTCCTTAGTTCCTCATGAATACTTTCCCAATCATGAAGCTTTAATTTTCCAGTTTTATAATCACTGTATCTCTTTTTTAATTCGGTTTTTTGCCATTCTGGCATTGGTAGCTCAGTATTATTTCTAGCAATAGAATCCCAAATGTCCTCAACCAGTATCAATTTCTCCGACAGACCTAAATTATCTATTTCTTTTATAATTTCATTCGGTCTCATGCAAACACCTCCTCTTTAAATTTTCCTTCTATTAAAAATAGGTTCTCATGCTGAGATTGGGTGTTGATCCAAAACTAGACAGATTTAGGATATTGGTAGTTAGGATCAACAACATGTCCATGCCCCTGACAGACATTACATATCCCAGCCTCCATCATCCTTGCTCCCATTCCACGTGCGTGCGTTGTTGTTTCTATTCCACATGTCGCGCAATTGCAAGTTGTCTCTCCATTGCATTGTGAACATAACTTGAGGCCAGTATCAGATTGCCTCAGCGCCATATATTCTTCCTCTTTTTCACTTAACTATGTTATTAACAAGTATTTTCAATATATACAAATGGTATAGCGTAAATCAAGATATAATTAACATTAAGTATTGACGTACATAATTCCGACTGCCATAGTTCTAACTTGTTAACATTACAAATTGCGTGATATCAAGAAAAGAGGCTAAGCATTCATAACTAAATATCCCGGGAAAATTCTGTTTCATACCGCTTAAAAACATGCTTAAATACAACGAAACGTCCACAAGCCTCTTGCTTTTTAAAAAAGAACCATGGTAAATGTTGCTCAAAGCTGGAGGCAAATGATCTTTCTCACAATGCGTTATCTTCGAACCGCTTCGTAATTCGTTCCGTCCATGTCAGTAATCTTCATATGATTACGATCTACAAATTCGTACCACATGGTGGTAATTTCGCCCGACTCATCGCACATCATGATTTGACCGTTGGAAGTATTCGATCCTCCCTGTGCCCTATTCCTTTCCTGCTGAACAGCTACTTTTCCCCGGAGCGTTGAACCTTCGCTTTGGGATACGATCGTGAAATTGGCGTTCGACTCGATGGTCAGGGTCTTCTTCAAAGGCAGGAATTTATTGTCAGGAGACATCTCCCAGATGCCAACCAACTCCGGAACTACTTTTGCTTGAGATGCAAAATGCTGTAATACCACCTGCTGACGTTTACGTTGCTGCTGATTTTGACGATCTGCATAAGGGCGTTGTTCCTGACTCATACCGGCGTACGGTTCCTGTTCCTGTTCCTGCACCTGCTGCTGACTCTGTGAATGAGCCCGTGCAATGGCCATATTGAGCTGATTGAGATCGCTCCGGAGGTGTTCTGGGATCGTTCTTCCTACTTCGTAAAGGGCACGGCTAGCGCCCTCCGTGTCACCTTTAGCTAAAAGGGACTGCGCCAGGTAAAATGACGCTTCTGATGCCGGAGCCCCGGCCAGTCCGCCAAAGTTCGTGTCGCCCTGTGCATTCCCTACCATAGGAATACCGGCCATACGCTGCGGACCCAACCGGGCTGCGTCCGAGAACTGCTGTATAGCTTCGTCCTGTCTGCCCATGGATGCAAGGAGTTTGCCGGCATTCAGGTGCGCTTCGGCTATTAACGTGGCTGCATTTACGGGAGCAATCGTCACGACTCCTTTCTCGGGTTGCTGATCCGGCAGCATGGCAGTGAACATCTGCCAGGACTCCCAACCCAGGAGCATCCTCGGTTCATACCTGAGAGATGCAAGGTACTGATCAAGCCCCTCCTTCTGCTTTCCCGCCTGTGCCAGGAGATGCGCAAGATGGAAATAAGACTGGATGGCAAGCCCGAAATCAAGGGGATCGCGTGTCATGGGCGTTCCGCTCTTCACGGAAGGTTCATCGAGGAGAAGGCGCGCCTCTTCCAGCGCCAGTGCAACCTGAAAGGCGGCGATTGCCTCTTTGGTCTTGCCTTCCTCCTCATAAGCCACCCCAAGATAAGCGGGAATCCTGGCGTCAACCGGATCAAGCTGGCGGGCAGCCGCAAGCCTGCCCTTTGCTCCCTGCCAGGCGGTTTTGGTAATCTGGTCCCAGGCCAGACGAAGCATGGGTGCTGCGGTGGTGTGGATCAACTTACGGGCAATGGCCTGCTGTTCCTCTGCCTTCACCCCTTGTCCTGTCTTCGCATACAGGTCAACTAAGGCATCCTGGGCTTCAAGGGATTCAGGATACAACTTAACAGCATCCATGAGCGTTTGCTGCGCATCGTCATAGTGACCCGACCATATATGGAGGTCGGCCTGGATGAGGTATCTGTCCACCGTGCCCCTGGCAGCCTTGATAGCCGCCTCCATGGCGGAACGCGCCTTCTCGCGTAACCCGGCAGCCGCAGCGTCGAGTTGATTAGCCCGCTCCAGATCAGCAGGGGAAGGCGGATAACACGTTGTCGTCGTAACCTCATAGATACCGTCGTACCGTGTTTCCGTGGAGGTAGAGCTTGTGCACTCTGTCTGTCTAAGGCTCGATGCCTCAGCAGAATACTGATTTGCCCTCATAGAACGAAATTTCGCATAGAGGCGCAGCGCATCAGGATCGTTACCTGACAACGTCAATGCCTGATCTGCAATTTGTTCAGCCTCGTCGTAACGCTTGAGCAGACTCAATGCAATGGCCTTCTGAATCATTGCCTTTACGTGTTTCGGGTTAAGCGTCAAAGCGCGTTCGAGGATTTCTATCGCCCGAAGCCGTTCTTTTTCCTTCGACTCCTGCCAGCGGTAGTAGA
>PHFX01000170.1 GCA_007618135.1 Candidatus Brocadia sp. WS118 | reverse complement strand
AGACAACTGATGCATATCAGAAACACATAATACCCCCTCATCTCCCTTCACAAAATCGGCAACAGACAAAACAGGCAAACCAAGAGATTTAAGATAATACCTCTGCAAAGCAGATAATTCAGGCAAATCAAAGATTATATAACGACCAGAGAAACCAAGATTATAATACAATCGGCACATACTACCGTAACCACCTCCAAACTCTAAAACAAAATTCATGCCATTAACCTGAGTCTTATAAAGAGACTCAAATTGAGCAAGATGATAAGCATGATGTATGAGATTACCACTGCTATCTGGATAATATTTGGAGAGGGCAGGAGAGCCAAAAGGCGACTCTTTAATAGCAGAACACCACCGAGAAGCAAAGTCAGAAAGACACAATAAATAACTCAACTCAACAGGCGTATAAACCGCATCAGGAATAAACATGGTTTTTATAATAATATCCCAACGTAAAAAAAATCGAGGGTCATTATTAAGAACAAGATTCTTCAAACGACTCAGATTCTTCAACCAGGCAGATTCAACAGATAACTGAGAGGGTAAAACAAGAAAAGAAGACCTAAGCTCAGATATTAAAGATTCCTCTGTACGCGAAAGGGGCAGTAAAAAATTACTTCCCATACATAATCAACCTTAACTTAAAAAGGTTATCGTATAAATGAGTCCTATAGGAACGGCATTTTCTTTGCATATGAAATCTCCCATGAACAGGATAATTTTATAAGTATTTATAATTTTTATCAATGATTTAATTTGAAATCCCTCCTGTTGTTCGCTAATATTATCACAATTTTTACTTTACTTGCCGTAAATTTCAGATCTTCGGTGCAACTGCTATGAAATACGATACGTCAAACAATCTCAGGGAGTTTATTGGCAAATACCTGAGAGGTGAAGAAAAGGAGATCGTCGATCTTGCATGCAAATTAATCAATACAAAGACCGAAAATCCTCCAGGAAATGAAATCCTTGCAGCGCGAGTTGTTGCGGATTTCTTTCAATCACTCCAGATTCCCTATGAACTCTTTGAAAAAACGAAGGATCGGACAAATATCATCGGATATATTGGAGGCAGGGACAAACAGCCGTCCGCCCCCGCATTGCTGGTTGCATGTCATTTAGACGTTGTGCCGGCAGGCGACGACTGGAACTGGGAGAGGAATCCCTTTGAGGCATGGAGAGAAGATGGCAGAATCTATGGCAGGGGCTCTTCAGACAACAAAGGGCAGATGGCCTCCATGATGGCCGTTGCAAGGTTTCTGAAAGGACAATTTCTTTTGGCAGGGGTTGCGGATGAAGAACGGGGCTCCGCGCTGGGCTTAGAATATTTACTGAATGAATGCGGAATCAAAGCTGATTACGCTATCATTCCAGACGTTGCCCATAATATATATCAGATAAAACACACTCAATAAGCATTATACTATTTGCATAACCTGCTCACTACCAGACATGAATTATTCCCATCATAATCCATGGTATTTATTAACGTATTCTGGATTTCTTTTTTGAGTGGTTTGTCTATGATGAGATTCAAATTTATTGTCTGATCTTTTTTAGTGTGATTCATGATGTGCGGTATTTTACCTGTGTTTATCGACATGATTGATGAAATGAGCTGGGCAGCACCGGCGGTTCCGTACGATTCGCCAATGTTCGATTTTATTGCAGATACGGGAATACGAATGCTCCCTGCGCCGAATAACGATTGGATTGCCTTCGCCTCGATTGCGTCCTGCATCTTGCATCCATTTGCATTTGCACTGATGAAGTCAACGTCTTCTTTCTTTACTTCAGCATCTTCCAGTGCCTCACGCATTGCCTTTTCGGCACGACACATACGTACCTCTGCCGGATGGTCTTTGCCACCCACGAAGGTATTCCCAAATCCCTTTACCTCCGCATAGATATGAGCGCCCCTGTCCAGGGCATGCTGGAATTCTTCCAGGATGACCACGTAACTGCCTTCTGCCATGACAAAACCGTTTCTCTCCTTATCAAAGGGCAGGCTCGCCTCTTGTGTGCCATCAAGACCGGACAACAAACCGCGCAGGTAAAATATGAGATACAGATCAATGGATATCTGCTCGACACCACCCGCCACGATTACCTGTGCCATATCCCGCTGAATCATTTTATACGCATCTCCAATGGCATCGGTACTTGACGTGAAACCCGCAGATACCGTGCGGGCAAGTCCCTTGATTTTAAAGATGACCGATACGTAATTAATGGAAGAATTCAAGGCAACGTCATAGCTGAGCATGGGAGATAGTTCAGAGGGATTGTTCCTGATGATTTCATAAAAATAATCCGTTGTCTCAGAAAAATTGCCCAGGGATGAACCGATGACAATGCCCATCTGTTCCGACAGGGAACCGTCCGTAGGAAGCCTTGCATCGTCAATTGCCATCTTAGCAGCAGACCCCAGAAAGCGTGTGCCCTTGTTTAGATATTTTAAGCCTTTACTGCCAAGATATACCTCCGGTTTAAGGTCCCTCACTTCGCCTCCCAATTTACATTTATACGGAGAGAGGTCGAGGGTTGACATCGGTGCAATGCCAGATTTTCCATCAAGAAGATTGTTCCAGAATGCCTCTTTTCCGCATCCCAGAGGGGATACGACACCTAAACCGGTTATAACGACTCGTTTTTTCATTGCATACCCGACAAAACACGGACGAACAAAGTTTGTCCGTGCCACCCAAAAAACCGCTTAAATAAAATGAAGATTCCTCTTTGCCGGAACAATCGTCCCTTTGCTGGTCTTTGCTGGTTCATTCGTCCTCGATTGAACCAAAACATTTGGTATAATTCCGTCTCAATGCACAAGTTCACGCTTTAGAGTAACGTTCAAATATATGGTTCAATCTGCAAGATTGATAACCAGTCTTGAGGTTTGCTTCGTCCATTCGGCAAGCTCAGGACATGTTTAACCCATCCTACTAAATATTGTAGTTGCATTGTTTCCGCCGAAGGCGAAGGAATTATTTAATGCGTGATCCACTTTTACCTCACGCGCTGCATTGGGTACGTAATCGAGATCGCATTCCGGATCGGGGATTTCGTAATTAATTGTCGGAGGAACTACTCCATGTCTCAATACCAGACAGCAGACAACTGATTCCACAGCGCTGGCTGCGCCCATGAGGTGGCCAATCATCGATTTGGTGGAACTGCAGGGAATCCTATATGCACCTTCGCCAAATACGCGTTTTATAGCGGTTGTTTCGGTCTTGTCATTGTGCGGGGTTCCTGTGCCATGTGCGTTGATGTAACCGATATCAGCAGAAGAAATGTTTGCCATTTTTAGCGCATCGCTCATGCACTTTACCGCCCCGTCACCTTCTGGATGGGGCGCCGTCATATGAAATCCATCGCAGCTCAACCCATAACCCACCATCTCAGCAATAATCGCTGCACCGCGTTTTTTGGCAAACTCATAGCGTTCCATAATCAATATCCCTGCCCCTTCGCCAATCATAAGTCCCTGACGGTTTTTGTCGAAGGGTTGACAACGTTCGGGCGCTAAGGCCTTGAGGTTATGAAAGTGGGTAAATTCCGTTTGAGGGATCATGTCGCCTCCACCGACCATTACTACATCAACCTTATTATCCACAAGGCGGTCATATGCCCATGCAATGGCGTGGTTGCCGGACGAGCAGGCGTTCAGCGAGATCATGGTGGGACCTTCAAAATCAAAATTTTTAGACAGGATATTGGTGATCGAATTGGGCGGGTAAACGGCAGCAACGATTTTATCGAAACCGTTGTCTTTTTTCGAGGTGTCTAATCGCAAGAGTCTCTCAAACGGCGTCAACTCGGCGGCCAAGGTTCCTATGGCAATACCAAATCGCTCCCGGTTGAATTTCTTATCATGCAATAAACCACTTTCCTGGAGCGCCTCCCTGGCTGCGCAATAGACATATTTATGGATCGTGTTTTCTTTGATCTGATTCTTTAGTTCAAAGTCCCATTGGAAATTTTTTGCTTCACAGGAACGATGCACCTTATATTTTGAGGTGTCGAAGGACTTCATCTCGTTGGCGCCGTTCCTGCCCTGGATGAACGATTCCCAGCTTTGCCTGACGCCAACCCCGACGGGTGTGACCAATCCTAACCCTGTAATTACGACCTTTGACATAGTGTTCGTTCTCAGGTGAGAAAGTCCCCTCTTGGGAGGGGATTTAGGGGCGGGTAAGCCGGTAATTCGTGAGATATTCACTGATTTTCACGATCAAGGTACCCACCCCCAACCCCTCCCAAGAGGGGAATAGTTTGTGCTAAAATTATGTTCAATTAAGTTAAACGCAGACAAGCAGGGTTTATTCATGCCACCCAAAAAACCGCTTAAATAAACTGAAAAGCCTATACAATTTGGTTTTTACGCCGAATCCATCAAACTATTTCTTAATCTAACCTACCCGGCTGTCCACCCCCTCCCCTAACCCCTCCCGCAAGGGGTGGGGAAAACAGTTTCTCCTCCCCGATTGAAGATGTCAGGCGGGGGTGCTGAACAAAACTTTAAATAAGAAAGGTCAACTATTCACAAAATAGTTCCAGCGAATATGTTGACCTCAAAAATACTCAACCTCTCTAAAGAAAAGAGGGATGCCTGCTTTTAAGATGACACCTCAATCGGTGTCAATTCCACCTTTTTCCCGGCTTTTTTCGATTGGTTATATCGTTTTAATGCCTCATCATAGAACCCTGATGTCTGCAATTCTTTAAGATTTTGAATCAGATGCTGGTAAACGGACTGCCAATCAAGATTGACCCTGAAGGCAAACATGGCGGCATTCATATTATCTTTCAGCACCTCTTTCGCATTCTGGAATCTCTGCCGCAATACCTCGGTGGCATAAATCCTGTCGTACAGATATTGAAATCCATCGATGAGTTCCTGAAGGGACATGTTTTTCAGGACATAGGTGAGATGATGCGATGTGTAATACTTCCAGTCCTCCGGAAATTTTGTTCTGAAAAGCCTTCCTTCGCCATTCAGCCGGTGATACAGCGGCGTATTAATGAACGGGCACAAAATGCCGCAGGTCATGATATCGACCTGTGAATCAAGGACAAAATCAGCAACCTGCTTAAAGGTCTCCGGGGTATCGGCATCGTTTCCAAAGACCATCGTCCCCCACACGGCAAGACCGTGTTTACGGATATTGGCTATAGCCTCAAAATAATTTTCGATGGAGATGCGCAAATTTACGTTCTTGTTCATCGTCTTCAATGCCTCTTCATTGATGGATTCAATCCCAATGAGCACTCCAACGCAACCGCTCTTTTTCATGTATTCAAGGGTTTCATCATCCTTATAGATATTGAGCGAGGTAAACCCGAACCAGTTCTGGTAAATACCCCTTTCCACCATGCCTTTGAAAAGGTCCCGAACGCGCTCGTTGGATTTTTTGCTGTGTCCGTAAAAATTTTCATCCGTCAGGATCAGCCCGCGATATTGACCCTTAATGGATTCGAATTCATCAAGGACGTCTTCGATGGGCCTTTCACGGTATTTCCTGCCCTGAAACTGAGGCACAGAACAGAACTCACAGCTAAAAGGACACCCGGCAGTAGTTATGATACCTGAATAACGGTATTTATATTTATCCTTCAAATATTTTCTATCCGGGCGCAATCCCTGATATAGCTCCATCGGTGTCAGAACACCATCGTATCTTTTCTGGAGACAGCCTTTTTCAAAGTCGCCAATAATCTTTTCCCACGTAGTTACCGCTTCTCTGGTCACAACGCAGTCTACGTATTTTGACGCTTCTTCCGGGTAACTTGTTGCATGGATACCGCCCATAATCACGGGAATACCCCGTTTCCTGCAGGCAGTAGCTATTTGATATGCCCGATTCGCCTGATAACTCACCGAGGTAATGCCAACCAGGTCTGCTCCCCCAAACGTAATATCCCCGGTATTTTCATCAATGGCAAGTTCCTGGGTTTCATCGATGATGTCAGCCTGCCAGTGTTTTGGCGTTAACACCTTCAGATAGCCGAGATTCACCGGCATTTGATTTAATACCGAGACATTTTCCTCTCCAACATTTCCAATCGGATGTGGATTGATTAATACAAGTCTTTTCATGAACATTCCTCTTTTTTTGGCACCAACAAAACCTGGGCAATAGCATAGTCCTGGCAGTGGGATAAAGATACAGAAATATTATCGATATGTTTCTTATCTGCCAATTCTTTTACCCCGCCATAGAGATTCACATAGGGTCTCCCTTTTTCGTCATTTAAGAGCTCAATATCCGTCCATTTCATTTTACCAACCCAGCCAGTTCCCAGCGCCTTGAACATTGCCTCTTTTGAGGCAAAACGAGCCGCAAAATGTTGATATTTGTTCTTTTTTTGGTTGCAATACTCTACCTCTTTTTTTGTATAAATCCTTCGTAAGAAATCCTCATGAGCAGAGAACAATTTTTCGATGCGTTTTATTTCTATAATGTCAATACCAACATACATAAACGATAACTATTAACTGGCAATTTTAATCATTGTAACTACTTGTAGCATAAGTAGCTATTTAATAAAAAAGCATTGTACAGAGTTGTAAAATTAATGTCAACGACAATTTACCACCCTGCAATTGCCATGAAACGGACAAGGGGAGAAGGTTTACCGCCTGCTTGCGGGTGTATGTAAATTCTGAATTGTTTTGAGTTCTTCATAATCGCAGGGGGAAGAACTCGACGAGAATATAAGAGAAGGCTGGAGAATTTCGACAACAAACTTTGTACGATACCGTAAAAAACCTGATGCGAAATCAGAAAATAGTTATCCGGCTATCCTTTATCTTTTGATAAATGGAAGACCACGATCTCTTTGCATAGATAATAGGTATGTTCCGGTTAATAGCCAATTTCTTTACTTTATAAGCCAGATTATGATTAACGAAATCGTAGAGGAGGATTATAAAATCAACCTTCTCCGGGATTTTCCCTCGCATCTTCTGCCCGGTCCTGCCTGTCAGGTGTTGAATTTCCGTAATTCCGATTTTATCAAGCTCCTTTGGTATGCTACCTAAATGATCTCCTCCCACAATGATGACTGATATTTTATATTTCATTTCACGGCATCCAGGATAAACCTAACGAAGAGCAGAATGAGGTTCTCTTGATTCAACGGTCAGGGACATAGTCTGAATCATCCCCGTTAAGGATTTTTTGTTTCTCCATACCTTGCTTTAATTCCCTTTCGAGTCATACTCTTTCCTTCATTTCCTTCACCAACTCTTCATTTAGCTCCATCAGTCTTGAGGTATGTTCAATCACCCTTATCTCCATAGATTCATTCAGTGCCTTCAGCTACTCCTTATCTTGCGTCGGGCAGTGATATCCCTGGCTATACCCATTATGCCAACAAGATTTCCGCTTTGATCCTTTAACGGAAAGTTCCTATACTCACACAACACCTTTGTATTCCGGAAATAAAGCTCGTATTCCGGACTATTTCCTTTCAATGTCTCCGCAAAGGCGTCCTGCGCCTTTTTTAAATTTTCCTTGTCAAAAAGAGTTGCAAATGGTTTCCCGTAAAACTCCTCAGGCCTGTGACCCGTAAATTTTTCAAATACTTTATTTACAAATAAGATATTTCCCTCCACATCATAAATATAGGTGAGATCGGTTACGCCAGAAAACAATATCCTCATCAGCTCGTTTTCCATCAATTTATAAACAACCTTTGACATCTCCACTTGAGCAACCCTCCAACGAAATTATGAAAATCAACGTACGCGTTGATATTTTAGAGACCATGAGAATCACAAATCTTACGAGAACACGATAGTTGTGATCGCAATCACAATGCTGATTATTAAAAAGGCAAAAAAAATATTCATACTTTTCCTCCTTCCTTACATGGAAAATTTACCCATACATTTTCATCCCCATAATTCTTTTTTACTGGCTGTCAAATCATATGCCAGAAAATTGAAACATAATTTTGTTGTTTCAAAAAACCTGAATTGTTGCGGAATTTTTATTACGAGATGCGTGGAAGGAATAAAATTAATAGAAATGCATCTATTTGAAAACAATAAAAAAGTGTGCCATGTCACACTTTGTGACGTCACAAAGTGTGACATGGCACACTTTTTTATAAAAAACCAAGAAAGTCGCAGCAAAGGGACAATAGGCGCTTATATTCTGGAATCATCCTTCACGCCTATTTTAAGGTCTCTTATTTTCCGGTAGAGCGTCCTTCGGCTCATGCCTAACAGGCGTGCAGCTTTTGCTTTATTCCATAAAGCCAGCTCAAGTGCCCGAATAATTGACTGCGATTCTTCAATTTTTGTATCTTCAGAAGAAGTCTTATTCGTTTGATTAAGGTCTTTAAAATTGAGGGGCAGGTGATCCGCCGTAATGACGTTTTGGTGGCAAAGAATAAATGCATGCTCCATAGTATGTTCCAATTCCCGGATATTTCCCGGCCATGTGTAGTTCATAAATATCTTCTGGACATCCGCAGAAATGGCAGTAATCTCTTTATTTAACTTTTTATTGAATTTTTTCACAAAGTGCTTTACCAGCAACGGTATGTCTTCTTTCCTGTCTCTTAGCGGCGGCAGGCACATTTCCACTACCTTGAGCCGGTAATAAAGGTCTTCGCGGAACTCGCCCCGCTTGACTTTTTCGCGAAGGTTTTGATTAGTCGCGGCAATAACCCGAACATCGACCTTGATGGGGTTTGAGTCTCCAACGCGCTCAAATTCTCTTTCCTGCAAAACCCTCAGCAGTTGGAGTTGTATCCGCGGAGAGATGTCGCCAATTTCATCCAGAAAAATCGTGCCTCCTTCAGCTTTCTGAAACCTGCCAATCCTATTCTGTAGAGCGCCGGTAAAAGCGCCCTTTACGTGCCCAAAGAGCTCACTTTCAAGCAGATTCTCTGATAAAGCCGAGCAGTTTACCTTGACCAGCGGTTTTTTACTGCGTGCACCGCTGTAGTGGATTGCTTCGGCAACCAGTTCCTTACCCGTCCCGCTTTCCCCTAGCACCAGGACTGTCGTCTGGACGTCTGCCAAATCTTCTATAAACGAGTAAATCATCTGTATCTTCTCACTCTTCCCTATCATATTATGGAATTTACGCCGCTCTTTCATATCGCGCTCTAGTTCAACCAAATGCGTATCATCTCTTACCACCAAAACAGCGCCTGAAAACATACCTTTATTGTTTAAGAGAGGATTGGTTGAGATGCTCACAACCTGATGCGGGCGATGGTTATGCCTGCATTCAAGACTTGGTATTTCCAGAGGTTGTTTTTCTTCAATGGTTGCACGAAGAATTTCAAAACACTTTCCACCACAATGTGTCTGAAAAGAGTTGAGGAGATTTCCAATGACATTATGAGACAGATCACAGATTTGTTCAGCCGCAGGATTCATCTCGACTACCATTAAATTCTTATCCACCGTAATAATTGCATCCCTTACACTTCGAAATATTGCGTCAAGGTTTGTTTGGTATCTCTCCTTTTCGTCTTTGAGAGTTTTATGCTGTAATGCCACCTTTGCAACACGCACCAAAGTGTCCTGCAATATAGGTTTAGGAATATAGTCAAAGGCACCCAACCGCAGAGCTTCCGAGGCAGTTCCAATATCAGGGGCACCGGTGATCATAACAACGGGACAATTGAGATTCTTTTCTTTAATGTTTCTCAGGATATCAACACCACTCTTATCACCCAAGAGAATATCGGTAAATATCACATCAAAATCTGCCTCATCAATCGCGACGAGAGCATCCCTATAGTCCTTTGCAGATGCCACCTCATATCCCTCGTCTGTAAGAAAGCTTTCAAAGGTGTACCTGATATTCTCTTCATCGTCGATTATAAGAATTTTTTTCTTCATCTTTCCCTCTTTCCTATCTACGACAAAAGCAATTGGCATTCCATTATCGTAAGAAGGATAGGCCAAAGACATCATGATTAAACTTTGCATCAGAGACGCCTTTTCCCATCTCTGTCAAAACCCTTACCCTGACGGCAGCACAACCGTAACCTTCGTAAATTCATTTTCAACAGAATCTATCAGGAGTTTACCGCCATGATCATTTACAATGCCGTGACTGATGCTCAAGCCAAGCCCAGTGCCCGTCCCTCTTGGTTTCGTGGAAAAAAATGGATTCATAACCTTATCCAGAATATCTGCAGATATTCCAGTACCTTTATCATGAAAAGTAACTTTCACATAGGGGCGATTATTAATGGTTATCGATTCACCCCGAATCTCAAGAATTTTATTCTCATTCCTTCCCGGGTATTTAGAATTCAAGGCGTATCGTGCATTACTTATCAAATTTAAAAAGACCTGTTGAATTTGCTGATGGTGCGCACTTACCTTTGACAATTCGGGGGGAATGTTTAAAACCAATTCAACATTATCCTTTTTCAACTGTGAACCCATCAGAACAAGTGTATCAGACATAATTTCAGAGACATGGACTGAAACCCTTTGTTCTTTTCTGTCACCCGGCCTGGCAAAGGAGAGGAGACTCTTTACGATATCAGCTATCCGGTTTCCTTCTTTTACAATTCGATGGCCAATGTCCTCCTCTCTGGTTCCCTTTTCACTTTTATTTACCAGTATCTGGGCACAGTTGATAATACCCGTTATGGGATTGTTAATTTCGTGAGCCACACCTGCCGCAAGTTCACCTACTGATACCAGATGCCTAGACCGTATAGCCTCCGTCTGCAAGGCTATTTTCTCGGTGATGTCCCAGAAAATACCTAATACCCCAATAACACTTCCTTTCTCATCTTTTATGGGGGTTTTCACCGTATGGACAGTCAGCTCTTGTCCGTTGTTAATATATTTCTCTTCTATTTCTTCTGTTTTTTCCAATCTCATGATTCGTTTGTCATCCGAGCGGTATTTTTCCGCGAGCACCTCTGGATAAAAGTCATAATCCGTCTTTCCTTGTATTTCATCCGTATGAATCTTCAAATCCCTGGCATAATTCTCATTACACGATACATACCGTAAATTTTCATCCTTGTAAAATATCCTCTGTGGAAGGTTTTCAAGCAGCATTCTATACTTTCCTTCGCTTATGCGGAGCGCCTCTTCCATGCGTTTGTGCTCTAAGGCATTAACAAATATTTCCGCTACTATTTTTAACATCCCAATGTCTTCATGTGTCCAGGTTTTCTCTCTTCGTACCGAATCAAACCCCAAAAGCCCAAACAATGATCCACCATAAATCATGGGAACGATTACGCACGACTGCACTTGTTGCGATTGCTGCAGTGCTCTCTCGGTCATTGCGTCATCCGGCAGGTCATTGACCCTGGGGATATGGATCGTTTCGAATCGCCTGAGCTTTTCCATGCCCCAAGGAAACTGCTCAACGAGCACCCCCTGAAGGTTCTCTTTTTGTGACTGAATCCCCCTGGCGCACCACTCGTGGGTGTTATCCATCCTCTTTCCCCCATCTGAATTAAGAAAGACATAACTGCGGTCAACACCAGAAAACTCCCCGATCTGTTTCAAGGCACGATGTATGCCTGCATCAACTTCAGTAGATGGAAGATTAATAAAGTTTGCCGATATGGCAGTAATAAGTCCTTCGATTTTTACCCGAAACGCTAATAATTCCTCAGCCCTCCTGCGATCTGCAATTTCTTGCTTCAGATCGTCATACGACTTCTTCAGCGACCGGGTCATCTTGTTGAAATTCACCGACAATTGCCCCATTTCATCCTGTGACTGGACATCCACGGTACGGGTGAGATCACCTTTGGCAATATCAAGGGTGACATCAGCCATTTGCCGTAACGGTGAAACAAGGTACTTCGTAAGGAAAATGGTAATACTTATTCCGCCGGAAATAATAATTAAACCCAGCGGAATAATACTCTTCCAAAAAATCTCGTGAATCCTCTTACTCAATTTATGAGAAGATAAACCGATTTGTATAAAACCCAAAGGTTGCTGTTGTGTATTCATCTTGATTTCTTCAAGAACCTGGGCAGCAAATGCTTCTTCAGAGAAAGTCGATTCCGCAGCCACCGCCAGAGAAAAATCGTAAAATACCTTCCGTGAACAAGCAAGCGTACAATCGGTAAGGAGTACATCCTGGTTTTCTCTCCCTTTTTGGGTGGGAATTTCTTTCATATCGATATTCATCCAGGTCGCCTTTTCTTCGATCAGGGTTTTTTGGATATTTGATATACGCAGGTATCCGAGTTCCTCTTCCCGGTCAAGCGCTCGTATCCTTTTAACAGGGGTGTCAAGAAATGCAGGTTGGGTGTACGTCATAGCATATCTCACTTCATTATCCTGAGCGAGCAGCATGATCAGTGACATACCAAAATTTTTCAGAGCCTCCTCCTCCTGCCTTTTTGCATGAATTAAAAAGAAGAGGCAACTCAGGGTGCTAATCATAATTACCAGGGTACTCGTAAAAAGCATAAGTTTTGTGCGGATACCAATCATACCATTACCCAATCGCTGCTTTTTTAGGGGTAGAAGACTATATCTGAACGAGATTTGAAAGATGATATATTTATTCCAATCATCTCTGCTACAGAGGTGTTGAGGGTTATTTTCAGTTTCTCCGGTTGTTTCGTACCTAACGATCGCATCGTTGGGTTGTGTAACAGTATCTGTGCCAGCTGGGCTGCCTGCTGACCGGTGTATGCGTAATCCGGAGAAACAGAAATCAATGCCCCTGCCCTAACGATTGCATTTGAAGTGCAAAAGGTAGGAATGCGCTCTTTTAAGGTTTTTTTAAAAATCATATCAAGTGAATCTCTTGTAATTACCGTACCATCAGGTATTATCCAGAAGGCATCGATATCATGGATAATATTTTTCAGTGCAACGCCGACTTCTCTCTCCGACAGCACCTCTTTTTTCAAGAGATTAATTTCAAATCTTTTTGCTACGTTTATTGCATCAGAGATCATCTTTCCCGTTTTCCTTGGATCATAAATAACTCCGACATTTTTCCGGTAACCCAGAATCTCTTTCAGAACAGCAAACTGATCTTCTAACGATGCCTCGGCTGAAATACCGGTGATATTAGCTCCCCGTAAATTAAAACGGTCATGATTAATGACCATACAAAAGATAACCGGAATATCGGGAATTTGATCTTTTGCAACGGTTGCCGCAAGCACACCTACCGCCAGAACAAGCTGAGGTTTTTGTTCGCTATTCCTGATGGCACGAATAATCCTTTTACTCTCTTCTGCATCGCCTCTCAGGTCATAAATTGTCTTAATGGTAATATTCTTTTCTTTGCATGCTTCTTCAAAACCCTTAATTGTTTCATTATAGGCGGCAATTTGCTGGCTCTGTATCACAATGGCTGTATTGCTATTAACCTTAGTCTGTAGAGCAGATGTGATTTTTTGACTGGCAGCTACCATGGGAACAGTTAATAAGAAAGCATTTGCAAATATGAGTATATACCAAAAGAGCCTGGTATCCCCATGATTTACTAAGAAACGACCTGAAATTTTTATCCCGTTCTGCCGCTTATGATTCGCCATTTATTTCATGAATACCCTTTTTATGAAACAATACCACTCATCCCCGTCTCTTTTTCAGATTCTCAAAAGACACATAAATACCCATACAAAGCGTATAGCATCCGTTGCACAAATAGTATTGTACCAAGATATTAGATAAAAGTATAACAGGAGGAGCAAAACTTTGATACAATGTGTGTCTTTAGAGATTGACAATCAAGTCAGTTGAGCAAAATAGATACCATAGATAGAATTCAACCGGCATCTCAGAGGTAATTTATTGAAAAACGGAAGGCAGGTAAACAATGCCGTGCAAATCCAGCACAGACAAACTCCGTTGTCCGTGCCACCCTGTTACCAATTTAAAATTCATCTTTTATGAGCATCTTGAGTATTGCATTTGCAATCGTACACAAACCCTTATTTCTGATCGGGAAGATGCGCCTCCTGCTTTTCACTTCCACCGCTTTCAGTCTTGACCACACAAAGGTTATCGAGGTAAATCGTACCGGACGCATCGGCATTCCCCGGCCAGGGAGCAAATTCAATCTGGGAGATACAGCTGAAATCAAGCTGCGTTTTCGATCCATTCTGCCCTTCGGGATAACGCCAATCATAAAAGACACCATCAAGCGGTATCTCAACCGTCTGCCATTTTCCATCAGTAATTTTTAACAGGTTTTGCCCCTTCCAGTCCTCATAGGCCATATTCCCAACGGCAGGTTTGCCTTTATTGCCCAGTTCATCGGTGATTACCATCAAAAGCCTTGTTATCTCACTATTTTTTGTGTCTGTTTTGATGTCAAATTGAAGGCTTGAATATCCGCTCCAGTTTGCTGTTGCATCATACGTAACATCTCCTTGCCCGCCATCCCCTAAAATTACCGTCTTGTGACCATAGGTGCCAAATGGCATGGAAAACCTCCCATTTTTTGTGTCACCGTTTGATCGGTTAAACTCTATCCTCATAGATGCCAAACCACCCAGGTATGGTTTCGCCTTTTGATCTAAGAAAAAACGGTAGATATACGGACTATCCTTGTCTTCTGGCGTGCCGTGACCGTCCCACCACCCTACGGAATAAGGTTCGATCTCATTCCATGCATGGGCAAGCGACCCTGTTTCAAAGTCACAAATCCTCTTCACTCCATCCGCTTCTCCCGGCGCTACCTCTACCGTTACAGGCAGTTCCACCGTGCCTTCGGACGTGATTACTGTCACGAGCGCTTCATGCTTACCATCGGGTAAGCCGTCACGATCTACGGTTACGTACACGCTATCGGTAACCTTTGTTTCCCCGCTGACGTTTCCAACGACGTTCAGCCAGTCGGCATCCTTGCTAACAGACCAAGTGGTCGTTCCTTGCCTTGCATTGGTAATGCTAATGGGAACGGTGTATTTCTTTTCCCCATCTACTTCAATCACACCGGTCTCATAAGGACCAAAATCAATCCGTTTTGGATTTACCATCAGGTACCCTTCCGGTTGCTCCGGAAACCCTTTTTCCGAAAAAATAAAAGCGTAAATCGCTAGCGGTTGAAATTCGTAGGTAAACGCGCCATGAACAACATTCATCCCGCTTGTCTCCATATGCACAACGTATGGATCATTCATGCCGAAGCGCAGGATCTTCCTGATTCGCAGATTTCGAGTGGTACTATCACTGAATCCACGTATCTGTATCTCCGCAACCTTGGCTGTCTGGCCAGAAATGAAACTGCCTGAGTCATGATCATAGTCTCCCTTGTTTGCCACAAAAACAACGACGTCTCCCGCGTGTTTGCAGGCGTGAACCGAGAATGTGTCCCAGTCGCTTGATTCAGCATGAACAACCTTGCCCCTGAAATAATGACTCATAAGCCAGAATGCCCAGTACTTTGGGTTTGGCTCGCCTCTTTCATTAAACATGGCCTGACTTGCGCTGTCAACTCCCTTCCTGCCGCTGTTACCTGATTGATTCGGTTCCCCCACATACCAGTTGCATGCCACTTTCACACCCATCTTTGCAAAAAAACCCAGGAAATCCATCTGCCCTACGGCCGCAATTTGAGGCAGTGAAGGATAGCCGTTCCAATAAAAATAGTCGTACTCAGAAAATGACAGCTCAGTACCCGGATAATAGACATCGACCATATCCTGGAATCGTTTCAGCAACTTGGTTTCTATCCCTTGAGAAGAACCCGTTTCAAGATCCCAGCTAACCTCAAGATCCCTGCTTTTGAAATCATCCTGCCACAGACCTCTCGGTTCCTGAACGGCATCCCTGTCGGTCAGAGTTCTGATATACCGATGCACATCCATAAAATCGGCCACCCGTGTACCATTCGTTTCTTCGTACTTCTGTCCCCGGATAAGATACTGAGATAAGACACGGGCATTGTCGGTTTCCCAGCCTGTTACTTCCGGGTCAGCACCACGGTCAGGAAATACGTCTGTATTCCACTGGTTCTCAATGTCAGACATGATCTTCCATTTTGAATCATTTTCAAGGGCGTCTCCGTTGGCCGTGGTAACAGGACAAAGCGGAGAATAGTCATTTGTCCAATACAACCACCAGTTTGCTGATGTAGGACCAAGCACAAGCGCCTTCGGGTTTGCCCGTTTTACTCCTTGTGCCAGCAATAGAAAACGGCCAAAATAGGTGTCATAGGAGGTATCTTTGTTGAGTACCTGATCTCCGTGAGCAGAGTCGCCATAGGGTTCAGGATAATCCTCACGTTTCCACGCTATCCACGGTTCGTTTCCTATCCCCCAGAACTTCACACGTCTTCCGGCTTCTGAAACCCAGCGTTCAACTTCATCTATTGACTGCATGTGATCGTAATCAGGATCGTCAATGGTATCTCCCGCGCCAGCCACATGGCCGTAAACCGGTACCTGTAAGAAGGGTTCCGCCTTTACAGCCTTTCTGCACCACTTGACAAAACTCCCCCAGCTCATCGGTACATACTGATTTTCACGTGCAATAACATTAAAGACGCGGTTATTTTTGTAATTGTAACGTTCCATGTTCGTTGCGCCCAAACGCACAACAGAAACCTCTGCATCTCTCAGTTTGGGTGCACACAGGTTCAGGTAATACCAGGGACACCAGTTTGCTATATTTACGCCGTAAAGATACTTACTGATCGGCATTCTGTCACGCGACACGTCAATAACCAGCAAAGCATCCACCTGCGAATCCTCAAGGTTGGTGGATTTCACCGGATGTCCAGGGGAACCTGAGCCTTCAACACCAGCCAGGGAACAGAATGTTACCAGAAGAACAAGGGTAAGAAATGGCAAGATACTCTTTTGAATTGCTGTTCGAAGATTCATCCATGAATACATTTTATGAATCCTTCCGTAATCATGATCTATCAAGCAGGGGTATGATGCAGTGAAACTCTATTTTTTTCCCTTTCCAACACCTCTTTCGCTAAATTCGTGTAATCGACTGCACCGGGGCTGTCGGGTGCGTACAGGGTAATCGGCTTGCCGGAAATAGGACATTCTGCCAGGCGGGTATTTTCTCTGATGATGGAATCAAACACCTTCTCCTTAAATCGCTCTTTAATCTGGTTATACACCTCGTTACTGAGATTTGTCCGGCCGTCAAACCGGCAGGCAATGATTCCTGTCACCTCCAGATGATGATTTAACCGTTCTTTTACCACTTGTACCGTATTCATAAGGGTTACGAGACCATTTAACGCCAATACCTTTGTCTCCAAAGGGATAAAAACCTCTTTAACAAAGGTTAATGCATTAATTGTAATCAGGCCGAGAGAAGGGGGGCAATCCAGCATAATATAATCGTACTTACCCGTAACGGGCGACAACCGTTTGCGTAAAATGAGGTCTCTCCCCTTTTCATGAGCAAGAATCCGTTCAACACCTGCCAATGCCACATTGGAAGGCGCCAGGGTCAGGTTCTCAACGCAAGTATTCGTAAGAATTTCCTCAAAATAGACCTCTTCCAAAAACACATTGTACATGGACAGTTCGAGATTGTGAATGTCCAGACCGAGCCACGAACTAAGATTTCCCTGAGGATCCAGATCAACTAAAAGCACCTTTTTACCCATCTGGGCAAGGCAGGCGCCAAGATTCACGGTGGTTGTTGTCTTTGCTACTCCCCCTTTTTGATTTGTCAGCGCGATACTTCGCATATTATTTCATATTTTTTTCAAAGAATTCAATGTCCTTACTGTTGCCAACAACCACGAGAACGTTTCCTTCCTGAATCTTATAGTCAGACGTAGGTAATACCTTCACAAAAATTTCGTTTTTTTACAGTGTTTGTTCATGATAAATTATTACATCAGCTGCATGAAATCAGAACCTCAAAACAACATCAAAATTAAACATAACAAAATAGCCGGAACTAAGCAAAACAAAAAGGCACAAACACTCATTATCCAACCAACATAACGCCTTCCGGGTATTTAATCGGGACAATCTTGCATCTACCCCTGACGGAATATCCGATTACCAGCGGACCTACCCTGCCGATGAGCATGGTAGCAGAAAGAACGAACGTTCCCGTTAGACTTAACGAGAACGTAATACAGGCTCAAAACCAGAACGCCTTTCAAGAACTAATCAGCAAATACCTGATTCGAGAATGTCATTGACACCCCTTTACATGTCTGATATATTACTGACTACTAACTAACAATTGTTTCATATTATTACGACATACCTATTAAAATACAAGATGTTTTGTGTGATAGTTTTTTGCAAAAGTGTTTTACAACTTGTGCAAGAGACGTAAGGAACCATGACTATGGAGAGGATAGGGCAAGAAAATACGGTCAAAGAAATTATCGAAAACTTTCCGGTAACCCGCCGCATCTTTGAGACCTATGGCATTATGTGCGGCGGCAATATCCTCCCCGACAAGCCTCTGTCATTTTTCGCCAAGATGCACAATATTAGCCCCATCAAACTGATTGACGACCTTCAAAAACTTATCGATGGAGCAGTCGATTCAAACAGCGACGTGACTATCACAAGACCGCAAAGCGAACATGTTTATGAGATCTTTGTAAAGACTGCTATCCTCATTGTGCTTTCCACAGGATGTCTTTACGGGGCATCATTATTGGCCTACATGGCATTCCGGAATTCCATGACTTCTGTCTCCTGGATACTGATCGAAACCCATGGCGACACCCAGGTGTACGGATGGGTTGGTTTGTTCATCATGGGAATATCCTACTTTGCCTTGCCCAAATTTTGGAATACCATGCTGTACAGCACACCGTTGGCTTACAAATCTTTCTTCCTGATGGTCACCGGCATGTTCCTCTCTTTTGTCTTTAAAACGCTTTCCTATTATTCGGGATTCTTCTTTTTCAAGATCCCTGTCTTGTTCGGATGTATACTTCAGGCTGCATCAATAGCGCTTTTCATCTATGTTATTTGCAGGACGTTTTTCTCTGCGGAAAAACAAAAATATGAACCATACGAATGGTTTTTCCTGTCCAGCTATCTCTGGTTTATCTTCCAGACTATCGCCTTCATTGCCTTATACTTTCATTTTACTATTGTGTTGAATACCAATATTCCTGATGCCTTTAAAAACCCCATCCGGCATATCCAGATTATGGGATTTGCCTGCATGGTTATCATAGGAATATTCACCAAGACCCTGCCAATTTTTCTGGGGATACAGGAGCCCAACCAAAAAGTCAGCAGCTACGTTTTGTATATTTTAAATATCTCAATTGCATTACGAACGGTTTCAGGGTTTTATAGAGAATATACCAGTAACCTTCACGGGGTTTTTACCGTAATATTTTGCACTGCAGGTATCCTTGAGACCTTTGGCGTATTTTTATTTATTTACAATCTGAATTTATTTAACAGAAGAAAAACGGTTAAAAGCACAACCAACTTGCCTACGGGGTTTAGAAAATACATCAGAGCGGCTCTCGTTTGGCTGTTTATTTCAGAAGGTGCACTCTTAACTTTTACGGTTTACGAAACCCTTTCGGGCGAACAGGTTTCCCATGCCTTGTTTGGCGCATACCGGCACGCTATTTTTGTTGGGTTCATTAGCATGATGATCCTTGGCTGCGCATCCAAGATGATCCCGTTAAGCAAGGGTGTGAAATTGTGCAGTACCAGGCTCCTCAACATGACCTTCGTCTTCATCAACATCGGATGTGTATGCAGGGTGATGGCACAACCCCTTTCGGCGCATTTTTATCCACAGCTGTATTCAGTGATGGGGATCAGCGGTTTTCTTGAATATGCGGCCATGTTTTTCTTTGGTATCAACACATGGAAAACACTGCAACTCGACATGGAAGAAGACCCCACAGAACAAATCAAACTTGCAACTGCCAATACCAATGTCTATCAACTCATCAAGCAGTATCCACAAACCCTGGATATCCTGATAGGATTCGGATTCAAACAACTGAAAAATCCCATCCTCAGGAATACCCTCGCCCGAACCATCAGCCTGGGACAAGCAGTACAGATCAATCCCGTCAACCTCGAAGACTTATTGAGAGAACTAAATGTTGCAATAAAGACGGGCATTGGGGTAAAGGTGGCTTAGAACGTATATCATCAAAATCAATGCAGGAATGAAAAACTTAAAAGCCTTTGTATAGATGCTTTGATAATTGTCTGGTTTTTGATTCAAAACGTTGCGCCCTTTCCGCCTGCAGTTGGTAGAAATCTGATGAATTTACACGTCATGAGGAATCGCAGATGACACAGATCACAGAAGAAAAAAGATGGACGTATGAAAACTATCTGCATTTGACAGATGGCAAGAGGTATGAAATTGTAGGAGGTAGACTATCGATGATGGTACCTGCACCCGAATTTAACCACCAAAGAATTGCCATGACGCTAGCGGTTAAATTTTACTTGTTTGTTGAAAAGCATGGTCTGGGTTACGTTGTAGACGCCCCAACAGATGTTATATTGGATGAAGAAAACGTTGTACAGCCTGATATTTTATTTATCTCAAGGGAAAATAAAGATGTTATCAGGAAAAATGGGGTTTTTGGGCCGCCTGATCTCGTCGTGGAAATCGTTTCCCCGTCTACTCAATACCGGGACGTCTATGAGAAGAAAGATTTATACGCACGGTTTCGGGTAAAAGAGTACTGGATCGTTAATCCCTATACGAGGCGTATAGAGGTATTATCATTGAATGAGCAAGGCATATACATACTCTTTTCAGAGGGATATATGGATGAAGGCGGGAATAGGGTGATTAAATCAGCAGTTTTAAAGGATTTTACCCTGGATTTGGGAGAAGTGTTTAGGGAGGATTTTGAAGGGGAATAGGGAGCACCCCTTATTTCTTCACAACGCATTTCACTATTGCTTATCAGCAAATCATGTTAAACATGGATATACAAGTTTGTCCATGCCACCCAAAAACAGCATAAACAAAATTCAAACGGCTACTTTGCCAGGATTGCGGGACCTGCTTTTACCATGTATTTAATCCCGGAAACTAATGTAATAATAACGGTAAGCCATAGCATAAAAACAATCCCCTGTTTGATGATGGCAAAGTCTTTGAGATGCGAGAAAAAGAGCAAGATGAGGCTAATGGTAAGCGACTGGACAAACATCTTTGCCTTTCCCCATATGGTTGCGCCAAATTCAATTCCTCTTGATTCTGAAAAACTTCTGAGGCTGTTAACCAGAAATTCTCTCGCCACAATTACTACTACCATCCACGGTGGTATGATATCATGGGCATGCTGTATGAGTAAGATAAACCCGCCGCAGACAATGATCTTATCGACAAATGGGTCTGCGATACGTCCAAAATCAGTAAGAAGTCCCTTTTTTCTCGCCAAATAACCATCCAGCCAGTCAGTTAACCAGGCAAATAAAAATGAGCCAAGGGCAACATTGTAATAACGGTACGACAAGAAGATAAAAAATATAATGGACAGCAAGAGCCTTAATAAGGTTAACCGATTGGGTAAATTAAATGCCGTACATCTTGCGAAATCAAACGAACTCATTTAATCCTCTTTCGCTCCCTTTGCACCTTTGCGGTGAATTACCGTTCCCATCAGATCATATCCTGCAGTACCTGTAATCATCATATTTTTAATATCACCTGGTTTCAAATGATTTTCCCGGATAAGTACCTTACTATCCACATCAGGCGCATCGCCGTAAGTTCGTCCAAGCCACGCTCCATTCTTTTTGCCCTTCTCATCTACCATAACGGAGATTGTGTTTCCCACCAGATCTTTATGCTTTTCCAAGACAATTTTTTGTTGTGCGAGCATGATCTCTTTTAACCGCTGTTCCTTTACCTCTTTGGATATCTGTTTCCTGAAGGATGCAGCAGGCGTGCCCTCTTCTCTGGAATAAGGAAATGCGCCCAACCTTTCAAATTTAGCGCTTTTCACAAATTCCAAAAGCTCGGTAAAATGTTCTTCTGTTTCACCAGGAAATCCCACAATCACAGAGGTTCTCAAAAATAGTTTTGGTATGTGACTCCGCAGATCATCGATCAGTCTCTCGATACGCGCACGCGTCACTCCCCGTCCCATTTCTTTAAGAATCGTGTCATGGATATGTTGAATAGGGAGATCAATATATTTACAGATTGTATCAGACTGACTGACAACATGAATAAGCTCCGGATAAAAATGCCGTGGATGGGCATAGAGTATCCGTATCCATTCAATGCCTTTGAGCCCGGAAAGTTTTTCCAGTAAGATATGCAACTGCTGTTTGCCATACAAGTCTACACCGTATGAGGTGGTGTCCTGCGAAATAACATTGATCTCCTTTACCCCCTCGCCGGCCATCTGACGCGCCTCTTCAAGAATATTCTCCATGGTCCGGCTGTGAAACCTTCCCCGTATGCCAGGAATGGCGCAATAACTACAACGGTTATCGCACCCATCAGAAATCCTGAGATATGCGTAATGTTTAGGAGTCAACCGGATGCGATTGCGCCAATCGTCACTGCACTGCGCTGATAACGCCTTTTTCTTTTTATCAGCAGAGCCGGACAAATCAGTCAGCGTATCAAAATCTTTTAGACCAACCACATGATCGATTTCGGGAATTTCTTTCTGCAATGCATCCGGATACCGCTGGGCGAGGCAGCCCGTGACAATGAGTTTTTTGCATCGGGCATCTTCTTTCAGTTTTGCCATCTTGAAAATTGCATCAATGGACTCTTTCTTCGAATCATCAACAAAACCGCAGGTGTTTACGATCAACACCTCGGCATCCTCAGGATACTGACAAATCGTGCTTCCGGTCTCCGCCACCCTGCCAAGGATCTCTTCTGCATCCACCAGATTTTTGGGACATCCCAGATTGATTAACGCAACCTTTTTTGACTTCATATTACACGTTATCCATTTCTTCCTGATTCATTCGTGCCATTTGGGCATCCCATTCTTCCAGGGTTAAAAATACCTCTCTGGCCTGACTCCCCTTATATTCGCCCACAATCCCGTCTTCTGCCATCAAGTCAATGAGTTTTGCAGCTCGTGAGTATCCAATTTCCAGTCTCCTCTGCAAGAGCGAAACAGATCCTCTTTGCGACTCGAGGATAATCCTTACCGCCTCAGCATACAGATTATCCTTGGCGCTGTTGTCCTGATCTGAAGCGCCTTTCCAGCACTTTAATTCCGGACTAAACTGCGGTACCGCACATTTTCTGAGATATTCAACGACATTCTTTACCTCTTCATCGCTTACATACGCTCCCTGGACGCGCACCAGTTTTGAAGTTCCCGGAGGCAAGAACAACATATCTCCGCTTCCCAGGAGTTTTTCTGCCCCGTTTTGATCAAGAATCGTCCTCGAATCCACCTTTGAAGCAACGTAAAACGATATCCGGGAGGGTAAATTTGATTTAATGAGGCCGGTAATCACATCGACCGAAGGCCGTTGTGTTGCAAGGATGAGATGGATGCCCACGGCGCGCGATTTTTGTGACAGGCGTATTACCGATCCTTCCACCTCTTTGGATGCCACCATCATCAGATCAGCCAGTTCATCCACCACAATAACCACATGGGGAAGATAAAAAGGCACGTCTTCAAGATTCGCATCTCCGTCAGGGTTCAGGCGCCTTTTAATCTCTGGCATTCCCAGTCTATTATAACCGTTGATATGCTTCACTCCCACACTGGCAAGCAATGCATATCGTTCCTCCATTTTATTTACCGCCCATTCCAGTACGGCTGATGCCTTTTTCATGTCAGTCACTACAGGGCTTATTAAATGCGGAATTTCCCGGAATAATGAAAATTCAACCATTTTCGGGTCTACCAGCAAGAGCTGAACCTCATGAGGATGGCGCATGAAGAGGATGCTTAAGATCACCGAATTCAAACAAACCGATTTTCCGGAACCCGTTGTCCCCGCAATCAGCAGGTGGGGCATAGCCGCCAAATCCGATATGACGGGATTTCCCGCAACGTCTTTTCCGATCAAAAGCGGAATAGACATCTTTTTCCGCACTTCTTCCGAGGCATCCAGCAACTCCCGCAACATCACCATTTTCCTCTGGATATTGGGAACTTCAATACCAATGGAAGATTTCCCCATGAGTGGCGCAACCACCCTTACGCTGGGCGCCTTTAAGGCAATGGCGAGATCATCTGAAAGACCCACAACCTTGCCAACCTTTGTCCCCGGCGCCAATTCCAATTCGTACATGGTAATAACAGGGCCTCTTTCAATTTCCACGACCTCTGATTTTACGTTAAACTGTTCGAGGGTATTCTTTAACACCTGGGCGCGCTGGGTTATCTGATCCCAGTCGTCTCCGTGTCCCTTGAAGTCGGGTTTTTCCAGGAGATCCGGCGGTGGCAGTTTATAAGCAGATTCCTGCTTTTCGGCAGGAATGGTATCGTACCTATCTTCATCTCCCCCTCCCCCTCCCCCTCCCCCTTCCCCTTCCATCTCCTCATCATCCAAACAGGGTTTCCCATCATACGTTTTTTGGTTTTTTTTACCCCCTCCTCTTAATTCGTACCGTTCATTTTTTGTTTCCACGGTAGTATCGGTAAAATAGGCCTCCGTATCGTGTTCTGGAGTATCGTTCGCTGAAATGCTTGCAGAAGAAAACACCTTATCTTTCAGACGACGAAGAGGCTCAAGATTTCTCGCTTCGGAGTCACGTGCAGAAACCGATCCATCTCCTTCTGTTTTCATTTTTGACACTTTTATGAATCGTGACATCGGCGTAGCGTTAAGCAAGAGCATAACCGAAATAGCAAGCCCTAATCCCAAAACAATGAGGGTACCTGTTAAACTAAAATACTCATGTAACCTCGAGACCGTCACAATTCCAAAAATCCCTCCAACATTGACAGATAAAAAATTCTTTTTTAATAAGTAACACCCAAGGGATAACAGGGACGCGATTGAAAACAGCAAGAGAACAGCCCCTATCACCCTTACCCACAGGTATTCGATCCTTTCCTTATAAAGATATTGCGTCCCCAACCAACCCAACAGGATGACGATCAGATAGGAAGTTCTTCCCATGCCTGCTAAAGCGTAGGCAGCAACCTGTGCACCCGCAGGCCCACAAAAATTATGCACTGGATTGTTCATCGGATAATCTGCAAAGGGAGGATCGTTGGAAGAATAGCTGATGAAACTTAACAGGAGAAATAATGCGAAGGCTATAAGGATAACTGCGGTAACACCACGTACGAAACGTTTAATCCCCATATAATTCCTTCTGAGTACGGAAAAGAATTCAATTCCAATTTAATGTCCTGTGTGACCAAAACCACCTATCCCGCGCGGAGATTCTCCCAGACGTTCAACTTCGATTAATTCTGCTCTGGTTACCGGTTGAATCACGAGTTGTGCAATCCGCATCCCCCGTTCAACCGTAAACGTATCTTTCCCAAGATTGCAGAGAATAATCCCAATCTCTCCACGATAGTCGCTATCAATGGTACCGGGAGTGTTTACGAGCGTCAAGCCATGTTTCAGCGCCAGGCCGCTTCTTGGCCTCACCTGCGCCTCATATCCCCGAGGCAACTCAATATGGATACCGGTAGGAATCAGTTTAATTTCACTGCGTTCCATCAAAACCGATGTGTCCACCGCTGCATATAAATCCATACCGCTTGCCGCTTCACTCATATATCGGGGTAAAGGTAAATCCTCACATCCCGGCTTTCTCATTACCTTTATCTTTAACGTATTCATCCCTTCCTTTTCTTGTTGAGCTCTTCTTCAATTACCCTGACAATCTTCTCAACAGCTGGTAATCTCCCTATCCCAATCCGTCCCGTACACAACCTGCCCTGTTCAGGTTCAATAATCTTGTACCCACGATGTGCTAACTTCTTTATATTTTCCTGTACGATGGGATTTAAATACATACTATCATTCATTGCCGGGGCAATAATAACCGGTGATTGTGCTGCCATAACCGTGCAAGTCAACGCATCATCGGCGATACCCGAGGCAACCTTGCCGATAAAATTAGCCGTAGCGGGAGCAACCACCATCAAATCGGCCTGTTCTGCCAGAGATATATGATTGGGATCGTAATTCTCGTTGTCAACAAAAAGATCGGTTACGACCTGATTTTGAGAAATAGAACGGAAGGTCACAGGATCAACAAAGCGTTGGGCTGCAGATGTCATGATCACCAGAACACGATTTCCTTGTCTTTTAAGACATGACACAATCTCAACAGCCTTGTATGCAGCGATGCTTCCCGTAACTCCCAAAACAATATGGTAGGACATGATTACGCCAGGTTGAGTATTTTACGGATCGTACTTACCGTTACCGCCAGATCGTCATTCACGACACAGTGGTTATACCGGTCTTTGTATTCCAATTCTTTATCAGCAACTTTTAAGCGAAGTTCCAAATCCTGCCCTTTATTGGTTTTTCTTTGCGCCAGCCGCCGGCCCAATGTTTTTTTGTCAGGAGGCAGTAAAAAAATCGATATGGTTTCCGGGAATTTTTCCATAATTTGTAATGCCCCCTGCACCTCGATTTCGAGTAAAAAGAAGCCCTCTTTCATAAGCGCCTCTTTTAATGCCTTCACCGGGGTTCCATAAAAATATCCGCAATATTCAGCATATTCTGCAAGTTCACCACTCCTGATCATCTCTTCAAATTCACGAGTTGATACAAAATGGTATGCTTCTCCGGTTTTCTCATTGTACCTGGGTAAGCGCGTAGTAACCGATATTGATTTCTTCACATGAGGGTCTTTTTCGAGCAGTTTACAAACCGTTGTCTTGCCAGATCCTGACGGCCCTGAAATAATTACCAACTTCCCCATAGCTCCCGGCACTCTAAAAAAACGAAGTAATTCATACCCTCTATTCAATGTTAAATATCTGTTCTCGAATTTTTTCGATCTCCGTTTTTACATCCACCAAATCCTTCAACATAATACTATCATTTGCCTTTGAGCACATGGTATTCGTTTCACGGAACATCTCTTGGACAATAAAGTCGAGCTTTCTCCCTACTGGTTCATTCAGGTAAATCGTTTCTTGCAGTTGATGTAAATGGCTCTTCAGACGACTTATCTCTTCACTGATATCAGATCGTTCCGCAAAGAGGGCAATTTCACGGCAAAGGTTGCTGTCGGTTAATTCTATATTCGTTCCGGCTAAGAGTGAGGCAACCCTGCATTGTAACCGCTTGCTATATTCCTGGACTACTACCGGCGCCCGCATCTCAATCTTATCAAGCATTGCAAGAATGCCAGTTTTTCTCTGTTCGATATCTTCTCTCAGATGTTTGCCTTCTATCTCCCTCATCTGCAGCATCTTCATGAGGGCTTCGTCTACCAGAGAAACACATATGGATAACAGGACGTCAGCAGCTTCATGGTTATTTTTACTTTTTTGCAGTACCCCAGGAAGCATGGTCAGGGTATTTACTGATATTTTCTCCCTGGAGCCAATCTCTTTTTTAACATCGCTTAACAGGCGAAAATACTCTTTTAACCTATCGTAATTCAAGACATACTCAGATTCCTGAAGAAGCGATTGATAGCTTACATTTAAAAGAACGGTACCCCGGTTGATTTTTTCCCTAATTGAGTGTTCAATCTTACTCTCAAATGCCTGCAAAATATCCGGCAACCGCGAATCTATCTTTAAGAACCGGTTATTGACCGAACGCAATTCCACACGAAGTGTACGTTCCGTATCCTTATATTCTGCAATGCCAAATCCTGTCATGCTCTTGAGCATCAAAGTCACCAAATCTGTGCGTTGTTTAACTATTTATCTCAATTTTTATCCGCTTGTTTATCCATTTCGCTCAAGGACTACTTTGTGCTCTCTGACGCTTTTTCTTCTTTCTGAACAGGATTCATACCCACTGGTTTCTCCTGCGGTGCCGTACCCTTCACGTCTGTTTGAGGAGAACTTTCCTGTATCGCGCTGTTTGATGGTTTTTCCTCAACCTCCTGCATTCCAATATTGGTGGGACTACCCTCTTTCTCCTCTGGATGAGAACAATTATCGCCGTGTACATGCTGCGCTTCAGGCACAGGATGATCATGCGTGTGCGGCACTTCAGAAACTTCCTGAGGAACCATTGTATGCATCATGGTTGTAGAGATGGACAGCTTAAACAAAAAAACGGTGGCAACAATAAATGCAGCGCCGATAAGGTAGGTAACTTTCGTTAAAAAGGTACTTGTTCTTGTACCAAAGGCAGACTGGTCTCCCAAGCCACCAATTGCCGCCAATCCTCCCCCTTTTCCTGATTGTAATAAGATAGACCCGATCATGAACACGCATAATATCGGCAACACAATCTTGAATGCAATAATTAAATTAAAAAAATAGAATGCATTTAATATCCCAAAGATAACAATAATTGCAATTCCCCATTTAAATGCCTTTTCAGCCTTCACCATCTAACTCTCCAATATGAAAAAACTGTTATCAAAATAATTAATCCTTTGACACCGCCTCAATAATTTTTAAAAACGATTCAAAAGTAATACTTGCACCGCCCACCAGAAGTCCGTCAATCTCCGGCTGGGCCATTAACTCCTTTGCATTCTCTGGTTTTACGCTCCCACCGTATTGAATATATAAGCTCGTAGCGAAATCTTTGCCGTACGCATCCGCTACGGTGTTTCTGATAAACGCATGAACTTCATTGGCCTGCCCGGGCAAGGCAGTTTTTCCCGTACCAATTGCCCATACCGGCTCATAAGCAATCACCAGTTCTTTTAATCGGTCGGCACGAATATCGTGCAAACCTCCTTTTAATTGATTTTGAATTACCTCTTTTGTTCTTCCAGACTCTCTTTCCTCTAATGTTTCTCCGATACAAAAAATTGGTTTTAAAGTGACAGACAATGCCATCTTTATTTTAGCATTGATAAAGGAATCGGTTTCATGAAAGATATGTCTCCGTTCAGAATGACCTATCAACACATGAGTACAACCGACTTCTTTTACCATCAGAGCGGAAATTTCTCCGGTATACGCACCATTTCTTTCACTATGAATATTCTGCGCAGCCACACAGACATTGCAGTCTTCCAGTATTTTACAAATCTCTTTGAGAAAGACAAAGGGCGGACAAATCCCACAAATTATCTCACGTTTTCCATACAAGCTGTTTTTCAATAAGCCGGCAAATTCTACTCCTTGCTTCAGGGTGAGATTCATCTTCCAATTCCCCACGATAAAAGGCTTTTTCATCATTATCTCAGGATATTATCTCTTTAATCACACTTTGGAAATGATCCTAATATCTTCATATCTGAACACTTTTTGAAAACTTCGTCAAGCGCCTTTTGCACAGATTCATTTGCCACATGTCCTTCAAAATCAAGATAAAAGCAATATTCCCACGCCTTTTTCCGGGTAGGTAACGATTCAATATTGGTAAGATTAATATTGTAGTTTCTAAAAGGTTCTAGTATTTCCAATAACGCCCCTGGACGATTTTTGGTATAGCACATCACCGCCGTCCTGTCCTTTTCACCCGGCGCACCGTATTCCTTGCTTAAAACAAAAAACCGTGTTACATTATTTGGATTGTCTTCAATATTTCTAAACAGGATGTTGAATCCATACTGTTGTGCTATTTCGGCGTTAGCAATTATCGCGCAATAGTGCCCTTCTTTTACCGACTTTAACGTCGTTTCAAAAATACGGGCAGCCTCAGCACTGCTACTGACTTCTATCAGCTCTGCATGGGGAATATTGCCTGCCAACCAATTTCTGCATTGAGACAAAATCTGTGATTTAGAGTAAACCTTTTTAATCTCTTCCTTTTTACAGTTTGCCATTAAATTATGATGAATTGGGAAAATAATCTCGGCACAGACTTTGACATCACACTCTACAAACATGTTTAGAGTTTCCCGAATGCCCCCCTCTGTAGAATTCTCAACCGGTACAATTCCATAATCACTTCTCCCTGCCGCCACATCCCGAAAAACATCATCAATCCCTCTTACCGGAACATATTCAACCGATGAACCAAATTTTTGTTTGGCAGCGAAATAACTAAAAGTGCCCTTAGGACCAAGATATGATACTTTAATAGCCTTTTCTAATACTAGTGAACCAGCCATTAACTCACGATATATTGCTATTAAACAATCGTTCGTTAAAGGGCCTTTATTTTGCGATGTAATCTGCAAGTAAACTTCACGTTCCCGGTTTGGAACATATACCTGAGCACGGTTTTGTTTTTTTATCTCACCTATCTTTAAAACTATTTTAGCCCTTTCGTTTAGCAGAGCTACGATTTTTGAATCCAATTTATCAATTTCCTTCCTTAATTGGGCTATATCCATAGCAAATTTCAGTTAATTCCTGTTATTTCTTATTTTATTTTTAGTTATTGCAAACAAAGCATTTATATTTACTCATTAATTCGGTAAATCTATCAGAATTCACGGCAAGAGTCAATAAAATTAAGTTATTTCAGTTTTTTATTGACTGTCAATAAAAGGTTGTTACAATAAAACGTTGAAATTGTATAGCTATTGCCATAATATTTTGTAAAAAGGTATGTTATGACGAAATTTGTCATAGCTATCTTCTGCTCTTTGAACCTATATTATTTTACTTAACCTACCTATTTTTTTTCGTTGTTTTCTATGATCAACATTCTTTAATAAGTTAGGTACTTATATTATTATGTATTCTTCAATGTATTAAGTCTTTATTAGAAAGGAAGATATACATGGTAGGTGGACGAATCAAAGGATCCCAACAAAGGATTGGAATATTTGTTGATGTCCAAAATATGTTTTATTCAGCAAAGGCGTTGCACCAATCGAAGATCGACTATAGCAAGCTTTTATTAGAAATCGTAGGTGATAGAAATCTCATTCGCGCAATTGCGTATGTTGTACAAAAACCCGACGTGGATCAATCAAGCTTCACCGATGCCTTAAGTCGGCTAGGATATGAAATCAAATCGAAGGAGCTTCGGCTAAGACCGGATGGAACAGCAAAAGGGGATTGGGACATGGGTATTGCTATTGACTCAATTGCAATTGCGCCAAAATTAGATACTGTCGTATTAGTAAGCGGAGACGGAGACTTTGCACCTCTTGTTGAAATGCTAAAAGCACATGGATGCAGGGTAGAGGTTGTCTCATTTAGACGCAGCACAGCCGTTGAGCTTATTGATGCTGCAACCCAGTACACTGCTATAGAAGAATCGATGCTGTTTAAGGAAAAAAAGTTCCAAAAAAATGATACTCCAAACGAATAGTCACATAAATCCGGAAAAACTTAGTGAGTGTCAATTCATAATAGGTTATTTTTTCAACAATACCGGGGTGCTTGAAAAGGCGCTTACCCATACTTCCTGTAAATTGGAAAATAATTTTTCCAATGAGCGACTAGAATTTTTGGGCGATGCCGTATTGGGAATGATTATTTCTGACTATCTCTATAAGACACTACCTCATTATAGCGAGGGCGAATTAACAAAAATAAAATCCGTGGTGGTAAGTCAAACAACGCTTGCCAAAGTAAGCTTGGAAGCACATTTAAAAGATTTTCTTACGGTGGGAAGAGGTTTAAATGATCGGAATTTTCTCCCAAAATCTTTACTTGCAAATGTATTTGAAGCTGTTATTGCAGCAATCTATCTCGATGGCGGTCTTGAGGCAGCCTATACGTTTACCGTAAAGTATTTAAAGAAAGAGATCGATATTGTTTGCAAGAATCAACACGAGAAGAATTACAAATCAATTCTTCAACAGCATAGTCAGAAGGAACATGGTGTAACTCCGGTCTACCGCGTATTGCAGCAAGTAGGACCAGATCACGGGAAATTATTTGAAGTAAGCGTGTTAATAAAAGGCAATGAATATGGCAGAGGATGGGGCAAAAGCAAGAAAGAAGCAGAGCAATTTGCGGCAAAAGAGACCTTAAAGATGCTCATCCCTGATATAACTCATGAAATGCACGAAATTAATAATAAATCTTGCACTTTAGGAAAGGAGTTTCTGTAATGACAAATACAAAAAAGAAAATAAACAAAAAGAAAATCGTAAGCATCTGTCCGGTGGGCATGATTAAAACAAAGTGCCCCAGCATTAAACGGACAAGAAAAATACGCGTCAAATTATTAACATTACAAAGAGGAAACAATGTTGACCCCAATCAGCTATCAAAACTTCGTTCGGCATTAAAAGAAAAGAAGAATAAAGGGATTGCTGTAGACTGTGAAACGTGCAGTTTTAATACAACAGGAAGCACCGCAACTACCGTTTCTCAATAAAATGAATGAAATACAGCATTATACAATAGTAAAATACCCCTAAGGCGGACAAGAGATGGCACGGTGCAGGAGGAAAAATAGCAGGGAGAGTTTTTTATAGTGCTCCGCTCCCTCATATAAAATAGACGGCATGACTATATAGTGTCTGAACGAAAACGCACTTTTTTGTAAAAGTGCGAGGGCGATTTTTTCCTTACCAAGAGATCATTTTAAAATTTGAGATTGGGTTTTTGCTAAAATACGGTTCTTTTACCCGTTTCCCTTGATTTTTTCTTTATTTTAA
>PHFX01000020.1 GCA_007618135.1 Candidatus Brocadia sp. WS118 | reverse complement strand
TTCCCTCTATCGGTAGGACAAGCGTCCCCGCTTGTCATTATGATGTCAACCGGGGACGGTTGACCTACCTTATGGGATTAAGGGGTGTGTACATGATGTCGTAACACACCCCCGGCCCCTCTTTTTAGAGGGGAGATTTAAAGTCGCTGCCGAAGGCAGCCTAATTTAAATTCAACTCTTCCGGTATCGCTCAAAATGTAACAATAAAAAAGGCCAGCGTTTAAACTGGCCCTTTTTATTTATTCCATCCGAAACATCTTTTATCAGCTTTTGTACGATATCATCTGATTTTACGTTTCGTCTCAGTTCTCTTACTTCATCTTTACCTTAACATCTTTTATTTCCTCAGGAGATCCACCGGCACGAGGCAAACTTCCTGCTCCGGAACCACCCTTTATGGACTCCATCTTTCTTGCGCCTCTTTCATCCATGTACGTAGCAAACCAGTACAGGAAGGTGACAAAGAACGTACCGCCTACGATGTTACCGAGGGTCACAGGAACAAGATTCCAGCCAAACATCTTACCCCATGAAATTGCCGCCGGGTCATGGGGCAACATATTCGCAATCGCCAATAACGTCATATTGGCCACACTGTGTTCCATTCCGGTAGTAACAAAAACAAACAAAACCCACCAGGCCATCATGATCTTGGCACTATCGCTGGTAACCCGGAAAGTACTCCATATACCCAGACATACGAGCCAGTTGCAAAAGATACCCCTGAAAAATAATTCCCACCATGGCGCATTGCATTTGTAGGTAGCTACCTTGTTCAAAAAGGTATGCCATGGATCAGGGGCAAACACACCCGTCATATAAATTATAAGCGCAAAAATCAAGGATCCACCCAGGTTGCCTAAGTACGTCCAGAACCAGCCCAGCATTGAATCGCCAAATGTTACGGTGCCCCGCAAAGTACCTTTAAATATCAGTAAATTATATCCGGTAAACAACTCAGCTCCGGCAATAATTACCAATATCAAAGCAATACCAAATGTTGCACCACCAACTATCTTCCCTATTCCAGGATTTATCGCGGCAACAGGAGCAGCAGCAATAATCATGAGAAGGACACCAAATCCAATAAAAAAACCAGCAATTACAGAAAGCGTCAGGAAGCCTATCAGGCTATGCTTCATAGCAGTGGCCTTTTTTAATGACACCGCTGCAATTGCATCTACATTTCCAGTATATAACATTAATTGTTCTCCTCTAAAATGTTGTTGTGATCAATACTCTCAAAACAACACCCCTTTAGTTTTGCTACGTTTCAACTCTTGAACATACTTCTAACATACATAAACATCTCATATCCTCATTGTTATTTACTTGATTACACCCCCTTTCTTTTTTTATTAACAGATTCAATCTCAGCTATCTATAATCTTCTCCAGGTTGCGTACCTTATCAGCCAATTGCTTTTTCTCCAACGCCTTCTTTACTAACTGAATTGCTTCTTTCTGACGAAAAGGTTTCTGAAGGAAATCATATACCCCATAACTATTTACCTGATTTGCATCATACCTGTTTTGAGAAGCAATTGCCACAATTTCTGTGGTACAATTGGCACGTTTTATCTTCCTTAAAATCTCTTCGCCTTCCGGTGGCTTTGCATCTAAATCTACCATAACGAGGTCATAGGCTTCTTTTCCACACGCCTTCAATGCCCCATCCCATCCTGTTCCCTCACATATCCCAAAACCTTCCCGCTTTAAGATGCTGACCAACGACCGGCGTATCTTCCCCTGCCCTTCGATAATTAATATCCTTATCATAAAAATCTTTCGTCGGATGTATCATGAATGTAAGTCTTACTGCTTGGGAAGACTCCACGCTCCTGGTGTTTTTGAATATTCCTCAAGCTGTTTCTTGAGCGTTGCCTTTTCCTTTCCAAGGATATCCAAATTATTCATAAGCTCCTGAATGGTTAAATCTTTATTACTTAACGTCTTTTTTGCAAGCGACAGCGAGTCCTCTAGCTCCCAGATCTCCCTTTGCAGCCGCGCCTTTTCCTCCTCCAGATGTGTCTTTGCCTCTTCAAGGTTTTTGTTTGTAAACTTTAATTGCTCACCTTGCTCCTGGAAAGAGGCTGCGATCTTTTCTGCCTCTTCCTTTCGCCCGGTAATATCATTCACCATCTTGTTCAACTCTTCCATGGAACCAAAGGCCTTCATTACCCGTGTCTCAAGCTGATCACGAAACGTCTTTTCCCTGATATAGCCTGCCTCTTTCATTGCGTAATACTTATGAATCATCTTGAATGCAAACCCGACATTTACAAACAACAATATCATAATAAGGGTCTTCGCATTTACCGACAAACCCTTTGCCGCTCCGTTTCCCATAATTCTCTACTCCCCACGTTCAGTGTATTTCAATTCTTTTAAAAATAATCGCATTATCTTTCCGTTATGTCCCTAAATACACCTTCAATTCTTATCGGTTTTCCGTTTTCATCACGCACGAGGTTGCATGTACGTTCGGAAATAAACCGTTCACCATTTTTCCTCTTGCAATATGAGGTAAAATCCCTCCATACCCCTTCCTTTTCCAATTTCTCAAGTAATTCCTTCCGGTCATCCGGATTCACGTATAGGTCTTTTACCCGCGTCCCAATTACTTCTTCCGGCGAACTGTAACCGAGAATTTCAGCACCGGCCTGATTAATCCACGTAAAAACCCCATCTTCTGCCGATTCAGACTGATATATTCCTTCCTTCAACGAGTTCAGCAATTGCCGGTGATGTTTTTCTGATTCCTGTAATTCCTCCTCAAATTTCTTCCGCTCGGTAATATCTCTGAATATTCCATCAACCCGAACGGCCTTACCCTTTTCATCAACGACCAGATTAGACGTCCGTTCCATATAGAAACGTTCTCCTGTTTTTCGCTTACAAAAAGAGACAAAACCTTTCCACGCCCTCTCTTTCTCGAGTTTTTCGAGAAGCTTGATACGATCATCTGGATTTACGTAAACATCCTTTACTTTCGTTCCTATAACTTCTTCCGGAGATTTATACCCGAGAATTTCTGCGCCAGCCAGGTTAATCCAGGTAAATACACCTTCAGGTCCTGGCTCGGATTGATAAACACCCTCTTTTATGGAATCGAATAACAATCGATACCTCTTTTCTGATTCCGTAACCTCCTGCTCAGCCTTTTTCCTTTCTGAGATATCCCGGAATACTCCGTAAATTGCCACAGGAATCCCTTTCTCGTCCCGAAGCATATTGCTTGTGCGTTCTGCATAAAAGCTATCGCCATTTTTTCTTTTACACAGGGACACAAAATCCCTCCAAATACCATCTTTTTCAAGTTTCTCGCAAAGGCGCCTTCGGTCTTCCGAATCTACATAAATATCTTTTACCTTTGTCCCGATCACCTCTTCCGGGGTGCTATAGCCTAATATTTCAGCTCCCGCCTTATTAATAAAGGTAAAAACACCATCAGCGCCAGGATCCGACTGATAAACCCCTTCCTTTATAGAACCAAACAATCCCCGGTAACGTTTCTCGGACTCGGTCACTTCCTTTGTTTTCTCATCCAAAGATTTCGCCATGGTGTTAAAAGAATTCGCTAATATTCCAATCTCGTCGTCCCGCTTGATGTCCACCCGTTGGGTTAAATCCCCTGATGCCATCTTTTCGGTTACTTCTCTCAACTTAATAATCGGTGTCGACGTCTTTCTACCAATAAAATACGCCACAATCACAATAGGAAATGCAATCACCAGCAAAACCGAAGTCACAATATATTTAAGATTATAGGCAGCTCCATACCCTTCATCTCTATCAATTTCCGCCATAATACCCCAATTAAATTCAGGCAGCCAACGCCACACACCTAACACGGTCAGGCCGCTGTAATCTTTATACCCTTTTGCGTCAAAACCATTGTTCCCGGCAATACACTGTTGCACACCATTGGTGAATTCACCCGTTTCCGGGTTAACCAGCTTCAATTCCAGTGCACACCTCTTTTTCACCAACCCCATCTCTTTTAAATGCGCAGCAAACCTCGATTCAGTGATCATGTACCCATCTTTATTTAACAGATACGTCTCCCCCGTCTTCCCCAAATGAAGACTTAACATCAGATCGTTAAGCGTCTTTTCGTCGACTCTAATGGCAACAACGCCAATGATAACTCCGTCACGATCTTTCAGTGGTGTTGAAACGAACATCGTAGGCATACCCAGCTCTTTCTCACCAAATTCATTGGTAAGCGGGATTTCAGATGGAATAATATTTGACACAAAGGTATTTCCCTGTAATGCCTGATTGAAGTAATCCATCTGCGAAATATCACTGCCTACGTCTTCCCCTGCTGTAGCTACTGTTACCACGCCTTTATCATTACTTACAAGTACCCCTTTAAAACCATATTCACTCTTTACCACCTCCAGATATTGGACGACATCCTGGTAATCTTTATCATTCTTTGTGATCTTTGCACATTTGATCATCAGTGGATTGTTTGCTACAACGCGGGCATTTTTCATCCTTTCTTGCGCCCAGGTAGTTACCAATTCCGCCTGTTTATGTCCGATACCATCGAGGTTTCGTATGAGTACCTCCTGCAGATCAGATTGTATTCTTGGGTAAGCAATAATCCGCAATAATACAAATGGCAGCAAGGTAAATACAATCAGTAAAAAAACGATCCGATTTTTAATCGAGATATACATAATTTTCTCCGTAATTTAGCAAACTTTGTTACACTTAGATTCACGAACATCAGATTCAATCGATGCCGCCTTTTAGTACCAATGTGTTGGATAATCTCTCTTGCTCATCTTATTAAAGACCACTGCCACGGTCAGCATGATAAATATTCCCAACATCGTGGGATTCAGGATAAACCAATATCCGACGCCCAATCCCCCCGTCTGAACAGCTACATATGCCGTTGCGCCTGCCGGGGGATGTATCGAATACGTCGTAAACATAAGAATAATAGCAAGGGCGACGGTAAGCGCAATCGACCACCACGTCACGCCAAAGAAATCATTGATAACCACACCAATACTTGCGCCGAGGAAATGCCCCAGCACGACATTTCTTGGTTGCGCCAGAGGCGACTTATACGCACAATAAATCAATGGTGCGGTAGATCCAAAAGACCCTAATAACATCGGACACTTCCAGGTAAAGGCCAGCAACGCCGTTATCCCTATCCCCAAAAGCGCCCCCCAGAGAGAAAGCCACACCTCTCTTGCAGTGAGCTCAGGCTGTGGCGCCTTGGGCAACTTTTTTACATACGCGCTTATTTTATTTATCCCCTCCGTTATTGGCATAATTCTCTTTCCCCCCTGTGATGACTTTTTAAAAATTCTTACGAAACCGGCAAAACATCCTTCTTTTTCTTCAAGACTTTCCTTTACTTCAAACTTTACGTCGACAACCTTTTTGACCTCAGCGCTCTTTCTCCTTTTCAACATCCGATAAAACTTTTTTCCACTTTGAAATTCCTGAACATTTGAATTAGGCCTTCGGCAAATTTTACCCTGTGTCCCTTCACTGGTTCAATCGTCCTCGATTGAACCGAAACGTTTGATATAATTCCGTCTCACAGCACGAGTTTTTGGGTATCGTTCAAATATTATGGTTCAATCTGCAAGATTGAACCAGCCGTAAGACAAAAACCCAACGACTTTTTTCTTTGAATGCATCTTTTGAGACGTAGCGCCGATCCCTTGTGGTCGGCCATTTGCTGGGGATAAACCCCAGCGCTACAATTTTACATTGAAATTCCTAAAACCCTAAATTAGGCTGCCTTCGGCACCTACTTTAAGCTCCCCTCATTGACAGGACAAGCGTCCCCTCTTGTCACTATGATGTCAACCGAGGACGGTTGACCTACCATAGGGGCCGTGAGGTGTGTTATGTCCGACTTACACACCCCTTAATCTCCCCTCTTTCTAAATGAGAATCGGAGAAGTATGAAATCTCTTAGCATCACGCGTGACGTCTCACGCGCCATTGTGCTTTTAGTATAATTACGAAAGATATACCAACTTCTTACAAAAAAACAAAATGCTACCTATATTGTATATAAGTAGCATTAAATCAATACCTTATTGAAATATGCGATCACTTGAGGTCATCCCGGGTCATGTGATACCTCACACCAAAAACATTCCATAATGCAATAGTAGTTTCAGTATGTAATGAAATTACCGATCTGTCTTATCCGATATTTCGTGCTGTGGCCTGATCTTGTATTTTTTTATCTTTCTCCAGAGGGTTGTCGTTGATATGCCGAGTATCTGCGCCACTTTTGTCTGATTGCCTCCATATTTATTCAAGGCCTCAACAATCGCATTCTTTTCTTGTTCTGCAAGGGTCGTTACAATAAAGGACTTTCTCTTTTGTACCTCGATGGGGTCTCTGGCAAGCATGGTAAATTCCTCGATGGGAAGCGGAAGTTCTTCTACGTTGATTACCTCATTCTTAGACAGGGTAACGGCTCTTTCTATAATATTCTGAAGCTCTCTGATATTGCCAGGCCAATCATAATTCATGAATGCCCGCATCGATTCTTCGGAAAACACCCTTTTCCCCTTTTTCAGTTTCTCTAAAATTTTTTCTAAAAAATAGTCTACCAGGAGGGGAATATCTTCCCGCCGCTCTCTGAGGGGGGGAAGGTGAATACGGATTACATTGATGCGATAGAAAAGATCTTTTCTGAATTTTCCAGACTCAACCGCCTTTTCCAGATTTTCATTGGTCGACGCAATAATTCTCGCGTCTACGTGTATCGCCTTGTTTCCTCCGACAGGACGAATCTCGCCGTCCTGCAGAAACCGCAGGAGTTTTACCTGCGTTGACGGAGAAGTCTCTCCAATTTCGTCCAATAAAATCGTCCCCTTTTGCGCCTGCAGGAATAATCCAACCTTATCCTTAACAGCACCGGTAAATGCCCCCCGCATATGCCCAAACAGTTCGCTTTCCTGCAGATTTTCAGGTAATGCACCACAATTAATCACAATAAAGGGGCATTCTTTCCGCAGGCTGTTATAATGAATGGCCCGGGCACACAGTTCCTTTCCTGTTCCACTCTCTCCCGTTATCAGGACTGTACTTTCAGTCCGGCACACCTGTGAAGTTATTTTTAAGACTTCCAGCATGGCATTTGAATTCCCCACAATGCCTTCAAATTTATATTTCTCTCTCATTTCCCCTTCGAGGTACCTGACTCTGTCCTTTAAGCTCTTTTTCTCGATCGCCTTTTTTGCAACTTTCAAAATTTCCTGATGGCGGAAAGGTTTTGTCACATAGTCATATGCCCCATCGCGAATCGCCTGCACTGCCGTGCTGATAGTACCATAGGCAGTAATCAATACTACTTCTGTGGACGGACACAGGGCTTTCGCCGATTTAAGCACTTCCAGACCGTCAACCTTTTTCATCTTTAAATCTGTCACAACCAAGTCATATCCGTCGTAGTTCCCTAATTTTTGGATAGCCTCCTCCCCGCTTACCGCGACATCTACCTGGTACCCTTCATCCCGAAAGGCAATCATGAGGGATTCTCTCATGGCATCCTGATCTTCCACAACAAGGATTTTACCGTTTTCCATAATTTCTGAATCATCCTACAAAAAGATTGTTCTGAATTACGTAACAATTTAGTTTTTTGAAAATTTCCAATAATTGCGATATTTATCATGCAGGGTAGGGGCGAAGCATTTGCCCGTTTTGGTATGAATGCGTTCATGACAATTATAGCAAATGCTTCGCCCCTACTTTTTCAAAAAACTAAATTGTTGCTGAACTGCTAATTTTTCATTTCCGACAGGCAATTTGATATTAAAGGTCGTCCCTTTGTCTTTTTTACTCCTGGCATCAATCGTCCCTCCATGATCATCAATGATCCGCTGAACCACCGAGAGACCCAAGCCTGTCCCCTCTGTCTTTGTTGTATAAAAAGGTTCAAATATCTTTTCCAATTCGTGCACCGGCACACCGACTCCCGTGTCTGATATCACAATCTCAACGGCGTCTCGTAAAAAAACATTCGTCTTTCTTACCATTATCTTAATCTGCCCGCCATCCGGCATTGCCTCAAGAGAATTTATCAGTAAATTCCATAATACCTGGTGGATAAGATCCGGATCAATATAAACTTTTGGCAATACACTCTCGTATACCTCTTTTAGCTCCACCTGATCGGTAAACCGGCTGTCCTGCTCTAACAGGAAAAGGGTATTTTTAATCACTTCCCGGATATCCTGCAAAGAGAAGGATGGTTCGCTGGGATGGGCAAAAACCAGGAAATTGCTGATAATTCTGTCTAATCTTTCGGATTGGCCTACAATCATCTCCAGCAGATCTTTGTCCTGCCCTGTCAATTTTAAATGGGAGTCCAAAATGCCCACAGAATTGCATATTGCACCCAGGGGATTGCGAATCTCATGCGCAATCGCTGCAGCGAACTCACCCATCGATGCCAGTTTTTCTGACCGACGGACTTGTTCCTCCATCCTTTTTCTTTCCGTAATATCCCTCACAAACGCCCTCACACAAACACACTCCCCCGTTTTTGCATTGTAAAGACCCGTCCCGTTAATCTCGACGTTGATTTCCTTTCCCGATTTTGTCATAAACACCGTTTCCAACTCACCACTCCCAGTTTCCTGAATCCTCTTGATAAGTCTCTTTATTTCTTCCCGATATTCAAGGGGCACAATATCTTCCAGGGTCATCCGCCTCATTTCTTCAGGGGAATATCCTAATTTATTCAATTCTGTCTTGTTGACGTTAATAAAATTTCCCTTCAGGCTAACCTCGTGAATCATTTCCGGTGCATTTTCCACAAGGTCCCGATATTTCTTTTCCGATTCCCGCGTGGAGAAAAAAAGTCTTGCATTTTCAATGGCAATAGCCAATTGGGGAATAACTTGACTTAATAATCCGAAATGTGCTTCGCTAAATGCATCTTTTTTCCTGCTTCCCAGGGTAACCGCTCCTACGGTTATTCCTTTTGATTTCAGCGGAAAGCAAACATACGAATGTATCCCCTTTTCAGATAATTCCCGGTCAAAGTGATACGTTCCTTCATGGGTGTCCTGAACGAAAACAGGAATCCCCTTTTTGATCGAGAGATCCTGTGCCGTTGCATCCGAAAGAGACCGGTAGCAATGCAACCAGTCGGTGGACAATAACACCCCATCGACAACATGAGAATCCTCAACAATTTCTGTCCCGTCGACAAGACATGCCACCCCCAGCCAGACACAATCAATTCTCCGTTTCAATTCGTGGTAAATGTTTTTGTATATTTCTTTAATATCCAGACCCGAGGCAATAATCTTATTGACGTTATTAACAATTTCTTTTTCGAGCGTCACGGTCTTTTCTTCGGTAATATCTTTGGATATCACCACAAATCCAATAGGTTGTCCTTTTTCGTCACGCCGCAAGGTGAACGTAACATGGACGGGAAAAACTTCACCATTCTTTCTCTTTCTGAAAACTTCCCCCTCATACCGGCCCGTTGTGCGCGCAACCTCCAGCATACGGTCGACCTTTCCCCCTTTTAAATCTTCCCCGGTATGAAGGACCCTCACATTCGCCACACCAATCATTTCTTCTGGTTTATAACCATAAATCAGACTCGCCCCTTTATTAAACGCGAGGATATTGCCATTCAAATCTTCTGCAATAATCGAATATTCCGTAGAACCTGCTAAAATACTATTTAAAAAATTCGTCGTTTCCTGCAGCTTCAGGGTCCTCTCTTTTACCGTATTCTCCAGGTCGGCGGTATAATTTCTTAGTTTAACCGTTTTTTCCTCCAGGGATTCAGCCATCACGTTGAAAGCCTGTGCCAGCTCGCTAATTTCGTCTTTTTTGCCGCGATCCTTTACCCGTTGCCCCAGGTCGCCGCTGGTAATTTTTTTCGTCATCTCCGTTATCTTTAAAATAGGGGCGGAAATCCGTTTCCCAAAATAAAATGCCGTCAATATCAAGGGAAAAGCCAGTACCAGGAGCATCGAAAGAACAAAGGTCTTTAAGCTATGCGCCGCACCATACCCCTCCCGGATATCAATTTGTGCAAGCAAACCGCACTCGTGCTCAGGAATCCAGCACCACGCACCCAGCACCTTCCTGCCATCGTAATTTTTGTAACCACCTGCGTCATATCCGTCATTGCCGCTCAGACATTTTTGTGCCCCCTCCGTAAGTTTCCCCGTATGCGGGTTTATTACCCTTAACGCTAATGTTGTCCCCTGCTGAACCAGACCAGCCTTTTGTATTGCATCGGCAAAAGGTGACTCAGTAAGCATAAAACCTTCCCGATTGATAAGGAAAGTCTCCCCCGTTTTTCCTAATTTTGCGCTTTTCATGATCCCGGTAAGGGGCGACGTATCTACCGTCAGAACGACCGCTCCTGTCACACGATCGTTAGAATCAGTGAGCGGGGCGGAGAGAAACAACACCGGGACGTTGCTGTCGCCCTGTTTACCGTTCTTCTCGCCTGGAACAACGTATTGAATTTTTGATATGAAAACACTTCCATTTAATGCCTCTCTGCAATAATCATCGTTCATGATGCTGGAACCTATGCATTCCCGTTCTGTGGCTACCAGCACCGTTCCGTCACGCAAACTAATGCATACTGCTTTGTATCCATACTCTGACTTAACTATCTCAAGGTAATCGTTTATCTTTGGGAAACCTCTGAACTTATCATCCACGCTCCGTTCCATGAGCGAAGACACATTTCTGCTTACTACCTTTGCGTCTCGCTTTCTTTCTTCAAACCACATCTTTACAATCTCGACCTGCTTTTGCTTGACCCCCTCCAGGTTTCGTATCAAGGCCTCTTCCAGATCCTTTTGTGCCTTGGGAAATGCCATAAACCGCAGCAACAATAAGGGCGTAAACGAGCAGAGCAGGAGGATCAGTATTAACCGGTTTTTAATTGACTTGAAAGGAAACATGGTTGTAACTCGTTTCTTCTCTTATTCATTTACAAGGAAATATTTTATATTATAGTAAACGACCATCCAACATCCAACAACGTTTATCATTCTCCTTCAGTAAAATTTACCATTCCCCTTTTTCCAGGAAACTGTAATACCCTTTCTGGTTAAAAATGATATGGCCTAATACTTTGATGCCCAGGGTTTCTCCGGCTGCCTTTAATTGTTTGGTTACCTCAACATCCTCTTTGCTGGGTGATAAGCTCCCTGAAGGATGGTTGTGTGCAACGATTATCGCAGCAGCACTGTCAGTGACAGGGTCGGCAAGGAGCTCCGTGTCTGATAACACCTCCGCGCCCTTTTCCCGAAGCTTTTCACGATGCCGGTCTGATTTTGGAATGGGGCAATCTTTTTCATTGAGATTTTCTATCCTTGTACACTATTTTATGGATATTTATGGATATTTATGGATATTTATGGATATTTATGGATATTTTACGAACGTTAAACACCATTAATCAGGCAAAATATATCGAGTGTCTTTTCTCGTTCCTTGTTGCTTTAAAAGTCCTTGATTACGCATTTTAAAAAGAATAGTCTTGGCTTGAGTATCCTTGAGATTCAATAATTTAATACAATCTGCCCGCTTAATAAATCCGTGTTCGCGTATATAGTCTAAAATTTTTGTTTCTTGTGTTTTTAGTATTGAAAGAATTTGCTCTTCAATTGGCACATTTAGTGTATAACGCGCCCAACGTCTAGCGCCATGAAGTTTTATTAAACCTGTTCGAACTAAACCGCGTAATTCTCTATTCGCAGTAACCGAATCTACCTGGTTAAGTCGCTGGTAGTCGCAATTTGTGATTGATTTGATATGTCGTAAATAAACTAGCGCCAAACGCTGACGGTCATTAAGTGGTCGATTAGCAAATCGGTTTAACCACGAGATTGCTGCTTGATCCATTAAAGTAAGATTGCGAAGTATTACCCAAAAAGAACTCCTTTTATCCTGAAACCGAGGAGGTTCTAAGTTAGCACTTCTCATGGCCTCTATCATAGTATTAATGCCACTACCACGGTTCTCGATTAAGTGCATATCTTCCATTAATCGAACTAATGTTCGATTACGGGTTGACTGTTCAACTTCCAGCGTTTCTTCAGTCACATTTCCATACAACCCGCCTGGACTCTGGATTTCCAAGCGATCAGCAAAAAGACGGATTTGAATATAACCACCACGTACAAAATTGCTGTAATCTCGGTGAGCTACAGCGTTGCCAACAGCCTCTCGTACTGCCTCTTCCGGGTATTCAGGTATATCCCGCCTGAAGAGACCCTCAATCAAACTCCCTTTTCGAATAGTTGCCATTACGTGGTTAACAGCACCCGCCACCATATCAGGAATAGTTCCTTCAAACTTCCTGTTATCCAGAAATCGTTCACCCCGTGGTGTCTTTTCCGACTCTGCCACACCATAATATTGAAGAAAGGTAATAACCAGTTGAGGTTCAAATGTCTGCGGGTAGTTGCCAAACATTAATAAACCTGCCAGAGTCGGACGAAATATTCCTTCTGACTTTCTAATTATGTGCAGTTGCGCTAAGATGTGTTCGAAAGATTGCTTCAAATACGCTGCTTGTGGTCGAGTCCGTTTCAACAGCTCTAAATATGTTTCCAGTTTTTCACGATTCAAATCTTCCAGAGTAGCATCTTTTACAAGCTCTCCATCAAATGTTGGTTGAGTTTTTGCACTTACATAACCAAAAATTTCATAATCAGTCATCAAGCGATTAGTATTTCCGACCCTGATATAAGCACCTTTCTGAAGCCCAGCAGGTTTGTAATAGCAAGGTCTTGCTTCTGCTTCGACTGCATAAACCTCAACAGCCATAACTTTCTTATCATCAATATCTTCAATGCTAAATTCAGGACGTAAAAGAGGTTCCATCTCTGAGGTGACAATATTACTAATTTCTGTCTGCAAACGTTGCACATCACCAACTCCAACAATCTCAAAATTCTCATTTTCATCCAGACCAAAAAGAATTACCCCTCCACCTGTACGGTTGGCAAAAGCAGAAAACACTTCATAAAGACGCTTTGGAGTCCCTTCCTTTGCTGACTTTACTTCAATATTGTTCATTTCGCTTTGGTGACTCTTCACTTCTGCTATTAGCTGCAAAAGTTCATCGCGTGTCATAACTTACCTTTCACGCATATATTTTTCTTTGGTTCGGGAACTTTTCTTTCTGCTCTAATCCACTCCAATAGCGCCGATGAAGTTCGTCTTTAGGATCCTACAGCACAAGTTCGCCACGGAAGGCTTGGCAATGATGGATTGAGTAAGTTTATCTACAAAAGCCTTTGCCTTATTATACCGCGCCACAATCAATTACAAAATTTCTTTTAAATCATCCACGACTGCCTCAAGTTCCGTAATCGTCGCGTACACCAGGTACTGTGGCTCCGGCAGGTCGTCTGCACCTTCAATGGATTCATCCTTGAGCCTGTTATATCAAGTTTGCAATCCCTCTCTTTCGTGGTTTTTTACTCACGTGCTTCGGACATCTTTGTTGACCTTCCTCCGGAGAACAGGAGTTCATTCTTTTTACGGCTTTAATGCATGTTTTCTGTGAGTAATATATAACAGCCCGTCAGACATTGAATAATTATAGGGAAACGGACACAACTTCTCACTTAATCGGTTTATAACATAATGGTACATCTGCTCAGCTTCTTCCGGGGACATCCCCTGTTCCACTTCAAAATAATAACCCAATCCTAAATCCTCTTTGCCAGGCGCCATGATGCTTTTCAATCCATATTCTGAAGGGTTGTGGGTAATCGGGGAGTCTTTTTCCATGCCAAAAAGAGAAGGTAAACAGGAAAATCCTGGTGAATCCAGATATTCTTTCTTGAGTACAAAGTCAAGCGTTTCCAATGCTTCTTTTTCCGTTTCGGTCGGAAACCCAATAATTACGTAGAGGTGGAAAGATATCCCTAAGTTCAGGCATTCATCCAGGATATTTTTCACGCGATCGGCCTTTGTCCCTTTCTTCATGAGATCCAATACCCGCTGGTTGTATGATTCCAAACCAAAGACCAGCTTCTGACATCCGGATTCATACATCTTCCTGAGCACATCGTGACTGAGGGCATGCTCAAATCGCACCCCTCCCATCCATTTAACATCCTGTTTATTTTCCAGCAGGCCTAGTGATATATCGCGTAATTGGTTTACCGGAACTGATTCGTCCGTAAAGAAAAAATACGGCGTATCGTATTTTTGTGAAAGCTTGTGTATGTCCTCCAGGAGCAATTCCGGCCGGCGCAAACGAAAATTCCGGTGATCCAGATGCAGGTTGCAGAAGGCGCATTTCCCGTAATAACAGCCCCGCGATGTCTGTACCGGCAAGACGGATGCAGGGGCATGGTAAAGCCTCAGCGGCAGGTCATCAAAGTCAGGAGTAGGAAGTTTGTTTAAATCCTCTGCAAAAAATGGCTCATTAATCCTGATACTGTTATTATCCCGGTAAATCAAATTACGGACCTTTTTAAAATCCCTCTTGCCATTCACCTGCTCTGCAAGGTCCAGCAGGGCGTGCTCTCCCTCAAAAACAATAAAACTATCAACAATTGAAAATAACCCATCGATCTTTTTTACATTTTCAATGAGCTTGGTAAAAACACTTCCGCCAATGGTAATATGGACGTCTCTGTTTCGGTCCTTTATCAATTTTGCGAGGGTCATGCCCGGAATAATCTGAGAGGTACTGGTAATGGAAATCCCTACTATTGTGGGAGAAAACCCAAGAATGGAAGTAAGAATATGATCCTTGTACAGATTGAGGAAGATATTTTCTTCTTCATCGTCGAGCGCTGTAAAAATCTCCCGTGATGAATAGACGGAATACCGCGTATCGTTATTGATTGCCGTCATTGACGAAGGGTAATACAAGGCTGACAGAACGCCAAGTGCATCATTTATGGTATTGACACTTTCGATATAGCGTTCGAGGTCGTAAAAACCTTCTGACCGCAACGTATGTTTTGCAGGTTCTACCTTTTTCGCAAGAACGGGAATCGTCTCTACTGCACGAATTAACACCTGGCGTTTTTCCTGATCAAAAGGCGTACCCCGGCGGGATGGCCATGCACTGTCTATATATTTTAATTTAGCAAGAATTTTCTGATAAAACTCACGGCATGTCTTTTCGGTAAGGAGAATATCCAGCAATTCAATATTAATGTCCCGCTGGACAACATCGGGTACGCCGTTCTGTCTTAAAAAGGCAGTTAACGAAGGCAAACTGAGATAGGGCTGCGAAGGATGCCATGACGGTGGGAAGAGTAAGAGCACCTTCATTCCTTCACCTTTTTTTATCCCCCTCTGCTTTGCCCAGAGATTTCATCTTCGGCGGCATGATCGAATCCAGATGCAACGCCTCCTTCCCAGCCAGAACGTCCATCTGTTTTTGTGCCTGTATCTTTACCGGAAGTCCATATATCTTAATAAATCCAAGAGAAGCGCTGTGGTCAAAGGTATCTTCCTTCTGGTAGGTCGCCAGTTTTTCGCTATAGAGGGATAACGGAGATTTACGGCCGACTACCGTGCATGTTCCTTTTGATAATCTTACACGGATAGTCCCGGTCATAAGCCGCTGGCTGCTTAAGACGTATGCCACGAGATCCTGATGAAAGGCGGAGAACCAAAGACCGTTATAAATCAAATCCGCGTACTGCGCAGAAACTATATCCTTAAAGCGCAAGGCGTCTTTCGTCATAATCATACCTGCCAGCGCACGGTGAGCGGCATGCAGGATAACCGCAGCGGGAGATTCGTAAATTTCCCGGGACTTGATGCCAACCAGCCGGTTCTCCAGGTGGTCGATCCGGCCAACGCCATGCTTCCCGCCACGCGCATTTAAGGTGTTAATCAGAACAACTCCGTCCATCTCCTCTTCATTCAGGGCGACGGGAATGCCCTTTTCAAAATAGATCTCTATATATTCAGGTTCCTCCGGGGCATCCGGTGCGCTTTTTGTCCACTTGTAGACTTCCTCGGGCGGTTCCGCCCAGGGATCTTCCAGAATCCCGCACTCAATACTCCTCCCCCAGAGATTTTCGTCCGTACTATAGGGGCTCTTAATCTTTGCTTCCACCGGGATATTATGTTCTTCCGCATACCGTATCTCCTCATCGCGGGTCATCTTCCATTCCCGGACAGGGGCAATAATTTGTAATTTGGGATTCAAGACCTGCAGGGACACATCCAAACGCACCTGGTCATTCCCCTTCCCCGTACAGCCATGCGCTACGGCATCTGCCTTTTCTTCATGTGCCACATCCGCCAGCAATTTTGCAATCAGCGGTCTGCCTAAGGCCGTAGCTAACGGGTAAACGCCTTCATACAAGGCGCCTGCCTGCAATGCAGGAAAGATAAAATATTTGACAAAGGTATCCTTCGCATCAAGAACAATCGCCTTTTTTGCCCCGATTTTTAGCGCCTTTTCCCGAATTGCATCCAGGTCCTTTACCGCACCGAGGTCAATGGTTACCGTAATAACGTCCATATTATATTTTTCGGGAATCCATTTAATCGCCACTGAGGTATCCAACCCCCCTGAATATGCCAGCACTACCTTTTTCCGTTGTTCCGCCATAAATAGAACTCTCCTATGGTTTACTTAAACCGCATAAAAAAGCTTCGTATAATACTATTGCTAAATCTGATCCTTATAATAACACCATTTCAAAATGAAATTATAGCAAACCGGAAGTAAGAATCAAATGATTTTCATTTTGAAATGGTTAACTGCAAGACACCCGCGCAAGAGGATTTATTTGAAAAACATCGATACGGAATTTTCTTAATGTTTGCATTTCTTACTGAAATGATGGATACTTAGGAGGCTGTGCTGAAGTGAAAACAAGTATAAGTTAACCGGTCCTTAAATTAAAAAACAGAGTCATAAAAAATGAGTTGGGTTTGTCCTCACCAGATAAATCAAGAATGCACGCGGCTTAAAAAAGCATGCCACCCTTTACAACAGGGCTGTGTGATGGAAGGAAGAGTCGCCTTTCTTGACAGTGCTTTGGATCGTGAAGACAAGAACGGCACACAGAAGGAGAACAAACGGCATAGGAAAATTATACCAAATCCGGAGACGTGAAATAAGAAAAGGATGTTGTTTCCTTACAGGGATGATGGTGAGAGCTTATTTTGCCGGCAATTCAATCACAAATGTGGCCCCTGAACCTAACTCGCTTTCCACATAAATCCTTCCACTATGCTGGTGGACAATACTATGGGCAATGGATAAACCTAATCCGGTTCCTTTGCTATGCTTGATATTTTTTGCAGTAAAAAATGGTTCAAATATCCTCGTAAGATATTCTTTTGGTATTCCGGGACCAGTATCAGATATAAGAATCCTTACTTTCTCTCTCTGTCCCTCTGTTCGAATGGTCAAACGTTTTTCATTTTTTCCTTCTCCCATAGAGGCGCAAGCATTTTCTATAAGGTCCAGGAAAACCCGCCGGACTTGATTCTTATCTACAAAAACTATGGGTAATTTTTCATCCAGGAATTTAAAGATTGCAATGTTTGCATACTCAAATTGATCTGACTTTTGCTCGACAATTTCTTCGAGAATATCGTTCGGATTAACCGGCTCTTTTGAAAGGGTGTAATTCCCGGTAAGGGTCAGCAGACTCTTTATGACACTCTGTATTTGATCCGTCTCTTTTTGTATCCTGTTTAAATATTTTTTTGCTTTTTCACTAATAGAAGGTTCATTTAACACGAGATCGGCACAGAGCTGAATTCCTGCCAACGGGTTGTTCAATTCATGGGCTGCCCCCGCTATCAAGTTGCTCACGGCATACAGTCTTTCAGTCTTTACCACCTGATGCTGTAACTGATATTCGCGGGTAACATCCCTAAGCACAACAATGATACCGGCCTTTTCTCCTGCAACTCCGCGTAAAGGCGAGGCAATGACAACAAAGTATTTTTCCTCGTTTTCTTTCGTATGAATTTCACACGAAATGTACCGTTGTTTTTTAACGAATATCTCGTTACAAATTTCCTTAATCTCAATATTATGAAAACCCACGATAGAACCATCCTCGGCTCTCCTGATATCCAGATACCCAAGCATTTCCCTGCCGGCCCTGTTGATTAATGTCATTTTACCGTGCGTATCCATTAAGATAACGCCGTCAACCATGCCCTCTATCATGGAATGAAACTTTAATTCTACTTCATTCACATGTTTGCCAAGGCAATTCATCTGATACTTTTTTATCGCATTTTTACAAACGCCGGCGACCGTTTTTTCATCAAACGGTCTGATAATATAGTCATCTGCTCCTGCCTTCATGAATTTGATAATCATGACTTCCGAACCCCGCTCCACGGTTACAACAATTATAGTCTCAGGCATGGCATTCTTTATCCGTTTCAGGATATCCAATTCGTTTCCTGTTGTCACATTAAGGAGCAAAAAGATGATCTGTGGTTTTTCAATCTCCAGGGCAGACATGGCCTCTTTGGTATCAGACACCACTAAAATTTCATACCCCTCCGCACTCATGATTTGTTCTAAAATCCTTACCGTATTGGCATCATTTGCTGCAACCATTACTTTTACCGGATATTGCACAACCCTGGCCTTATCAGCAGGAACTTTTTTGGGATGACATGCATGATAAATCAGATGCAACAAATCCTCCATCGCTATTGGCGCATGAAGAATACCGTATGCGCCCACAGACTTCGCCAGTTGGGATGCCAAATAGGTTTTATCTGTTCCCGACAACAGAACGACGGGAATATTTATACTATTCTTGATTGCGCCAGATTTCATTATTCTGCATAATTGAAATCCATTCAATACCGGCAGGTTTACATCCAGGACAGCAAAATCAGGGGTGTGATCATTAAGATGCCTTAATACTTCGTCACCGTTGGTTGCAATCATGATCTCTGGAAATCCTTTTTGTCTCAGATAACCGGCGACGTCACCGTACTTTTCTATGGTGTCCGCTGCAAATAATATTTTCGTATGTATCATACTTCCCAACCCGAATAAATCGGAATGCATAGCGTGGGTGGTTTATCCCCCGCCAAAGACCGACCACAAGAAATCGGCGCTACGTTTCTTTGCCAAAAATGTAAAAATATATTTTAAAAGACACTATTATGCCCACCCTGATTCACTATTTTCAAATGCAGTACAGCCGCAACGAAATCCCCCTGACACAGCGGAAATAGCGGAAATAAGGGGATCTTAAAAAACCATGCAAAAAGAGGTTTTCTCAGGGCAATCCGACAACGCCGTTAATATTTTCTCTCCTTTGGCTCAAAAGGCCCAATGTTAACGGGTTTATAATCCAATCTTACCCCAACAGGGGTAAAATACGCTAACGTGTGTTTTAGCCAAACCATATCGTCTCGTTTTGGAAAATCAGTCCGGAAGTGAGAACCCCTGCTCTCTTCACGTGCCAACGCGCCTGCGACAACAGCCTCAGCCACATCGAGACTGCCCTTCAGTTCTAATGCCCACACAAGGCTGAGGTTAACCCGTCTACCGGTATAATTCAGCTTAATTCGCTCATACCGCTCTTGCAGGATTTTGATATCGTTCACAGCTTCTTTCAAGTGAGAGGCCTCACGAAAGATACCTACCTTAGTATCCATAACTTTATTGAGGGCAACTTTGATATCGGCCTGAATTTCATTCCCCCCTGATTTACCCAATGTACCGATCTTTTGCTCTGCACACTTTAACGCATCACTGAGAGCGCCTTCACCCTTTTTCCCTTCCAATCCCTGCACATATTTAGCGGCATTGCCGCCCGCAATCGCACCGAAGACAATTGTATCCAGCAATGAATTTCCACCCAGCCGGTTCGCTCCGTGCACACTCACACAAGCCGCCTCTCCGGCTGCATAGAAGCCTTTTACCGCCGTTTCTCCCTCTGTGTTACAATCAATTCCACCCATGGTATAGTGTTGACCCGGCTGAATAGGAATGAAATCAGTCACAGGATCTACCCCGGCAAATTCCAAACAAATATCCCGTATACCGGGCAATCTTTGGACAATCTTTTCCTCACCGAGGTGTCTCAAATCCAAATGCACATAGCTATTATGAAAACCACCATCTGCCATAATCTCACGCATGATATTCCTGGAAATAATGTCGCGGGGAGCCACTTCCATGTCTTTTTTTGAATCATGGTATTTGGCTAAAAAACGCTCACCTTTGTTATTCAGGAGAAAACCACCTTCACCACGGCAGCCTTCGGTAATCAAAATGTTTTTACCCAATAAGGTAGTGGGATGAAACTGGATAAACTCCATATCCTTGAGTGGTATTCCCGCCCAGTATGACACTGCCATACCCATACCGGTATTAATCAGGGCATTCGTGCTATTTCCGTAAATACGGCCAACACCCCCCGTGGCGAAGATTACAGCCCCAGCCTGGAATGCCTCTAACCTTCCACTAATAATATCCAGCACAATTACACCCACGCAAACCCCGTCTTCAATCACAAGGTCTGTCACTAACCATTCTTCATAGATGACAATCTCGTTCCTTTCAGCTGCCTGTTTGAATTTAATGGTTTGTTGATATAAGGTGTGCAAAAGGGCATGCCCGGTCTTGTCAGCTGCATAGCAGGTACGAGGAAAACCGGCACCGCCAAAGGGCCGCTGGGCGATCTTCCCTTCAGAAGTCCGGCTGAAAGGGCACCCCCAGTGCTCCATCTCATAGATGCGTTCGGCAGCTTCCTTGGTCATGCGGATAACGGCATCCTGGTCTGCCAGGTAATCGCTTCCTTTTACCGTATCGAAGGCGTGTTTTTCCCAGGTGTCGTAAATACCGCGCGGATGATTACCCAGGGGTGCATTAATTCCGCCCTGAGCAGCAACCGAATGCGACCGGATGGGGTGCACCTTGGAAATCACCGCAACCTTCACATTATGCTGATTGAGTGCAATGGCAGCCCTCAGACCTGCCAACCCTCCGCCCACGACGATAGCATCATGATAAATCATGAAATTTTCCTTGAAATGCAGTAACAACCCTGCATCTTTTCTGATATTTTCTGTCGCTGTTTTTAAGTTTCTTTCATTTGTTCTTGCAAATATTTTTCAATTCTATCCTTATTTAAATAAAGGCTAGAGAATTGTTTTTCACAAACATCGCTAAACCGAGCCAAAACCTTACGACTAATTTTCTCTTGATCTTCAAAAATAGCCACAGAACGAAATGGCATTCCCCATTTTTCATATTGCAAGCAACCGATTGTTGCATCCCTGCATTTATCATCAGTGGCAACAGCAAAAATATAAAGAGGTTTTTTCATACCGTTTATCCTACAATCAACAGTATATTTCCCTTCCGGATCATGTACTTTGTCAAAATAATCAAAAAACCTTCTGTTCTCATCGACTTTTTCAGTTATGTATGCCTTAAAATCTTCCATAAAGGTAGACCTGACGCGTTCCCGATTCAAATAATTTATATCAGTAATTTTCAAAATCCCTTGAACAAAGTTGTAAAGGGCGTCACCATACATGTTATCTTCTACATTTACCAATATTTCACCATCGCTCTCCTCCAGATTAAACATGGACAGCGTTGAACTGATTATTTTTTGCCTGGTTCCCTTTTCCAAATCCTTCATATCGAGCTCGTAGCTAAGATGCATATACGTATGAGCCTCATCTGTAATAACCCATCCTTTGGGTAATTTTTTTAATACAGATACCAAATGGTCACCATCCGCAAACATAAAAGGTGTGAATATTTTGAACCTTTCTTTGCCTTCAGGAAAAATTTCTATTTTCTCGCATATCTTCTTTTTAAATTCACTTTCTATTAAAGCAATATCCATTTTATCTTTTGCTTGAAAAAGGATTTCATAATTGAGAGGGAATTCTTTTCGCTCCTTTATAAGGTTGGATATCTCCATATCATTAAGAATTATATCAGCCATAAAATATTTATCGCAAAGACGGGACTGGTTTTCAATGATACCTCTGTTTCTGACACTACCAAAGTACCGTCTTGGCACCGACGGCTGCAACCACGAGAAAGGCAAAAATTGATATCCACAACAACTTCTTTTGACTGCGGGTGACACCGCAAAAATCAACCACCGTAATCCGAATTCCGTTGACCAGGTGTATCGCTACGGTAAGGAGCAACACATATTGAAACAGATACCCAAAGGTCGTATCAAATTTGCTAATTGCATAATCGTAGGCATCTTTTCCCCGAAAAACGGCGCTCAGTGTCCAGATATGCAAAAAGAGAAATACGGTAACCACGACACCGGTAATGCGATGGATCCAGAAGGCGTACATACCTGCATTTCTGTTTTTTACGAGATCTTGAAAAACTTCTTTGATTTTCCGGATATTCATTGCTGACACCTAAAACCCACTATTTGTGGTTGTTGCAAACCAAATAAGAATATATACCCCGACACCAAAGAGAGTAAGCCCCGTCAACCAGAGCACCCACCTCACGAATTGTATGACTCTTTCGTGCCACGGAAAGTCTGCAAATATGCCCCACAATCCATTCAGGCCGTGAAAAACAACCAGCGCAAGGAGGCAGACATGGAAGGCAATCCATCCCGGCGAACAAAACCGGTGGACAATTTCATCGTAATAGCGGGAGGCATACCTGCCAGGGCTAAAATGAAAGACAAAGAAATGAATCGACATCCCCATCACCAGCAATATGGCGGTAATTCTCTGCAAAAACCACGACCAATAGCCCCGTTTTTCAATGTTCATTATTTTTCACCGCAAAGATGCAAAGAACTCAGAGAAAACAGAGGTTGAGAAGATGAGCAGTTAGGAAGTTGGGAATATATCAACCTCTCAACCCCCCCAGCTTCTTTTCCTTTGTGGTCTCTGTGCCTCTGTGGTAATTATTATGATTTGTTATAAAGATTCATTAAATCATCCCGTGTAAAGATCGATTCAAAAGGAATCTTCTTTCTTTCAATATTTTCCCGGCCACCTTCCTGGCGATCCACCAGGGCAACAGCCTTAATGACATCCAGCTTTGACTCCCTGGCACGGTCAATGGCATCTATCGTTGACTGACCGGTGGTTACGACATCATCTACAATGATAACCTTGTCCCCTTCCCGCACATTACCTTCAATCCATTTCATTAATCCATGTTCCTTTGCCTTTTTTCGCACCACAAAGGCATTAATCGCATCGTCCTGCATGCCGCTGACCATGGCGGTAGCAAAGGCAATTGGGTCTGCGCCCAAGGTCAGCCCCCCAATGGCATGGATATGAAACGGCTTGACCTTATGATAAAAAAGATGCCCGATTAAGAGCATGGCCTCCGGGTCTAACGTTGTCGTCTTGCAATTAATGTAATAGTTGCTCATCCTTCCCGACACCAGTTTGAAGACAGGCTCTTCACTATATTTGAAGGATTTCTGCAAAAGAATTTCGAGTAGTCGCTTTTCAGCTTTAACGAGGTTCATAGCTTAATAATTTTCGTAACAATTTAGTTTTTTGAAAAATTCCAATAATGGTGTGTTTGACGTACAGTGTAGGGGCGAAGCATTTGCAATAATTGGTATACATGCATTCATACCTAAACTGGCAAATGCTTCGCCCCTACTTTTTCAAAAAACTAAATTGTTACTAATTTTCAAATCTCAAATACCAAAGTCCAAATAAATCCCAAATATCAGATTCCAAGATAATCCAATCAATTCGTTTGGGATTTTGTGTTTTTCTATTTGAATTTATTTGGTATTTGGAATTTGTTGTTTGGTACTTATCAAAGCAATCAAAATTTTACAAACAATACACTACAACATTTTATCCACTTGTTCACACAGGGTTTTTACCGCCTCGGCAGACCGTTTCAAGGCAGCAGATTCTTCGGCATTAAGTTTAATCTCAAAGATTTGTTCAATACCCTTTTCACCGAGCTTCACCGGCGCACCCACAAAGAGGCCATTGATGCCGTATTCCCCTTCGCACAAAACAGCACATGGCAGTATCTTTTTTTTGTCTTTTATGATGGACGCTGCCATCTCTGTTACCGCTGCCGACGGGGCATAAAAGGCACTGCCCGTCTTGAGCAGGTTCACAATCTCTGCGCCGCCATCCCTGGTACGTTGTACGATTGCCTCCAGACGGGCTTTTGGTATTAATTCCTCCACCGGAATTCCTGCAACCGTCGTATATCGCGTCAAAGGAACCATGGTATCCCCATGTCCACCCAATACACAGGCATGAATGTTTTCCACCGAGACCTTAAGCTCCATCGCAATAAAGGTACAAAACCGTGCAGCATCCAGCACGCCCGCCATGCCAATAACGCGATGTTTTGGAAAACGACTTATTTTATGAGCCACATAGGTCATCGCATCCAATGGGTTAGACACAACAATCAAGATAGCATTCGGCGAGGTTTTTACCACATTTTCCACCACCCCTTTTACAATTCCGGCATTCGTTTTTAGCAAATCGTCCCTGCTCATCCCCGGCTTTCTGGCTATGCCAGAGGTAATAACCACGATGTCGGAACCTCTTGTTTCCTCGTATCCGTTTGTGCCAACAACCATTGAATCATACCCATAGACAGGGGCAGATTCCAGGATATCCAACGCCTTTCCCTGCGGCATATCCTGAATAACATCCACCAGTATTACGTCCCCCATCTCTTTTTCAGCCAGGCGCTGCGCCGTTGTAGCCCCCACATTCCCGGCACCAACGACGGTTATCTTTTTTCTCGACACACAGACCTCCTTTTCTTCATGTTGTCCATCAACATCTCTATTGAATTAGGCATTCGGCGATTTATTTAAAGAGAAGATCGAACCGCAGAACAAGGAATTTTGTAGGGACACGGTGCTCCGTGTCCCTACTTCATCATTCAACATTCCTTGTTCGATATTCGGCGTACTGCTTTTCAATGGAGAACGAAGAAGCTCTTCGCTCTGCAACAACTTTGAAATTCATAAACCTAAATAAGGAAACCTTGCCGTCGAAGTGAGATGAAGAATATATCACAAGATGACACAAAAACACAATCGAAAATCGGCTGGTATGCTCAAGATGTTCATAAAAGATGAATTTTAAATTGGTAATTGTGAGCCTCTTGAGTATATTCGGGATGCACACTACTCATTTCGCTGCGGGGTCACCGGCTTCTTTAGCAATCCAAGGTCTGATACAATTGCGTATATGTCCGGATTCCTGAGATAATTCGGGTCGTATTTCAGCATTTCTCCCAGATGTGATCGTGCCCGTTCCTTATCCCCTTTCGTAAAGTAGATCATTCCAATATTCTTGTGGGCACTTGCATTGCGGGGATCGTAGCTGACAGCTGCAAGGAATTCCTGCTGTGCCAAATCGAATAATCCCTTTTGGCAATAGATGGCCCCAAGATTATTGTGGGCATTGGCATGACCCGGTTGTAACCGCAATGCCTCTTTCAGTTCAGAAATCGCCTTGTCCAAATCACCCTTTTCGGTATAGACATACCCCAGGTTGCTATGCACTTCCGCAAAATCAGGGTAGACCGATAATGCCTTTTGATAATACTCTACCGCCCCATCGAGCATACCTTTTTTAATATACGCACTACCAAGATTATTATAGACCTGGGGATTATACATGCCCATGCTGATGGCCTTTTGAAAATAACCAATACTATCATCCAGTAAACCTTTTTTAATACAGGCATTTCCCAGGTTGTAGTAGGCATGGGGAAATAGAGGTTTATACTTTATTGCCTCATGGTACTCAGCAATAGCCTTGTCGATGAGTCCCTGGTCCATATACATCGTTCCAAGACTGTTGTGTCCTTCAGGATAATTCTGGTTCAACCCGACCGCCTCTTCCAGCTCTCGAATCGCTCTGTCTAATCTTCCCTGTTTGTAGAAATAATTTCCCAAATTATTATGGGCATCGTAATTGTGAGGTTGTTCCTTCAGGATCGTAGTCCAAAAGGCATACTCGTTCTGCCAATCCCTGTTTCTCAATAGGGTCATTATTGAAAACGATGCACAGAGTGTTACGATAAGCGCCACAGAAACATAGCTACGGCGGTTGCGTTGATGAGAGGAAACAGGACGCCGCCTGTCTTCAGGAGATTGCACAGACACCGCACTTATTAAAAGACCACCGATGATAACACAAAATCCCGCCACAGGGAGGTAAAGGTACCGGTCTGCCATAATGTGCCCGATGGGAATAATATTTAATACCGGCAGCAGCGCCACGAAGAAACACAGCATGAACAGGCCGTATATCCGGGGCATATTGATCATATTATCCGATAAAAATATCTCTTTTGCAGTGCGTCCTTCGAGAGTAATCAGGGATCGGGGATTAGGTGTCTGGCTTTTAGCTTCCGACATCCGATCCCTGACCTCAGACCCCCGACCCCGCTTTACAACCCTGAAAATAATACTACCCACAGTAATAAGGAGTATGCAACTTGTGATAAAAGAGACGTCAAAGACCGAAGTGACAGGAGTAATCGTATAATCGGCACTCAGACGAAACGGGAAAAACATAAGTTTTACGTATGACGCCAGAATCTTTACCATCGTCATAAAATTGATCGCAATACTGTCCTGCACATAACCAACGGACACCTCCATCGGGTTTTTTAAGACAACAAAACGGATCAGCACATAGAAGAGGCTTATGAGCACATATCCAAGATAATAGCCGAGAAAATCGTTAATCCACCCTGACTTCACATGGCTTACCGGTTTATGCCCGTTTGCCAGGAGAGGAAAGGAATGTGTCGCCGCCTCTCGATAGGAATACGATGGATGAGGTTCTTTCTGCATGCACAATGCCCAGTAGAGAAAAATAAACAAGGGCGTTACTATCGCCGTCTCTTTAGAAAAGAGGCTGAGCAGATAGGCGAAAAGGGCCATTGCATAAAAAAACCTCTTTCTCAGCCCGGGTGCACGCCGGGCAGGACCATCTTTATCCTCAGCTATCATCTTCCTGTTTTGTAAGGGTGAATGAAAAGATTTGTTTCCGTATGAACAACAACGATTCCGGCCTGATTGAATCAAACAGAGGCATGATATCAAGGTAAACAGGACAACAAAGAGATCTTCCCGGTAACTTATGGCATTCACCGTCTCCGTTCCGCACGGATGAATTGAAAACAGCACTGCCGAAAGCAATGCAACAGAGCGTACCCGTATCAGCCGGAAAGCCAGGAAGTACAGGAGAACGCCATTTATCGCATGCAACAGGACATTCGTCAGATGATAACCAGAAGGATTGAGTTGCCAGATTGCCCAGTCTGCGAAATAACTCAGGGTGACGACTGGGCGGTAACTTAATTCATTGGAAAGGTGGAAATAATCTTTACTAAAGATTTTTGGAATATTATGGAGTGTGCGTATAAAATAATTATCTTCAATCACCCCGATATCATCGTAGACAAATCCGCTCTGAAGCGAATTCAGGAAAACCCCTGCCGATATGACCGCTATAAAGATATAAGGAAGTTTGGGATATTTTCTTTCCACTGAAGATGATGGGTCATTGAATTAGACCTTCAACAACTTATTTAAAGAGAACATCGAACCGCAGAACAAGGAATTTTGTAGGGACACGGTGCTCCGTGTCCCTACTTCATCATTCAGCATTCCTTGTTCGATATTCGGCGTACTGCTTTTCAATGTAAAGCGACAATGCTCGTCGCTCTACAACCCCCCCTCTTTCCCCCCGTAAACGGGGGGATTATTGGAGGTAATTGAAATTCCTGTCCACTAAATCTCTTCCAGGCTGGTGCTGCGATGCTTGACAACCTTGGCCTTTACGATATAGATGACTTCTTCAGCAATGTTAGTGGAGTGGTCGGCAATCCTTTCCAGATGACGGGAAATCAGAATCAAGTGCACTGCACGTGTTATGTTTGCCGGGTTCTGCATCATATAGGTCAACAGTTCCCTGAATATCTGGTCATTCAGGGAATCTACGGTGGAATCACGTTCAGCAACCGCCCTGGCAAGCGCCGTATCTTTGTTCACAAATGCATCGATGCTGTCTTTCACCATGGTTTGGGTAATGGTCGCCATTCTGGGAATATCAATGAGCGGTTTCAGTTGTGGCTCCTGGTTCAGCGGGATCACGCGTTCTGCGATGTTAACAGCAAGATCGCCCATGCGTTCGAGATTGCTGGTGATCTTAATTGCAGACGTAATAAACCGGAGATCGATGGCAAAAGGCTGCTGTAACGCCAGCAAGTCCACGCATTGTTTTTCAAGTTCCAGTTCCAGAGTATCCACCTGTTCGTCGCTTTTCACTACCAAACAGGCCAATTCACTATTCCTCTCAATCAGTGATTTCACGGCCTTTGCAATAGCCGCCTCCACCAGTGAAGCCATCTGAATAAGGTTTTTCCTCAGTATCCCTAGTTGTTGATCAAAATGTCGTTCCATAACCTTTTTCCTGACCCGAATAATTTAATTCGAAAGAGACAAAATGAAGGATGATAAACCTCATTTTGTTATATTATACACTCTTAGCTGCCCGTGCAATAAAAATCCCGTATAACCAGAAAACCCGTGTTCCCTGCTGTATATTTCTCAACATGTCTTACGTTTCTGTTAAGACCTTACACAAGATCACATCAGAAGACTTGGCGCCGATCACCACATCGTCTCCTATTCTGAGGTTCATACGCAGGATCTCTTCCGTATCAATGAGGGTCTTAAAATACTGGCCTTCATGCAAAACAGTAACCGCTGCCAAAATGGAGTCGGATTCTATATCTACTACCTTCCCTACGACCTGAATACGAGTGCTTAGCCGCCTTCCCATGAATACATCTTCAGGTGTTCCTTGTTTTGTGACCCTACCGTACTCCAGCACAACCACATAGTCAGCCAGTTTGTACACCTCCGTCACATCATGGGTTACATAGAGTGTGGTTATGCGAAGCTGTTTTATGATCCGTTTTAAATCCTCCTGTAATTGCCTGCGCGTTTCCCAATCCAGCGCTGAAAGCGGTTCGTCCAGAAGCAGAATATCCGGTCTTCTGGCCAGTGCACGGATCAGGGCAACCCTTTGTTTTTGTCCTCCAGACAATTGACCGGGATAGTAACGTTCGTATCCGGACAACCCTACCAGGGATAAAAGGTCTTTTGCCTCTTTCAATCTCTTTTTTTCTTTTATTCCATACGCTACGTTTTTTTCCACCGTTAAATGGGGAAATAGGGCAAAGTCCTGGAATACGAACCCGACGGAACGTTGCTGGGGAAGGAGGTTTATTGCTTTTGACTCATCATACCACACGTCTTCTCCTTTAAGGATCATTCCACCGTCAGCCCTTTCCAGACCAGAAACCAGGCGCAATATACTCGACTTTCCCGCCCCGGAAGGACCAAATAAAGCGGTTACTTTTTCATGAGGAATCTCAAAGTTTACATCTAGCCCAAATTTTTTCCAGGTCTTTTTAACACGGACTTTTATCAAGACAAAACCTCCACGTTACTACTAGAACATGCGCAGAAGAAAACGTCTATTTACAAAATAGACCACGGTGAGTATTACAAATGAAAATGCCAGTAAAATGGCTGCATAGATATTCGCAGTTCCGTAATTCAACACCTGTACCTCGTCATAGATAGCTACTGAGGCAACCTTTGTGATTCCTGGAATATTTCCGCCAATCATAAGGACAACTCCAAATTCACCCACGCAGTGCGCAAAGGAGAGTATGCAACCGGTTATAACACCTTGCCGGGAGAGAGGAAAAATAACGAAAAGAAAGGTGTATAATTTTGATCTGCCCAGGCTCCATGATGCCTCAAGCAATTTTTTGTCCACCCCCATAAAAGCCAATTGAAATGGCCGTATTGCAAAAGGCAGGTTATAAATGAACGAACCCACAACAAGCCCTTGAAAGGAGAATGCGAGCGTCTTATGAAACATACTTTCGTACCAACGCCCAACAAAACTGTTTCCCCCAAGAGCCATAAGAAGATAGAAACCCAGGACAGTCGGAGGAAGAACAAGGGGCAAGGCTACCACAGACTCAACGAAAAATTTCCCGCGAAACCTTGAAAAGGCAAGCCAGTAGGCGAAAGGGATACCCAGGACAAATAATAAAAGTGTTGTAATGGTAGAAAGCTTTAGGGTTAAAAGGAAAGGAGCCGTGAAATCCATAGGAAAATAATCCTGTAGTTTAAAAGCAGTTAGCCCATATACGCCAGTACATACAGTATCTTACATAATAACGATTAGTATGCAACCAGTTAATATATTTTAAGGTTCAGGAATTTCAAAGTTGTTGCAGAGCGAAGAGCTTCTTCGTTCTCCATTGAAAAACAGTGCGACGAATACCGAACAAGGAATGTTGAATGATGAAGTAGGGACACGGAGCACCGTGTCCCTACTAAATTCCTTGTTCTGCGGTTCGATCTTTACGGCTGGTTCACTCATTGCAGATTGAACCATATATTTGAACGATACTCTAAAACTCGTGCTATGAGATGGAATTATATCAAACGTTTCGATTCAATCGAGGACGACTGAACCAGCGAAGGAACACAGGGTAAAAGTCGCCGAAGGCCTAATTCAACGTGTATAATTTCACATACAGCCACCGTACAGCGCACGGTGGCTGTATGTGAGTTGTTATTTTCATCTATTTGATACGTATTTTTTTTCTCCCGGTTAGTCTACCATAATCATCACGTTGGAAGCCTTGATAACCGCGCAAACTTCCTTGCCTTTAGCTAGTTTCATTGTTTCTGCGGAGTGTTTGGTAATTATCGATACAATTTCACCCCCTCCCGGCAATTCTATATCCACTTCCGTGTCTACCATACCATGCTTCACCTCTTTGACCTTACCCTTCAAAATATTACGAGCGCTAATCTTCATGCCTTTTCTCCTCACTTCTGGAGTCAGTTCCAGATCACTGAACCCTATAATAAATTTAGGACATCTGGGTCCTCAGGGAAAAACAGTTTTTCCATTTTCAAGCAATTTCATCTCAATATTTTAAATATTCTTCATTGATTATTGATTATGGGAGTAAATAACCGTATTTGGAAAATACTTTTTCTCCCTTTCTCCCGTGTACGTATTCCAGGAATTTTTTGACACCCGGATTATCCTTGCCTCTTTGCAGGACAACATAGGCTTGTCCAAGTTTGTTATACGCTTCGGCAGGGATGACCCAATAGTCTCCATCATTTTCCATTTTTGGTGAAATTGCCTGGGACAGGGCGATAATGCCCACGTCGGCTGCGCCTGACTGGACAAATTGCGCCGTTTGCGAAATGTTTTCCCCAAAGACCAGTTTATCCTGAACCTTGTCCCACAATCCGTAGTGTCGAAGCGCCTCCTCTGCTGCCATGCCATACGGTGCGAGCCTTTGGTTTGCAATGGCCAGCTTTTTTACCTTTGGGTCTAAAACGAGATGCAATCCCTTTCGGGGATTGAATGCGGATTTCTTTGGTATCCAGAGCACAATGCTTCCAAAGGCGTAAGTCGTACTTCCCCCCTTTACCGCCAAACCTTCCTCTTCGAGACGCGCGGGATAGGTTGTATCGGCTGAGAAAAATATATCGAAAGGCGCCCCCTGTTTAATCTGGGCAAAGAAATTGCCAGACGAACCGTACGACACCTCCGCATCGATGGTAGGATATCTCTTCTCGAATCCTTTGCAGATATCATTCATGGCAGGATTCAGGTTGGCGGCTGCCGCAATAAGGATTTTTTCATCCGCGTAAACCTCATGGTGAAAAGCTATGAATAAAGATAGTAACCAGGCTGCACATATTATCGGGATAAAATTCGTAACCCGTCTGTTATGTTTTTTCAAAAACATCGCGTCCTCCTCTAAAAGATCATTTGATATTGTAGTCTGATTCTGTTTTCGTCTTTATCCTGCCCCGTGGTCTCAGTTACGAAGTGACCAAAGTCAGTCTGTATCTGCTGGCGATGCCCACGCAGGTAATAATTGACGCCAACCGTGTACTCCGTCTGAACATCATCCCGCTCGTCCTCATTCGGGTCAAGCATGGAGTAACGGGCAGCAAGTTCCAGTTTTTTGGGCAGCACAAAATACCCAGCCTGGGTGTAGAAACCGTCTGAGGTCACTGAATCACCATCGTCTTCAGGATCATTCTCCCGTATATAATATTCACTATCCCAGCTAAACCCTCTGTATCTCATAGACAGGTCAACGTTGCCGATTGCGGAATTGGTGTCTTCCAGCTTTTTGTCTTTCTCCTTTGCATTATAAACGAACGATGCGCCAATTGAGGCCTTAAAATTCTCTTCGTAGTTCAAGTCAGTCTCATCCCAGCCCATTGCTATATTGTTGGCATTGCACCATCCAAAGGGATAATACCGTGCGGCAAGCACATACATGAGTTCATTGTCGTTGTTTTCATCCTTGCCAAACGCTTTTGAGGTATTCTGGCCAGCGCCGCGAAAAACGGCTGCGTGGTATTCCATATGGCCATCGAACGGTTGTCCATAGAGATCTATACCGTAATCACGATCCTGTTTAAAGTTATCGCTGGCAATAGACCTGTCCTGAAGCAGGAGATAGAAACCTGATGAATTCCACTGACGGTTGGCCGGCACCTTAAAATATCCGCCCTTTACACTGAACGCTCCCTCGGCTGCCGATGGCGTCCACCAGATATAATAATCCCTCAGATTCGCCTCGAAGCTGTCTGCATCAAGTTCCACGTTATAAAACAGATCCTTGCTATAGATATTGCCGTTAAAACAAAGCCTCGCCCTGCGCAAATCGATATCAGTTACATCATCTTCATCAAAATCTTCATCTCTGTCCTTGTAGGTAAAGCGCATCTGGGATCTGAAACCAATGTTTAAAGAATAGTTTCCATCCCGTGTTTGAAAACCAATCGAGGACTTTCCCTTATCGGGCGTATAGTAACCGTTAACCGGTTCATTCTTGCCAAGTACGCCTAATCCCAATTTTTCCCGCGCCTCATCCGATGCAAGGTAGTTCCCCACCTCTTGCTTTACCTCTTCTTTGATCTCTTCTTTTGCAACGGTCACAGGTTTTTCACTCATAGACTCGACACGGGTTTTCAATTCTTTGATTTGCTCCTGCTGACTTATTGCCAATGTCTCCATCTGTTTCATCATCTGCTGCTGGACAAGAAACGCCTCTTCCATTTGTTTTAACTGCATTCTCAAATCACCTACTTCATCTTCAAAAGCCTCTCTGTTCTGAACAACGTCCTGGGCAATGATATCCTGTGTTCTACCGTCAGCATATACCATGAAAAATACCATACCCACCGATATACCATATTGAATCCACCTATTTCTCATGTATCCTCCTTTTCGTCATTGTTATATCATATATGACATAACGCATGTACATAAAAATGGGCAACAGCTTTGACGCAGCCTGCCCCACAAGGTATTTTAAACGATATATCCAAAAACAACTTATCCTCTACCGTACACCTCCTTTCACTCTCTTTATGTTAAATTTCCTTTGACAATATCAGTTCTGTTGATTTCACAATGGCGGCAACCTCATCACCTTCTTTAATATTCATTTCCTTCAGAGAGGCATTGGTAATAATGGCATGGAGCATATCACCCTGAGATTCTACAAAGATCTTCGACAATACGTCTCCCTGAATAATCTGCCTTACCATTCCCCTGGCCCTGTTCCTGGCGCTCAACATCCCTGTAAATGCCTTTGCAATCATAATATCTGTGCCCTTGACCAGCACCGAAATAGTATCGCCCACCAGGAGATGCATATCCTCACACGAAGCGCGGGTTATAATCACACTCAGTGGTATCTCCTTCCAGAGGATTTGAACGTGGGCATGGATTTGCCCGTGAGTTATATTGATAATCGTTCCGCAAAGTCTGTTTGCCATATACGACCACCATTAATTAGGCCTTCGGCTACTTTCCCCCCTGTTTCCCCCCGTAAACGGGGGGATTATGGGGGGGGGTAATTGAAATTCCTATACATTTAATTAGACCTTCGGCAACTTAATTTAAAGAGAAGATCGAACCGCAGAACAAGGAATTTAGTAGGGACACGGTGCTCCGTGTCCCTACTTCATCATTCAACATTCCTTGTTCGATATTCGATATTCGTCGTACTGCTTTTTAATGAAGAACGAAGAAATTCTTCGCTCTGCAACAACTGTGAAATTCCTATACATCGGGTATGAAGGCGTCATTGCGATTTCTCGTTTTCAAAAATACGCTTGAATTCTTTTTCGATCAACAAGGTCATCCGGCCTGTATACTTTTGGTATTTCAGAATCAGTTCCTCTGCCTCTGACGTCAGAGTTGCCCCGCCTCCACCCTTTCCCCCGGTAGTAACCTCCAGTAATTTTATCCCTAAAGCCTTTTCCGTGGCCTTGATCTTTCCCCATGCAGCCCGATATGACATACCCAGTTCTTTTGCTGCTGCATTCAGGGATCCCAGACGATCTACAGCTTCCAGGAGTATCCTGCGCCCCTCAGCGAATGCCACGCCCCCATTTTCTTCAAACCATATCTTGAATTTTACCTTCATGCTTGCCGAGCATTATGTCTTAAAAGACATAATGTTGTCAAGGAAATATTTTCCCTGACCAGGGAAAGGCATACCTATTTCCCCTCTGGATATTTTTACAAAAAGAAAAAGATGATTCGTTTAATCCATTAAATTAGGTTGGGTTTTAAAAGACAAAAACCCAACGGCTTTTTTCTTTGAATTTATCTTTTGAACAGGGTATAAATGGCGCACATGGAATATGTCAGTGGTAGTGGCATAAAGCTCAGAGATATCTTCCTTGACCAGGGA
>PHFX01000019.1 GCA_007618135.1 Candidatus Brocadia sp. WS118 | reverse complement strand
TTAAAATAAAGAAAAAACCAAGGGAAACGGGTAAAAGAACCGTATTTTAGCAAAAACCCAATCGCATATTTTAAAATGATCTCTTGGTAAGGAAAAAATCGCCCTCGCACTTTTACAAAAAAGTGCGTTTTCGTTCAGACACTATGTAACATCGTATCATAAATATTCCGGATACTCAAGAACTATAGAGAGAGCAAGTGTCTGCATATGCAAATGTATGATGTCGTCAAACAGGTCGGTATTACCGAGTCCCTGTGGCAGGGGTCGGTTGAAAGGCATGACGCTGTCAGTGAAGAATTCGATGGTATTCGTTTTTTTAGAATGACAAAAAAGGTTGGTGCCCTGGGGAAAGGATCCATTATTACAGAGGACGGGATCATTTTTGGTTTTCCCAGCATAGCCCGGATACTCCATTTAGAAAATGGTGTTCGTAATGCCTATATTCATCCTTTTTATGTCGAAGAAAAAGTCGACGGTTATAATGTCAGGGTTGTGCGTATTCAGGGCCGTGTGCTGGTTTTTTCCCGCGGTGCGTATGTTTGCCCGTTTTCGACAGACCGGATTGCAGATTTTTTAGAAGTAAAGAAAATATTTGACGATATTCCTGGTCTGATCGTTTGTGGTGAATTTGCCGGGCCCGATAATCCATATAACATTGCACATCCTCCCTACGTAAAGGAAGACGTCAGGTTTTTTGCCTTTGATGTAATGATGATGAACCAATCTCATAGCATTCCTGTTGATGAGCGGTACAAAATCTTCGATACCTATCGCGTGCCTACCGTGAGGCGGTTTGGACAGTTTTCAGCATCGGATATTTCAGACCTGAAAAAGATTGTCAAAGGGCTGGACGAGGCAGGGTGTGAAGGAGTAGTAATGAAACCTACCCATCCTGCAGAAAAGATTTTAAAGTATGTGACACTCGGCTCTTGTTTGCGTGATATTAACGTTACCGCTCCTTTGATGGCAGAAATGGCATCTGAATTTTTTACCCATCGGATTATTCGTGCAGCGATGTTTATTCATGAACAGATGGAGGCGTTGCAACCAGAAGTTTTTCCTCAGTTGGGTAAAGTTTTGCTGAGACCGATATATGAAAATGTTGCGAAAGCAGCGCGGAACGAAGTTATTGATGAGAAATATCTTCTCAGGTTTCGGGAAGAGAGAAATATCCAGCGGATGATAGAGCACCTCCATAAATGTAAGGTAAAGTTCGAGGTGTTATCGAAAAATAAAATAGAAAATTACTGGCATGTTAAGTTTGCAAGAAAATGTTATGCCACCTATGAAATTCTTCAAAAACATCTGCAAGGCGCAACCCATGTGGACTAATGTTCCTTTTCAGCACAACAACTCAGATCAATAAAAATAGATGAGGGAGCAGTTCGGCAAGCGCTTGTGGCAAAGGGAGGAACCAGCTGTCACAGGGCGGGTGAAGATGGTAGAACCACTTTGTTGGAAGATTATTCTGTTCCCTGTGTCAGCTTGTCGAGTATTCCGCGCAACATACGGGGATCAAGATAACGGATGCCAAGCTTGTCAGCCCATTTAACAATACCAGTATCAGCTGTCACCAGTATGCCGTCAAGTTCCTTAGCCAGGAGAATTAGATCAACATCCTCCTTACTATCAATGATTCCTTCTCTCAGGGCAGCACGATATTTTTTTCTCAGATCAGCAATAGCGGCAGCCTCTAACGTTTCTGATTCAGTTTTGTAGGGAATTTCTTCTGTCATCCGCACATCCGGAAAAAGAAAAACTGATTTTTCGCGTGAGGCCTTTCGTTTCCGTTCCATCGCTTCTGATGTTTTTAGACCCTTATCAATCTTTTTCCTTACGGCTTCTTCGGCTACCCGTAACCCCTTGTCTATTCTGTGGCGTACATCCTCAATAAGCTCGTATAGCAAAAAAGCCGGAACGGAAAGTTCATATCGCTTTGGAGGTTTTTGTATGATACGAATTTGAAGTTCAGGCGGGATATCCTTTGCTTCGATAAAATTGAACAATTCCTGGTAAATCGATGGAGGCATATAAAAGGACGTTCCTTCTAATTTGCCGATGATCTCCAGAAACGTACGAAGTGCCTCTGTTGGATTTAAACCAAACGAATGATACACTTCCGGATTAGTAAAAATACTCGTGTCAATAATAATTCGTCCGTGTTTAATCTCTTTTTCCATAAAAGCCTTTCAGTTGGGTAGGAATTTTTTCTCTTTTTGGGTAAGCTCAAAAACTCTCCGAAAGAGTTGTTCTTCTGCAGAAGTCATTTCTTTGCCCCGCCTTTTCATCGCGATCTTTGCCACAAGCAGTGCCTTTTCCAGGTTGTAGATCACCGTGCCATGGTTTGAGTGCCACGTAAAAGAAGGTAAATATTTCGGAGGGTAGGAAGTGCCTATAAGGTTACAGGCAAAACCAATGATACTTTCCGTCAGGATTGTCGTATTAACGGCAGTTTTCGTATGCTCTCCCATTGCCGTACCGTGATATATCTGGTCTTCGTTCATAAAATAAACACCGTCATGTAACGTTCCCAAAACTGCGCCCTTTTTGACAAACAGCAGGTAATCCTTTTCTATTTGGGTTTTATTGTGTTTAATTGAGATACCAAAAATAGGCCACAACGGGTGCCTGAATATTAACTGACCGAACGGAACTTTTTAATGTTCCAAGGAGATCTTTTGTGAGAAACATTTCCGGCGATAGTGTTTTTGCCTTTTTTCCCGTAAGTCGGGCATACATCAGCGTATTATCTTGAATCCCAATTTCTTCAGGACCTTCTGTAGAAATAGGGAAAGAGATAATTGCGCGACCGTTTAAAAAAAGCAAGTATCGTTTTTTGTATGCAGGCTATTAACGCGATAGGAATACCGTTCACGCAATACATCAGATAAAAAGCTCCTGCAAAAAAGGGTAATTATAGCACGAGGATAATGTCTGGCAGTCCTTTCTAAAGCAGAGAACAAGTCCGCATCGAAGTTCAAAGGCTGTCCTTATTATGTACAAAAGGGAATAGCTTTGAATATTGATTATCTTCAAATACATAAATATATTGCATTTGAAAATTCCCTTTTCGCATCAATTGAAATGTTTCTTTGTACCTGCGTATGCGTGACGGTAGCATACTGAGACCCACAATCTTTGTCAAGTTAATATAATATTGTGATGTTTTTCCGATAGTTCATCCGTTCTGTCTTTTAACGCACCAATAAACCGGTAGTTTAAGTCCACGACAGATAAGTGCACGAAATATGAAATATTTTTTATATCCTTGACATAAAATAATTTACATAATACAATTGCAAATATTTGACAGAATAAATGTTCTTTGGTTATTGAGGTTGTTTGGCAAAAAAATTCATAAACATTCTTAAAGGTTGAGGTAAATTTTTTCTCTTTAACAATTTCTGCTTTATATTATTAATTTTTCGTGATATTTACCGAACATATTACTGCAATAGGTAGATCAAAAGACATGAATATGTTAAATAAGTTGTTTTTTATCATTTTTATGTCTTTTATCAGTGTCATAAAATGAACATTATTTTTTATCGGTACTATTTATGGCCCGAGTAGAAATCCCTATATTTACAATTCCGCTAAGGCGTATTGATGGTTTTTTAACCGATAAAATTTGCTTTAGAGATGCAAAGGCGCGAACCCCTCATCCGGGCTTAGCGTTTGAAATTGACGTTCATAACGAACGCCGCTTGCTGGTATGGGATAAATTTTTAATTAAGCATGAATATAAGATCTCTAAACAACACGGCGAAAGTTTTGTCGATGTAACCAATGATAGTAATCTCATTCATAGAAAAGGAAACATCGTCCCCGGTGCAATGACGGTATCCAAGATTGTCCTTCCCCTGGAAATTATCTTCTCTGAATTGGAAATATCTTCGGTAAATATAAAATTTACTGGTTCGGCCTACTATAGCGAAAGAACATGTAATCTGTTTTTATGGCAATTTGTAAGTAAGGATTATGTTCAAATTGAAGTAAAAACGTATCAGTATGACAGGACAATTGCTACGACTATTATCTTAGGCAGATTGAAAACTGCCGGTAAACAGGTTAAAGAAATAGATGAATCGGCGGTAAATAAAAAATGTTTAGCAAGGGTACAAACTTATTTTGAGACCTTAGGAATTCAAAGTGATTTTTATTTGCAAAAGGAGGGATACAGGGATTATACGTATCCTCTGGCCTACATAGCTTCATTACCATCGGCAGAAATTGTAAATCAGCTGTCTGGACAAGGGGGTATGATTAATATATTGCGCATGGATTTTGGCAGTTACGAAAGAATCCCAATTACCGGAGATAAAGGTCCTGAGGTGAAGCTTGCGAGGGCAAAGAAGCGAAATACTTTTAATAAGATCATGGCCGAGATTGCCGAAGGACTTGTTACGTATTATCGTGGTCTTGCTATCGTGAATCCTATCGCTAAATTCCACAATTCAAAAGAACCGGTTATGGGTGCTATTAATAAGCTAATAAACACCGATCCTCAGGAAAAGGAATTCATGACGCCTACCTGATGTGGTTTGCACACGCTGGCCTGACGGGCATTATTCCTCATATAACCTTGCAAGGAATAGTATCGGATAAAACTCAACGATAAATCTAAATAAGATAGCGCACGAAAAAGCTTCTCCGGCAAAAAGCCCCTGATTTCATTACCTTTCTGTCACGAAAAACCAGTTTAGCATTTCAGGCTTAAGCACGTCGCCAAATTTCCGTTTTTCTTAGTAACTACAATATATTTTAATTTTTGCCAGGTACTGGTATTTATCAGATTCACACAATAGCCATAAGAAATATTACTTACCGAGGATAGCAACTGGCATGATAAACTTTTATATTGTCTTATTTTGATGATTTCTTATAATATTTTTTTACCTTATAATCAGGATTAAACTATGACAATAGATATGGCAAATCTTCCCTAAAATCATCTATAAACAGGGGGAGTAAAGGGGCTTGAAAAACTTACAGAAAAGTTTTTATGCGAAGGATATTTAGTGCCGCTGACAAGATATAATGACCTCCCCGGCGGGCTAACTAAGTGTATAATTTTGTGTATCTCATGCGAATCTATTCCTTACAAGATTTTATCAAGTATTTAGAAAAAAACGGCGAGCTGATACGGATCAAAACCGAGGTGGATGCAAGATTGGAAGTGGTTGAAATTTCCATTCGAGCGCTCCACGAAGGCATGCCTGCCCTACTCTTTGAAAATGTTCGTGGTTCCCGATTTCCACTAGCTATGAACGTCCTTGCCAGTGAAAAGCGGATTGAGCTGGCGCTGGGAAAACATCCTGACCAGCTTGGCGAGGAGTTGATCACCTTTCTGGAAGAAGCTGTACCGCCAAAGCCGAAAGTGATTTTGAAACATCCAGGCATTGCAAAACGGCTGTTTTGCACCCTTCCTAAAACAATATCCAGACCTCCATCTCAGCAAGTAGTATGCAGTCCCAATTTAAATGAGTTTCCTATTACAACGAGCTGGCCGGAGGACGGCGGGCGTTTTATTACCCTGCCCCAGGTTTTTACCTATGATCCTCAAACGAGAAAACGAAATGTAGGGATGTACCGCATGCAGGTTTTTGACAAACAAACGACCGGGATGCACTGGCAGATTCAAAAGGGAGGGGGATTTCACTATTATCGGGCAAAAAAGCTGGGGAAGGAATTCCAAATTGCCGTGGCATTGGGAACCGACCCTGCCCTCTTGCTGGCAACCGTTGCTGCATTACCGGAAGGGATCGATGAGGTCATGTTCAGTGGCTTCCTCCGCGGTAAAAGGACACGAATGGCCAAGGGCAAAACCATTTCAATGCTTGTGCCGGCCGATGCAGAATTCATTCTCGAAGGAACGGTTCATTTGACGGAATTACGCATGGAAGGTCCTTTTGGCGATCATTTTGGGCATTATTCTAATGCTGCCGAATTTCCAGTATTCCATATAGACACCATCACCCATCGAAAAAATCCTATTTACCCTGCAACGGTCGTGGGACGCCCACCCATGGAAGATAAATATCTGGGAAATACGACCCAGCAGGTGCTGGGACCGCTGATCCGTCTGATTCATCCTGAAATCTGCGATCTTTGGGCTTATTATGAAGCCGGATTTCACAATCTGCTCGTGGTATCCGTCGAAGAACGATACCGTAAAGAGGCAATGAAAACAGCCCTTTCCGTTATGGGTGAAGGGCAACTTTCTCTCACCAAATGCGTTATTACCGTTTCTGAAGACGTAAATCCCCGTGACTTTCATGCAGTTCTCAAAGCAATTCATGAAAATTTCGATCCCGCATATGATTTTATTATGATTCCAAAGGTGCCGCTGGATACCCTTGATTTTACCAGTTACAAAATGAATTTAGGAAGCAAAATGATTATCGATGCCACGAAAAATGAATCGAAGAATACCGTAAACGAAGGCGCACTCAAATTGCAGGATTTTGAACGATTATTGAAAATGATTGATACAAGAATAACAGACTGGAAAATCATTGGTGAAACGTTATTGGTTGTTACCGTGTCTGATAACGGGAAGGAAATAGTTACTAAATTAACAAGATCTCCGGAGATTATTGGACCAAAAATTATTGCAGCAACAAGTCCTGATGTTAATATTCATGATCTGGAACAAACGATTTGGGGGATATTTACAAGATTCGATGCTGAGCGTGATGTTGTATTTACCCAGGAAAAATTAGTGGGTATAAGTCCTGTATTCAGGGGAAAAATGGGTATTGATGCCACGTGGAAGACTGGTTATCCTTCGCCACTTGTTATGCCGGATGAAATCATTGACAAAGTAAACAGGCGGTGGGATACCTACTGGAAATAGGTAAAGGTTCATATATTAAAATGCGTGCCATCACAAAAAGGCGGATTATGGGTACGCTGACAGTTGCAGATTGCCACCTGTTTTTTTTCAGCCATCTTGAACACCTGCGGTTCAAATTCAGTTCCCTGATGTGAGCCATCACAGAATGGCTGTTTTTTCGTCTCTCCGCAGGTACACCAATAATAGGTGCCTGGTTCCAGGGTAACAACAATGGGCATCTTTTTTTTCATTTCATGTTCCTCCTTTGATATTTTTGATAGGTACGGCTATGAAATTTTTCTCTTATTTTAGCAAAAAACGATAGTTCGTCTAGTATCTTTATAAATTATGTCATAATTAATCTTAAATAATCAAATAGTTAAACCTCAAATTCGGCTACAATAATGGTATGGTCCGATGGTTTTTTCAAAAGCCTTGGGGCGATGTCGATCCATGACTTTGTTGATTTATTTGCCAAAGCCCGGGTTGCCCATATATGATCAACCCTCCAGCCCCGCTTTCTGGCGATAGCATTCTTTACCCGGTAATCCCAGAAAGTATATTGTTCCGCATTATGCTGATGTAGCCTGAATACATCAACAAACCCCCATTCCTTCAATTTCAGCATGGCTGCGTGCTCGTCGGGGTGATAGCCTATACTTCCCAGTAAATGCTCCGGGTCATAAACGTCTCTTGGTTCTGGTGCGACGTTAAAATCCCCCACCCACAGCACCGCCTGATCCGGGCGGTAGTTTTTGTCAAAATACTCGTACAATCTTTGAAACCAATCCAGTTTATACCGAAACTGTTTCAGCAGCGGATGGACGCCTTGGGGAATATAGGTGTTGACGAGTGAAACTGTATGCACGGTAGCTGCAATGAGGCGTGTGCCTTCGGATTCGTATTCATCAAAACCTATCCGGATATTTTTCAGGGGAATTTTACTGAGAATGGCTACCCCATTGTATGATTTTTCACCACGAAAGACCGAATAATATTTCATATCTTCAAAAGCGCCCTTCGGAAATTCAGCATCCGTCACTTTTGTCTCCTGAAGACACAGGACGTCCGGTGATTCTTTTTGTATCCAGTCAATCACAATCGGTAATCTGGCCCTCACCGAATTAACATTGAAGCTGGCAATTTTCATGGTCGAAACAACCTGTACCTTTAAAAGTAATGTGGTATTTATAGTAAACGTATTAAATAAGTTGACATGTGCTGGTCATTGCGAGCGACAGCGAAGCCGAAGTTGCGAGCCCAAGCGAAGCAAACCCACGAGATTCCTCGCTTTGCTCGGAATGACAGTCATAGCAGAGATTGCTTCGGGCTAGCGCCCTCGCAATGACAACTTTCTTTATACGCTTACTATAATTAAGAAGAGCATAATTGGACATTGAATCAAAAATTTGACACGGCAAAATAAAGGATTGCAAAACTTCATTACTATCAGATAGAATGTTGCAAATTATTATACCATATTCTTAATCTTTTTAACAAGGTGAGATGAACGCGAATGGGTGTTATTCGTAATGCCATCAAGACATTTCACCCAGCCTATTTTGCAATGGTGATGTCTACCGGAATAATTTCCATTGCAGCCAATCTGCTGGGTTTCACCGGAATAAGTTACGGGCTTTTTTATCTGAACATCGTAGCATATGTGATTATTTTATCATTACAGATACTCCGGGTGAAGATGTTTTGGAATAACTTTTACGCCGATTTTTCCAATCCAAGACTAAGCCTTGTCTTTTTTACCACCGTTGCGGGCACAAATGTGCTGGGGTCACAGTTTGCCACCGTTGTTAATTACCCGGAAGTTGCAAAGGTATTTTGGTACTTTGGCATTTTTCTCTGGACGATTGTTTCACTATCCACATTCAGCATTCTCTTTATTACAGGTGAGCAAAGAATTGAGATGGTATTGCATGGCGGGTGGTTAACGGCAACCGTAGGAACACAATCTGTCGCAGTTCTTGGCGCCATACTTGCCCCCCAATTTGGAGCCGGTGGTAGCGTTGTAATATTTTCCTCGTTTGTATGGTGGATGATTGGTTCATCCCTTTATATGGTCTTGATTACGCTCATCATTTACCGTCTCGTGTTTTTCAAGATATCACCCGACGCATTGGTACCGCCGTATTGGATTAATATGGGTGCTCTCGCTATCACGACTCTGGCAGGCTCTGCGCTTTGTCTTAATATTCCGAAAGTGGAATGTTCCTATACTGATCTCTTAGGATTCACAAAAGGACTTACCCTGTTTTTCTGGTCATTCGGTACCTGGTGGTTACCATTTTTGATAATTATTGGGGTATGGAAATACGTCATTCACAAGACCCCGTTTAAATACAGTTCGCTCTATTGGGCGATGGTCTTCCCTTTAGGCATGTACACTGCATGCACCATAAAGCTTTCTCAGGCAATCCAGATTCCTTTTATCGCTAATATATCAAAATATTTTATCTATGCGGCTTATGTTGCATGGGTCTTTATCTTTATTCATATGATCATCTCCATGATAAAAGCAGCTATCGCAAAAGAAGCTCCTAAAATGAAAGAGGAAAAGGCCGCTCAACCTCAGATAACAGGTGTTTAAAGGGTCTGAACAAACTGACGGGCAATGGAGAAGTGAAGTTAAGATTGCGTAATCACACTGTGTAAAATTCTCCTCTTTACCCCACGCCTTTTCAGTATGACCCTTTGTCTTCCAAGCCTTATCTTTCCAAGAATTTCATTAGTTCTTTGGGATGCAATTCCTTTAAGTCGTTCGCATTTTCTTATTAATACAAACTGCAACCAAATTGTTTTCACCTATTTAATTTTTGTTATTTGCCTAATGCTATTGTATAATATAGCATTATGAGTTTTGTTATAAATTAACCATGAAACGAATTGTTGTTTCCAGTTAAATTGGTAAAATAAGTAATATGGGCGATATAGAGACATATCTTAACGAATTTAACAATCGAACATAAAATAGTTTACTTACCATAAGAGAATTTAACGAGAAAAGGTGAAATATGATAAATAAGATGTTTAAGGAAGGCAGAGTTTTTGTTGTTGCCATGTTTGTGTTTTTAGGATTATTTCCCCTTATTTTGCTAAAAATGCTCGCATTTCCAAAGGCAAGCGAAGAACTGATGGAGGGTGTTCAACGGAATCTGGAGGGGTTCTTAAACAAGCAGAAAGATATGCTTGTCTTACTGTGGGATGAAAGAAAGTCGCATGCCAGGGCTATCTCAGACACGATTCAAAGTGAATTCCTCATTCGCGGTGATGAGGATTTTGTAAGCCTTGCAAGCGGAAGAAATGAGCATGAATATTTAAGACTAAAAACACAATTAGAGTTGTCAAAGGCAGATTACGGCTATAAAGGAATATTTATTTGTGATGCCGCTGGAACAATCCACCTAACAACCGAAAGTGAAAAATCCCTGATAGGCGTGAATATTATAAAAGAAAAGCCATTCAGGAATGTGCAGGAGACGTTATACGATGGCAAAACATACATCTCTGATGTGATCCACTATTCTTTGAATACTGCTGCGGATGGCGGCAAAGCGGATGATCCACCTTCTCTCTTTATTTCCTATCCGATTAAGGGGGGAAATCACGATGTAATTGGTGCGGTTTTGTTATGGATGGATGCGTCCATGCTCAATAACGGCATGAGAAATGTTGCCTGGGGAAAAACGGGAGAAGCTTATCTGGTAAACAAAGATGGTATCATGATCACACAATCGAGATTTTCAGGCCAGATCAAAAATACCGATGATATCTGCAGGACATGCCATAAGGTAGCGGATCCAACTACAACCTTACTGACAAAAGGGGTGAAACGGTGCATTACAGGAAAAACCACCGGTTATGATTTGAAAGGATACAGAGATTATGATGGGTTAAAGGTCGTGGGTGCGTGGACATGGCTTAAAGACTTAAACATGGGGCTCATTGTGGAAATGGATACCGATGAGGCTCTTGGTGTAGTAGATAATATTAATTCGCTGATACGACCGCTTATGGTCGCAATGATAATTCCCGCTTTTGTTCTTGCAATGTTGATTTGCCGGAAGCTTTCGACTGGATGTGTGCTGAAAGGCATGTCCCTGCCAACGAAGACAGCTCTAGGTGTAACCGGCATTATTATGGTGGGATTTATAATAGCCATCATGGATGGTTACAAATTGAGAAAAGAACAAGGATATCTCCGGGAGCAGAAATATAAAGTGCAGAATCCATTAGGCGTTTTTGGCTCGATTGTGACACAAAGAGACGAAGATTTTATTAAGGAGCATATTTCTAAATTTAAGGGGGGTTTACCCACCTCCAAATCCGAAAACACTTTCCCTGGTAATGAAGAAAGTGAAACTGTAAAAAGTGATGACAACCAAACGCCGGAAAAGTCTGAGTCTGTACCAAATTGGGAAGTAAAACCATAAGAAATATCTCACAAAATGGAGGTATTCTGTTATTTCGTAAATTTTTAAACTGAGATTTTAGGAGATACTATTATGAATCCGACTGTTCAGGCACAAACAGGGAATCTGAAGGTACTCGTGCTTGCAACCATAGCATTTGCAACCTGTTTTGCAGGCTGGGCACTCTTTTCCCCTCTCGCTGCATACCTGAAGGTTGATTTTAAGTTATCATCCACTGCGGTGGGATTGTTACTCGCAACACCTGTATTGCTTGGTTCTATTGCCAGGGTACCGATTGGCGTTTTAACGGATAAATTTGGTGGCAGACGGGTTTTTAGTATGCTGCTTCTGTTTGGCTTTTTCCCTATGTTCATTGCGGGTTTTGCGCACAGTTACGGGTTTCTGCTGGTTTGTGGATTCTTTTTCGGTATCGTAGGGACATCATTCGCCATCGGGATTCCGCAAGTCTCACAGTGGTATCCAAAAGAAAAACAGGGTTTGGCATTAGGAATTTATGGTGTTGGAAATATAGGCTCTGCCGCTGCCACATTTGGAGCGCCGTTCCTTGCGGAGTCTCTCGGCTGGAATAAGGTATTTATGATCTATGCGATACCCTTACTCGTAATGGCCTTTGTCTACTGGTTTTTCTCTGCAGATGCGCCAAAACCCGTCAACATAAAACCTCCGACCTTTCGTGATAAAATAAAGGTATATAAGTCTTCTAACCTCATCTGGATCTTTTGCCTGTTTTATTTCATGACCTTTGGATTCTTTGTTACCTTCTCATTATGGTTGCCCTCCTACTTTCGGGACTTTTATAAATTAACCCCCGTAAAGGCTGGTAGTCTCACGTCAATATTTGTATTTGCCACAACCTTTTCCCGCATCCTGGGGGGATATCTTGGTGACCGTATCCCCGGAAGACGCATTTTAATCGTCCTTTCAATAGCGATACTCAGCATACTCGTTTTCCTGAATATGAATGTATCGTTAATGACTTCACTTACCGTCTTTTACTTGATGGGTGTTTGTCTGGGCATCGGGAATGGTGTTGTATTTAAGCTGGTAGCGGAGTATTTTCCCAAAGATACTGGCGCTGTTGGAGGAATGGTAGGCGCTGCTGGCGGTCTCGGTGGCTTCTTTCTTCCCATTATGTTAGGTACCATCAGGGATTATACGAATAATTATTCTTTAGGATTTATCTTCGTTTCGCTTGTGTGCCTTATGTGTCTCTCGTTTATGGAAGAAAAGACCATAACAAAGATGCATACGAAAAAAGCTGTGGGGGTAACTTAGGCGCTTACAAAATATATTTTTACATTTTCGGCAAAAAACGTAGCGCCGATCCCTTGTGGTCGGCATTCGGCGGGGGATAAATCACCATCGCTACGCATTCCGACTCGTTCGGGTTAGGGATAAGGAGCGCCCTCTGAGTCAAATCCAAAATTTGAATATCGAAATCCGAATTTATCAGTTTTCAACAGTTAACATGAGTTTTTTTGCAGCTATGCTGCGTTATGATTTGTGAACGTATTAAAGATAGCAACTTATTCATTGGATACCCGTTGGTTTACTGCCGTTATGGCCACGATTATGATTGCCTCTCTTACTCAGTGGTATGGCTACGAGGCAATTGCCCCTTACTTTTTTTTAGCAAGTTTAGCCATACTCTTCTCTGTGGTTGTTTTTAAGGCAGCACAGACGGTGTTATTCTTTAGAGACGTATTAGAGGAAATATTGAATACGGAGAAAACCCTCTATTTCTTTACGATTGTGGGTGTCGGGAGTTTTATTGGCATTTGTTTTTCCAGGATATTTCACTTCCATACAACGGCACGGATATTCTGGTATGTTTCCATTGGTCTATGGTTAGTAATATCACTTTCCACGTTTAGCATCCTTTTCCTGAATCCGAAATCAGAAGACAGAAAGATTGAGGACGTCTTGCATGGGGGATGGTTTTTCGCGACGGTGGGCACTCAATCTACGGCCTTGCTGGGAATTATCGTTGCAGAGCATACCATAAAACAGGTGATCTTCATTCACGTATTTTCATTTGCACTCTGGTCGGTAGGGGCAAGCTTGTATCTGGTGTTTATGGTATTGCTTGTCCTAAGAATGATGTTTTACCGGTTTGATAGAAACACCTTTCTCTCACCTTATTGGATGAATATTGGTGCAGCAGCCGTAACGGCAATTACGGGCGCCGTATTGCACCAGCATGTACAAGTAGTAGGGGGACCTTTTACCGATTTCCTCCCATTTTTAAAAGGAATTTCCCTGTTTTTTTGGTCTTTTGGACTCTGCTGGGTGCCATTCTTAATTATTCTTGCCGTGAGAAAGTTGATATACAGCGGAGAAGGTCTTACGTTTACCGTAGGATACTGGGAGATTGCCTTTGCTTTGGGTTTATATGCCGATAGCACCATTCATATGGTTGCGTTATTTGAGGGGCGCTATCTCGTTGTCATCTCAACGGCTTTTGCCATAGCCTGTATAACCATTTGGGCTTTTTCATTGATATTTTCGATTTTCTATTTAGCAAAGTCTTCCGTATGGGTACCTGTTAACAAACTGACCCTTGACTATGTGACTCCCTATAGTTTTAAACTGCACGGCAGACTTTTTCAGGTAAAAGAAGTAATCAGCGAATGGTTAGACCAAACTATTCAGGGTGTGACAAAGAAACGATATTGGATAATAACGAATACGAATCTCACCTGCCTTATTTCCTACGACCTGCTGAAAAAAAAATGGTATTTTGATCAGGTTAAGACATAACGCAGCAAAGCTGCAACCCAATCCCCCCCTATCAAGGGCTTACAGTTGGACAATTTTTGGCTGGACAAAACTAAACAGTTTATATCAAAGTAGTGCCTTGAAAAAGGAAGCCCTGTTAAGGGCGTACTGTTTGTAGCGATATGATGAGCTCCATAGGAGAGACCTGTATCTGACGGAGATGCAACAGGCCGCTGCTGACGGAGCTATTATCTGTACGGAGCGTATAATTGTTGGATGTTTCGGTGAGTCCTCTCACCGAAACAAGAATTAATCCTCGGCACCGTGACGAATCCGGAGTCATCAGTGGGTTTCGGCGTGAGGACACGCCGAAACATCAGAGAATAATAGCGACTACTCACCCTTTGCTTTGTCCAGCACAAAAATTGTCCAGCAGTAAGATCAAGGGGGGTGTAAAAAACTTTCAGAAAAAGAAGGATTTTATAAGGTAATACAATGAGCCCTAATTTCTCTCCGCGCAGCAAGACATCCCCTTTTTTGGTATAAGGTATTCATCTTATACCGTATAACACACAACCCCAACAAAAGCATCAAAACCGTTTTTATTTCCCACCAAAAAAAACCTGTTGTGTTTCGTATTTAACGAGGTGTTTTCCGGAAGCAACTCAAGTATTTGAAAATGTTTTCAGACGGCACTCACAGAATTCATGGGTTTAAAAATAAAGATTTGAGAAAATAATTGTTTGGTGATATAAAATCAGTAATATAAATTAGGCCTTCGGCGATTCATTTAAAGAGAAGATCGAACCGCAGAACAAGGAATATCGAATAGTGAAGTAAAAATACTTCATCATTCAACATTCCTTGTTCGATATTCGATATTCGGCGTACCGCTTTTCAATGGAGAGTGAAGAAGCTCTTCGCTCTGCAACAACTTTGGAATACCTGAACCATTAAACTAACCGGAGACTATTGAATGCAAGGAAAACTCATTGTCATTACGGGTATTGACGGTAGCGGTAAAACGGTACAGACAAAACTCCTGTACCAACGGTTGCTGAAAGAGGGGTATCCGGCAGACATTACCGATTTCCCTCAATATGGCAAAACTTTTTTTGCCGACATGGTCACGAAATATCTGAAAGGTGAATTTGGCAGTGCGGACTCCGTAAGCCCATACTTAGCAGCGCTTCTCTATGCAGGGGATCGCTGGGAGTGCAGGGAACAGATAAACAGATGGCTCGGAGAAGGCAAGATTATCGTGTCGAACCGGTACGTGTGCGACAATATGGCCCATCAGGGTGGTAAAATCAGGAACGCTGCAAGGCAAGAAGAATTTTTCCAATGGTTGGACACTCTGGAACATCAGGTGTTTGCCGTTCCACGGTCAAATCTCAACATCCTGTTATACGTGCCGCCAGAAATCGCGTATCATCTCGTTGAAAGAAAGGAACAGCGCGCTTATCTGGCAGGCGGAAAGAAGGATATCCATGAGGCGGACATCAACCACTTGCGATATGCGCAACAAACATTTCTGGAAATTGCTCAGGGGAAAAAGGATTGGGTAACTATTGATTGCACAGAAAATGGCACATTGTTGCCGGAACAACTCATTGCGGAAAAGGTATGGCAGACGGTGAAAGGCATATTGCAAAAAAATGAATGAACGGTATGACTGAGTACCTCTTATAAAATTGTAGTGGCAAGGCGTGCCTTGCCATCGCAGTAGGGTGGACATCGCCCACCAGACATCATGTATTCGGGTCAGGCAGGAGCAATCTTTATGGCAAACAGAAAAAAAGTTCTTATTATGGGGGCAGCCGGGCGGGATTTTCACAATTTCAATCTCCTTTTTCGTGACAATCCCGAATACGAAGTCATTGCCTTTACGGCGGCACAGATACCAAATATTGAAGGAAGACGCTATCCCCCTTCTCTGGCAGGTAAACTCTACCCACAAGGAATCCCCATCGAACCCGAACAAAAGCTGACATCACTCATAAAATTACATACCATTGATGAGGTAGTATTTTCTTACAGCGATGTATCGCATGAGTACGTTATGCACAAGGCCAGCCTTGTAAACGCATCAGGCGCGCAATTCATCCTTCTGGGTGCGAAGCAGACGATGATAAAGAGCAGCAAGCCCGTTGTCGCTGTTTGTGCTGTACGAACCGGCAGTGGCAAGAGTCCCGTTTCACGCAGGGTCTGTGAGATTATCAAAGGAATGGGGAAAAGGGTCGTTGTTATACGGCACCCCATGCCCTATGGTGATCTTTCCCGGCAGCGCTTGCAGCGGTTCGCTTCGTATGAGGATTTTCAGAGGCATGACTGCACCATCGAAGAGGTTGAGGAATATGAACCGCATATAGAACAGCATACCATCGTGTATGCCGGTGTGGATTACACAGCGATCCTGGCGGAGGCTGAGAAGGAGGCCGATATTATCGTATGGGATGGCGGCAATAATGACACCCCCTTCTATGTGCCCGATGTTCATATTACCCTTGTTGACCCGCACCGGTCGGGACACGAGCTTACGTATTATCCCGGTGAAACCAATCTTCTCATGGCAGATATTGTTGTCATTACGAAAGAAGATACCGCAAAACCAGAAAACATACGCCTTCTTAAAGAGCACATAAAGCAGTCGAATCCAAAAGCGGTCGTGGTAGATGCCGCACTGCCCGTAATAATTGAAAAACCTGAGCTTATAAAGGGGAAGCGTACCCTGGTTATCGAAGATGGACCAACCCTGACACACGGTGGAATGGCCTTTGGTGCCGGAGTCCTTGCTGCAAAACAGTATGGCGCAGGAGAGATTGTCGATCCCAGACCCTATGCGGTAGGCTCAATTGCTGAAGTTTTTGTGAAGTATCCGCACATCGGCAATCTTTTACCGGCCATGGGCTATGGCCTTTCGCAGATGGAGGAGTTGCGGGAAACGATACATCGAACCCCATGCGATGTGGTAATTATTGGTACCCCTGTTGATCTGAGAAAACTCATTTCCATAGATAAACCTACTGACCGGGTCAGATATCATTTCCGGGAAATAGGCACACCGACACTTCAGGAACTTCTTGAGTCAAGGTTGCGATGAAGAAAAAAGTTATTGTTATTGCTTTAGGAGGAAATGCCCTTATCGGAACGGGTCAGCAGGGTACTATTGCGGAACAATTCGAAAATGTCCGAAAGAGTCTGGACGGGATCGTCTACTGCTTAAAGACGGGCTTCGAGGTAGTCATCACCCATGGAAATGGGCCACAGGTGGGGAATCTGTTACTTATGGTAGAGGCATGCCGGAATCAGATACCGGAGCTTTCCCTGGGCGTCTGTGTGGCAGATACCGAAGGCGCCATTGGGTACATGATCCAGCAATCGTTGACGAATCGTCTCCGACAAGAGGGAATCGACCGGTGCGTCGTTACCGTGCTGACGCAGGTCATTGTTGATAAAGATGACAATGCCTTTTCAAATCCAACCAAACCCATCGGACCTTTTTTTACCAGGGAAGAAGCGGGCCGCTTCCACCGGGAAAAAGGCTGGCATATTGCCGAAGATAGCCACAGGGGGTACCGCCGGGTCGTTGCTTCACCAAACCCGCTGAAAATCGTGGAGGAACGGGCGGTAAAGACCCTGCTAAAAGCAGGTGACATTGTTATTGCGGCAGGTGGTGGCGGCATCCCGGTAATTATGAAAGAAAACGGAGACCTGGAGGGGGTTGACGTGGTGATTGACAAGGACCTCGCTTCCGCCGTCTTGGCAAGAGATATTCATGCGCATTGTCTTGTGATGCTTACCGGCGTTGAATATGCCTTCTTAAACTTTAAACAATCAAACGAGCAGGCGCTTCACAGATTAACCGTTATGGAAACCCAAAAATATTTTCAGGAAGGGCACTTCCCGCCGGGAAGCATGGGTCCAAAGATTCAAGCCGCCATGAATTTTTTAGACTGGGATGGAGAACGGGCGATCATCACGTCCATCGACAAGGTCAAAGAGGCGCTGGACGGCCGGACTGGCACGATGATTATCAAGGATTAACGTTGGGAACGCCTGGCGTGGCTACGGAGACTTGAAATACAAAACCGACTTATGGCCGCGCTCCGGTTGAGCACCATGTTAGGCTGGTTATGTGATTGCAAGACCCTGCTCTCTCGGGCTTAAAAACAAAAAAGCCTTACTACAAAATGTTCATTAAAACATCTTCGGCAGTAAGGCTATCTTTTAATCAGATGCAGGGCGTATTCAATACGCCCCTACGAAAGATCCTGTTACTTTGCGTCCCCTGATTACTCAGGGTTTGTCTTTTTCAAAGGTATCTGATATGAAGAATTAACAAAATAAATGCTGGAACATGATATAAAAGAAAGAATTTTTATAACTACTCTATTACCCGTTGAATTCTAATAACTTATGAATATGAGAGAGTAGATATAACCATCACCAGTTCTTTTGCAGTAAAGAAGAAAAAGTGTGCCATGACACACCTTTATTTAAAGGTGCAGATGATTGTCCTGCTCAAAATTTTATCCTTGCTTTACCCCCTATGTTCCTGTTATTAGTGGTAGTTGCTGATTTTTGAAAGAGACAAAAATGGCTGAAACCGCAGATTTCACAGATTGCACAGATAGCCTTAAAGGCTGACACCTCTCACCCTCTCCCGCAAGGGGAGATGACCCATAAACAGGCATTTTAGATTTTTGTTTATCTGCGTAATCTGAGAAATCTGTGTTTCCTATAGTTACGAATAAAACGGAAGGACACACGGGTATGGAAACTTTTTTTAATCCCCCATCAGTTGCTATCGTAGGCGCCACGGAAAAACCGGGCAGCTTGCCGGGCATTATCCTGAAAAACCTCATCGATATGGATTTCCAAGGCAGGATATATCCGGTAAATCCAAAATACAAGACCATCTTTGGCCTTACATGTTTTTCTTCAATCCTGGATATCACGGACAATGTGGCGTTAACCGTCATAGCCATCCCCGCCCCACTGGTATTGGAGGTAGTGCAGCAACAGGCACGGAAGCAGATTCGCCATGCCATCATTATCAGCGCCGGGTTTCGGGAAATGGGCGAGGAAGGCATTGCAATGGAAGAGCGGATCAAGTACGTTGCACGTGAAAATGATATCAGAATACTTGGGCCTAACTGCTTGGGCGTACTGGATAATTATACCAATTTCACTACCTCGTTTCTGTCATGGGAACGGGTGAGCTACCCGAAAAAGGGGTCACTATCAATCCTATCACAAAGCGGTGCCTTCGCTATTGCCTTGCTGGACCTCGCATCCCAGGAAGGATTGGGCATAGCAAAAATGGTAAACTACGGAAACAGGCTCGACGTGGGGGAGTCTATCCTCTTGCCATTTTTGCGGGATGATGTCCATACCAGGGTAATTGCTATTTATATGGAGTCGGTTGATCACGGAAGAAGGTTTATTGAAGCAGCTAAATCCTGTTCGGAGAAAAAACCTATTGTGGCTTTAAAAGTTGGAAAGGGCGCCGCTGGAATTGCCGCAGCCAGGTCACACACGGGCGCTATTGCAGGAAACTACGCAATATACAAGGCCGCATTCCTGAAAGCGGGTATTATTGAGGCAAACGGTCTGGAAGAATTTATCGATGGCGTAAAGGCACTGTCTATGCAAAATCCTCCCAAAGGGAATCGCATCCTTATTGTCACCAATGGGGGCGGCTTTGGCGTCATTGTGGCTGACCACTGTTCAGAGAACGGACTCGATGTCCCGCTCCCCTCTCCGCAGTTAAAGGAGAAGCTCCGCAACAAATTATCTGCATTCTATGTTGTAAGCAATCCCGTTGATTTAACCGGAAGCGCATGCGACCAGGACTATCACACAGCACTGAATGCGTGCATGGTAGAAAGCGATGAATACGATGCGGCCATAATCATACCGCTTATGGCGCCACAAGGCATGACGGAAAAGGTGGTTGGGCTTATTGCCGATACGATGACACGAGCAGGAAAGCCTGCCGTTATATGCACGGTGGGCGGGGCGTTTACCCTGAAGATCAAACAACTCTTTGAAGACCACGAGTTTCCCGTCTACCCCTCTCCAGAACGGAGCGCAAAGGCCATGTCTATGCTCTTGAAAAGGAGGCAATTACTGGAAGGAGTCAAGAGAAGTCATCACACAAGGACGCTGAGGTAGGTCACAGCCGTCCCGGTTGACATCACATGACAAGCGGGGACGCTTGTCCCAGTGCGACAAGGGGGATTTGGTTGCGGCTTTGCTGCGTTATGGTATACGTATCCAGACATGTTCCATAAAAATAGCAGTGAAAAGAAGCACGATGCTTGCAAGGAGGGGATAAAGATACAGGTCTTTTCTCTTTACCACGGTTTCTATGACAATTTTGTCTTTTTCCCTCGCGTCGATCTCGTCGTAAAAACTGGCAACCTCTTCAAAATTCTCTGCGTGATAATACCTTCCTCCGGTTGACTCGACCGCCTCTTTTAATTCCTCAATGTGCTGGGCTGCAACTTCAGGGTCTACGCCCGTAACATCCGATGCCTTGACTGCCACGACATATGCCTTTATTCCCATTCTCTTCAGTAAGCGCAGGGGCCGGGTGGGCGAAATGCCAATATTATATATCCCATCGGTAAAGAGAACAATGAGCTTGTTTTTGAGTACCTGCCTCTTTTCCATCTCCTTGACAAAAGAAATGGCATAATCGGCAAGATATTCTTTATTGATGCTATTTCTCAATTCCTTTATGGTAAATTGCTTTCCCATCTCTTTTTCAAACAGCGCCGCAAGAGAAGTAAAAAGGCCTTCTCCAATGGACGTCTGATAGCCCACCTGAGACGCCTGCACACGCTCCAGTGATTTCTTCAGCAGCTGAGTTTCCATCGTAGGTACAACAATGAGGGCTGCATCGGTACCAAAGATGGTAATACTTACGAGATCATTCGAGCGTTTTTTTATAAAATCCCCAACAATTTTTTTTATCGTTTCGATAGCCGTTCCCGTCATGCTAAAAGAGGTATCTATGGAAAGAGCTATTTCGCGTCCTTGAAGGGCTGTTTCCTCCTGATAATACCTGGTTTGGGGGTGTGTGATGGCAACAATTGCAAAAAATACGGCGCCAAAAAAAACGGGTTTATTGAGACGGGTTACTGTTCTCTTAAACCCCACGGGTTCTTTAACGTAAGAGAGGCTGGAATACCCGAGAAACTTCTTCTCCCGCCAAAAGTAATATAGGAAAGCAAAAGGGATGAGAAGCAGAAGGAGTAACGGATTTGCAAGGGTCATGTATCGGTACCTGGGTGTTTTGGAATTTCAAAATTTCTGTTACTTCTTTAAAGTATGGAATTTCAAACCGGCTCATGTAGAGCGACCAGTCTGGTCGCCCTACTATGAAGGGCGCTTAAAGTCGCTGCCGATGGCAACCTAATTAAATGTTCAGGAATTTCAATTACCCCCCATAATCCCCCCGTTTACGGGGGGAAACAGGGGGGGAAGTAGCCAAAGACCTAATTTAATGCATAGGAACTTCAATCTTTTTGTTATTGCCCTACACACCCCTTGCCCCTCTCAAGAGGGGAATTTGAGAAGGCCCCTCTTGGGAGGGGATTTAGGGGTGGGTAAAAAAGTCGTTGGGTTTTTATCTTTTAAAACCCAGCCTAATTTAAGAAATCTTAAGGCCGGTCTTTTCGATAATTTCTTTTACGCCCTCCAGCATTCTGTCTACGGCCTCTTTTCCCATATGTCTTCCAAAGATCAGCTCATCGAGCTGTTTCAATACGGTTTGGATGATCATTGAAATTTCTTCCGGGAGGTGTTTTTGTGTATCATATTGCAAGAACCTCGATGTCGTGGCAGATTGTGCCTGTTCATTTGAAATGCCGATAAGCATGCCCGCATACGTCCGCAGCGCCTTGTTGATGTTGTGAATTGTATTCCGGTTGATGGCTTCATCATCGGTATACTGAAATAATGCCACGGTATTTTTCAACCTCTCCAGGGCAATATGAGGAGTTTCGGTTACAGGTTTCGGCGACGCGGATGATAACCTTCCCATCATAGAACGCAACGCCGTTGCCCCTAAAAAGACAAATAACATAACGCCTATGCCCATAGGCAAATATCCATGGAAAAAGGCATGTTTCCCCGAATAGAACATCGGGCCTTTGATTCCTTCTAATGGCACGTCCACCGCCTTGAGAAGGCTGTTTAAAATAATGGGAATAGAAGTAGTCTTGACTTCTTGTGTTTCAATAAGCAAATTTTCGGCTTTTGTCGTATTGGATTGTGAAGGTGTCCCTCCGTAATATAAAACCGTCAGCTCAGGGATTTCCTGAGCCTTTTTTTTCCCTCCCAATTCATATAATGAAAGCGTGTAGGTTATCGATACCTTCTCAACATTCCTTTCCGTAGTTTTTTTAATATCCCTTTGTAAGACTTCAAATGGGGAAAAATTCAGTTTTTCCATGCTTTCCCACAATATGGTTACATTTTTTTCATGCCGTATGGTAAGGGTATAAGTAATGTGATCGCCAATGGTGATAACGTCCTTATCCACCTTGCCTTCGAGAAGGATTGCCACCTTTTTAACGGCGACGGGTGCAGAAGTTGCCGTACCTTCACTCTTATCGACTTCATTCCTGTAGGAAAGAGAAAAAGAGGGAATTGAATAGATACCTGCCTTGATGTCAGAAGGCAAAGAAAGCGCGTAGGTGACGACGGCATAATCATGTTCATTATCAAAGATTTGGCGTTCCCCGATGGTTACGCCTTCTATCGTAAATGGCGAAAGATCGATCTTCTCCATCCCTTCCAGATTAACTGTTACCCCCAGCTTCCACATAACCTGAACCGTTAGATGCAGCGTCTTGCCGGTAATTAGCCGGTAATCGTCAAGAAATGTCCAAATTTCAAGCGGTTGGTCTGCCAGCGCAAATTCGCCTCCCTCCTCTGCTTCTTCTTGTATCCGGGGCTGCTCTTGTGCATATGCACGGGTAAAGCAATTTCCCGGGAAAACCGCACTGATAATACCGATCCATACAACGATCCCAAGGTATTTCATCTCCTCCTCCTCCCTCCTCTCCTGATGCGTCTGTCGAAGAACTCAGAGATTTTTTTTACCCATAGTTCTTCGTCTTCATCGGTAAATAATGAAATATGATCTATATTCAATTTCCTTAATAAAATCATGTAAGGTAAAAATTTTTCGTGCGCTGTTGAAATGTCCAGTGGTTTTATGACGCCGGTTTCCATATCTTGTACGGTGAGAAAGCCCCTTGCGTAAGGCAAAGTTGTTTCCATCCTGTCTGAAATAATTACTGGGATTACCTCATGAAAATAGGAAAGTGTTTTCATCGATTGCTCGTAATTGTAAGGCGCTAAAAAATCTGACAAAATAAATACGAGGGCTGGCTGGAGAATTTTTTCGTTCAAAAAGGTAAATGCCACATGGAAATCAGTGTAACTGCCCGAAGGTGTTTCAGATAAAATAGTTCTTACCTTGATTAACGCCTCTTTTTCGCCGGCTTTTGGTTGCATGAAGTTTTCCACCCTATCGGTAAAGGTAAGAAAGCCTATTTCATTACCTGCTTCCGAAGCGGCATGGACAAGGAGAGAGAGAATGGCTGCTTGAACCTCTTCTTTTGTATGGATAAACGACCCAAACTTCTCCGAACGGCTTTTGTCTATTACGAACATGATGGTTACCCGTTTATCAACGAATTTCATGCGTACATGAAGCCTTCCGGTCTTTGCCGTCGCCTTCCAGTCGATGGCTTTACAATCATCTCCTGGTTGATATTGCCGGAGTTCGTCAAATTCCAGACCATGCAGCGCATTCATGTAGCTGGAAAATGTTCCTGCAAAGAGGTTTTCAATCAATCGTTGCAAAGTAAGTCGTATCCTTTTTTTCATCTGGTTTATTCCACGATGGGTACCTGATGAAGGATTTTTTCAATAATATCGTCAGAATCAATGCCCTGAGATTCCGCTTCATGGGTAAGGATGATTCTGTGCCGCAAGACAGGATAAGCCATCTTGTGAATATGCTCTGGCAATACCATATCTTCTCCCTGAATAAAGGCATACACACGGGATGCACGCGCTAAGGCGATGGATGCACGGGGTGACGCGCCATACATCACCAGATTTTTTAATGTACCATTTCCTTCTTCCGGTCTTGTTGCCCTGACTAATCGGGTAATATATTTTATGGTGACCGACGTTTCACGCAAAGGCAACCACTCGGAAATCATATGCCGGAAGGAAAGCACTTCTCTGGGGGATAAAACAACCGCTAATTCTGCCTCCTCGTCCCGAATTTGCCTCTCAGTGATTTCTCTTTCGTCTCCGTATGCCGGATAATTAACCTTCAGTTTGAACATAAACCGGTCTATCTCGGCTTCAGGCAATAGATATGTCCCCGAAATCTCAATCGGATTTTGGGTCGCCAGCACGAGAAATAATTTTTCCAGAGGATAGGTCTCCCGCCCGATCGTTACCTGCTTTTCCTGCATCGCCTCAAGTAATGCGCTTTGAACCTTTGCAGGTGCTCGGTTAATTTCATCGGCAAGGAGTAGATTGGTAAAAACCGGGCCTTTTTGTATCCTGCTTTTTCTTGTTGCCGGGTCCCACATTTCAAATCCGGTAATGTCTCCGGGGATAAGATCGGGAGTAAATTGCACCCTTTGGAATTTTGCATCTAATATCCGTGCAACGGTTTTCACCGTAACGGTCTTTCCAAGTCCGGGATAACCCTCCAGGAGAATATGACCATCTGAGAGCAAGGCAATAATGATACCCTCGATCAGTTCTTCCTGGCCGACAATGACCTTCCCCACTTCTCTCTTAATGGTTTCGACCTTCTCTTTCACGGACTCCTTATCATGGATTACTGTTTTTACCCGTGTCTTCACAGCTTATTACCTCCCTATCATGGTGCAGCGAATTGCTGCGAAATTATTCTCCTTGGACTTTTCTTTCACAGGTTTTTTTCAGCCAACATGCTGCTTTACATACCTATTTTTTACGATAGGATTATATAATGTAGTTTTTTTGTTTACAAACAAATTATAATTCTTTATTACTACAACTCAATGTAATTCAAGCAAGATACAACATTAGGCGGGGAAATCTTCTGCAAAAGAAAAACTAATTTCATGCTTTGGCATCTTATATGCGTTTTTACTATCCACTCTCATTTCTATGAGAGAATTGTATTGACAGTAAATTTAAAAAGGTGTATATATTCAAAATTTAAATCGCAAGTGTATGAATACCATATTTCATTATCATTTAGTTTGACAAATATAATTCGTCAGAAAGGGGTTTGGAAATGTCTTTTTCAAAACCAAACGCGTCAGCGGCAACACGTACAAAGAATAGGACACCAAATGACCGGATGCCGGCCAGCGGCATGTGTTCGGTTTGTGTAGATGATTGTCCGGGTATATGCGAAATTGGAAGGTCTGCATTTCGAGCATCTGAAAATTTGTATCCGCAACCCTTTGGAACTATCACAGCCGGGGCAGATAAAGAATATCCGGTGGATTTTTCACATTTAAATATTATGGGGACTGCGGTTGGCGCCGTGGGGATTGAGGCCGACAGCGACAAGGCAATTTTTGAGAATGTAAACACGGAGACGAGGCTGGGGAAGGACAAGGGAATCAAATTACGACTGCCGATTATGATTCCGGGTCTGGGTTCAACAAATGTCGCCAAGACACACTGGGATGGATTGGCTATCGGTTCCGCAATTTCCGGGACAGGACTTACGATTGGTGAAAATGTCGGAGGCATGGACGTCAATACCAGATTGGAGAACGGGAAAATAACCCACTGTCCCGACATCGAATACCGGGTAAAAACCTTTCAGGAATGGCAAAAGGATGGTTACGGCGTTATTGTCATGCAAGAAAATGTGGAAGATAGCAGATTAGGTGTCCTTGAATACGGCATGAACAAATTAGGGGTGCAGGCCGTAGAAATGAAATGGGGGCAAGGCGCCAAGGATATTGGCGGAGAGGTTAAGATAAACACCCTCGAAAAAGCAAGATTATTACGAGATCGCGGTTATATCGTACTTCCTGACCCCTATGATAATAATGTAGCCTCAGTCTTTGGCAAGGCATTTAAGGAATTTGAAAGACACTCCAGAGTTGGAATGGTCAATGAAGTAGGATTTGTGAAACGGGTTGAGGCATTAAGGAAGGCTGGCGCAAAATATGTGTTTCTGAAGACGGGTGCCTATAGACCGGCGGACCTTGCCAGGGCAGTCCGTTATTGTTCTATCGCCGGAGTTGATGTTTTGACCGTAGATGGGGCCGGCGGCGGTACAGGTATGAGCCCATGGCATATGATGAACGAATGGGGTGTGCCGACGTTATACATTGCTTCCCTTACCTACAATTATATCCACACATTAGCTTCAAAGGGTCAGTATGTGCCTGACGTTATCCTTGCCGGCGGATTTGCGTTTGAGGATGATATCTTTAAGGCTTTTGCGCTTGGCGCTCCTTATGTCAAGGCTGTTGGAATGGCGCGTTCTCCGCTGTGTGCAGCACATGTTGGGAAGTTAGTTGCCGATCAGGTCAATAAGAACTCAGTTGACAAAACGATAGAACCCTACGGCAGGACGATAGATGAAATTTTCGTTTTGGCATCTAAAGTAAAACGGTTGTTCGGTTCCAACGGACGTGAAGTGCCTCCTGGGGCAGTCGGGGTTTATTCTTATTATCAGCGGTTATCTCAGGGTTTACGGCAGTTAATGTGCGGTTCAAGAAAATTTGCATTGGAGTATTTAACACGAGATGATGTCGTCACCCTGACTCGTGAAGCGGCAGAAGTAACCGGCTTAAGATACATCATGGATGCCGATAGCGAAATAGCTGAACAGATCCTCATGGGGAAAGAAAAACCCAAAGGCAAAATTGAGGTAAAAGCAAAGCCAAAGGTCTCTTCAAAACCCGGCGCAAAAGCAAAGCAGAAGACAAAACAGAAGGTAAAACAGAAGGCAAAGAAATAAGCACTTCGCATAAAATAATTTTGTGAAGAGAGATTTCTCCTGCTACGAAATGTGGTAACCGGTTTAGGATTTGTAACAATGTAGTTTTTTTGAAAAAGGAGGGGCGAAGTGTTTGCTATCATTGACATAAATTCGTTCATACCCAAATCCGCAAATGCTTCGATACTCCTTACGGTTGCGCACCTCGGGGCGGAACCTTCTCGATAGCCCGAAGGATATGGCTTTGCTCATGAAGCGCTAGCGCTTCAGACGGTGTAAAAAAGAGCAGCCTTTCCGGGGCTCTACATTACCGCGTTCTCAAATAGCCGGCCTTCGTATTCCAAAGAGCTTCAGTCCAGAGCAGTCAAATTCTGTCCAGAAAAGGCGCATCACGCCGAAATCTTACCGTCCGTGATAATTCATTGACACATTTTTCAAAAATCGTTATATTTATAAAAAAATACGTAAGCCTTTTTATACCTTGCGGCAAATTCGCTAGTAGCCAAAAATGAGTGTGATACTAAATTATAGTAAACACAATAAATAAGTATCCATGCACGTGTCATTGCGAGGGCAATAGCCCGAAGCAATCTCTACGGTTTGGATTGCTTCATGGAGTTTACACTGAGCAAAACGAATGTGTTCGCAACCACAACTTTCTTTGTGCGTCTACTACAGATACGTATATAAGGCGTATTTATTTTTTTTACGAAAGGTTCACATGATCTCGATTGAGGATTTTTTGAAGATAGACCTGCGGGTTGCCGAGGTAAAGCAAGCAGAACCTCACCCAAACGCAGATAAGCTTCTGATCCTGAAGATTGATGCGGGTGACGGATTGGAAGACAGGCAGATTGTCGCCGGGATTAGAGGCGCTTACAACCCGGAAGACCTGATTGGGAAAAAAATCGTTATTGTAAACAACCTGGCCCCTGCAACCCTGCGGGGGGTGGAAAGTCAGGGGATGTTGCTGGCTGCAAAGGATGGCGGGCACGTGGTAATCCTCACAACGGAAAAGGATATAAAGCCAGGCTCAAAAATACAATAACATGTTTGCAGAAAATGGCGGAAGATAACCATGCTGCAGGAGCTCTACATAACGAATTTTGTATTGATAGACAAAGTTACCATCAACCTTTGTGAGCGATTGAACGTGTTTAGCGGGGCGACCGGTGTAGGAAAATCAATGGTCATCGGCGCTCTTAATTTCATCCTTGGTGGGCGGGCGACCGCTGATCTTGTGCGAAGCGGCAAAGAAGATGCCACGGTAATCGGTAAATTTTTCATTAACGATAAAAACCTCCTGAAGCAGATTCAAAAGGTATCAGATAACAGCGACATGGAAGAAGAAATCCTGCTTCAAAGAAGTATTGATACAAGCGGTCGAAGCAGATGCCGTCTCAACGACATTCCTATCACGGTATCCACGCTGAAAGAAGTTGGGGATATCCTGGTCAACATTCATGGTCAGCACGAACATGAAACCTTGTTGCATGGCATGAACCAACTTTATATCCTGGACGATTTTGGTGGGATCTCGCCGTTACGGGAACAGTTTGCACAAGTCTACCAGCAGTTCACGGAAAAGACCATGGTGCGGGATACCTTGAAAAATAATCAGCAGGAACGAAGGCAGATGATGGATTTGTATGCCTTCCAAACCGATGAGATTGATAAAGCACAACTCAAAGCAGGTGAGGCAGAAGAACTCGAAAAAGAAAGGCTCCTTTTAAGTAACGCAGAAAAAATTTTCAGCACGGTCTCCTCATGTTATTCACAGCTTTATGAGTCTTCTGATGCTATTCTTGAAAAGTTGAAATCTGTCATGCGTGAATTGCAATCGGTTGCAAAACTTGACGATACCCTGCAAAAGATATTCGATGACTCCAGCCAATCGGCGTATCAGTTGGAAGACACGGCCTTTTCTTTAGGGAAATACCGGGACGGATTTAACTATGATCCTCAAAGGTTAGAATCTATTGAAGAACGTTTAAACACCATCAGAAAGTTAAAGTCCAAATACGGAACCACGGTGGAAGAAATCCTATCGTATCGGGATAAGATATCAGAAAAATTGAAGCTGCTTTCGGAGGAAGGAACCACGGCTGAACACCTGGACGAAGAGATAGAAACGTTGACAAAGACTTTGAAACAGAAAGGCGGTGAATTAACCAAAAAGCGCCTTTCCACGGCTGACCAATTGGCTCCTCTGATAAACAAAGAGCTTCACGACCTCGGTATCCCTCATGGACGGTTTTGCGTTCAGATCACATCGCCTTTTTTGCATAATAATGGCGAGCCACAGGTTTTGGAGGCAAAGAGACATGGTTTTGAACAGGTGGATTTTCTCATCTCACCCAATCCGGGTGAAGATTTAAAGCCGTTAAAAAAAATTGCCTCCGGGGGTGAAATCTCACGAGTCATGCTGGCGCTAAAACATCAGCTGGCCAAAGTAGACAAGACGCCGGTGCTGGTTTTTGATGAGATTGACGCCAATATCGGCGGAAGAATGGGAGAGGTTATTGGGGAAAAGTTGAGTAGTATTGCAAGGTCACATCAGGTGATCTGCATTACCCATCTTCCTCAAATTGCCAGTTATGCGGATGAGCAATGGAAGGTAAGTAAGCTGGTAAAAAATGGTAAAACGGTGTCCAGTATTGAAAATTTATCAAAGGAATCCCGGCTTGAGGAAATTGCCGATATGATCCGGGGCAGTGAAAAGACGGATATTACCCGGAAGCAGGCTCAGGAAATGCTGCGTGATGCGAAAAGGAAGGGAAAAAAATAAGAATACATGTTGGAACGCCTGCAAAAAATACTGGCAGAAGCGGGATTAGGTTCCCGGCGTGAATGCGAGAGAATTATCGTCGCGGGGAGGGTGACTGTTGGCGGAGAGCGGGTCATGACCTTAGGTACAACGGTCGATGCAAGTAAAAGTGAGATACGGTGTGACGGCACCTTGATACAAAAGCAGCGAAAGATCTATTTTTTACTGAACAAACCGAAGGGTTACGTGTGTACAAATCGTGACGAACTGGAGCGGCTCCAGGCAATTGATATCATAAAAAATGTGACTCAGAGGATATATACCATTGGCAGACTGGACAAGGAGAGTGAAGGGTTGATTGTCGTAACGAATGACGGTGACCTTGCAAACAAACTGTCTCATCCGAAGTATGAGGTGAGTAAGACATACTTTGTAGAAGTAGATGGATACCTGTCGGATGCGGCAATCGAGGCGTTGGAATCAGGTATTTGGCTTTCCTTTGGCAAAACACAACCCGTAAGAGTTCGCAAGGTACACAGGGGAAAGCAAAGAAGCCGGTTTGAGATGGTGTTGAAGGAAGGCAAAAATCGGGAGATCCGCCGTATGCTCGTTGACTGTAATTATAAGGTGCGTATCCTGCGCAGGATAAGAATAGGCAATTTATATGATCCGGCATTGAAGATCGGTAAATACCGGAAATTAACAGATCGCGAAGTGTCGCGGCTTTATGCACTGGCGGAAAGAGTTAATACAAAGGATATAGAGCATAGTTCTGTGCTTTAAAGAGCGATTGGGGAAAAGATGACACAGCTACAACTGGCAAGGAAAAATACCGTTACACCAGAGATGATGCAGGTTGCAAAGGATGAAGGTCTTGACCCTGAATATATCAGGGAACGTATTGCCGAAGGCAAGATGGTGATTCCGGTAAATCACAAGCGTAAAGCCACAAAAGTTTGCGGTATCGGCACAGGACTCAAAACCAAGGTCAATGCCAACATCGGCACATCGGCCGATTATGCCGATGTCGCCAGGGAGATCGATAAGTTACGGGCAGCGGAAGAGGCAGGCGCTGACGCAGTAATGGACCTGAGCACCGGCGGCGATTTACGGGCAATACGGAAAAAGATTGTCGGATCGGCATCCGTTGCCATAGGGAGTGTGCCTATTTATGAGGCGGCCGTCAAGACCGTCCAGCAGAAACAGTCGATTGTTGATATGACTGCAACTGACATGCTTGATGCTGTACGATTGCACTGTGAGGATGGCGTGGATTTTATTACGGTGCATTGCGGTGCAACAAGAGGAGTGCTCAAACATCTGAAAGAAAACAAACGCATTTGCGGCGTGGTAAGCCGCGGCGGGACTTTTTTAGTAGAATGGATGATCCACAACGGCAGGGAAAATCCCCTGTATGAAAACTACGACGAGATACTGGCTATAGCAAAGGAATATGATGTGACCCTGAGCCTGGGGGACGCCATGCGACCAGGCGCCCTGGCGGATGCGTTTGATCGGGCGCAGGTGTACGAGCTCAACGTCCTTGCAGAACTTGCGCAAAGGGCGCTGGATAACGGCGTGCAGGTGATGGTGGAAGGGCCGGGACACGTGCCTATAAATCAGGTGACGGCACAGGTTCAATTGCAAAAGGAACTCTGCAAAGGGGTGCCTTTTTATGTGCTTGGACCCATTGTCACGGACGTCGCTCCCGGATATGACCATATTACCTCTGCCATTGGCGGGGCGATAGCTGCCGCTGCCGGGGCAGACTTCTTATGCTATGTAACGCCAACGGAACATCTGAGCCTGCCCAGTCCGACCGATGTAAGGAATGGGGTCATGGCCGCGCGGATTGCCGCCCATGCGGCTGATATTGCCAAGGGTGTAAAATCGGCATGGGAGTGGGACAAAAAGATGTCGCAATTCAGGCGAAAGAGGGATTGGGAGGGTCAGTTCAACACATGCATTGATCCCGTGGTGGCCAGAAGTATCCGCGAAAAGGGACGCCCCCAAAATGACGAGGTCTGTTCCATGTGCGCTGAATACTGTGTATTCAAGCTCAGCGACAAGGTATAAAATATGGTTGGATACATGAATGCCCCCTGCGTTTATGACATGTAAACTGTGCCGATGTGGGAATCACGCTAGTAATACCTCATACTCCGAACAAGCCGTTTCCTCAAATTTGCAAACCAGGGCTTAAGTTTTCTGCAGGAGTAGGGCAGGCAGTGCCTGCCAATATCAAATCCGTTGATAGAGAACGATCAACATCTACTGCCAAAATCGGAATTTAAAGGTAGGCGATCCGATCCTACTTGACTGCTATTTGATCTCGTAACATTTATTGCCTATTCAGACACAATGCCAGAATCAGCCGTTTCGCAGCATCCATAAGGATGAGAATCGCTTCATCCCAGGAACCCGACTGCTTCACAGCTACGTTTTCCATTTCAAGCGACCTTACCAAGATCACGGACAAAACGCCTGTGCCTAACGCCGCGCGTGAGTGCCGACGTAGCGAGTCCGACTCCACGCGCGGCGTTAGAGGTCATTTTTCTACTTTCCGTTGAGCGCTTGAATTGGCCCCCAGTTGTTTAGAAATGCCGAGAAGTCTCGCTCGCCGTTTGAAAACTGTCCTTGAGCGATTGCCAGTTGTTCTTGACGCTTCAAGCCACGAGTTTCCCAACAACGATTTTTCTCCGTTACTCAAAGATAGCTCTGGATAGTTTTACCTTTGCTGTGAATTACATTAAGACGATTGAGCAGTTCAGACGGTTTGATAATTACGAAATCTGTACTCCGGTTCTCGAAGCCGACCAGCACAAACATCCAATAATCTGCTTTTGACTTCGCGATTTTGTCTCGATTCAGGGACCACCAGCCACAAGCTCGCAACGGCTTCTGAAAAATGAAAGGCATGTGCGTAGCCAGGAAGTCGCGCGAGAACTTGACCTGAAGCGATACTGTTTTTTCATTCTTTGAATCTGTAACCAAGAGATCGGTGCCTGTATCGCGACACGGAATCCAGAGATTTACACGCCGGAACTTCTGCTCGATGTAGCCGCCGACCACGAACTCCCCGGCGTGAATTGTGAACAGTGGCCTCATTCAATGACCTCTAACACTGATTATACAGTCTGTATAAAACGACAAACACAGACTGTCCCGATATACATATAAGAAGTTGCCGTGCCTTCATATCACACATTGTAACTTATTTCTTATAAAGCTTTTCTGTGTTTTTCTCTAATCGCTCATTCCGGTTTATACAGGCTGTATAAACCTTCCTACAACCCATCGACGGGACTTCGGCGCCGGGACCTCCTTTGCTAAAGATATGGGTGTAGATCATCGTCGTGCTGACGTATTTGGCGAAGACAACCAGAGATTATCATTTACCGTTTTGCAATGTCAAGCCTTTTTCGTTTTTCATGGGGAAAGAACGGGGTCGAATCGTTCCAGGTTATCTGAAAATTGGTGTTTTATCAAATTCTTGTGTCATAATTTGTGCTAAGTTTGTGCTAAAATCAATCCAAAAGGATAGAATTGATTGAAGTGCTAGAATTGATATAACGCCTACAATACCTTATTTTCAAGGTAAAACAGCATGGACTTTGAACGCTCCAAAAGTCCTGATTCAGGCTACAAGCATGAACCAGCCGGTAAATAAAGTCGAAGCAAAAACAGGAGACACTGATTCTTCGCTGGTTCAATCTTGCAGATTGAACCATATATTTGAACGGTACTCTAAAGCTCGCGCCGTGAGACGGAATTATACCAAATGTTTCGGTTCAATCGGGGACGATTGAACCAGCGAAAAAAATCTATACGTTTGTATATAATCTACGCAAAACAGAATACTATAGGGCGGGAGTGTCCCCCGCTGTCGGGGGTTAGGGGGTGGATATCCTCCGCTCAAGCCTAACACAAGTCTGCCTGCGCGGACAGGGGATCGGCGCTACCTTTTTCAAAAAGTTGAGGAGGGGGGATTAAGCGCAGCGAATCCACCATGCATTCCCGAAAGACGGGTTTATACGTTTTAAAAATGCATCTCCCTGATGAAAACACTTTCGAATTCAGGGATTTGAGAAAGTTCCACCACCTGGGCAGTCCTGGCAATTTGAACTGCTTCATTTACCAATTTTTTATTCAGGAGGACTTTTACAGCACCTTCCAGACTGGAATTACCTACAAAAGAAATCTTTGCATTTTTTGTTTCGGGAAGGAGACCAATACCAAAGATGCTCTTTTCGTTCAGATGATAGCCGAATCCCCCTGCAATGATAATTGTCTTCAGTTCTTCAGCGGTAAGGTTGCATCGTGCAAGGAGAATTTCAACCCCTGCCCTGATGGCGGCCTTTGCCAATTGCACCTGCCGTATATCTTCCTGAGATATCGACACAGTATCAGTCAAACGGAAATGCCGCTTTCCGTTTTTTTCAAAGAGATTCTTTCTATAGTTCATCGCATTACTGTATAAAAGATTCTCATTTGTACCACGATCCTTACACCCCCCTTCACCCCCCTTGATAGGGGGGATTACCTTGGAGCTTGATAGAGGGTGAACTACATTGGCGCTTGATAGAGGGGGAACTAAATTGGAGCCCGATAGGCGGGATACTGTATTGGAACTTGATGGAAGGGATATTGAATGAGGGCTTGATAGGACGGATTTTGAAGGGGAAGTTGATAGGGTGCATTCGTTTACTGAATTGTCGCCTGGTAGGAGGGGTGTGGTTACAGTTTGCTGTGCTGTGTTATTTTTATTATCGGGGGACTGCAAACGTCCTCTGGCGTTTACGATGCCAGACCCGACGAGTTCCGACACCAAATCCAAAAGCCCGCTCCCGCAGATACCTCTTGGCTGACCGCCACTGATAACCTCCAATGATATTTCTTCTTCAAATCCGACGTGTTCAATCGCACCTTCACCCGCCCGCATACCCGAGCTTATGGTCATCCCCTCAAAGCAGGGACCTGCCGCAGTGGACGAAGCGATTATGGTGTCATTCAGGATAAGGGCAATCTCGCCGTTGGTGCCGATGTCGAGAAAGAGGGCAGGCGCTTCCAGGGATTTTATGTCAATGGCCAGAAGTCCGGAGACAATATCGCCTCCCACATAGGCTGAAATGCACGGGAAGGTCATTACCGGGGCATTTATAGCAATATCAAGAGAGAGTTCCTGTGCTTTCATAGTAGCTACATCCAGGGTTTCAGCTTGATAGGGATACTCACCGATGCCCTTTATTTCCTTGTTTAAGAAGATATGCTGCATTGTCGTATTGCCGGCCCCTATGATTTGATAGATATGCTCAGGTTTCACATCTCTTTCTGAAGATAAAACCTGTATCAAAAAATGAACGGCAGAGATAAGTTCCCGGTGCATGCTGCGAAGACCATCCTTTTGAGCGGCAGAGTACCTTATCCGCGACATGACATCGTGACCGTAATGTACCAGTGGATTCAGCGATGAGGAACTTCCCAGAATTTCGCCACTCCTAAGGTCAACCAGCGACGCCACCAGCGTAGTAGTTCCGATATCTAAGGCAATTCCGTAGATATGGTTCGTCGTATCGCCATTTTCCTGCAAAAGCAGATTACCGGTATCATACACCCTTGTGGAACAAATGCCCTGTTTGTCATGTACCAGCTCTTTCTTTACAGAAGGGGCGATACCATAGGTTTTATTGCCTGCTGCATGAAAACCTTCAATGATCTTCAGCGATTTCTTTTCATGTTGACGGCAGATGACCTCAAGATCCGTTTCTACCGGAGTTTTACAGGCGAGAACCGTGTGGAGGTTTCCTTCCTTCCGTATCTGCACCAAATCCTTTCCACATTTGCCTGTACCACCGCATGGACCCTCGATGTCAACACCAAGGCTCCGTGCCGCCTCTAAAATGCTGACTCCTTTTCGTACCTCCCCGCTTACTCGTGAAGGATAAAAGATTATTCTCACCTTCATCGTTGAATACCTTATATGTCTGACAGGCGTCTTGGCGCTGAGGCCGCAGGCTGGTGCAAGGATATCGACACCGGAACTCAACAGATTCCTTGATACCTTTTGTATCTTGTCAACCGGTCCGTTTTGCAGGAGTATGGTGCTTACGTTACCCATCAATTTTTTACCGGAAATTGTATTCCGCATCTCTTTGATGTTTACAACGGAATCTACACTCATACATTCCGCAGCTAGTCTTTTGAGTGATTCGTAAACAGGGGCTATCCTTCCGCATATATGCACGATAACGGGTTTGCCGAGGGTATGCATACGATGTATCATCTGATTGAGATAGGGAAGTGCAAACGCATTGAACATATCCGGGCCAAGTATTTCCCCGGTTGCAGAAGGATCTGATATTACGATAAGGTCGGCTCCGTTTCTGATAAGTGCCTCGCCATACCTGATACTGTTATCTGCCAGAAAATCAAGCATACGGTGAACTTCTTCGGGCCTCTGTCTGAGCGCCTTGAAGAGCAGGGATGCATCTATCAGAGAGGTTGCGAGGCTTAACGGCCCCACCAGGTTTCCTATTGCGGGGATATCCGGATGTCCTTTACTCAACAGTGAGGTACAGGCGAGAATAGAAGGAAGACGGCCATCTTTATGCGGA
>PHFX01000149.1 GCA_007618135.1 Candidatus Brocadia sp. WS118 | reverse complement strand
CAAAGAGAGAGAACCTGGTGTGGAAGTAATGTGGCGGGGAATACGAAGGCTTGCTGATATTTTGATAGGTGTTTCCCTTACAATGGGTATACCTCAATCTGATTATGGATGATTTGTCCAGCAAAATATTTGTCCAACTGTAAGGTTTACGGGGGGGGGGAACAGGGGGGGAAAGTTGCCGAAGGCCCAATTCAATGTTCGGGAATTTCAAAGTTTGTAGTATGTCAACAGGACAACCCCCTGAATCCCCCTTTTTGAATGGGGACTTGAGGAAATCCCCCTTAACAAAGGGGGCAAGGGGGTTGTGTTTTTTTACTGACATTGCCATGCATCTAAAAGTCGCTGCCAAAAGCCGCCTGATTCATGGCGGAATATCGGCTGGGCAATTATAGCCTCACGTGAAAAAGAAAGAGTATTCTTATGAAAACAGATCCCGATATCGTTGGTTGCATCAAAAACATTGATCTTGCCAAGGATGTCTGTGCCGATGGGATATGCTGTTTTATGAGCATCCCCCGGAACCAAACCCATTTGGGCATATCAAAGCTGTTTCTCAAGCGAAGGAATGCGTCGTATGGTATCAAGCTGCTTTACACCGGTATTCAGGAAAAGGATATTGTGTACAACCCTTGCAAATGTCTGGAATTTTATTTGAAGCGATCTGAAACCCCGGCAGGTTTTGCTATTAACGTATTGTTACGATGCGGTATCTTTGGCAAGAAGTGCCGGCCGTATACCTGTAATGATTTTCCCGATAAGTCCGATAGTTTTATGCACGACGTCCCTGCTCCCTGCGTCTACAATGAATACCTTGCACCTGCGGACTACATTGCCCTGAAACACAAACATAACTTTCGTTTATATTATGCGATCAGGGATGATCGCAAACTATTAAATAAAATTGCCCCCGGTTTTACAACGGAAGAGATACGAAGGACGTTAAACCGGTGTGAAAAGGTAGTCAAGATTAGTGCCGTATGGAATGAAAAACCTGCCGAATACTTTCTTGTGGAGGTGCCAAAGTCTGCGTGTGTTTTGTACACTTCCGGGGTGCATCCAAAAATCGAAAGTGTAAAACAAGCATATAATCTGTGGCAGGGGCATATTGAAAGCTGGCTGGAAAAACATTACGGCAGTAAATGGCAAAGCCAATTAGACCGTGCACTTGAGAATGAAGGCGGCATGTCAAAGAAACAAAATGAACAAAAGCAGTAAGGTACGAGTGTATTTTCACGAGCGACACAAACGGTACAGGTGGAAGTTATCCAGTAGCAACTGTACCTTTATGACGAAATATCTATTGAAGACGCGGGTTCAAATAAAACCATTATCTATTTTTTCTAAAGCGATACTTCAATTATTTTTTCAGAATCGTTTGTTTCTTCCCCCCAAAACCACTTCGACGCCTCGCAGAAAGGAGGCGCTTTTCGCTTGTGCGTTTTCTGTATTTGCGCTTTTTCTCCTCTTGTTTGTAAATAATCTTGAGGCAAACCATGGACCTGGAACTGGCGGTGGAGCTACTACGATACCTGCTCTGACTTTAAAAAGTGGTGCATTTTCAGTGGGCTTAAGAACGGAGTTAACAGAATTCGAGTCCATTTCAAATTCAAAACTCCTGAGAAAAGCCGAAGAAGCCGGCGCCTTTGATGTCCTTGATAGGACTTTTCTCCATACTGTTGATATGGGATATGGTATTACCGATGATCTGACGATTGGTCTTGGCATTGGCTGGTTTGAAGCCATAAACTTTCGTGAAGGTGAATTTGAAGACGATGAAGTTGAGGTATTTCAAGCTAATCCCGATGGAATCACTGATGTATGGCTTTCGGGTAAGTACCGTTTCTGGCGTGGGCCGCATGGGCATTACGCTATCTTGGCGGGTGTCAAATTTCCTACCGGTGTTGATGACAAAGAGAACAGTGGGGGCGAAAAGATAGAGGCTGTAGAGCAACCGGGTAGTGGCTCGTATGATTTTTCAACCGGCTTTGCCTATTCACGCTGGTTGACAGAAAAATGGACATTAGACACGAATATCCAGTATACTTATCGCACCGAGGGGGCAAGAGACTTCGAAATAGGCGATCGCATGGATTGGAATCTTGCAACTGCATATCAGGTGATCCAAAGAAACAAATACCCAAATTTCTCGCCTGTTGGAGAAATCAATGTGAGATATCTTTTTCGGGACTAAGAAGACGGGGAGGACATAAGAGATAGTGGAGGAACTACGGTTTTCTTTTCGCCAGGATTTCGCATAGGAGTTACTTCCCGTTTTGGAGTAGGTGCGTCGGTTTCTTTTCCCCTGTTCCAGAACCTCCTTGGTGAACAACAGGAAACTGATTTGAAAGCCGTTGTTGGCATTAACTATAGTTTTTAATAAAGGAGTTTTTTGTGATAGCAAAATATATTCTGACACTAGGCATCATATGCACATTTATAGGGTGTGCAAATACGATGAGTGTAGCCAAAAAAGGGCAACCAAAGGTCGTTGACCCGGTCTGTGCATATTTTTCTGATATGGGATGTATTAATATTACGGTTGACGAAAATACTCCAAAATCCAATCACGAAGGAGTGACCTATTATTTTTGTAGTAAAGAATGTAAGGTGGACTTTGATAAGGATCCATCAAAATATCTCAGAATTGTTTCGCCTCCGGAGGGTGCGGTCGATTTTGTATGCCATATGAAAATCAATGAATTAAAAAGATTTGTTACCTGCGTATATCAGGATAAAATCTATTACTTTTGTTCTGATCATTGCAGGACAAAGTATATTACAAATCCAGATTATTATACCGGAAAAGAATGAAACAACTTTCATCTTCATTTCCAAGAATATTGATTGCCGGTACACACAGCGGTGTGGGTAAAACTACCATCACCCTGGGTTTGATGTCTGCGCTAAAAGACCACGGGTATCGCATTCAAGGATTTAAGGTTGGTCCTGATTACATCGATCCTTCACATCATACAACCCTTACAGAAAGGCCTTCCCGCAATCTGGATACATGGCTCATGAGCCGGGATGTGTGTCTGGAATTGTTTGAACACGCATTCTCGGGATCGAATATAGCAGTAATCGAGGGTGTGATGGGGTTGTATGACGGCTGTCTGGATGGGACAGAATTGGGGAGTACAGCGCATCTTGCCAAGGTATTAAATGTCCCCGCCGTATTGGTAATGGACGCTAAGGGGCTATCGCGCAGTGCAGGCGCGATTGTGCTGGGATACAAGCATTTTGACAGAGAGGTGAAAATAGAGGGAGTAATCCTGAACAGAGTTCGGAGTGAGCGGCACTATACTTCTCTTAAAAAATCTATCGAAAGCACTTGCAATATCCCTGTACTGGGATACGTCCCTTTTGACGAAGAAATAATACTGCCGGAACGCCACCTCGGTTTGGTGCCGTCAGTTGAGCAGGAGCTTTCAAAATCAGCATATCAAAAGATTGGAAAATTGTTGTCGGCTACTGTGGACATTGACAAATTAGTCAATATCGCATCTTCTACCGGTGACCTTTCTGCATTTAAAAAGACCGTATTTACCGAAACTCATGAACAATATAATTTCAGGATTGCCGTTTCCATGGATGAGGCATTTAACTTTTATTATCAGGACAACCTCGACCTCTTGGAATTATACGGGGTAGAACTGACATATTTTAGCCCTATCTATGATAAATACCTCCCGGCAGACATTGACGGGCTGTATATCGGAGGTGGTTTTCCAGAATTATATGCCTCCATACTTGCAGCAAATACCACCATGAAGGAGTCTATACGAAAGGCACACAAGAATGGTGTAGCCATATATGGAGAATGTGGGGGGATGATGTATTTACTTGAACAGATGGTAGATTTTAAAAAGAAGACACATGAAATGTGTGGGATACTGAAGGGTACCACAAAGATGGAAAATAAACGGCAGGGATTAGGTTATATTACCGTTCAGGCGATGTACGATAACCTCTTGTGTAAAAAAGGAGACAAATTCAAGGCCCACGAATTTCACTGGTCGTCACTGCAGGTGCCTGAAGATACACGATTTGCTTATGCGATTTCTAAATGTGATGACAACAAGCCGCGGTCTGACGGCCTCATTGCTGACCGGGTGCTGGGTTCTTACGCCCACGTCCATTTTGCAACGAATACCAACTTAGTAAAACATTTTTTATCCATGCTCTCAAAAAGGGTCTAATCTACGAATTATTCAATAACAAAGATGACAGGACTGTAAACGGCGAAAAAAGATGCATGCAATCCTTTTGACCGTAACAACCTTGCAGTTATTGTTTCCATCTTCTTTGACTTTTCAAATAAGATTTAAAGCAGATGAGTAATAAAAAAGATTTGTCGGAAAGAGATATATGCACGCAGTTCATCTTGCCTGCGCTGGTAAAGTCCGGATGGGATATTGAAAAGCAAGTCCGTGAAGAGGTCTTTTTTACTGACGGTAGACTATTTGTCAAAGGCAACAAGACCGCCAGGGGCAAAAGAAAGCGTGCTGATTTTATTCTCTACCTTAAGCCGAATATTCCCATAGCTGTTATTGAAGCAAAGGACAACAATCATTCCGTAGGAACTGGATTACAGCAGGCGTTAGGCTATGCAGAGATACTTGATGTTCCGGTTGCGTTCAGCTCAAACGGTGATGGCTTTGTTCAGCATGATCGATCCGGTTTCTCCGGGCAAATCGAGAAAGAATTGTCTTTAGACACCTTCCCTTCTTCTGCTGAGCTTTGGAAGATGTATAAAAGGTATAAGAAGATTGAAACTCCTGAGCAGGAAGCGATCGCCTCTTTTGATTACTTCTTTGACGGCTCAGGGCGTGCGCCCCGCTACTATCAACAGATAGCTATAAACAGAACGGTTGAAGCGATAGCACGTGGTGAGAACAGAGTTCTTCTTGTAATGGCTACCGGAACGGGAAAAACCTATACGGCTTTTCAGATAATATACCGGCTTTGGAAAAATGGCAGGAAGAAACGGATTCTTTTCCTGGCAGATCGCAATGTGCTTATCGATCAAACCAAGCGCAATGATTTTAAGCACTTTAAAGACCGGATGACGGTCATAAAAAAGAAGAAGATTGATAAAGCATTTGAGATATACCTTGCCCTCTATCAGGGGTTAACGAATTATAACGAGGACAAGGACGCATACAAAGAGTTTAGCAGAGATTTTTTTGATCTTGTGGTTGTTGATGAGTGCCATCGCGGAAGCGCGGCCGCTGATAGCGCATGGAGAGCGATACTTGATTATTTTCGTTCCGCGACACATATCGGCCTTACTGCAACACCAAGGGAAACAAAAGAAATATCAAACATCGAATACTTCGGCGATCCGATTTATACCTATACACTCAAGCAAGGTATTGAAGATGGATTTCTTGCCCCTTACAAAGTCATTCGGGTTGGGCTTAATACCGATCTTGAAGGCTGGCGGCCGGAAGCAGGCAAAAAAGATAGGGATGGCAATGAGGTTGAGGATCGTATTTATAACATCAAAGACTTTGATAAAAATTTGGTGATTGATGAGCGAACAAAACTTGTAGCTAAAAAGGTGTCGGAATATTTACGAAAAACAAGCCGATTCGATAAAACGATAGTTTTTTGTGTGGATATAGAGCATGCCGAACGGATGAAACAAGCTATAGCCAACGAAAACGCCGACCTGGTTCTGGAAAGCTACAAATATGTCATGCGTATTACCGGCGATGATGAGCAAGGTAAGCGCGAAGTGGATAATTTTATAAATCCTGAGGAGCGCTATCCGGTTATTGCTACCACCTCGAAGCTGATGACCACCGGCATTGACGCTCAGACCTGTAAATTGATCGTGCTTGATTCAAATATCAGGTCAATGACCGAGTTCAAGCAAATCATCGGACGCGGTACCCGGATTAATGAAGATTATGACAAGACCTTCTTCGCAATTATGGACTTCCGTAGTGTGACGGATCTTTTCGCTGATCCGGCATTTGACGGCGACCCGGTCATGATCAGGGAAGTTAAGGGCGAAGAAGAATTAACGGATCAGGATATTCATCCTGAAGAAGACCAGGAGATCATTGATCCTGAAACCGGCCAGCCTGTGGCTTTTGAAGAAGAAATATCGGCCGAAGTCTCCACACAACCGGGCATTATTCAAGGCGGTGAAATTGTGTCCGAACCTTGGCAAAAAGTATACGTGGCCGGTGTGTATGTTTCGGTGTTAAACGAGCGGGTTCAACATCTGGACGCAAACGGAAACCTTATCACCGAAAGCCTCAAAGATTATACAAAGAAGGGCATCATGCAGGAGTTCCAATCACTTGATGATTTCCTTGTCCGGTGGAACGGCGCTCATAAAAAGAAAGCGGTAATCGAGGAATTAGAATCGCATGGAATTATTCCAGAAAACCTGATGACAGAAGCAAAAAAGGATTTGGATATCTTTGACCTTATCTGCCACATTGCGTGGGGCATACCTGCGCTTACTAGACGGGAACGCGCGGAAAATGTAAAAAAGCGCAATTATTTCACTAAATATGGGGAAAAGGCGCGGAAGGTTATTGAGGCGCTCCTGGATAAATATGCCGATGAGGGTATTGAAAATATAGAAGACCTTGCAATTTTGAGAATAGAACCGTTTAATCAAATCGGGACACCCACGGAAATCGTGCAAATTTTCGGCGGGAGAGATCAGTATCTTCTTGTCATTGAAGAACTGGAGCAAGAGCTTTATGCCGCGGCTTAAAAAGCCTCTCACAAAGAACACAAAGTTCACGGAGATAGAAATGAATGAAAATGAATTAAGTGAAAAAATCATTGGATTGGCTATTAAGGTTCATTCTACCTTGGGCCCGGGTCTGCTAGAATCCGCGTATGAAAAAGCGCTTGTTTTTGAGTTGTGCAGAAATGGCTATAAAGCAGAGGTGCAAAAAAGTATTTCAATAAATTATGAGGGAATAATCATAGATGAAGGATATCGGGCAGATATCGTCGTAAATGATATAGTTTTGATAGAGTTAAAATCGGTTAAACAAATTGAAGATATTCATTTAAAACAACTTTTGACTTATCTGCGCCTTTCGAACAAGAAATTGGGATTACTCATCAATTTTAATGAAATTTTACTAAAGAATGGTATTCGGCGAGTTATTAATGGAACAATATAAAACTTTGTGTACTTTGTGTGCTTTGTGAGAGGTTCAAGATGAAAAACATCGGGAATATTATAAAAACATTACAGAACATCATGCGCAAGGACCCTGGCGTGTCCGGAGACGCGCAGCGCATTGAGCAATTGGGCTGGATGATCAGCCTCAAAATCCTTGATGATAAGGACAAAGAGATAGAACTCCTCTATGACAAATATGTTTCTCCCATGCCAAAGAAATTGCAATGGCGTTATTGGGCGGCTGATGACGAGGGTATGACCGGCGATGAGCTGAAAGAGTTTATTGATGGGAAATTGATTCCTCAGCTCAAAAACCTCGATGTGAGTTCCGGCAATAAACGCGCCCTCATTATTCGCGAGATATTTGACGGTACCAATAACTACATGAAGAACGGAACTATCATTCGTCAGGTGCTTAACGAGCTAAATCAGATCGATTTTAATAGTTCGGAAGACAGGCATGTGTTCGGCGATATCTACGAAACAATTTTGCGCGACCTTCAAAGCGCAGGAAATTACGGGGAATTTTATACCCCACGTGCCTTGACAGAGTTTATTACGGAAATGATCAACCCTCGCTTAGGTGAAAAGGTGCTGGATCCTGCCTGTGGCACCGGGGGGTTCTTAACCGGGGGCCATAGAAAATATACGCAAACAAGATGTAAAAGGCGTTGAAGACCTTAAGACGCTGGAAAAGACCATTCATGGCATGGAATTCAAACCGCTTCCCTTTATGCTCTGTGTAACCAATTTGATATTGCATGACATTGAAGTGCCAAATGTGGATTATACCGACAGCTTAAACCGTGAATACACCTCTATCGGCCAGAAAGACCGGGTGGATGTCATTCTTGCCAATCCACCTTTCGGCGCCTCGGTTACCGATGGGGCAGAGACTAACTTTCCCCAGAATTTCCGCACAACGGAAAGCGCCGATTTGTTTTTGATGCTCATGGTGCGGTATCTGAAGGACGGAGGCCGTGCCGGTATTGTTCTGCCGGATGGATCGCTGACCGGCGACGGTGTAAAACAGCGCATCCGCCAGCACTTATTGGAAAGCTGCAATCTGCACACCATCGTGCGTTTGCCAAACTCAGTCTTTCAGCCGTATGCCAGCGTTGCCACGAATCTGCTTTTCTTTGAAAAAGGCAAGCCGACTAAGGAAATCTGGTACTGGGAACACAAACTGCCCGAAGGCGTTAAGGCATATAGCAAGACGAAACCGATCCAGAAAGGTGAGTTTGATGGTCTTAAGAAGTGGTGGAAAAAGCGAAAAGAAAATGAGCAGGCGTGGAAGGTTTCTATTGAGACGATTGCGGCAAATGGCTATAACCTCGACATAAAGAATCCGCATACACCAAAGGAAAAACACACATATTCAAGTGCGGAACTGGTGACAATGCTCCACAAATCATTTCGAAAGAGTGATGAGCTTTTAGAGAAGCTGAAAGAAGAGTTAAAAAACGCCTGAAAAGAGAACTTTAGTTTGCTTCAGTTGCCGTATCAGTTTAGTTTTTTGAAAATTCGTATCAATTCTTGTTCCCAAACTCCGCTTGGCAACAAGTATTGAAACACACCCCCGGCCCCTCTTGATAGAGGGGAGGTTTTAAGTCCTCTCTAAAAAGAGGGGATTTAGGGGTGTGTATAAGGTGATTCAAAATACTAAATTGATACCAGTTGTCAAGAAATACTTGGCAGTTCAAAAGAGGGAGATTGGCAATGGGTGAAAATCAAAACAAATCTCAAATCATTCTTTACCAAACCGAAGACGGACAAACAAAGCTTGAAGTAAGGATGGAGGAAGAGACCATCTGGCTCACTCAAGCCGCTATGGCAGAGCTATTTCAGACAACAATAGCAAACATCAACATCCATATAAAAAGTATCTATACAGAAGGTGAACTGCGCCCTGATGCAACTATTAAGGAAAACTTAATAGTTCGAAAGGAAGGCTCGCGTGATGTTAAACGTTCGGTCATGTTTTACTGTCTTCCGATTATTTTAGCTGTAGGCTATCGTGTCCATTCCCATAGGGGTACCCAATTCCGCCGTTGGGCTACGGAGCGGCTTAATGAATACTTAGTCAAAGGCTTCACGATGGATGATGAACGGCTTAAGCAGGGCGTCAACATCGGCTCTGATTACTTTGACGAAATCCTCGAGCGTATCCGCGACATCCGTTCCAGTGAGAAACGGTTTTATCAGAAAATTCGGGATATTTATAAGCTGGCTGTTGACTATGACCCGAAAGCGGAAGAAACCTTAGAATTTTTCAAAATAGTTCAGAACAAGCTCCATTTCGCCATATCCGGCAAGACGGCGGCGGAGTCGATTTCCGAACGGGCCGACGCGTCAAAACCCAACATGGGACTTACTGCATGGAAAGGCGTCAAGGTACGCCAGGGCGATGTAACCATTGCCAAGAATTATCTTAATGAGAAAGAAATGGAACAGCTTAACAGAATCGTGATCATGTATCTTGATTACGCCGAAGATCAGGCAAGACGTCACCGGCAGATCTTCATGCGAGACTGGCGCAAAAAGCTTGATGCGTTTCTCAATTTTAATGAACGCGATATTCTTGAGCATGCCGGAACCGTTGCCAAAGAAGTTGCTGACGTACTGGCTTTGGAACATTATGAGGTTTTTAATAAGCATCGTTTGAAGAGTGAAGCTGAAGCAGCAATGCTTGCAGATGAGGAGGCATTAAAAATGATTGAGCAGAAAGCGGCGAAATACCTTCCGAAGAAAAAGGGGCGGAAGAATGCCTGATTGGAAAAGAGTTCGTATCAACTTTCCGACAGTTAAACTTGGACAGTTTATAGAGCCTATTAAAGAAACTATTGCTGAAAAGGGTTCAGAAGATTTTAAAACGGTTTATGGTGTAACAAATGTAGAAGGTATAACGATTACCGGAAAAAAAGCAAGTAAGGATATTTCAAATTATATCGTGATAGACAAAAATTATTTTGCATACAATCCCTACAGAATCAATGTCGGTTCAATAGGGTTTAATACATATGGTTTAAAGGGTTGCGTTAGCCCAGCATATGTTGTTTTCAGAACAAAGGATAATCTAAGCCCAGGATTCCTTTATGTGTATTTGAAAAGTGAATTTGGGAATCATCTTATCAATTGGTATGGAAACCGTGGCGGGGTTAGGAACGCATTAAGGTATGATGATTTATGCGAGATAGACATCCCAGATATTAATTATAAAGCTCAGATCGAATTGTTAAATAAAATAGATCGAAGCAAAATATCCCTCAATAGTTTTAGCGAAGAAATCACCCAACAACTTGAATATCTTAAACAACTTCGCCAGCGAATATTGCAGGAAGCTGTTGAAGGCAAACTGACGGCCAAATGGCGTGTGCAACATCCTGATCTTATCAACGGAGATAATCACGCCTCGAAATTGCTTGAGAAGATCAAAGCCGAAAAGGAGCGTCTCACGAAGAACACAAAGGGCGCGAAGAATGCAAAAGCCCTGCCACCCATCAGTGAAGAAGAAAAACCGTTTGATTTACCTGAGGGGTGGGTGTGGTGTCGGCTGGGTAATTCTGGAGTAGTTAATCCACGGAACTATATTGACGATGACTTAGAAGTTTCGTTTTCACCAATGGCGTTAATATCTGAGAAGTATGGTATTTGGCCAATGTGCGAAACGAAAAGATGGGGAGATGTGAAAAAAGGCTTTACTCATTTTGCCGAAAATGACGTTGCTATAGCCAAGATTACCCCTTGTTTTGAGAACTCAAAAGCATGTGTTTTTGAGGGGTTAATTAATGGCTATGGAGCAGGAACAACAGAATTGCATGTTCTGCGACCAATCATAGTTAATCCGAAGTATATTTATATTTTTGTAAAAACTTCTTCATTTTTGGCAGACGGTGAAAAGAAGATGACTGGAGTCTGTGGCCAAAAAAGGGTGCCAGTTGATTATTTCTCGAATGCGCTTTTCCCCTTAGCGCCTCTTGCGGAACAGCAAGCAATTGTTGAACGGGTGGATAAACTTATGTCAATGATCGACGAATTGGAAAAACAAGTATCCGAACGCAAAGAACAGTCCGAAATGCTGATGCAATCAGTTTTACGAGAGGCGTTTATAAAGGAACGATTTTAAAATTTAATCTGAATTCTTTCAAATTTATAATCTTTGATACCCCTAAAGATGCGATTCTTATACAGACTCTTTTCTTGAAATTGCAAATACATTCACAGAAGAGGGTGGGAAACTAAAAAGTCTTTGTGTATAATTAGTTCATTTGTGTATAAGTCTGTAAGGCCGTTAAATGACAATATTTTTATGGTTTAATTGACACTATAAAAAGTACATGGTTACAACATTAATCAAAAAGTTTATGAGAAATAGGTACGAATAATGAATAGCGATTTAATAAAACAACTTTTTCGATCATTCGTTGGCAAGGATAATGATTCATTTTTAAAAGCCGCAAATGAAATAATAGAGAATGAAGAAAGAAAAAAACATAGAATCCTTGTTAAGGAATTAAAAGAGATCTTAAATAAAAATGGCAATTTAGGCATTCCTTCCGAAGGCTATCAAAAAAGGCTTAAGGAAAACTTACCTATACCAAGGGACGCAGAAAAGGGATTTTCACTCCTTGAAATAAAGGAGTTTCACTTGGACTGGTCAGATGTGATTTTGGCGGATGATATTGTCTCAGCTTTAAATAGAATAATAAAGGAATACGACAAATCAGAAATTCTTGCTACTTACGGTATAAAACCAAAGCAAAAACTATTGTTTTGTGGCCCTCCTGGAACAGGCAAAACGCTAACAGCCCAATTGATGAGTTCATTACTAGGATATCCAATGGCTTATATCAGATTTGATTCTATTATCTCATCTTATCTTGGAGAAACTGCTACTAATCTAAGAAAAATATTTGATTTTTTTGAACAAGGCAGATGGGTCGTTTTTTTCGATGAATTCGATGTAATTGGGAAGCATAGAGATGACCACTACGAACATGGGGAAATAAAAAGGGTAGTGAATAATTATTTACAAATGCTTGATAATTTCACGGGCGATAGCCTAATAATTTCTGCCACAAATCATCAACATCTTTTGGACCCCGCATTATGGCGGAGATTCGATGAAATACTTTATTTTGACATTCCTGACGAAAAAAGAAGGGTGCTTATTTTTGAAAAATATTTGACGGTAATAACAAAAGGCAACTCCCTTGATATTAAAAAATTATCTAAACAAACAGATGGCATGACTCCTTCGGATATCGCCTTGATTTGTTTCGAATCCATAAAAAACAGTGTCCTAAGCGATAGGAACAGAGTTGAAATGGATGATCTGACTTCCGCCATTATTGAACAAAAACGAAGAAAAGATATAAAGGGACGAACGAACGGAGTTAAGTAAATATGCCAAAGCAATATGAACATTTAAAACTACCAAAGATGGATCAGGAATATGATAGAAAGAAACATGGCGGTGGTGGATATAAGGCAATTGAGGAAAGGAATAAAAATGATTTCTACCAGACTCAAATAAAAACATTCCAAAACCTCAAACAAAATCAGGATATTTTGAAGGAACGTTATAGTAAGTATTTTGATCCTTCGCTTATCTTTAAAATAGAAATAAATCAAAATGTTGATGAGGAATCATTCCGGAATGAATTAAGTCGTATGAATATCGAAGTTATTTCACCATCTCCTGATAAAAAAGGATTTTGGATTGTTTTTGCGGAAAGCAAGGCCTTGGATGAATTCTCAAAAAAGTTAAAAGATTATTCGGAGGAAATAAGACAGTATAAGTTTTTCAATGCCATAGAAACCCTTACGGATATACCTCCAGAAGAAAAAATTGGAAAACAGTTAATGCAAAATCCTTTAGGCAAGGATGAATTCGGTTATTTAGATGTAGAAATATGGAAGATGGAGAAGCAAAAACTCCGTCACTTCATTGAGGGAGGTGACAACCTTGCGGGATTGGAAAAATTTATTAAGGATAAGAACGGTAGAATTACAGATAAATTAATCACCAACAATTTTTGTCTTTTAAGGGTTTATGGGAACAAGGCTCTTTTTGATGAAATCTCAGTGTTTAAAGAAATTGCATCGATAGATAGGCCTCCCAAGCCTTATATAACAGTTTCCTCACTCAATGTCCCTAAGGAAGAATTGGAAATTGGGAATCCTCCAACAGATAATGCAATAGGAATACTTGTAATGGACTCCGGAATTGTTTCCAACCATCCACTTTTAGAAAAAGCGGTTGGTGATGAAAAAGCTATCGTTACAAGACACAGTAGTAAAATCGAAGAAGACAAACCAACAGACGATGTTGGACACGGAACAAAAGTGGCGGGTATAGCTTTATATGGAGATGTAAAGGAATGCATTGATAGGAAAAATTTCAATCCCGAAGTCTGGATATATTCAGCCAAAGTTATGTTCGCCGAAGAGCAGCCGGATGGATCCACAGTGGCAGTATATGACCAAGAAGAACTTCTTGAGCATCAGTTTGAAAAGGCCGTTAAGTGGGTTGCTGAGAATTACCCGAATTGCAAAGTTGTAAATATCTCTTTTGGTAATTTAAATAATAGGATATTTTCCGGCAGAAAACAGTTTAACTTGTCATCTTTAGTAGATGAACTTGCTAAAGAATTGAAGATTGTTTTTGTTATATCAACAGGCAATTACCACGATTTTGACTTAAATGCATATCCGAATCATTTCCAAGATGGAACCAAGGATAACATAAAGATAATCGATCCTGCTTCATCTGCTTTGGCTTTAACCGTTGGGTCAATTGCCCCACCGTATGGTCCTGCTATGAGAAGCCAGTCTGACATTTTATCTTCCCCGGCAAAAACATTCTATCCTTCACCTTTTACAAGGGTTGGACCAGGCTATAAGGGCATGGTAAAGCCTGAATTGGTAGAAATAGGGGGTAATGTAATAACTGGACGTCATCAACCAGCAAATAATATTGGTGGTAAAATAATTTCTTTGAACAAGGATTTTGTTCGTGAGGGAAGATTATTTAACGCTGACATTGGAACAAGCTTCAGTACGCCGAAAGTTTCAAATTGTATTGCTCGTTTGTGGAATAAATATCCAGATTATTCTACAAACCTGATCAAGGCAATTGTTCTGTCATCTGCAAGCATTCCTGTTGAAAGACCCGGTTATTTACAAGATATAAAATTGTCCGACAATAACGAAGAACTTGCAAGTCTTCTTAATGTTTATGGATATGGAATACCTTCTTTGGATAAGGCTACGTTTTCGTTAGATAATAGGGTGTTGCTAATAGCAAATGATAAAATAAAACTTGACTGTATTCATTTCTATCAATTTTATCTTCCAGAAGAATTTATTAATGAACACGGGAATAGACAATTGGCAGTAACTTTGGTTTTTGACCCATTGGTAAACAAAAATAGGATTGATTATCTTGGATGTATAATGGAATTTCATCTATTCCATTCTTTAGAAATTAAAGAAATTGAACGTTGTTTTAAGCAAGTAAAGGTTGATAATGCAAGCGCGATCACTATTCCTGAAGGCCTTAAGTTGAAGGAAATAGATTTAAACCCCGGAGGAAATTTAAGAAAATCTGGTGTTCACCAAAAAGGCATAAAGACATGGGAAAGAAAACCAACATTTGATATTAATAAACCGCTTGTCCTTGCGATTATTTGCAAAAACAAGTGGGCAACCGATAACAACTATTTACAAGACTATGCTGTAGTGGTTGCCGTTGAACATGAAAAAGAGATAGAACTGTATGCTAAGATTAAACAAAGAATTCAGGAAAGGATAAGGATTCGATAATCTTTTGGATATTAATTCAAGTCATTATAGGTTAAGTGGATATTTGGAACCAATTAATGCTTTTTGATGGATATAATTTGCCCTAGACAAAGCCATGATAGTCTTCATCCAACCGACTTTAATCAACTCCTCGAAGTCCTCAAGAAGAATAGAAACAATGTCTCCGTAGATCCGTCAGACCGGAAGACTCAGGAAATGCTCGAAAAGCAATTTATCAAAAGCATTTCGAACCTCGAACCATTAAAAGCCAGAATTTTTAAGACAGACGAGTTGATAGATGAGATCGTTGATCGACTGTATGGACTGACAGAAGAAGATATAAAGATCGTCAGGCAAATGATGGGAATGGTTGACTTTTATCAGTCTAATTGTGATAATGACGACAAAATATGCGTGGTTAGTTTAAAAAACATTATGAGGATAAAAAGATGAAAATTCAAGTAATTTTAGAACCAAGTAATGAAGGGGGATTTACGGCAATCGTTCCTTCTCTTCCCGGTTGTATAAGTGAAGGCAACACGAAGGAGGAGGCATTAAAAAATATCAGAGAAGCCATTGAATTGTATCTTGAACCAGTTGACGATGATCTGAGGTTTAATCCTGATGCACAAGTGTTAGAAATTGCAATATGACAAAAGTCCCGAATTTGAATTATGGACAAGTCGTTAATGCTTTACGTCGTGATGGGTGGGTAATTGTCCGGCAAAAAGGCAGTCATATACGTCTGCAAAAGCATACGACAGAAAGAACACTAAAACTTACATCCCACAGCGCACAACCCTATCAAGAGGTCTACACTGTCTCATATCATTAAACAAGCACCTTTTATCCGTTGATGAATTTACAAGATTGTTGTAGAAAAGGAATAGCACGAACACGACGTTAGTCAACTCCTCGAAGTCCTCAAGAAGAATAGAAAATTATTGTCCATAGACCCCTCGGATCGGAAGACTAAAGAATCTTTTGAAAATCAATTTACCAAAAGCATGTCAATCCTCGAACCATTGAAAGATATTTTTTTTTTAAATACTAAATTGATACTATTTTATTTCTTTGCAGTTAATGGCTATAGAATCTCACCGCCTGAATCGTTGAATTCTATTGACTCTCCCAGTATATTCAGCTATAGTTACTCCTTTATTTTTTGTAGATACCCGCATGACACTCTTTGCTATAAGCGGGCAGGATATTGCAAAAGGTTGGGTGAATATGAAACAAAAAAAACCCTGGGGTGGCCGCTTTGCTCAGCAAACGGCGGCATCTGTCGAGTCCTTTACCGAATCAGTTTCCTTCGATTGGAGACTTTACCAATATGATATTGAAGGAAGTATTGCCCATGCAACGATGCTTGCGAAATGCAAGCTCATTACCGAAAGAGAAAAAGACGCTATCGTCAAAGGTCTGCAGGAAATTCTTGCTGAAATAGATGCCGGGAAGTTCAAGTTCAGGGAATCTCTCGAAGACGTTCATATGAATATTGAGTCGGCGCTGATTGACCGGATTGGCGAGGCCGGCAAAAAGCTCCACACTGCCCGGAGCCGGAACGATCAGGTTGCTCTCGACCTGCGGCTCTGGATGCGTGATCAGGCGCACACAACGATACGTCTTTTGACAGCGTTGCAAAAGGCATTGGTAATAAAAGGGAAGACGTTCTTTGGTCTCATTATGCCGGGCTTTACCCACCTTCAGCATGCCCAACCGGTATTGTTATCCCATTATTTGCTGGCGTATGTTGAGATGCTGGAACGGGACGCGACACGACTCCGGGACTGTTTTAACCGGCTCAATAAATCACCCCTCGGCGCGTGTGCCCTTGCCGGCACAACGCTTCCAACCGATCCGGCCTTTACGGCGAAATTGCTCGGGTTTGAAGGGGTTTGTGAAAACAGCATGGATGCCGTAAGTGACAGGGACTTTTGTATTGAGTTTACGTTTTGCCTCTCTATGATTGCCATGCATCTGTCCCGACTGTGTGAGGAATGGATTATCTGGTGCAATGACGAGGTGAAGTTTATCGAAATCAGCGATGCCTATTGCACGGGGTCCAGCATCATGCCGCAAAAAAAGAACCCCGATGTGCTTGAACTGATCAGGGGGAAATGTGGGCGGGTGTATGGCCATTTGACGGCTTTGCTCACCTTGCTGAAAGGATTGCCGCTGAGTTACAACCGAGATATGCAGGAGGATAAGATTGCGCTTTTTGATGCGACAGATACAGTTCAGGCATCGGTATCCATTCTGGCTGAGCTTGTGGCACATACGAATTTTAACCGGGAACAGATGACGGCTGCTTGTGAGAAGGGGTTTATCGATGCGACTGCGTTAGCGGAATATCTGGTGAAAAAGGGCGTGCCGTTCCGTATGGCGCACGAGATTGTGGGGAAGATTGTACGGGAATGCATTCGGGTGCATTGTAAGCTGACGGATTTGCAACTGGAGGGTTTTCAGGCATTTTCATCCGCCATTGAAAAGGATGTGTATAAGGTGCTTGGCGTGGAGAATTGTATCAGGAATTACCGGAGTTACGGTTCTACAGCGCCAGCTTTTGTAAAAAAACGTCTTGCGTATTGGGAAAAGAAAATGATTATTGCAAAGGGGAAATGATGTATGGATACTTTTGAATACCGGGACAAGACGCTCTTTTGCGAGAAGGTAAAGATTGAGGATATTATCTCAGAGGTGGGTACTCCTGCCTATATCTATAGCAAAAAGGCGATTTTGGCCCGCTATCATGAGCTAAAGACCGCCTTCGGGGATGTGGACACCCTGATCTGTTTTTCCGTGAAGTCTAACTCTAATCTCTTTATTTGCAAAATATTGGCAGAGGCGGGATCAGGTTTTGACGTGGTCTCAGGAGGTGAGTTATTCAGGGTAATCAAGGCTGGTGGTGATCCATCAAGGATTGTCTTTGCCGGCGTAGGGAAAACAGACAGTGAGATCCGATATGCCCTCGAAAATGATATCTTTATGTTTAATGTGGAATCTCTGGCGGAACTTGAGCATATTAACCGGCTGGCAAGAGAAGCGGGCAAGGTGACAAAAGTAGCTTTGCGAATTAACCCGGATATTGACGCAAAAACCCACGCAAAGACTACGACGGGGAAAAAGGAGAACAAATTCGGTATCGATTTTACCGAGGCAGAAAAACTTATTAAGCAGTCAGCCCAATATTCGGGCATAGAACTATGCGGATTACACGTGCATTTGGGTTCTCCAATTTATACGGTTGATCCATACGTGAGCGCCCTCCGGAAGATCGTAAAACTCATTGAAAAGTGCAGGGACGCGGGCCTGGATATTGAGTATATGAACATAGGTGGTGGCTATTGTATCTCGTATACGGAAGAAGAAGTAATACGGCCAAAGGATTACGCGTCGAAAATTCTTCCACTCGTGAAAGAGATGCAATGTAATCTTATTATGGAGCCTGGCCGGTATATTACCGGAAATTCCGGGATTTTAGTTACCAGGGTGACGTATACGAAAGAGACCCTGCACGGGAAAAAATTTGTTATTTGCGATGCCGCTATGAATGACTTAATCCGTCCGGCCCTGTATGATGCCTTTCACCGGATATGGCCGGTAAATGCGAGTATGCAGATGCCAAAGATGGAAGATACTAAGCAAGCAGGGTTAAAAAAGGGTATGGATTTGGTGGATATTGTGGGTCCGGTATGTGAAAGCAGCGATGTGTTTGCTACCCAAAGGGCGTTGCCAAAGGTAGGGGAGGGGGATTTGCTGGCAATATTCAGCGCCGGTGCATATGGTTTTTCAATGAGTTCTCAGTACAATTCCCGCCCGCGCCCCTGTGAAGTGCTGGTAGATGGAGATCAATATCGCATTATTAGAAAACGGGAAATGTACGAGGATTTAGTTAAGGGTGAAGTTTTTTCAGAGTGATCCAATACAATGGCAAGATATTATCCGGTATTCCTGAACATTCAGGATAAGAAATGTGTGGTAGTGGGTGGTGGCAATATTGCGTGGCGCAAGGTGTGCAGCCTGAAAGAGGCGGGCGCAAAAGTTACCGTAGTGTCGCCTGACTTTTGTCCGGAACTGGAAAGAGAGGCGGGAGTGGAACGGGTTCAACAGAAATACGATACGGCTATCCTGAAGGGAGCGGCTCTTGTGGTTGCCTCTACGGACGATGGAGCAGTGAACAAAAGGGTTTATAGCGATGCTATTGAGAGCGGAATTTTAGTGAATGTTGTCGATAAACCTGATTTGTGTTCCTTCATTGTGCCAGCATCTATTCAGCGAGGCGATCTTTGCATCAGTATCTCAACGGGTGGGGCAAGTCCGGCTTTAGCCCGGAATATCAGAGAATGTCTGGAAGGACAATTCGGTGAAGAATATGACGCATTTACAAAACTCTTATCAGAGATGCGCCGAAAGATGCTTTCAGAAATAAAGGATGACTCAATACGACGTGATATCTTACAGCGTATTGCCGGGTTTGATATCCTTGAGATCATGAAGCAGGATGGGGTACCGGAGGCAAAAAAGAAGATCATGGAGATCGTTTCTGAAAAAATGTCCGGCGGCACATAAGTCGACAAAATCTATAGACTTCTTTTTGCTTGCAAGATTTTTTTTAACGTGTTAAGATTAAAAAACAGATTGTATTATTCAAAGCACCGTGTGTTTGGTATTTATTCATCGATTTTTCGATATGATGAGTTACGTCATCATGATAGGAGTTTAAATGGCTGAAAAGACTGCGACTCAAAGAGTAGATCTGAATGAATTGAAATCTGGCGGTTTTATCAAACAGAATCAGAAAGACCTTTTTACGGTCAGGTTAAAAGTGCCGGGTGGACGGATTACTCCTGAAAAGATGTTGAAGATTGCAGAGGTTGCAAAAAAATACAGCCGGATGGGATATTGCCATTTAAGTTTTAGACAATCGGTGGAGATTGTCGGCGTGCATATTGATGACTTTGATGCCGTTATAAGAGAGTTGGCTGTGGTGGGTCAAAAGGTTGCATCCTGCGGTCCGAGGGTCAGGGTGCCTACGGCATGTGGTGGCTGTGAATATAACCCCAATGGGATCATGGACACGCAATCCAAGGCGTTGGAGGTTGACGAAAAGTTTTTTGGCATCCCGTGTCCCCATAAATTTAAGATCGGATTTTCTGGTTGTCCGATTGATTGCACAAGGACTCGGGAAATGGACTTGGGCTTTCAGGGGGTGGTTTATCCGGTATGGAGCAAGGATTTGTGCACGGGATGCACTTTGTGTGCCAAGGCATGTCAGGAAGGCGCAATCATCTCAGATAAAGAAGGCAGGCCGGTATTTGATGAATCCAAATGTGTGTATTGTGGCGATTGTATTCGGGCCTGCCCTACGGACGCCTGGAAAGACAAAAAAAAGGGCTGGCTGGTGCGTACGGGTGGAAAACATGGAAGACACCCGCGGGAGGCTGATCAGGTATTAAATTTTTTACCTGACAATAAAGTGCATGATTTTGTTGATGCAACCGTAAAATGGTATAAGGAGCACGGCAAGCCCAAGGAAAGAATAGGCTCATGCATAGAACGTGTTGGTTTGGAAAAGTTTAAAAAAGACGTTGTTGGCGCATTTATGAAAAACTGACACAGGTTTTAATGAAAAACAAGAAAAAATTTGTTATCTTTGCACATAGCGGAACGTATGATAAATTGTATCAGATCATTACGTTGGCTATTACCGCTGCTTCGATGGGAAGAGAGACGTATATCTTCCTCTTTTTTTGGGCATTGAAACGGTTTGTGAACGAAGAGTTTGACCCAGCAAGACTGGCTGCTGAATGTGGTGCAGAGGGTGAAAAATTGCTAAAAAGGATGCAGGAGATTAATCCCATTTCACTCAAAGAGCTGCTTCGTGACGTCAGGGCTATGGGGAATTTAAAAGTTTACGCGTGTACCGGCGCCGTGAAACTGATGGAGCTGGAAGAGTCCGTTGTGAAAACAAGGGTAGACGATATTCTGGGATTGACGACTCTTTTGGAAATAGCGGATGGTGCAGATACCCAGTTATTTATATGACGAAAAACGAGGTTGCATCGTGACAATCAGTGTAACAAAGAAGAAGGATATCACATACCTGCCGAAGAAGATTGGAAATGCTTCGATTTTGGACAAAATAGGGAATACCCCTCTTCTCAAGATTAACAGGGTTGCGCAGGGGCTAAAAAATAAGGGTGTGGACATCTATGTCAAGGCAGAATGGTTGAATCCTGGCGGATCAGTGAAGGACCGTCCTGCGTTACGGATTATAGAAGATGCAGAAAAGTCGGGAAGATTAACCCGGGATAAAATTATTATAGACTCTACCTCAGGGAATACCGGCATTGCCTATGCCCTCATAGGCGCAACGAAGGGATACCGGGTGACTTTGGTGATGCCTTTAAACGTCAGTGAGGAAAGAAAGAGGATTGTGCGCGCTTTTGGGGCCACCATGGTGTTTACGGATCCGTTGCTGGGGTCTGATGGCGCTATGTCAGAAGCGAAACGGATTGTAACGGAAAACCCTTCAAGATATTTTTATGCAGACCAGTATAACAACCACGCCAATTGGAAGGCGCATTTTGAAACGACTGGTGTGGAGGTATGGGAACAAACTGCGGGTGGTGTGACACATTTTGTTGCGTGTTTGGGCACCAGTGGCACTCTCATGGGTACCGGACGGCGTTTGAAGGAATATAATCCCGATATTCAGGTAATCGCAGTTGAGCCAGCTACTCCCATTCACGGGTTGGAAGGTATGAAACACATGGCCACTTCGGTTGTCCCTGGTATTTATGATGATCATTTTCCTGATAGAAAGATCTCGGTGGAGACAGAAAACGCCTATGAGGCTGTTAAAAGGCTTGCGGCAGAAGAGGGATTTTTTGTGGGATACTCTTCCGGAGCGGCGTTCGTTGCATCTTTAAAGGTTGCAAATGAAATTGAGACCGGTACCGTCGTTACGGTCTTTCCTGATAGGGGAGACCGTTATTTGAGTACGAGTTTTTGGGCGGGTGGATAGATAAAATACCGATTGCAATTCGTAGGGGATGGTAATGCTGTATATTGATGCTCATAGGTTCCGGGAAGTCGAGAATGAAGCAAAAAAAAGTTATCCTATGGAATGTTGTGGTCTCTTAATTGGTACGAATACCTCTGAAAAAAAGGTAGTAGAAGTTCGTCCTATACAAAATACGAATACGGAAAGGACACATGATAGATATGAAATAGATGGCAGGCAGTTTGATAAAGCCGACAAGGAGGCAAAGCGAAAAGGCTTTCAGGTTATTGGTATTTATCACTCCCATCCTGATCATCCTGCCATTCCGTCAGCTTTCGATACAGAGCATGCATGGTGCGGTTATTCTTACCTGATAGCTGCTGTAGAAAATGGGGAGATGCTTGGGGTCAGGTCGTGGGTTTTTGATGAAGAAAAAAAACAATTTCAGGAAGAAGAGATAAATGTATTACATGGAGACCGTGGTTATGATTCATGAAAGAAGCAATATCCGCAAGACTCTTGATAACGTGAATTTGAAATACTCTCAAAAGGTAAAGTTTTAGGTTTTTAAAATGACTGAGGAAGAAAAGATTATTCCCGACGATAAAATTGATCTTAGAGGAGTGCTATGCCCTATTAATTTTGTAAAAACAAAGTTAAAGCTGGAAATGATGGATGCTGGCCAAGTGTTAGAGGTGATATTAGATGATGGTGAACCTATCAGGAGTGTGCCCCGGAGTATTAAGGAAGAAGGGCATAAAATTATAAAAGTAGAAAATGTTGAGAATATGTATCGTTTATTGATTAAAAAATCGTAAAATATAAATATGGATTTTTTCATAAAATTATACTTGACTTTTCTTATCGATAAATATAATATTCGCCATTCGGAGATGATGATGAGTTTTTACTTACAGGTAGAGAAAATTATCCATAGAAAACGCTTACCTATTTAAGGAAAATAGTGGTTTTTAACCGCGGGAGGTTGTTATGGAGACAAGAGAAAAGAGGAAAAATTTTACATCAGAGAGCGACGGGGGAATTTGGTTTACTTTTTCCCGGAGAAATTTTCTAACTTTGGCCGGCTGGGGATTGTTTTTTGTTACCATTGGGGCATACCTGTTGGAAATCATGGGGTACAAAGGGTTCTTTTATCCAAAGGTACTTTTTGAACCTTCACCACGATTTTCCGTTGGGGAGCCGAAATCCTTTTTAGAAAATTCAGTTACAACGCTCAAGGCAAGGAAAATATTTATTGTGCGCGATGGGAATAGTTTCAAAGCCATTTCAGTGGTATGTCAGCATTTGGGGTGTGCAGTAGAATTTTCCAAGGAAAAAAATATCTACGAGTGTCCATGCCACGGAAGTAAATACTATCGAAATGGTGTGAACTTCGCCGGTCCTGCCCCACGTCCGCTTAATCATTTTGAAATAGTTCTGGATGACAGCGGTAAATTGGTTGTAGATACGAGTAAAACTGTGCCTCTTGAAACGGAGTTAGTTGTGTAATTATGTGATAGTATATAACATGAATATTTTTTAGAAAGTCAGTGTGTTTTATGAATCAAGCGACTTTGCCCAAAAAAGGAATAAAGGTACTCCTTGATTTGGATTGGTTACAGCAAAATATTCGTTGTCAGCATCGTTGTCCTGCTCATATGGATGTACCTGGTTATATCCGGTTAATTAGTCAGGGCAAATATGCAGAATCGTACAAGTTAATGAGAGAGACCAATCCGTTTCCCGCCGTATGTGGATATGTTTGCCCCCATCCCTGTGAGTCAAAATGCAAACGTGGTGATTTTGACAGACCCGTAGCAATTGACGCATTAAAACGATTTGTTACCGACCATATTTTTAAAAATAAGATAAAAATTCCGCCGCCAAAAGTGACCAAAAGAGCCGAAAAAGTTGCTGTGATCGGTGCAGGTCCTGCTGGATTAACGGCTGCGAATGATCTCGCGGGAATGGGTTACACCGTGACCGTGTTCGAAAAGGAATCTCAAGTTGGCGGTATGATGATGTGGGCAATTCCATCGTATAGGTTGCCGCGCGAGCAGATTATGTTTGATGTAAGTCAAATCGTTGCGCGTGGTGTTGAGATAAGAACAAATAGTCCCGTTGGAAGCCCGGGGAAAGCAATTCAGGATTTGTTTAAAGAGGGATATAAAGCAGTATTTATCGCAGTTGGGGCACAAAGGGGCAAAAAGCTTGAAATACCGGGTGAAGAAGGGACTCTCGGTGTCATGGATTGTCTGGAATTCCTGAAAAATGTGAATGCCGGTGATGTAAGGAGCCCCGGCGAAAAAGTTGCCGTGATTGGTGGCGGTAATTCTGCTATCGATGCAGTCAGGACCGCCAAGCGCCTGTGTCAGGATGCATTTATTGTGTATAGAAGGACACGGGAGGAGATGCCGGCGTTGCCATGGGAGATAGAAGAGGCAGAACACGAAGGTGTGCAATTCCATTTCCTGTCAGCGCCTATCAGGGTCATTACTGAAAATGGAAAAGTAAAGGCCCTGGAATGTATCAAGATGAGGCTTGGCAAGCCTGACAGCAGCGGCAGGAGGCGGCCAGAGCCAGTGCCTCATTCGGAATTTACCATTGAGACAGACTGTATTATCACCGCGATCAGCCAGGAAGCCGACCTGAATTTCCTTGGAGATAATTACGGGTTAAACGTTACCAAGTGGGGGACGATTGCTGTGGATGACAATCTCCTGACCAACAAGGAAGGTGTATTTGCCGGGGGAGATGTAACGCTTGGTCCAAGCACAATTATCGAATGTATTGCGCAAGGGCATACTGCAGCAAAATCCATTGATAGATTCATCAGAGGAGAAGAGATTCAAAAGCCCAAGGAAAAGGTCTGGGTGACGCTTTTAGATAACGAATTTAATGAGCGCGAAGAGAATTACGATGCCATGCCTCGTCAGCAAATGGGAATGTTGCCGGTATCGAATAGGGAGGGTACTTTTGATTTGGTAGAATTAGGTCTTACCGAAGCTCAGGCAAAGGTAGAAGCTTTGCGCTGCCTGAAGTGCGATCTCAGTATCAATGTGGAGACAAATGAGTGCATCCTGTGTGGTCGTTGCAGCATGGTGTGTCCTGTTGGCGCTTTGAAACAGGTGGATGTGAGCAACGAAGGCAAAGAATATCGTCCGTTTGTCAGTAAGGATGGTATAGTAATAAAATATACCGACGTCTGTATTCGGTGCGGCAATTGTAAAGATTGTCCGGTGAACGTAATAACCTTAAAGCGCGTGCTTTGGAAGCCGAATGAGGAAATAAATAAAACAATGGAAGAAACGGAGGAATAGGAGGATAATTCTTATTATGAGGGGAGGAACTAGTACTCAAAAGAAGGTGGAGAAAGGAATGTTTACATGAAGCTAATTCCTGATTTGATAAAAAAAATCACTGATAACGAAATTTGGAAATCTGTATTTCGCCATGGATACACGGATACCCCACGGAACAGGGCTCTTCAAATCATTAGCAACATATGGTTGCATTTGCATCCTGCGAAGGTGCGGGAACATGGTACGAAAATCCGTTTCACCTGGTGTATGGGGGGGATGACGTTTTTTATATTCCTATTTGAAACAATAACAGGGATCTTGTTAATGTTTTATTATGTTCCCGACGTGAACAGGGCATATGCAGATATTGTGGATTTGATGTATGTAGTGCCGTTTGGCAGGTTTTTGAGAAATTCTCACCGATGGGGAGCTCATGCCATGGTCATTACGGTGAGTGTGCACATGTTTCGTGTGTTTTTAACCGGTTCGTATAAACCACCAAGACAGTTTAACTGGGTGGTTGGTGTTATCTTGCTGGTACTCACGTTTTTATTAAGCTTTACCGGGTATCTGTTGCCGTGGGATCAGTTAGGGTATTGGGCTATTACCGTTGGTACGAATATGGCGCGCGCTACACCGTTTCTAGGGCATGAAGGGCCATTTTCTTACATATTGGGAATGAAGCCTGATAACGATGTTCGTTTCGCTTTGCTGGGTGGGACGTCGATTGATGCCCCTGCCTTGCTGCGTGCCTATGTATGGCATTGTATAGCGATACCAGTAATCGCTTCTGCCCTTATGATGGTACATTTCTGGAGAGTGCGCAAAGACGGCGGGATTTCTGGTCCTTTATAACGTAGTGATAATTTAGAACAATTTATGAGAGATATTTCTGAGGAGTGGTTCCATGGAAGTTAGGCTGGAAAAGAAAGGAATAATTGAATTTAAAGACGATAAGGTTTTTACATGGCCCACCCTGGTTGCTAAAGAATTTTTAGCTGCTATTTTTGTTACGGTAGGGCTTTTGTTTTATTCGTATTTTGTAGATGCGCCTCTCAGAGAGCTGTCGAATCCCGGTCAGGCTGAAAATCCGGCCAAAGCACCGTGGTATTTTCTGGGTTTGCAGGAGGCATTGGTTTATTTCGACCCATGGTATGCCGGTGTTGTTTTGCCAAGCATTATTATTTTGGGTCTGATCCTTATTCCGTATTTGGATAATAACCCGAAGGGAAACGGGTATTATACCTTTAGAGAAAGAAAATTTGCCGTAACTACGTTTGTCTTCGGCTACATTTTTTGGTATGTGTTGATATATATTGGTACGGCTTTGAGGGGGCCGTTTTGGGCTTTTTTCTGGCCGTGGGAGAAATGGACACACGATTTCCCGACACCACCTCCGTTGCATGATTTGCCGTTACCGCTAGGAATTGTTCTCATGGGAGGTTTTTATTTTGCAGGACTTACACTTCCTGCCTTGGTGAAGAGAGATTTTTTTATGAAGTTAGGCGTTATTCGATATTCACTTACTATGGGTTTGCTTCTGACTATGATTGGGACCGTGATTAAAATGGTGTTTCGGTTGGCGTTTAATGTGAAATATATTATCGCGACGCCGTGGATTAATATATGAATTCTTGTATGGTGGCTAAATTTCAGCATTTCCAGAATAGGTGAACTATGAGCTTACAAAGATTGATCTTTTTTGTTTTGAGTGCCTTGTTTTTCATCTCTACTTCAATGTGGCTTAAAGACGAGTTTAAGCCGAAATGGATGGAGTTCCAGAAGGAGTATTATGAAGAACAAGCGGTTAAGGTTGAAAAAGAGTTTGAGGCGGCTACCGCTGCGAAAGACAAAGAGTTGTTGGGCAAGCGACTGGCGTCTCTGAAGAGGCCGGTATATGAGATTAAGCAGGTACTGTTAAAGGGAGATTACAGTTGGAGCAAGCAACAAAACGGGGATAAAGTAGACCGATGTATGACTTGTCACATAGATGAGAACAAATTGAAGGCCGTGCATCCCAACGCCAGAGAGTTTCCGTTTGATATCTATGGGTGCACCGTTTGTCATGGGGGTATTGGAAGGGCATTGAGTGAAGAGGTTGCTCATGAGGGCATGTATTATCATAAGCGACAAATGGAACTGCGACTAATTTCTGCTGAAACCATGTTTGGATTTTGGAGTGAATTGGCAACGTTGACCCCTGAAGAAAGCGACCCAAATCAACGGCTGGAAATGGGAGATTTCAAGAAGTACAGCATTACCGGTGATAAAGCGATATATGTTGGCAGCCAAAAATGTCTCAAATGCCATAAAGGATTGACTTCTCCGCATGTAGAAAGATGGCAAAGGATCAAGTTTAAGACGTTCGAGCGGGTAAAGGAAGCCCCTGATTATATTGCAGGAAATGAGGAGTATCGGAAAAAATGTCTCGAGTGCCATACGACAGGATATGATGAATCTACCGGTAAATACTCCGAGGAGGGGGTTACCTGTGAGGCATGTCATGGGGCCGGAGAGGTGTTTAGCTATTTTATGGAGATTGGAAAGGCACCTGAGGGGCAGAAAATAGCGAAAGTTGGGACGTTCGGAACACCTTATAATGTGTGCGGACCATGCCATCATACCCGAAATCATGAGATGCGGCTGAAATTTTTCCAGGAAAGGGGTGGTTCAGACGAGTGGTTTTTCCCGCAGCATACAACACCATATAAGACGAGTTTTTCAGAAAAAGAGGGAACTTCTAATCCGTTGCCAAAAATTCACTAAAGAATTTTTTATCCGATAAATTTCTAAAAAACGCTGGTTTTGAGGGGAGGAGGCTTTATTATGAAGTTGTTGAAATTGGGCGCGATTTTACTCGCTGCCCCTTTAGTGTGGAGTTTACAGGCTGGAAGCCTAAAGGCGCAGTCTGAAGCTGAGTTGAAAGAAATGCAAAAGAAGGCTACCAGCTATTATGACATCTTGTATCCCAATGATACGTTGAAGGATTGGTTTACTAATAATGTTGGGCTGGAAAAGGGTGCTGGTCCCTGGCAAAATATCTATAAACCAGTTCCATTGCAGATGTATTGGTTTCCGGTTCGCCACTACGTTAAACCCGACGGGACATATTACGATCAGTTGCTTGAAAAATATAAACCATCTGACTGTGTGAAGTGCCATGAAGAGGTAACTCCAGGGTTTGTAAATGATTGGAGGGATTCTACTCACGCAAACCTGAGGAAAAACCCCCGTTTTGCTGAGAAGACACAGCAAATTGAAAAGTTAATCGGTAGGGAACTGAAAGAAGTTACCTGTAGCGATTGTCATGGGAAGGACCATAAAGAACTCCATATGCCAACGCCTGCTACCTGTGGCGAGTGTCATCCTCAGCAAACAACGGAATTTATGAGTGAGTCTGAACGTGGTCGGCCAAATCATATTGAGGGTTTAGCAGCGAATGTAATTCCTCCGTGGTATCCGGAGATGTTCCGAAGGGGATATCCCGCGGCCCAGTTTGGTTGTGATTTGTGTCATGCTACAGACCGATGCAATATTTGTCACACAAGGCATAAGTTTTCAGCGGCAGAGGGCAGAAGACCTGAGGCATGTATGAGTTGTCACATGGGATTTGACCATCCTGATGCAGAGTCGTATGGTGAGTCGAAAATGGGTTATATCTATCATCTGGAAGGCGAACACTGGGATTGGGAGAAACCGTTAGCGGAAATAGTTCCGGGCAAGGACTATAGAACCCCAACCTGTCAATTTTGTCATTTTGACCAGGGGAATGGAAAGTTTGCTCATAACCCTGTTACAAAGGGTGTATGGAGAATGGGAACAGTGCCACCCAAAGGGATTGATTATAAATCATCATTAAAGGATTACCCTCATGGTATAAATCTACCACCTTTGAATTATAGTCTGGATATCTATTCTCCTGAAAATAAAAAGAGGTCGGAGCAATGGGTGTCGGTTTGCAGCAAATGTCACAGCCCGCGTTTTGCCAGATTATACCGTGAAAACTTGAATGATTTCATGTTTGAAATGTGGAGATTGCAGGATAGAGCTCAGGCTATTTTGGATGATATCGTGGCAAATGATGCCTTTGAAGTACCGATAAAAGAAAGAGATATTTTCCCTCTTGGAGATATCCTTGCTGATGCACTCGGACCTGGAATATTAGGAGAAGCAGTGTATGGCGCATTTAAAACCAAAGCGGGTAAGGTTCCTGTTATTGGTCCGATTCTGGGTCTGCATGGCTTGTTTGCAACGGGAAGAAACAATCCTTCAGAGATCGAGATTACTTATGCAGACATGTGGTTTGGCGATAAGGCTCATGCCTACAAAGGTGTTGCTCATGGCCAGCAGGATATTGCCTGGTGGTATGGTGCCGCAAAAGTATATCAAAAGATCAACATCCTGGAAAGTCAGGCAATAGCACTGAAACGAGGGAAAGAAGTTGATAAAATGTTACATGCTAAAGGAAGAAAGAATGTTGCCGGTATCGTTGGAAGTATTGTCGGTATTGTAGCGGTGATTATGTTTGGCGCTGCTTTATGGAAAAAGAAACGAGAGACGCAACACTCATAAGGGAGCTTTAGTTCAAAAGTCAAAAATAAAAAAGGCATCTTGTATGAGATGCCTTTTTTGTTTATATAATATGATCCTCTTATGCACTACCGGAGATAATGAATGTTGAGTGATATAAAAGAATATACGTTAAGCTCATTGCAATTTGGTGCTTTTCCAACAGATTATCGGGATACCGATGAAGCATATAAAAATTCCAGAGTTGCAATTCTGGGCGTTCCGTTTGATGGAACCGCTACGTATCAATCAGGAACCAAACTCGGTCCTAATGCAATATTGAATGCATCTATTAATGTTGAGCCTTATGATAATGAGTTGGATGAAATTTATACGATTGGAATTTTTACCATCGGGACTCTCAACATAGAAGAAATACACACAGATGCGAAAAAAGTAGTTGATACGTTATATCAGACGAGCAGAGGTATCGTAAAAGACAATAAATTTTTGGTAACTTTGGGAGGGGAACACTCTATATCACAAGGGGTAATCAGAGCATATAAAGAGAAATACCGAAAATTATCCGTTCTTCAATTGGACGCGCACCTTGACATGATGGGGCAATTTGGCGGCACCCGATTCAGCCATGCAAGTGTGTCAAGACGAGTAGTTGAGGATTTAAAATGTAAGGTAACCAGTTTTGGTGTCAGGGTGGTATCCAAAGAGGAGTTGTTATTTGCCCAGAAGAAGAAAGATGCAGTCTCGGTATTCTATGCAAAGGACATCCATGACAACGATGACTGGCATGATCAGGCATTGGAAACGTTAGAGGATCATGTATATATAACATTGGATGTGGACGGTTTTGACACTTCTATCATGCCGGCCACCGGCACTCCTGTGCCGGGTGGTTTGGGATGGTATCGAACGATTGACTTTTTGCGTAAAGTATATAAAGACAAAAAGGTTGTTGGTTTTGATGTTGTTGAACTAAAACCGAATCCAGGAAATGAAGCCCCGAATTTTCTGGTGGCAAATCTCGTATACAAAAATATAGGGTTTTATAAGAAGTATACTCTTCACACCTAGACGAAAAGATAATTAATACCCTCAGGATTTGGTGGTCAATGATTGTTTTATGTGATAAAGGATAGATTGATGTTAAGACTTCACAGAATTACGAAATCTGCAAAATGGCTGTTATTCCTGACATTTTGTATTATGGCAGGGTGCGATAATAAGGCAAACCATTATAATAAAGAAGGGATTGTGTTCTATAACAGGGGGAAGTACACCGAGGCTATTGGAGAATTCAAAAAGGCATTAGAATTAAACCCAAACCTCTATGATGCCCATTATCATTTGGGAATTGCATATTATGCAAAGGGTATGATTGACGAATCCATAGCGGAACTGAAAAAAGCAATTGACGTAAATCCAAATGAACCGAAAGCACATTATAACATTGCCTTTGCATATGTGGCCAAAGAGGAAGTTGATAATGCATTAGGAGAATATAAAAATGCAATCGAGCTGTTTGCCGCAAAAAAAGATAAAAAGGAGGCAGATGGATACCTTTACCTCGCGGTTGCCTATAGTTTGATTGAAAAACATGATGAAGCGATGGCAGCGTGTCAAAAGGCAATAGAAATTAATCCCGACTTGGAAGATGCACATTATTTTTTGGGGGTTTGTTATTATAAAAAAAATATGATAGCTGAGGCTATTACAAAGTTTAAAAAGGTCGTTCAGTTGAATCCAAAATCTGAAAGGGCACACAACCTCCTCTTCACTATTTACAATCAACTTGGGAAGACGGAAGAGGCGATTGAAGAGGACCGTATATTGAAACAAATTGCACAGGAACGCCGCGAACAACGGTAGTCGTATGGAGGGCTTATAGAGTGAAAATGGCAGTAATTAACAATGACTGCCGCAGGGGGGAAAAGCACAAGGCTGGCTCTTAATTATTTTGTGCAAAAACAACAACATTTTTTCGTAGCAGAATATAATTCTGCAGAGAAATAAAAAGGGGGAGTGAAACCGTGGAGAAGGATATTGCGAGGGTAATATTTAATGAAAAGCAGATTCGAGACAAGCTCCTTGATGTATCACAGACGTTGATCCGTGATTATCAGGACAAGGAGTGGACGGTTATTGCGATTTTGAACGGGAGTCTTATCTTTCTTGCCGATTTGATTCGCCTCATTCCTTATCCCATAAGATTGGATACCATTGATGCCGCTACTTATGGTGAGTCGACTTTTCCCCAGGGAGAGACCAGGGTTATCCGTCAATTTAAGATCGATATAGAAGGGAAACATGTATTGGTGATTGATGATATTGTTGATACAGGAAGTACTTTGACGAAAGTATTGGAAGACATCAGAAAATACCATCCTAAAACACTTAAGAGCTGTGTCCTTTTAAATCGGATAAGCAAACGGCGACGTGGCGTTCAACCCGAATACCGCTGTTTTGATATTGGAGATGATTATGTTGTTGGATACGGATTGGACTACAACAATAAATATCGAAATCTTCCATTTATCGCAGTGCTTAAAGATGAATGTTACCGTCGCTAAGGCTTTACTTCTTAAATATAAGTTAGAATTACGTATCGGCCATTATGGAGAGGGTTAAGTTAGGTTGCCGCAGGTAACGACTTTTAAGCTCGCCTCTATGTATACCACATACGAAGTATTTTTTAATACGAGGTAGATATGCTTTGAAGGCTATTTTTGTTCATTTAACAGGGAGTCGGAGGGGAAATACAGAAGTCTTTGCTACAGAAAAGATATTAATTGGTACCGATGCTGAAGCCCATCTCCGTTTTGATCCTGAGATAGACAGAAACACGTCAAGGTATCATGCCAGGATACAACTGCAGGCATGCGATTATGCACTAAAAGATCTGGGAAGTGCACAGGGCACGTTTGTAAACAACAGGTTGGTGAGCGAAACCACACTGAAAGATGGAGATCTGATAGAGTTTGGCGCCGGTGGTCCAAAGTTGCGGTTTCGTATTAAAACGGATGATGCCGATGTTTGTAAGCCATGGACGGAGATCGTGGAAGATTCGCTGGGTATAGCGAGTACCTCTCAGAGAGGAAGAATTACAACAGCGACAGCATTCTTTAAGCAGCTTCTGTGGGAGGCATTCACCCAGACGTCTCACACTTTTAAAATAAGCGCCTTCCTCGTTCTTCTTGCTATATTCAGTGGTCTTATATCGTATTTTTATGTACAATATTCCCGGTTATCAAAGACGGTTGAAAAGGTGCACACTCTTGAAATTGAAAGAACCGTTGCAGAGAATGTCATTAAGAGTTACAGCGGGGGGGTTTGTCTGATCCAGGGCGCCTTTTATTTTTATGATGAGGTGACTGGTGAACCGCTTATGATGATGGGGAAAGGGCAGCGGGGAATCAATGAATACACGGGTACCGGCTTTCTGGTGAGTACAGACGGCTTGATCCTGACCAACCGGCATATCGCTGAGCCATGGTGGGAAATGGAGATGTCGCCGTACATTCATATCGAACCCACGATTAAACCTCGATTTGAGGTGTTTCGTGCATTTTTCCCGGGTCTTAAAGAACCGTTTGTATTACATGTCGAAAGGATTTCTGAAGATGTAGATGTTGCGCTCCTTCGCATCGATACCCGTGGAATTAAAATCCCTATCCTTGAATTGGATGTTACGGGTAAAGGGGCAACCGTTGGTGAGCCGGTTGTATTATTAGGGTATCCTGCCGGTGTTAATGCCATCTTTGCAAAGACAGACCCGGAGATTGTAAAACAGCTCTTCAGTATGCCCTTCATACCGTTGGTACAAGAGCTTTCAAACTGGGGATTGATACGGCCCCTTTCGACGCAAGGACATTTAAGTGATATCATGCATAATAGAATTGTCTACGATGCTCAAACAACTTCCGGTGGCAGTGGGGGGCCCATTTTCAACAACAAAGGAAAGGTGATCGGGATTAATTATGGTGTTTTCCCGGGGTTTCGCGGTTCTAACTTTGGCGTTCCTATTGTTTATGGCATAGAATTGATGAAATCCTTGGTAAGCGAAAAAAATAATTAGAAAATACGGAGCGGAATGTGAAAGTGAAGAACAAAAATAATGACGCAAATAAAGAGGGGTTTATGAAAGGCACGTTAAAAAGAATATATCCATTATTCCTATGCTTTTGTGTATCCAGCTTGTTTTGTAAATTGTTGCATGCCCACTCTGACGGCGCACCCATAAGCTGTCTCGGTAGTGGGCACGACAGATACAGCTGGAAGTTTGCTGCTCCCGGTACGTTTACCTGTGGCAATTTAGGATGTCACTATCAATATCTTATTGGTTCGGGTAAGGGTAAGTTTATGCTATTTGTGCTTGATAAGTGTGAACCCGGCGAGATTGTGGATATTCTGGTATCCTTTAAACAGACAGATACGGAATTTCACGGCTTTCAAATTACGGCACAGGATAGTTATTACGGTAATCGTTTGGTAGGTACCTTTATCAATGTTGGAGATGATGAAGATACGCAGGTAGAGGCTGGAGGGCGCTTTGCAACGCACACGAAAAAGGGGACAAGGCAGAAATTTTGGCATGTAAAATGGCAGGCACCTCCATCCGATTTCCTGGTAGCCAATCCTGTAAGATTATATGCAATGGGAGTGGAATCTAACAATGACGGCACAGCTATGGGTGATTATATTTACAAAGCAACAAGACTTATTGTTGTTGAACGCAAGAAAGCCAAAAAAGAACCGGTACATGTCATCAAGAAGGAGTGATGTATGAAAGTGGGCTATCTTTTCGGTGCTATACTGGTTGTTTTAAGCATGTCCCTGATAACGAATGCCTCTCAGCTCGATTTTTCGTGGAGTGCTCCGAAAACGTATGTACATAACAAGGGAACCTCAGGAGAGGTCATGTACATCATATGGTTCTACAACCTGGGAAATACTATAGACAAACCGATATTAGTTCCCATTGAAGTGTTGCTGGTGACAGATACCGGCGAGAAGTATCCGGATGCTTATTATCCGGATATTATGAAGCATGTGGTTCCATTAGACGAATACTACAAGGAAGGTAAGAAGTACCAGCATGCCGCTATCGCTAGGGGAGAGTTGTCTCCCAAAGCGACAAAGCATTGTGTGGCTATGTTTGAGGACGTGGACCCTAAGGCAAGGCGTCTGGATCTATTTGTGACAGGTATTTCACATTTCTTTTTCTGGCGGTGGAGGATGGTTGATTACTCATACAAAATTACCTATGAGAAAGAACAAAACTACTGGAAATTAATCGAACATGGCATGACGAAGGATTTTTCACACCGTTCGTACGAATTTGAGTCAGATAACTGGTAGAAAAGACACCCTCAAGAATGACACGGGACTTTTCCTTTTCACTTCATGTAATGAATCTTAAACAATAGAAAACCAGCCAAGAACGTGAAGAACGTAATTTTTTTCATGAACGTATCAATCAAATATTTTGCTATATTCTTTTTACTCCCGGGTATTATTTTCTTTTCTTACGATAGTAATGCCAAAGAGGCGAAATGGAAATATTATGCCACTGGCGAAGACCGTACAAAGCATTATTACGACCCGGAAAGTGTTGTATATGTCTCCGGTAATATTGTTAGAGTATGGGAAAAGACAACTACTTCTGAAGCATCAACTTCTCTAACGAAAGAGTTAAAGACTTTTCGGGAGATAGACTGTTCTCGCCGAAGGTATCGCATTCTTGAAATGCGTGTAGAGTTTAGAGATGGAAGTGGAAAGGAGCAATCTTTTTCTAACCCTAAATGGGGGGATATTACCCGGAATACGTGGATGGATACCTTGTATGAGATTTTATGTAAGGGAAAATAAAGAATATTGACGATAATGAAGTTTTAGAAGGCACACTAGGGTTTTTCAACTGGATAGCCTTCTGATTTCCACTGATTAATACCCCCTTCAACATTGTACAGTTCTTTCAATCCTTTATCTTTGAGCATCGCGCATGCATTAGCGCTGCGTTTTCCCCTTGCACAATAAACAACCACCTTCTTATCTTTGGGAATCTTATTGATGTTTTGTTCAAGTTCCTGGACAGGGATCAGGTTGGCGTCCTTAATATGAGCCTCGTTATATTCCTCTTTTGTGCGCACATCCAGGATGAACACATTCTTTTCCTTATCGATTAATTCTTTGGCCTGCGTGGTGGAAATATTCTTCACCTCTGCTTGCGTTTTTGCGCCTCCTTCTTCTGCGTGGAGTTCTTTGAAACAGAGTATGCCCGTAGCCGTGCAGAGGAATAAGAGTAGAGCTGTAGATAATAGTACCTTTTGTGAATTATTCTTCACATTCATAACATCGCTCCTTTTTTGACGGTTCAATCGTCCCCGATTGAACTGAAACGGTATATCCGTTTTAGCCCTGGTTTTTTTGTCTAAGACCCGACGTGTGCGTGACAAAATTCTTCGTAATCAATAAGTTCCCTGATCGTGGCTTTTTCGCTGCATACAGGGCAATTGGGATTCTTGTGTATGTTGACCTTTTTAAAGTCCATATTTAATGAATCGTAAATGAGTAATTTTCCTTTTAAAATCTCCCCTTTGCTCAGAATAAGCTTCACAACCTCTGTTGCCTGAATAGAACCAACTACGCCGGGCAGTACTCCCAAGACACCAGCTTCCTGGCATGAAGGCACCAGGCCTGGTGGCGGAGGCGTTTCGTATAAACATCGGTAACAGGGACCTTCAAATGGTACAATTGTGGTGACTTGCCCTTCAAATCTGAAAATAGAACCATGAGAAAGCGGTTTTTTAAGAAATACGCAGGCGTCGTTCACGAGGTATCTTGTAGGAAAATTATCTGCCCCGTCAAGAATTACATCATAGTCTTTGATAATATCTAAAATGTTATTTGAATTTAAACGGTCGGTATAGGGAATTACCTCTATATCGGGATTTAATGCCTCCAGGGTTTCTTTGGCAGAGATCGCCTTGGAACGTCCAACGTCATTGGTAGAATGCAGTATCTGCCTTTGCAGATTCGAATGGTCCACACAATCGCTGTCTGCAATACCGATCTTTCCAATTCCTGCTGCGGCAAGATAAAATGCCGCCGGAGATCCCAAACCTCCGGCTCCAACCAAGAACACCTTTGCGTTGAGAAGTTTCTGCTGCCCTTTTCCACCTACCTCCGGAAGGATGATATGCCGTGAGTACCGTTTTATCTGCTCTTCTGTAAATGGTGATGACATCGTATTCCCTTAATTAAGTTTCTATGAACATACGTTATTAGCACATTAACTAGATACGTATTAAATTTATTTCTGATGGTTCGTCAACCCCCAAACCTAACATGGCGGCGGTAGAGATGTATTTGGGTTCCCGATTCGCCTGTTTTAAAGAAGGAAGTTTTATCTCTTTTCGCTTTTCTTCAATTATGGCATGGCATATCCGATCCAGGGCAACAGGGTCTCTGCCAACAATAATTCCGTTGAAATTCCACGTCCATTGCGGCTTATAGCCGGGACCACCATGGTATTGTGCCAGAAGTGCATCACAGACAATTAGTCTCACTTTATTTGCAATATAGGGATGAGTATTCAACTCGGCAATGAAAGGGTCGCAATTGTTTCCGTGATATTTATTTGGATTATGAATAACGCCAAATAAATTCTTCATGGCTACGCTTAGGCCAGCCAGATCATGATCCTTCAGGACAGGGACATTGATAATAGCCGTGCACAGGCGTGAAACAATTTTGCTAAAGCAGGTTCCTACGCTACCTGCTAATTGTGGTTCAGCTTCATAACCCCCACCTGGGAGTTCATCGGTGCCAAAACATTGGACTCCTTCGGTCATGCGGCGGACACGGAACCCTGCGGTTTCCAGCTCGCGATTGAAACGTTCAAAAATGATAATGTTTCTATCCTTAATGCCCGCCAGCTTTAAACCCTGTATAATAGGCTCCACAACCTCAACATGGGGAGACATGGTCTTTCCCGAGAGACAATTCAATTTTATACCAACTATATCATTTGGCAGAAAGAGGGATTGCCATGCCTTTTCTGGTGATGTAGCATTGGTTAATTTCATTAGAGCGTTATGAAGTAAGCGTGAAACGAGCGTCTCTTTTATCTTTCCCGTTCCTTCATACACGGCATCATCACGCGCAAGAATTACCGTGGATGTGATACGCGCCAAATTATCTTCTCCCCTAGTAATTGGAGATGGATACTTCACGAGATGCCTTCCAATAAAAGTAGAAGCACAAACACTACTTCCTATGGATAAAGTTTTTTTAAGAAATATTCTTCGTTCCTTATTTATCTTCATGAAACTTATCATAGAGAGAAACCATGAAATTGTCAATCACGTTATTTAGGTAGCACAAGTCACTGAGCAGAGAATAAACTCAGGCAATTTAAATACGCTCTTGCAATACTATATATCTTGTGCTTTAATTTAAACGGCAACCAACAGGATTCTGAAAAACAGACGTTATCTATAACCATTTTATGAAATTGTTTTCCATGATGAACAAGAGAATCCAGTTCACGCGGATCTTAATTTTTCTCTTACCTGCCTTCTTTATGGGGTGTACCACGGTAAGATATTATCCCGTTAATTTTATTGAATCGCTTCAACATCCTACAAAATTCCCAGAAGTCTTCTCGTCTAACGTACAAAACATAGAAGATATTGCCAGTAAAAATCCTCTTGGCGAAAATGAAGATATAAAGGTAACGGATGTGGGTGAAAATAAAAATTCAAGCATGCATCTCATCCAGGTTCGTGAAAATGGAGAGTTCTATCCTCATTACCACAAGCGGCACGATGAAGTTATCTATGTTAAAAAAGGAAGTGGTATTGCCACGCTTGATGGTACGAGATATCTCGTAAATTCAGGTTCAATCCTGCAAATTCCCAGCAAAACGGTGCATAAGTTTGTCAATACCGGTGGTGAGCCATTTATAGCCGTTTCTATTTTTTCTCCACCGTTTGACGGAAGAGATGAAAAATCCGTCAAGGAAAAAAAGAAGGCTGCCCGCGGTGGGAAAGAAGAAAAAAGGCTTGCAACGAAAAAACCTGAAAAGGTCTCTGAGCAAAATCAAAAATCATCAGGAAAAGAAGGGGCCGAAGGCGAAATCCAAAATACGGTGGCTAATTCACAAACAGTTGCAGAAAACCCACGAAAAGAATATCTCCCTGAAGAAGTAGATTCCACGACAGAAGAACCACCGGAAATTTCTAAAAAAGAGAAAATATCCGGAAAGAAAAAGAAATCAAAGGAGATAAAGACTTCTGATGTACCTTCGATAGACATCAAAGACTTGCATGAAAAACTTACCAAATTGCTGGAACTGAAAGAAGAAGGGGCTATCTCTGCGGAAGAATATGAGCAAAAGAAAGATACCCTTATGAAGGGTGAGGATATTGGTGCACTTCCCGAATCAAAAGGCTATGCAAAAAAGAAAATTCCATTAGAAGACGAAGAAGTTATACCGCAGCTTGTAAAGCCTGGAGCTAGGGACAAAGATTTCTCTGATGAAACTCAGGATAGAACGCCGGGCGCATCAAATGTAGCTGACGATACGTACCCTTCCACCTATGAATACTCATCTAAAGAACAAGTACACACAACGGATGATAAGCTCAAGCTTTTAGAAGAAATGAAGCAAGAGGGCTTAATTACTGACGAGGATTATGCAAATAAGGAGAAAGAACTATCCAGCACAACGAAAACAGAGCCGGAATCAGAGACGTCTAAAAGCATCCCGTTAGAAGAGCGTGTAGCAGAATTAAAGGACCTCTATGACCAGAAACTTATAACAGAAGATGATTATAAGCATAAGCTGAAAGAAATTACTTCCGTTTCAACAAAGAATAGTTTATCAGACCTTTCATCCGATAACGGGAAACCGGACTCAATGCTATCCGACAGTACAACTGAAGATGAAAAGGTGAATGACCTTAAAGAATTATACGAACAGGGCCTTATTACTGCAGACGATTATAACTTCAAACTCAAAGAACTTGGCGGCGCAGAAATAAAGAGCCCATCCACGCATAGTACTTCAGAAAAAGGACTCGAAAACGACAAACTGGCAGAATTAAAAGAAATGAAGGATGAAGGAATTATTTCCGAGGAGGACTTCGAGTTTAAAAAGGCACAATTACTGGGCAATTAATCCTAACTGCCCATAAAGCATTTCACTAACCGATATTCCCAAATTACACGGACATCTTCAATTTCGAATCATCTCCGTATCGTTCTCGTCAAAATTGTTTCTGGCATGTATTTCGCTCTCTTTTTATTAATATCTTATGTATATTTTAAAACAATCGCATTAACAGAGACTTTTCACTTGATATTTTCAGTCAAATAAACTATATATATCCCAAAATATCAATACAAGGCAGCAGATAGCCGTATATGAAACTACGGTGCATTACGGACTCATAATGGTTATGCAACCAGATGAACGTTTGAGAACGTTTGATAAAAAGTGAAAAAAATTTTGCTTAATGGCTGAAACCGTGCACCATTCGGATTACGAATAATTTATAGTGTTTTGCGATATAAGTTTTGAAATAGAATGTGTTGATATCATGAAACATTATTTTTACAAGAAAAGGAGGGCGACCAGATGACAGTAAGAAGGTTTTTAAATTTGTGCGTTGTGCTATGCCTTGGTCTTTTATGTATTCCTTTGTTTGGGGTAATACAGCACGGCTATGGTGCAGAAGTCTTAAAGAGTCAATCACTGGATCATGCGGAGTTTTCAATCTATGAAAACCAGGATGATTTGCAACCATGGCCGTCAATAGAGCAGACGGCAGGGTTAGATGCAGAAAATCATGTGATTCTCCTTGCCAGTAATGGCGGCGAAACTCCGGCAACAATCAAGACAGAACCCGCTTCTGCCCAAAGTGTAAGCCCGGGAGGAGGAATTTCCGAAGCCATGGAGGATTTTCTTGAACTGGCTAAATACGGCAAGGCAATTCACGTGATGGCCATGTTAATGGTCGGTTTCGGATTTTTAATGGTTTTCGTAAAAAGATACGGTTACGGCGCGGTTACTGCAACATATATTGCAGTTAGCGTCGTCCTCCCTTATTATATGTTTCTCAAGAAAATGCATATCTTCGGAGAACCTGCAGAATTAACCATGGACCGGTTGATCCTCGCTGAATTTTGCGCTGCAAGTATATTGATTGCTACGGGTGCTTTCCTGGGAAGATTAAAGATGTCCCAATATATTATCATGTCATTGATATTTGTTCCCTCGTATATGCTGAATGAATGGATTATGTTAGATAATGGTATGGGACTTATCCCAAAGGGGCAATTGATCGATACCGGTGGTTCTATTGTTATTCACCAGTTTGGCGCCTATTTTGGATTAGGGGTAATTGTCAGGATGACCACGAGTGAGGATTTTAACAAAAAAATTGAATCCGATAAGCTCAGTAATCAATTCTCCATGTTAGGGAGTATGATTCTGTGGATCTTCTGGCCTTCCTTCTGCGCTGCACCGGCAGAAATTTCAAAGATGCCGCTGGCTGCTGTAAACACCATTCTTTCGCTTTGTGGCGCGACCGTATCTACGTACATCGCTAGCGCCATGATCCGGAAAAAGATTGCTATAGAAGATATGGCCAATGCAGCCCTTGCCGGTGGTGTCGCAATTGGTTCTTCATGTGCTCATACAACACCAAAGGCTTCTCTGATGCTGGGCTTCATTGCTGGTATTCTAAGTGTCATCGGTTTTGCCCTCATTCAACCACGAATCCAAAAGGCAATCAAAGGGATTGACACCTGTGGTGTTCACAACCTGCATGGAATGCCTGGTATGCTTGGCGGTCTGGCAGCTATCTTTATTGCCAAAGATGTTGTGCCAGGATTACAAATCAAAGGCGTGTTTGTGACGTTTATTATTGCCTGGATTACAGGGCTTGCGGCAGGAACCATTGTGTCTTTGTTTGGTTACAGAAAACAATCTTATGATGATGCCGTAGAATTTATCGTTGAAGAGGAGCATCACTAAGATTTTATTGAAAAAGATTTATTGCCTAGAACCTCCCGTATTTTTGAATACGGGAGGTTTTTTATTTTCAAACGTAGAGAAATTTCAAACTGGTAGCATAGCTGCCCTGGTTGAGGAATAAAAAGTAACCGGGTGCTCAATTAGGAAATACTTGCATGAGGTCGACTCTCTCGCCATATTCTGATATGCCCTTTTTTATGGTTGAATTTCAATAATTTATTACAGGAGATACCGCACTATGGATTGGAAGATTATCGTGAGCACCTTCATCACCATTTTTTTGGCAGAACTCGGTGACAAGACACAACTTGCATCCATACTTATGACCAGCAAGACAAATAAACCGGTGCTGGTTTTCATAGGTACCATGCTTGCATTTGCAGTAGTTACGGTTATTGGAGTCGCTGTGGGTGGGATTATAACCAAATTTTTACCCATCAATTTCATAAAGGTAGGGGCGGCTATTGCTTTTATTATTGTTGGTATCCTTATTTTATTTGGTAAAATTTGAAATGGACGAAAAACACCGGATAAATCACGCACAACGGGTAGGAAAAGTAGCAAATCTGATCATTTTTCTTGGTATCTTAGGTACCATTCTGAGTATTCTTGCGCTTACGATGAGTCAAGGGCTTGCTCAACGCGGCTATGGATTCAGCTATCTTACCATAGGATTATTTATGATGGCTTTGGGATATGGTATCCGATACCGCTGTAAAAACTGCCTATATGCAGCAATAGCATTGTTTGTAATGCTTTCTTGCAATTTCCTTGTTAGATTCTTTATCCAACACACAACGTATCTTACCCTACGGTTAGTTTTGTGCTGCTGGGTGTCCTTTCGGCTGATTTATGTCCTTCCTTCTATGCAAATACTCATTACGACAAATACCTTCCCGGATAAGAACAACCGTTTTACGAAACTTTTCTTAAAGCAAAAGCAATTATGAATATTTTAGACGATATTTATCAGTACAAATTATGTGAAGTTGCAAAAAGCAAAAAACGCATTCCACTTGCGGTATTGGAGAAGAGGATTCAAAAGAGGGGGGGTACGAAATCTTTTAGCAGGGCGCTGAAGTCCGACAGGAACATCAGCATCATTGCTGAAATAAAGAAAGCTTCACCCTCTGCAGGAATCATCAGGGATGATTTTAAACCAATCGAAATTGCCCTTCTTTATCAGGAAGGAGGCGCTGCGGCTATTTCTGTCCTTACCGATGAAAAATATTTCCAGGGTAATTTGTCGTACGTGACTGATGTCAAAGCGTGCATAGATTTACCTGTGCTGAGAAAGGATTTTATTATTGACCCGTATCAAATTTACGAGGCCCGATCCGCCGGAGCAGATGCCATATTGCTTATTGCAGCACTTCTTCCGGAAGACGAAATTCAGAACCTTTTAAATCTGGCAAAAGAGCTGGAAATGGACTGTCTGATCGAAGTGCATACGGAATCTGAATTACGAAAAGTGTTGCAAACCAGTGCCGGTATTATTGGCATAAATAATCGTGATCTTGCAACATTTACCATTAACCTGGAAACCACGTTTCGGCTCAGACCCTTGATTCCTGGCGGGAAAATTATTGTCAGTGAAAGCGGCATAAAAACACGCGCAGAAATACTACGACTATTCAATAAGGGGGTCAACGCTATTTTGGTTGGTGAAACCTTAATGAAAAGCAATGATATCCCAGCTACACTTCATGAGCTCCTGGGAAAAACGTAACCACCTTACATCTTAAATAAATTGCCAGGCAATACCATTGCGGGCACATTTGCTTTGCTCAGTGCAAACTCCGTGAAGCAATCCCACCATTGAGATTGCTTCGGGCTAACGCCCTCGCAAAGACAATTTTCATTTTGCGCGTTTACTATAGTTGGGCATCCAGCGCGGCTTTTAAGTCTTTCTTTGATTTTACGCCAACCATTTTATTCACGGCTTGGCCATTTTTAAACAGAATAATCGTAGGTATTGCTGTAATCCCAAATTTAGCCGGGGTGTTGTTATTTTCTTCCGTATCAAGTTTTCCCACCTTTGCTTTTCCCTTATATTCTGTCGCGAGTTCATCGATTATAGGGGCAAGTTGGCGGCAAGGACCGCACCAGGCAGCCCAAAAATCCACTAAGACAGGAATATTCGATTTCAATACCTCACCATCAAAACTTGCATCGGTAATAACCGTGACGTCTCCAGACATATTTATTCTCCTTTTTCATCTCTTCTTTGATAATTTTCCCTTACAAAAAGGTTGCAGTGGCATTCTCCATCACGCTCGATTTCTTCAGCATGATAAACACACGGACAAATAATTTTCTTATCTTTGTCCTTATCTCCCGTTACCAAACGACAGGGGCAATATGCGTACCCGAATTTAATCTTGCGCATTACCAGCCCCTTCACTACTCTATCAACAATTTTACCATCCGGATTGAGCTTATAAGGGCTATGAACCGTATATTCATTGAGTATTTTACGGATTTGTCTTTCTTCTTGCTCTCGGTTATCATCCATGTCATCAACGTACAGAATTATTGTGCATTCTGATAGATTACATTTTCATTAAACCCTAATGTAAAGGAATTATTCATGTATGTCAAATTTAATTTATTTTACCCTGTTTAACATACTACTGGAAAACTATTCATAGGTAGATTGAAATCTGAAACGTAGTAGAGCAGAACAAATTTCTGTTGCCAGAGGATATATAATATGTCATGTACATATGAATCAAAATTACCTACAACAATAGAATTGCCGGTAGACGAAAGGTCACAGATTGCAGCAAAAAGAATATGTGAAGGGCAATGCGCAGCAAATCCCGGAAAAAAACCTTCAGCAGGAAGGAGAAAACCCTTTCCATACCATTAACCTTATGCCCTTAGGACGAAACAAGCCGTATCATACACTTTCGCAATCACATACAATTATTAACAAACAAGATGATTTATTCAATGCCATCCTTTCAAACATGAAAGATATGATTTTTATCATGGATAAAGAAAACAAGATTGTGTATATGAATAAACCTGCAACAGATGAATACGGCGTATCTGTGGGAAAATATTGTTACCAGGTAATATGTAACAATGAAATTCCATGCCAAGATAACGATATGAATGCGGTCCGGAAGGGACAGACGGTACAGCTAGAACGGCCGATAAAGGGAAAGGTATATGATTCACTTGTTGTGCCATTTGTATATGGAAACAAGGAAATATATAAGATGGAAATCCTGAGAGATATTACCGGAAGGAAACAGCTTCAGGACGAACTCGAAAAATTGTCTATTACCGACAAACTGACTGGTTTGTACAACAGAAGATATTTTGATGATATCTTAGAAAAAGAAGTATTGAGGGCGAAGCGACTCCATCACGACGTAAGCCTCCTTTTTATCGACATCGATAAATTCAAAGATTTTAACGATACCTATGGACACGCCATGGGTGACAAAATATTGCAACGTCTGGGTAACTTTGTAAAAAAATATGTACGAAAAGGGATTGATGTCCCGTGTCGTTATGACGGTGAGGAATTCACCATAATATTACCTGAAACTTCATGCCGGAGAGCCCTTGTCGTTGCCAATCGCATCCTGAAGAGTTTCAGGAACAGTAAGTTCCACATTCCACAAAAGGGTAAATCAGTTCAAAAGACGATCAGTATTGGTATCGCTGGAATTGGTCAATATCGTAATTTTAGTGTAAAGTCACTGCTTGTTCATGCTGATAAGGCGATGTATACCGCTAAAAAACTGGGTGGCAATAGGGCCTGCGAATGGAAAGTTTCAGGGAAAGCGTAAAAACCGCATAAATAAAATGAAATCCTATACAGTAACGTTACGTTTGGAAATGAAAGGAGGCCATGAATATGTTGTTAGCGATCAGCATTATGATTGGAGGTATTTTTATGGTATCGATGATTGCCATATTTCAGTTAACCAAACAAAGAGAAGAGGAATATACAAAACTGTTAACTACACTTAATTTTCAAACATGTAAGAAATCACAATTTATAAACCTGTGAAATGCTAAGTATGATCAGGAGTATGAAATATACCAAATAATTTTTTAATGATTTCCACATACCGGTATCCACCGCCATTCTTTGCTTCCTGTTTAGCAACCTTTGCCGGGTGGTGGAGAAGTTTGTTTATCGTGCGTTCCACCGTGTAGACAACTTGCTCCCAGTCGCCATTGTCAATGCCTTTGAGTTTTGTTTTCAAACGGTCAAGCTCTTCCTTTCCAATAGCATGAAAGTGGTTGCGTAAGAGAGTTATCGCCGGTTCTATCTTCATTTCCTCAAGCCTCGCCATGAAGTGATCAACCTCTTCTTCGACAATTGCGCGGCATTTTTCCACTTCTCTGCTTCTTTCGTCAATATTCTGGCTTACAACGGACTGCAGGTCATCAATGTTATAGAGATACACATTGTCAATATTGGCAATCTCAGGTTCTATATCCCGGGGAACCGCAATATCAATCAGGAACATGGGATTGCCTCTTCTATGCCGGATAGCGTCTTTTACCTGATCCACATGAATAACATAGTGAGGGGCGGAGGTCGAACTGATAATAATATCCGCTTTTGCAAGATAATCACCCAGTAATTCATACTTAATAGCCTGTCCCTGAAAAGCATTGGCAATCTCCTGGGCGCGTTCAAAAGTACGGTTTGCAACCACGATCGTGCGTGCGCCTTCTTCATAAAGATGTTTCAATAAAAGCTCGCACATTTCCCCGGCGCCCACCACAAGGACCATCTTGCCGGTAAAATCCTGAAATATCTTTTCTGCAAATTCTACCGCTACAGAACTGATGGAAACCTTTTTTTTTCCTATGGCTGTCTTGGTATGCACGATTTTTGCGACATTCAGCGCTTGCTGAAATAACTGGTTCATAACTTTTCCCGTTGCCTCTTCCATGGATGCGGTCGTGTAGGCTTCCTTTACCTGCGAAAGGATTTGTGATTCGCCCAATACCATGGAATCGAGACTGGCCGTGACAAAAAAAAGATGATTCACGGCACGATCATCAGTATAGTGATACATGTAAGGGGAAAACTCGTTTAAGGTAATCTTATGAAAATCCGCAAAGAACGAAAGGACGTCTTCTGTTTTAACAGTCCCGTCCAGGGATGATACATACATCTCCACACGGTTACAGGTTGACAGGATAACGGTCTCTGTCGTTTGATGCCTGTGGAGAAACAACGATAATGCCGTGGAAATGTTATTGGCATTAAAAGCTAATTTTTCCCTTACCTCGACTGGGGCTGATTTATGGTTGAGTCCAACAACCAGAATACTCATGGCGAATCCTTACGTAACGGAACCTGATATTGTTCGCGATATATTCAAAACTTTTCATGTGTTTGTTCGCTCACCTTTTGAAAGGCGTGTTTGGAGCCCATAAAGAAGGTTCCAATAAAAGTGAAAAGCACCAGGCAAAAACCTGCTATCGTCAGACAAGCGATCTTCGTGCCGTGAAATGACGAAACAAGCCTCATGTGCAGGAGCGCTGCATAAATGAGCCACGTGGCTAAACCCAGGACAACCTTATAATCCAGATACCACTGCTCACCCAAAATGTTTTGCGTTTTAACCCAAAAGGTGCCAAATACCAATCCGAGTGTAAGGAGAGGAAACCCAAATGAAATGGTTTTCCACATGAGTCTGTCTATCCCCTCCAGCGATGGTAGTTTTGTAAAAAGGGGACCAAACAGTTTATGTTTGAGTTGCCTCTGCTGGGTTAAATACATGATACTCAGACTAAAAGATATCGTAAAGGACGCGTAGCCGACAAATATAGGAATGATATGCGCTATGAGCCAAAAATTTTGAAGACTTACGGTAATGGTCAAATTTCCCCCATCGAACGTGAGCGACCAGATAGAAAGTGCCGTAACGACAGGGACCAAAAACGTATCTAACGATGGCAGTTTGTAAAGATAATCCAGGTTGATATAAACAAACAAAATACACCATATTAATGACACGAAAGATTCATAAACGTTCGTGATCGGGATATTGCCGGACTCAAGACCTAAAAATATTAGAAACCCGCTGTGGATAAGAAAGCCCATCATCATTGACCACTTACCCACTTTTTTGTTGAAAAAGGCAGGTTTCACAATGTAGCCAATTGACCACACGGAGGAAATGAAATACAAGAGTATTACTATGACAAAAGGGATATGAGAGAATATAGCCATAGGCAGATAAGTTTAAAAGATAACTGTTGATTAATCAATTAAAAATTTAAACATCAATCTCTGTTTTTAGAGACGGTTATTAATTTTTTCGATGTCACTATTTATTATTTGACTTTTAGAAATTAAATTTTATAATGAATGACTTCTGTGTGTTTATTACGATAACGGTATTAAAGGCAACCCTTGAGTAATCAAGGATCATAAAGCAATGGTATCTTTTAGTTGGCAAGTTGGAAAAATTCGTTGGTAGTAACGAGGAGAAATAAAGATGAGAGGAAAATTGGTTACAATAGGCGGCTGTTTATTTGTCTTTATAATGACAATTATAATAGTTGTCGGGAGTGCAGATGCGAAAACCGAAAATAAAAAAGGGGGGAAACTTCTTGGAAATAATCCAGAACCAGCTAGTTGTGTTCTTTTTGCTCTTGGAGTGAGCACCTTGTTTTCTTTAAGGTACCTAAGAAACAGAATGGTCTCAAAGGAATTAAATGATCAGCATAACAATTCTAATAATTTGAATTCATAAGTACATTTTGATTTGTATGTCCACGCCGCTAACGGCGGAATTGAGCAGCAACCGCAGACGGTGGAGGCGGTTTGGTAAATTGTTCTAACATCGCTTAATTCCGCTCTTACAATAAAATATATCATTCCTCTTTTTGTTTTAATAAAGAGAGAACGAAAATTCCTTTCCCCATTGCAAGTGAATTCTGAACATCAGCAAAATCATTCGTTTTTATCCCTCGAGGAGTACACTTCAGAGCAACATCTTTTACGGTGTTGTAACAAAATTTACCGCTGGTAAATTGTTGTGTCTATATAAAATATTTTATTGAATAGTCCAACCGATTATGAGATATTATGGTGAAATTTAGCCAGATGTTTTCTTTTACTAAAAAGGGAGAGACAATGTCAACAATTTTAAAAGAAGATGTTTTGCACGGGAAAAATAGAGAGAGTTCCGCAAAAGAAAAGGTAGACAAAATCATGAATACCATAGTTGAGTTAAGCGAGACATCCAGCCTTGCAAAGACAGAGAGTGTGGAAAACAGTACCTCATCGGGAGCAATGAAATCTCGAGAGGACGATGCAAGGCAATATATCTTTAGCAGCGAAATATTAATAGATGGGGAAAAAAGTGCTGATCTTGATGAAGTCAGAAATAAACTTATTAAAGAACTGAAGCCCTCAAATGTAATAGAAGCACTTATTGTAGACCGCATTATTTCGGGTGTTTGGCGATTGAAGCGGTGTTTGAAAATTGAAAGCCAGATATTGGAATACAATACGTCTTGCATTCAGGAATACGAACAGGGATTTCTGAGAACGCGAAAGAGAACAAACAGAGAACTCTTACAATTAAAGGCTGTAAAAATAAATGAAAACAAAAACAGAAGTCCGGAATTATCTAAATATGAGACCATGTTAGAAAATCAAATATATAAGGCATTGAGAGAATTGGATAAATACAGAAGAAGAGAATTACGACAAGAAAAGAAATCATTAAGAGGAAGAAAAACGAGATTGGGAGAATAAAACGCATTGTAACATAATATATATTATCAGACGTTATAATTTGTCTGGTTATTTATAAAATTTATCAAACTAACGCTTACAAAATTGTTCTTTGATTAAGCCAGAGAATATTATTGACATTATAAATTGTGTCTGCTACCATGTTTCGTTGCGTTTACGTAATACTATAGATAATGATGTTGTTTCGTGTCAAAGCCGTTTATTATAAAGGAGAATAATTTTGAACGCTGAAGAAATTGAAAAAGGTGTAACTGCGATAGTCGCTGAGGTTACAGAATTGGATGAAAAAGAAATCTGGGATAAAAGAGATGCAAATTTTTTTAAAGACCTTGAAATAGATTCCCTCTTGGCTCTTGAAATCCTTGCGCTTATTGAGAAAAAATTTAAAGTGCAAATCCCTGAAGAAAAACTGGTTGACATTACTTCTTTAAGTGCCACCATTGACTTAACAAAATCTGTTCTGACAGAAAGCGGAAAACTTTCATCTTAAAATTATTAAATTACAGGCATTACATTACTACCGGGTATACTTTCGTGATTGACAAGAAGATGGACTATGAGAAATGATGTCTTTTGAGGAAATACGGTCCCTTCTTCCTCAAAAATATCCTTTTTTGTTTATCGATAAAGTTGTTGAGTTTGAAGAAGGGAAAAGAATTGTTTGTATAAAGAATGTCTCCGGCAATGAACCTGTCTTTGTTGGGCATTTCCCCGATTTCGCCATCATGCCTGGGGTTTTGATCATTGAGGCGATGGCTCAGGCTTCCATCATACTTTTCAAGAAAAGCCTTTCCACACAAAATAGCGCCAATGCGGTTTTTTTATTGGCATCAGTGAATAATGCCAGGTTTACAAAACCTATCTTCCCCGGCGATCAACTCTTCATAGAAATTATTGTTGAAAAAATTGTATCCAAAGGAGCTATTATTCAGGCTTCGGTAAAGGTCGGCGAAAAGGTTGTTGCTAAGGCAAATTTGACTTTTGGAATCGCAGACAAGGACGCTTTAATATCGGGTTGACATAATATTGTTATGAATAAACACGTGGTTATAACAGGCGTAGGAATGATTACTCCCATCGGGTCGGGCAAGGAAAGATTTTGGAGCAACCTTATTGCGGGGGTTTCAGGAATTGAAGATGTATCGTGTATTGATACTTCAGAATATAAGGTTCACAAAGGGTGCGAAGTAAAAAATTTCAAGTATTCTGACTATATTAAAAATGGAGTTCTGAAAAAAATTGGTAAAGGTTCCCAATTTGCAATTGCAGCCACCTTACTTGCATTGGAGGACGCTAAGCTTGACTTGAGTAAAGTCGATTTAGAAAGGATTGGCGTATCTGTAGGAACGACGGCAGGAGAAATACAGATCCTTGAGAAAGTCAATTATATAAGGCACAAAGACGGAGAAGACAAGGTAGACCCTGATCTCTTTTTGATGCATCCCTGCAATAATATCCCGGCCAACGTCGCAATTGAGTTTGGTTTTAAAGGCCCAAATACCATTATTCCTACTGCCTGTGCAGCAGGCAATTATGCAATTGGGTATGCGTATGATTTGATTAAGTTTGGTCGGGTGGATATGATGGTTGCAGGAGGTTCCGACCCTTTTTCAAAAGTAGCGTATACAGGATTCGCGAGATTGGGCGCTATCGCACCGGAGATATGTCAGCCATTTGATAAAAACCGGAAAGGTATGATGGTTGGTGAAGGAGCCGGCATGCTCCTTTTAGAGTCGCTCGATCATGCGGTGAAGAGAAATGCCACCATTTATGCCGAAATCATTGGTTATGGTCTGAGTTGCGATGCTTATCACATTACCATCCCTCATCCCGATGGAGAGGGTGTTGTTTCTGCAATGAAAAAAGCCTTAATGAGCGCAAGTCTGAAACCTGAGGATGTCCAGTATATCAGTGCCCATGGAACAGGAACCCCGGCGAATGATAAGGCAGAAACGATCTCCATTAAAAAGGTATTTGGAAATAAACCAGAACATCTCGCAATCAGTTCAATAAAATCGATGATGGGGCATACCATGGGTGCTGCCAGCGCTATAGAAGCCATTACGTGTGCCTTGGTCGTTCAAAACGATATTATACCCCCTACGATCAATTATGAAACGCCAGACCCGGAATGTGATCTGGATTATGTACCCAATGTAGCAAGAAAGCAAAAGGTAACTATTGCACTGAATAATGCCCATGCATTTGGCGGCAACAATAGTTGTCTGGTAGTGAAAAAATTTACTGGCAAAACTTGAAATCAAACAGTTCTCTGGAACTGAATCTGCATTGTTAAACAGAGGTTGATGATGGAAAAAACAAGAATTGTTGTTACCGGTGTATCTGTTATATCGCCGGTTGGCAGCAATAAAGAAGCTTTTTGGAATAATTTAACCAATGGTGTATCGGGCATTAAACCCATTACCTTGTTTGATGTAAGTAAATTTCATAGCAAACAGGCTGGTGAAATTTCAGATTTTGATGCAAAGGTTTACCTTGGACAAAAGGGAATACGGCATATTGATAGAACTTCCCTTCTTGTGTCGTCTGCAACCATTCTCGCCATAAAAGATGCTAATTTAGAAAATAATACTTACACTGGTGATGAATTGGGCATTGTCGTTGGCTCGACTTACGGAAGCATTGACAGCATTAGTTCCTTCGATTTTCAGTCTTTGCGTGAAGGCCCTAATTATGTGAATCCTATGGATTTCCCCAATACCGTATTGAACGCCCCTGCCAGCCGCGCTTCAATCTTTTGTAAAGCTACGGGGTTGAATACCACCATCTCAAACGGCGTAACAAGCAGTGTAGATGCAATTATCTATGCCTCTGATTTTCTTCGAATGGGCCGGGTAAAGGCTGTAATCGCCGGCGGTGTGCATGGTTTAACACATGACATCTTTTGGGGTGCGCATAATTCAAAGATATTATCGGGGAGTAAGGATGGAAGCCAGGAAATCTCCGCACCCTTTGATAAAAGACGCAACGGAATGGTTATTGGCGAAGCCTCCGCCTTGGTTATTCTGGAAACCTTAGAGAATGCACTGAAGCGAAATGCGCATATTTATGCTGAAATAAAAGGGTACGGTACCGCATTTGACCCGAAAATGGCCATTAGTAGGGATTTTCAGATAGACGGCAACAAACGAGCCATGATGAGCGCCATTCATGATGCAAATCTGACGTTAAATGACATTTCTTACCTATCGGCAAATGCTTATTCTGGTACTTATGGTGACGCAATGGAAACAAAGGTCATCAAAGAAGTTTTTGGGATGCGGGCAACTCTTATTCCGGTAAGCGCCATAAAATCTATGACCGGTGAATGCTATGACGCCTCAGGGGCGTTGCAAACAATAGCTGCAATAATGTCCATCAATACTCATACAGTACCACCCACAATCAATTATAAAGAACGAGATCCTGAATGTGATTTAGACTATGTAGCCAATATCGCAAGGGTCTTACCCGTCAAAAATGTCCTTATCAACACCTTCTCGCGATTGGGAAACAATTCGTCCTTAATTATCTCCAAATACAAACCATAATTCATGATACTTCCCAGCCGATGCATTCAATCCACAAAAAAAGATGCATTGTATCCTTCTTATGACGCAATTGTAATTGGCGCCGGCGTAGCTGGTTTGGTTTGCGGTGCATTTCTTGCCAAAACCGGCAAAAAGGTACTCATCATAGAACAACATTCTATCCCTGGTGGTTATTGTACGTCCTTTAAAAGAAAAGGTTTCAATTTTGATGCGGCAGTTCATCATATTGGAGGATGTGGAAAATGGGGTATTGTTGGCCGCTGCTTTAAGACGCTGGCGATAGAGATGGCATTTTATCCCCTCGATCCGATGGATCATCTAATTTTCCCCAATTTTAGCATTGAAATTCCAGCCGATTTGGATGAGTATACCATCCGGTTGCAAGACCGATTCCCCTTGGAGAAAAGTAACATAAAGAATTTTTTTCAAGAATTTGTAAAACTCTATCGCGCTACTTTCAACCATGAGAAAAGCCAGATTATTGATAAATACAAAAACATGACCTATCGCGATATGTTGGATACTTTTTTCTTCAACGATGAGATCAAGATGATACTTTCCGGTCAATGGGGTTACATAGGCCTCCCCCCTGCTCAAGCTTCTGCTATTGGTATGTGTCAAATGATGATCAACTATCTCAAAGACGGCGCTTTTTTCCCGGTTGGTGGTACGCAAGAGTTTGCTAATGCAATTTTTAAGAAATTTATTGATTTTGGCGGGCATATTATGCTATCATGCAAAGCCGAAAAAATTCTCTCTGATGCAAAAAACGCTCGTGGCGTTAAATTGCAAGGTGGAAGAGAGATACCGGCGAAGTTAGTTGTCTCGAATATTGATGTCCGGCAGACTTTTTTTGAATTACTAGACGGTAAATTAGAGACATCGTTCCTTAGCAGTATTGAAGAAATGAGGGAAAGTTGCTCCTTTTCCCTTTTATATTTAGGTATTGGCAAAGGCGCCGATTTACGCAAATTAAAAAGGGGATTTTATCATACTGCCACGGATGCCAGTTACCGCGATGCTGAATGGTTGTATGTTTCAATTCCCACGTCAATATGTCCAACGCTTGCTCCGCAGGACAAACAGATAATTTCTGTGGTAGTTTATCTTATGAAAGAGAAGTATAAAGATATTACGAATTGGAAATCTTTTAAAGAAAGTTTAATCGCAGACACAATAAACCGAATAGAAAAATACCTTCCTGATATAAAAAAATATATTGAAGTGATTGAGGCGGCTACCCCAAAAACTTTAGAGCGATACACGTTAAATACCGATGGGGCCGCTTACGGATGGGAGGTTAGTGTGGATCAAATAGGGGATAATAGACTTCCTCAACAGACGCCAATTGAAAATCTGTATTTAACCGGTCATTGGACGCGACCGGGTCCTGGAATTTGTGCTGTTGTGTCTTCTGGATGGGGTGTAGCTAATTTAATCATGGAGAAGTGGAGGTAAATTTATGAAAAGGAAAATGATGTTGATTAACCCACACAAACCGGGTAGACATGGTGAAGAGAGTATTACCGTAATAGTTCAGATGCCTTTGAATCTTGCTTATGTTGCTGCGCTTACACCAGGCGATTGGGATTTTGATGTTATTGACGAGAATCTGGAATTGGCAATTGATGATAACGGCGAACTTACCTTTAAACCTGTTGATCTGGTATGTATTACCGCAGTTACCTATCAATCTCCCCGGGCTTATAAAATTGCTGAGGCTTGCAGGAAGAAAGGTATGACGGTAATCATGGGTGGGATACACGCATCCGTGATGCCTGAAGAAGCGGCAAATTATGCTGACTCCGTCTTTGTCGGTGAAGCAGAAGAGGTATGGCCCCAGGTTATAAAAGATTTTGAAGCAGGAAAATTGAAGAAGATTTATCAAGGAGGATTGCCCCCCCTCAGCTTGATGAAAAAGGTATATCCAAATCGGGAACTCATGAAGAAGAAATATAACTATAAGTTTTCTTCTATTGTCACAACGAAAGGATGCCCGAACTACTGTGATTTCTGCAGTGTACCTACTTTTCAGGGCAGAAAATTCAGGGAAAGACCTTACGAGGACGTTCTTGCGGAGATGGAGGCCACAGATTATAAGGGTTTAATGCTTGCAGAGGATAACTTCTATGGGCATGGAAAACAGTCAAACCAGAGGGCGAGAGATCTTTTTAAAGGAATGGTGGATCGCGGCATACATAAGGACTGGTTAGGGTTCACTGCCTTAAATATCTCCCAAGACCCTGAAACGTTAGACTATATGGCAAAAAGCGGCAATTTTGGTATGCTCATCGGTATTGAGTCCACCAATGAAGCCGTTCTTGAGAAGATGAATAAACGGGTAAACCTTAAGTTAGGCACGGACAGTTATTTTGATTGTATTCAGAAAATACACAACGCCGGCTTAGTCGTTTGGGGTTCAGTTGTATTTGGAGCAGACGGAGATGATAAAGACTCCTTTAAGAGAATGACTGAGTTCATATTGGAGAATAATATTGACATTCTTACCTTTGGCATCAACTGCCCCTTCCCTAAGACACAACTCTATGCAAGACTAGATTCGGAAAAGAGGATTTTCAGGAAGAATTATCCTGAGGATTGGCAATACTATGACACGGCCCATGTGGTTCATCGCTTGGTAGACATGACCCTGGAAGATTTTATAGAAGGTATGCAATATGTCTATGATCATATTTACGCAGGCGATAACTTGAGGATGCGTTTCAGAAATTCGATTAAGACGACGAAAAATCCGAGAAACTCCATGTTTGCCTTCAGGGTAGGTTCTGACTGGAAGCAAGTGTTTGAACAGGTCTTACAGAATTTAAAGGAATTGTACGATTCAGGTGACTATTATAAAGATTGCTACAAATCGAGCACTACAACTGTCTCAAAACCAGTCATGGAGGCTGTAACGTCATAATTCAGTTTAGCTAGTTTTTGTACTTAAGAGTTTATAAAGGCACATCAAATAGGTAAGGGTTGATGTGCCTTTATAGTATGGTTTTTTGTTCGGTAGAAATTTCATGAAAGACATTTTTTATTGGATTGAAGAGTTTGCTGGAAAAGTCGAATTTTTTATGTGATAAATTTTAAGTCTTAAAAAGAAGGAGGTAAAGTCGCTATGATCGGTAAATTATTATCTTTGTCTATGGAAAAATCAATCATCCCTGATATTAGCCCAAAGGCAATTATGATCATTGCCATTGCACTGATATTCGTTATTCTATTCACCTGGAAAAAGGAGGGATAATTTGCCTGAGGAAAACTCTGCCTTTGATCTCGTAGTCATTGGTGGTGGACCAGGCGGTTATTCTGCGGCGATAAGAGCCGCTCAACTTGGAATAAAAACCGCTCTTGTCGAGAAAGACAAGGTTGGTGGTACCTGCTTGCATTGGGGCTGTATTCCAACAAAGGTGCTTCTCCATTCAGTTGACCTTTATACGCGTTTTCTCAGGGCGAAAGAATTTGGAATTACGGCCGATAAAGTAGAAATTAATTATGCGCAGTTGCATCGGCAAAAAGAGGCTGTCATTACAAGATTGTTTCAGGGCGTTCAGTTTCTCCTCAAAAAAAATCGAGTTGAGGTTTTTCAGGACGAAGGACAACTCATATCACCAAATACTGTTTTAATAAAAAAAGACGGAACAGACATTCGTAGAATCACAGCAAAAAACGTTATCCTGGCTACCGGATCCGTCCCTTCCATTCCCAAGAATATCACGCACGACAATAAATACGTTCTTACCAGTAATGATATCTTATTAAGGGAAGAAATCCCTAAATCCATCGTTATAGCGGGTGGCGGTGCCGTTGGAACTGAATTTGCGCATCTCTTTAATATTTTGGGAACGAAGGTAACGATCCTTGAATTTTTCGGTGATATCCTTCCGGCAGAGGACAAAGAGGTTAGTTCAACGTTACAAAAAATCTTCAGGAGGAGAGGTATAAACGTTTTAACAAACACCTCCTTAGAAAAGGTTATAATTGATAACGGCGTAAGGGTGGGAATACGGAGAAAAGACGATATGCTTCACCCCCCTGCCACCACAGGTGAAGATGAAGAATTTCTAAAAGCTGACCTTCTCCTCCTTGCATTAGGCAGAACACCAGCCTTGACGAATACCGGAATAGAAAAATTGTCAGTGAATTACCAGGGAAAATATCTGCAAACGAATGAGGTTATGGAAACAAGCCAAAGAAACCTCTTTGCTGTGGGAGATATTACCGGCCCCCCCCTTCTTGCCCATAAGGCATTAAATCAAGGATTGCTTGCCGTTTCTCGCATTGCAGGAAAAGAAACCATGCCGATTAATTATCAAGGGATACCAGCAGTGACGTATTGTTTTCCACAGGTGGCGAGCATAGGGCTTACCCAGGAGGAGGCGGAGAAGAGAGGACATAAAACAAAAGTAGGTAAATTTCCTCTTATTGCCAACAGCAAGGCAATTATCGACGGCGATTATGAAGATGGATTTTTAAAAATTATTTCAGATGATAAATACGGCGAAATATTAGGGGTACATGCCATAGGTCCTAATGTAGGTGAATTGATGTGGGGTATGTCGCTTGCTACTATCCTCGAAGGAACAGCTTATGAATTGCTAAACACGATTTTCCCTCACCCCACCCTGTCTGAGTCGATACGAGAAGCTGCTCATGCAGTTGTTGATAAACCCATACATTAGTATGTAAGTAATTATTCGATCATTAACTCTTCAATTCAATGAAAGGATGACCAGTATACCTGTCCGAATACCCATGACTAACAACAATGCAACGATTGCCTACTTTTCTATGGAAATCGGTTTGACCAATGATATTCCTACGTATAGCGGGGGTCTCGGCGTATTGGCGGGAGACACCATAAAATCAAGCGCTGATTTAGAGATTCCGATTGTTGCCGTTACCCTGATCTCAAAGAAGGGTTTCTTTTCTCAGGATATTGACGGTGAAGGAAGACAAGTTGAATATCCGGTAGACTGGGACCCATCCAGGTTTATGGTTCGCTTGCCGAAAAAGGTTAAAATTCAAATCGAAGGGCGCAATGTTTATATCCAGGCATGGTGCTATACCGTACGAAGTATTACTGGTGGAGAAGTAAACGTATTGTACCTCGATACCGATGTTGAAGAGAATACAAAAGAAGACAGGGAAATTACCGCCGTTTTGTATGGTGGTGATGTGCATTACCGGCTGAAACAGGAGATCGTACTTGGCATTGGCGGCGTACGCATGCTTCATGCCCTTGGATTTCACATCAAAAAGTACCATATGAACGAAGGGCATGCCAGTTTTTTGACACTGGAATTGCTTGTGCTAAACAAGCGCGATGTTGAAAGTGTCTGGGACGAAAATCGGATTTGGGATACGAACAAGGTAAAAGACTTGTGTGTCTTCACAACCCATACCCCCATTGAAGCAGGTCATGACCGGTTTTCCTATGATCTGGTAAAGAAAGTGCTCGGTGAGGTAATTCCATTTGAGGTACTGAAAAGACTCGGGGGAGAACATTATTTAAATATGACATTTCTTGCGCTCAATCTGAGTAACTACGTGAATGGTGTAGCGAAAAAGCATGGTGAGGTGTCAAAAAATCTATTCCCTGGCTATGAAATTAATGCCATTACCAACGGTGTGCATTCATTTACCTGGACGTGTGAGAGTTTTAAGCGCGTGTACGACAAACATATCCCTGGTTGGGCTAATGAACCTGAGTTGCTTGTCCGATCAGAAATTATTCCCGAAGAAGAGATATGGGAAGCCCACCTCCATGCAAAAGGCTGTTTGGTCGATTACATAAAAAAAAATACTGCGATAGAGATACGTCCGGACGTGTTGACAATTGGATTTGCAAGGAGATTTACTTCGTATAAACGAGCAGACTTAATATTTTTGAACCTTGAACGGCTTCTAAAAATTAGTGAAAAAGGAAGGATTCAGATTATTTATTCAGGAAAGGCACATCCAAAAGACACCCCTGGAAAAGATATTATCAAGAAAATTGTTGAGATGACAAAAACCGTTAATGACAATATAAAAGTCGTATTTTTAAAAAATTATTGTATTGAACTAGCCTTAAAGCTTGTTTCCGGAGTTGATATATGGCTTAATACGCCTTTACGTCCGCGGGAGGCATCGGGTACGAGCGGTATGAAAGCAGCGCACAATGGGGTAATCAATTTTAGCATCCTGGATGGGTGGTGGATAGAGGGACACATCGAGGGAATAACCGGCTGGTCCATCGGCCCTAAGCCGGTAGAGTCATCGCTGATACCTGTTAATGATGCAACGGATGCTGAGGACTTATACTACAAGCTGGAAAACCTCATTCTTCCCATGTATTACCATGACAGAAGCCAATGGATCAAGGTTATGAAAAATTCGATTAGCAAAATCGCTTATTATTTCAACACGAACCATATGATGCGGCGATATGTAACAGAGGCGTATTTACGATAGGGAAATGCATCGACCCAATCGCGTGATGATTGCCCGGTTTCTCGCTCGCATTGCTGAAAAGTTTATTTCCCCATGCGTGTAAAGCATTCAGGTATAATGCAAAATTCTCAAAATATTAAAGCGGTTATTCTTGATTTAGATGATACGCTGTATGATTGCAGCGGCACCCTTGTATTGCAGGGACGAAAACATGCAGCAAAAATGATCGCTGGATTAATACCTTGTTCTGAAGAGGATGCGTATCATCTGCAATTAGAGATGGAAGAAAAGTATGGAACAACCGTGAATATCTATGAAAAAATTGTGACCGCGCACCATCTTCCAAACACCTGCATCAAGGAATTATGGGACGCATTTATTCATATTGATATCACCGGTATCACTCTCTTCCCCGGTGTAATTGAAACTCTTAAACAACTTAGGGTGCAAGGTTATAAACTAATTCTTGTTACCTCAGGGGAAAAAGAAATTCAAAACCGGAAGATTCGTGTTCTCGGATTAAGAAATGGATATTTTGATGATATTTTTATTGCAGATAGAGTTAATGGGCAAACGAAGAACGACTATTTCAAAGAAGTTATACAACGATATAATGTAAAACCGGAAGAAATTATTTGTGTTGGGGATAAGATAGATGATGAATTAATTGCAAGCAAGTCATTAGGGATGATTACGGTAATGGTTGAACAGGGAAGACATTATCGGGCATATCTGAAAGAGCGGGACAAATACATCAAGCCTGATTATTCTGTTAAACAATTTAAAGATATCTTTGGAATTACCAATGTGGGTTCCTTAGTGATGAGCTAGCATTATACCTTTGTCTTTACACCACCATTCCTATAATAACACCCTCAAATACGAGCTTCCCATCCACAACTCCCTGGGTATCAAAGATAGCTCTGCGTGAACGCAATTCCTTGTTTTTTGCAATTAAAATGAGCTTGTCGCCTGGCATAACTTTTCCTCGAAATTTAACCTTGTCGATGCCACCGAAACCAAGGAACCGGTCATCTTGTGTGGTCTTTTTGTAATAATAAGTACACAACTGCGCAGCTGCTTCAAGCATCAATACTCCTGGCATTAAGGGACGGCCTGGGATATGCCCCCGAATCCAAAATTCTTTATCTGATACATCTTTATAACCTACAATAATTTTTTGTTCGGGATCAAATTTTATAATACCGCTCAACTGTTCCATCTCATATCTGTGAGGTATTACGGCGCGGATAGTTTCAATATCAATTGCGTTCTTATTTAAATCTAAAGTACTTAAATCAATTAAAATATCTTGTGACATAATAGCTCATCCTTAGACTTGGAAATAACTAAATAAAATGGCTCCAATTTCCAACAAAGTAATTTTGTGGTATATTAATTACTAATACGCTACTCTGTCAATGATATTTTCATCTTTGGAAAATATCATTGACAAATATAACATCTTTTGATATAAAATTAGTCAATTTGAAGTAAACTCTCCAACGCCGGCTAACTTAACGCTATGTATGAGTATTGCTTCATAAGAAGGAGGTGATATTCAATGAGAAAAATTTATATTACCTTAGTGATGTTTGGTGTGCTTACGTTTGGAATTGGTGCAGCAAATATAGCAACGCTTGTTAAGACAGCATTTGCGGGTTATTGTCAGTGTCCGGAAGGTTGCCCTTGCAGCCATTGTTCCGGAAAAGCACGAGAGTGCAATTGTAAAAAATAAGGTTTGTATCACACATAAACTTTTTTATCCTAAACGTTCTGAAAGGAGAATAAAATGTTTAAGAGGTTTTCTATAGCATTGACTTTTATTAGCGTTATTATGTTGAGTGTGGGTGTCGTTAATATCTTTGCCGGGGCTTGCGGTTGTCCAAAGGAAGGAAAATGCGTCCAGGGATGTGAACCGGGAAAGTCAGACCCCTGTAAGTGTAAACACTGAGGATGAAGAATAATTATTTTGTGGTTGTAAACGCAAAAGCGCCTTATAATCCATAAGGCGCTTTTAATTTTCGCAGTTTAAGGATATGCACAATGAATACTTTTATGGCTAAAAAAGAAAAGGTAGCAAGGAATTGGTATATTGTAGATGCAGATAACAAAACATTGGGACGAATGTTAACTACCATCTCCAGGGTTCTTCAGGGAAAGCACAAGCCTGAATACACGCCTCACGTTGACGTTGGAGACTTTGTTATCATAACGAATGCGAGCAAAGTGAAACTAACCGGGAAAAAGATGCAGGAAAAGGTTCATTATTATGTTACCGGTTTTCAAGGTGGCTTACGGAAACGAATGGTTGGAAAAACCCTGGAAACAGCACCTGAAAAGGTATTGAATCGGTCAGTAAGAAGGATGTTGCCTAGATCAAGACTGGGAAAGGCGATGTTAAGAAAATTAAAGGTTTATGCAGGCGCTGAGCATCCACATCAGGCGCAACAACCGAAAGAGTTGGTTATTCGTAATTAATTAATACATATACATTTCCCTAAGAAAGGGGTGGCATAGGCAAGTTTCATTGTCCGTGTCTTTTTGAGGAGGAAAAAGTGGCATCAGAACAATATTATTGGGGTACAGGAAGACGAAAATCATCGATAGCGCGGGTAAGGATAAAAAAGGGGAACGGGAAAATTGTGGTCAATGATAAAGAGCTGGATGCTTATTTTCCCATTGATCGTGATAGAGGTGTGGTAAGATTTCCCCTGAAAACCACCAAGACATTGGGTGAATTTGACGTACTCGTAAATGTAGCAGGGGGAGGCATAACTGGCCAGGCAGGCGCCATATCCCTCGGTATTGCCCGTGCGCTCTTTAAATCCAACCCAGCTCATGTTGAAATATTACGTAATGACGGTTTATTGACGCGAGACAGCAGAATGAAGGAACGGAAAAAATACGGCCAGAAAGGCGCAAGAAAGAGCTTCCAGTGGACAAAGAGGTAATTTTATTTGTGTCAAGTTTATATAGTCGATTTCACTGGGTCGTTGCTAATTAAAAATAGGTTCTATACTATATTAGATGCTACGGCCCTTTTCGCGATTTGAAAAACTTCTAACGTAGAAAACCCTGTGATAGGGTTCTGCGATGATGCTTAGTCGTCCACCGAAACTGCTTTTCCTGCCTTTTCAATCACAAGCCAGGCTTTGTCACAGATTTCTTCCTGCCGTATCAACAAAGGTACCTTAATTGCTCCATGGCTGGTTCCGTCCCTCGGAATACAAACTACCGAATAGTTGTGAAAACCTCTTGCGAGAAACTGGTTCACTTTGATTTGAAGGGTTCCACCTCCGGTAAACAAGACATCCCATAAACGCGCATCCTGCTCCTGATATTCCTGCAACTCTGAATCCTGATCTGTCCATTTGACGCACTCATTCCAAACATCCCGACTTAGCGCAACTGGTGCTCCAATAATGTCGAACCCCATCCCTACTTCTTCTGCGGTTTGAGTGACTGCAATATAGTTCGTGGTGACCCATCGTTCATTCTCCACCGCGAGTATTGCCTTAGCCCTAGCAACACATTGAGTGCACAACAACCAGTCCGAGGATGACTGGCGATATGTCCGCTTAAGGGATTCCTCAGCATCGTGCCGGGGAATTCCGGTTTCAGTTAACATACGGATATTGCTTTCGTGTATTCCAAAGCCGTTGTCCAGAAGAAATGAGAACACCTCCGGTGTAATATGCTCCTCCTCACCATCGGATATACGCGTGTTACAGACGTCGCAGAGCATCTTAAATCCCGCCTTTCTTTTCTAATAGAATCAAGAATTCGAAAAAAGTTACTCCAGGTTTAATAACTCCAATTTTCATGGGGCAAGGGGCTTTTATTCAACTCCTCTTTGCAAAATCTCCACCTTGGTAAATAGTTGTTCATATAAGCAATAAATCTTTCATTATGATGACGTTCTAACAGATGCACCATCTCATGAACAATGATATATTCAATACATTCTTTTGGTTTTTTGGCCAGTTCAAGATTTAACCAGATTCTTCTTGCCTCTCTGGTACAGGTGCCCCATTTCGTTTTCATCCTTTTTAGGGCATATTCAACATCTTCCAGTCTCATCTTTTTCTTCCAATAGGCGATATATTCTGGAACGATTTCCTTCAGTTTTTTGCGATACCATTTATCCAAAACAACCCGTTTTTTTTCTGCACTTGTGTCAGGTCTTACATACAATTCAATAGCATTGTGCTTTAAAATAACTTTTGGAGTCGCATTATGCTCAATGACTTTCATCAGATATCGCTTGCCCAGGTAGTAGTGACTTTCCTGTGTTAAATATTCCCTTGGGGCTTCCCGTTCCTGACTGAGCAGTCTTTGCTGCTGTTTTTTTATCCAGCTTAATTTTGATATGGCAAAAACCCTGATAGTTTCCAGATCCATGCGTAAGGGAGCGGAAATTCTTACCCTGCCTAGTGGTGGATAAACACTCAGGTGAATATGCTTAATATCCTTTTGAATTACATCAATAGGTAAATTCCTCAATTGGATTTGATGCATATTAATACTCTTCCTGTTTTTCCATGATCCGAAAAATACGTTCTACTTCATTCTCATCCTTCAGGATATCATAAAGCGTCTTTTTAATCTCTCTTTCCTTCGCATCATTACCTCGCCAGTCAGCCTTCTTTACGCATCTGACGGCTTCATCCACTACAACGGCCAATTCCTCATCGTGATTGAGATTGTTGTATAATGCCCGCCTGGCGCTACTATTCCTTATATGTTCCGGCAAACTATCCTTTGCAGGATTATTTATCTTCTTTGCCAATTCAGCGATCTTCTGTAAATATGCTTCATAACTGATGGCATTTGTCCTTCTCTCTTTAATAATTTCATGTAAGAGCCTTGACATTTCTTCAAAGTAAGCGGGGTCTGTCAAATGCTCATGGATGATTTTCTTCCGCACGTTGTTTTCTATAGTTTCTGCCACGGCTTCTTTGTTGTGTTTAATCCCTTCGGGTAAATTATTGATAGCGTCAGCAATGCCGGAATTAACGAGTAAATCCAGCAAGGACATACCAGCAAAAGGAGAAATTGTCCTGGGTTCTTCCGCCTGTATGTACGTGTCAATTAAATGCCGCATATCAGCTTCATAGGTCTTCATATCGAGCGTTTCGCCGCTGGCATTCCTGATTTCTTCCCGGAGTTTCAGATAGGAATCCACTCTCTTCTTAATATCTGCAATCTCTGCCTGGGTATAGCCTGCTTCTTCCATCTCTGCGACAATATTGGCGTAAGCACGTATCACAGCCACCGTTTGTTTATAAAGAGACGTTCTCTTTACTTCATTGGCTTTCAGGTCTTCTTCGTTTTCCGGATCACCACAGAAGTAGCGGATGTGCGCCAGTGAATCTTTTGGCGGCGCTACCGGTTCGCATAATAAGGCCATTTCTTCCAGGGCATTATCCAGCCGTTCCTTGCCCTTCTCCAGTCGGTCTTTTAATAACACATCCACGTCCCCTTTCTCAAATGTATCATAATCCAGTTCCGACGTGTACACGGCAACGGCATTTTCAACCTTCCTGAACAGGTCTTTAAAATCAACAATGTAACCAAACTCCTTATCATCGCTGTCGAGCCGGTTTACCCTGCAAATAGCCTGGAATAAGCCATGATCCTGCATGCTTTTGTCGATATAGAGATAGGTGCATGGGGGCGCGTCAAAACCGGTAAGAAGTTTATCCACCACGACAAGCAGCTTCATATTTAGTGGTTCTTTTATAAACTTATCCTTCGCCTCATCTTCGTATTTCTCAGTGGACTTGTTTCCAAGCAGCGATGTATAGATGTTGTAGATATATTCCTTTTCCGTTTCTGTATTGGCGCCGGTATCTTCCGTTGTTATATCCCTTGTTGATGGATTGTATGAGGTAACAATGGCGCATTTACCTTTCAACCCGGTAGTTTGAAAGAGTTCAAAGTACCTGCACGCTTCATAAATACTCGATGCCACCAGAATGGCATTTCCCATGTCCGCGTTCAAACGCGGTTTTACATTGAAATCAAACACGATGTCGCTAACAATCTTTTCCAGCCTGGAACGAGAACTCAGCACCTTCTGCATCGTGCCCCATTTCTTCTTGAGCACAGATTTTTGAAAGTCGTTCAAACCACGGGTCTTGGCCTCAAACCATTCGTCTATCTTTTGAGGTGATGATATCTTCTGGTCAATATCACGGGCTTCATATACCAAATCCAGCACCACTTCATCTGCCACTGCCTCGTTGAACTTATAGGTGTGAATATATCTGCCAAATACTTCAAGACTTGTTTGCTTATCTTGTTTTAAGAGGGGGGTTCCGGTAAAGCCAATAAAGATAGCGTTTTTTAAAATTGCCTTCATCGTTTTGTGCAACTTGCCCGATTGGGTACGGTGGCACTCATCCACAAAAATAAATAATTCACCAACGGTATTGGAGGGACTCCTCTTTAATTCTTCAATGAATGCATCAAAATTGTCGCCCCCCCTTCTGCCAAATTTATGCACCAGCGAACACAGCATGCGGGGCAACGCCTTGCCCAGTTGATCCATCAGGTCTTTGCCGTTGCGGGTGCGCACCATGCGCTCACCAGCATCAGTAAATATGCGTTCTATCTGTTTGTCCAGCTCGTCACGGTCGGTAATAACCACTATGCGCGCATTGGGGTTGTTTTCAAGAATCCATTTGGCAAGCCACACCATTACCAGGCTTTTACCGCTGCCCTGCGTATGCCAGATGATTCCACCCTCTCGCCTTTTTGCATGCCCCTGCGCGGCTTTGACTCCAAAATATTGATGCGGACGGCACAATTTTTTCATGCCGCCGTCAAATAGGGTAAAGTCGTAGATGATTTCAAGAAACCTTGCCTTATCGCACAGTTTTAGAAGGTATTTATCAAGGAGATTTTCTCCCTCGCCTTCTTCCTTCCACTTCAGAAAGTATTTTTCAGGTGTGCCGATAGTTCCATAACGGAGCCCCTGGGTATCATTCCCGGCAAATACCCATTGGATGGTGGCAAAGAAGGACTGGATGAATTCTTTCTGCTGGTTGACAATATTCTGCCGGATACCATCGCCTATGGAAATCGTGCTTCGTTTCAGTTCCAGCACCCCAAGCGCTATGCCGTTTACGTACAGCACAATATCAGGACGTTTTTCGTGATTGCCCTGAATAGTAACTTCTTCGACAATGGCAAATTCGTTTTCAAGCGGGTGCTTCCAGTCAATAAGTTCTACAGTCTCATAATTTTCGCCGGCTTCTGCCTTGACTTTTACGCCATAACGGAGGAGTTGATATACCTTTTTATTGGCGCTGTATAAACCGTCGCTCAGGTTATTCGCCGCCTTGCCGAGTTCATATAGGGCCTTATTGATAAGGGTATTGTTGTAGCGCTTTCTCTCGCGCAAATATTTACGAAGAATTGTTTCCTCAATATTGCTGTTGTTCGGGCGGTCTTCCCAATTGCCCAGGTAGCTATAGTCCAATTCTTTCTGGAACAAGGCAATCACCCTGTCTTGGGTTTCACGTTCTTTTTTGCCGATGTTGCTCATGGTATTTCCTGTTTAAAGAATGTATCGTTTTCCCATTTTTCTGGATTGGTTCTGATATAATGTGCAATCCGGTGGTATTCATCCGCGTTGCGGATGATGTGATCATGAAAACGGGATTGCCACACAGGTATTTTGGGCGTATTGCAAAATTCGTTGATGCGTTTGGTTGCAGATGATTTGAATCCTGCCACAAATGATGAAACGGATCGGGGCGAACGATGGGCAATTCCCGTGTTCGTGGGCGTTGGCATTTTTTGTAGAGACGCACGGCCGTGCGTCTGTACGGTGGTGGGGTCGGGATATTCAATTCGCACAATGGCGTGCAGATGGTTGGGCATCAGTACAAATGCATCGCAAAATAATTCTGCCCGGATTTGAAACGATTGTTCCCATTCCCGCAAAACGATTTCGCCCACGGGCGATGGTTGCATTTGTCCGTCGCGAATTTTGCCAAAGATACATTCATGCTGTGCGGTGCAAATGGTGATGAAATAACACCCGCGCCATGAATAATCCCACCACGGCGCCCGCGCCGATGGTATGCGGTATCTATTTTTGAATTTTTCCATTATACCAGCCTGATTTTCCCGGTTAATAAATTCTGCATCATCCCCTGCTTTATCATTTTGTATTTCTCCATTTTCTTTTCCAGTGCTTCTATTTCGGCATCCATGTCTGACCTGTTTTAGTAAGCCGTTTCGGTTGTCCGATGTCATTCATGGGTATTCCCTTATAATTTCCAATATCCGCCTTTTTTTGGTCCGACATGGCGCAGTCTGCCTTCCCTGACCAATTTGGAAGCAGCCCTTTCAACAGCGCTTAAGGACTTTCCTGTTATTTTAGCTATCTCGACAAGTGACATTTCCGGATGAGCGCTTAATATCCGTAGTATGAGTTCAGGGGTCTTGGCTTTTTTTTCTACCTGCGTTTCTACCTGCGTTTCTACCTGCGTTTTACCTTTGGTGCCTGCCTGAAAGGTTATCATCAACCCGGCAAAATCATAATTGATCTCAGGTGCAGGAATACCGACAAGTTTGCACTCATTATGTATCTTTTCTATTCCCCTGCCCCATGCCTCAATGAGTCCGGTTCTGAAAAAAGTGTTGGCGATGAGGGGGTTATACGGTTTCGATGGATGTTTTTCCTGCAACTGTTTAACAGTCCAGTTTTCCGGCAGGTACCCGTCATTCCAAAAGATGATTTTATCTTCGTATACGCTGATTTGAATCGGCGTCCCGCTGCTGTAATCTTTATGAACGAGGGCATTCAGCAGGGCTTCGCGCAAGGCATTTTTCGGAAATGGGTATTTTTCAACTCTCGTAATGCCTTCGTAACTGATATTGGCTCTCAGGTACTTCGTCAACAGCAGGTCAAGGGTTTTATCCGCCTGCTGGAAGAGATTGCCGTGAACTTCATCCTGGTACAGCAGGTCGGCATCTGTCCTGAAAAAACCTATCTTCACATAAGCACCCGGCACATATTTTTCAGGGGCATGGTGAAACAGCAGTATCGCCGCCCGCTTGAGGTAAGGTTCTTCTGCAAGTTGCAGGTTCTCCAGCAGCGCCTTATTGTTATCTCCGAGCACATCATCGCTCATACGCCCGCTTTTTGCTGCTTTTGTCCGAAATAGTTCAAACGAGTCATTCCTGAAATCAGCAACACCGACCTGTGGCACCGGAACACTGTCCCAACGCTTCCCCTGTTTTTGCAGCAGGAACTTATCAAGAGCCGCGCCCTTTAGCTCCTGCTTGGTGCTGCCGCTTCGATAATGATACTCACCCCTGTAGCTCACCGGATAAGGATATGGCTCTACCAGAATTTCAAGAAAGTCTTTACCCCTGGCTGATTTTAAGTTGACGTCAACAATGATGCCCAGGATATCCTTGACCTTGTTGGGAATGTCCACCATAAGTTTTTCAGCATGGTCAACACCCGTAACAATCCCTTTGTTGTTTTTTCCAATAACGAGCGTACCGCCCATTGCATTGGCAAAGCCGCAAATCCACTTGATATACTCATCCCGCCAGCCTTCTTTCCATTCGATGTGCTGGTTTTCTTTCATACCAACCTCGTTTTCCCGGTTAAGAGTTCCTGCATCATCCCCTGCTTTATCATTTTGTATTTTTCCATTTTCTTTTCCAGGGCTTCTATTTCGGCATCCATGTCGCTGAGGATTTGGACGATGGCAGTTTGTTCTTCAAATTCTGGAATGCCAAATTCAAGCTCAGCAATTTCTCTACCATTGAGCGATGGAAGTGCAGTTGTACTCACCAACTTCCCAAGCTGAATATTCAGGAAAAGGTAGTAGATAAACTTGAAATGTGCGCAGCCCTCATCTAAGATAAACCCCATCATGTTGTTATCAATGCAGCTTTCTCGCGATAGAACCTTCTTTCTTTCCAGAAAAATTGCTGCACCAATCTTCGCAAAGACGATGCTGTGTCTTGGAAAAGTGTTTGCACTAGTTTCCTTCCTAACGGTCTCAGAAATCCAGTTATTCGAATTAATCATGAACGTTGCGTTACCTTCATTGTTCATGTCAGAGACCTTGAAAAATGGATAATTTCCTTCCACTCTCCCTTGATACTTTGTAGGAAATCCACTGCCGCCTCGAAATTTTCCTAAGTTTCCCAACTTCTTCACTTCCCACTTTCCGCTAAAACCTGGCAGGCGTTTCTTGCCGGTGAGGAGTTGTTGCATAGCCCCCTGTTTGATGTTCCGCTTTTTGGCAATGAGTTTTTCCAGACTGCTGATGAGCGCATCCGCATCGCTTAATGCCGTGGCAATAGCAGTTTGTTCGGCTTTGGTGGGGGGAAGTGGAATTTTGAAAGATCGGATTTGGCCGAAATTCAACCCTTGACGATTACCCCCGGCCTGAAAACTATCAATTTGCTTCTGCCCTGCTCTTGACAGCAGTAAATAATTCAGAAAACGCGGATAAAGTTTGTCTTTTACAGTTCGAATAATACAAACGTGCTGATTAACATTGCCACCTTTTACTCGACTATCAGCGACCGCACTACGTCCAATAGACGCTCCTGTGATATTAAGGAAGACATCATTCTCTAGGATTTCGGTATCCTTAAAAGTATCATGGATCGTGTCGTCGATAAAGGCAATGTCTTCCATAAGCAAGTGACCCCAACCCACGTTCTGACTTCTCAAGAATGGTCGCCCATCCTTCTTGTAAACTCGCTCGCCACCTGTTGGTGTAATACCACTCCCGACTTTAATAGTCATTTCTCCAAGGCACACAACTTCCCAATCATTCGGAATCACCCCCACTTCCGTCTGCTTATATCCTTCAGCTATCTTACTCATCGCCGCCCCCTGAAAGCTCCGCTTCGATCTCTTCAATGCTCGGCAGGCTGGACTTCAGGTTATCGGGCAGGGAGCGGGTCAGTTCATACTCGGATATGCCGATGGGTTTATGCACATCCCGCAAGGCATATTCGGCAAGGATTTTGTCTTTAGTCTGACACAAAATGAGCCCGATCGTCGGCTGGTCGGTCTGGTGTCTGAGGAGGTCATCAACTGCGGAACAGTAAAAGTTCATCTTGCCCGCGTATTCCGGTTTAAAATCGCCTTTTTTCAGTTCGATCACAATAAAGCAACGCAGTTTGAGATGATAAAACAAAAGGTCAATATAAAAATCCTTATCGCTGATGGTCAGATGATACTGTCGCCCGACAAAGGCAAAGCCCTGGCCAAGTTCAAGAAGAAACTTCTCCAGATGCTTCATCAGCCCAACCTCCAACTCCCTTTCTTCAAAAGGTAGTGTAAGTGTGAGAAAGTCGAAGATATAAGGGTCTTTCAGCGTTTGCCGGGCCAGTTCCGATTGGGGGGCCGGTAGATGAAGATCAAAATTTGTGACAGCCTTCCCATGCCTTTCGCAGGCATCACTTTTGATCATCAGACCGAGAGTATCTCGACTCCAGCCGTTTTCAAGTATCTGTTGCATATACCAGAAACGGCTATGCAGGTCTTTTATCTTTTCCATCAGCAAGGCATGATGTCCCCATGGGATGCTATGCAGCAAATCAATGATTTGTAATTTTGCCACAGGCTGTGGCAAATTTGGTTCTGTCGTTGTTTTTGCCACGCCCTGTGGCAAATGGTAGTCTGTAAATTGATATTCCCGGTAAAAAGCCAGCATTCTTCCCAAGTTGCGTTCTGAAAAACCTTTTAGTTCGGGGAGTTCGTTTTTTAAGTCCTTAGACAAAGCAGGAATAACAGCCGCTGACCATCCTTGCAACTTTTGGCGTTCATCTATCATCCTGCCAACATCTCAATACATCGCTATCATTTCGGCATTGGCGGAAAGGGTTGCTTTGATTTGTGCTTGCCTGATGCGAATTTTTATCTCGCTAAGCAACTTGCCATAGAGTTCCCTATCCAATTTTTTTACTTCCATACCAACCCCATTTTCTTCAGATGCCCATGTACCTTTTTCTCTAATACATCCACTTCGCCACTAACGGCAGGCAATGGAGCTTCATACCGTTCTGCCAGTTCTCTAATGCGTCCGGTAAGCCGATGACTGATACGTTCCATTTCAGTTTTTACATCCCTTTCAAGCGTAGCCATCCATTTATCTTCCACCAACAGGGTTTTTATTTCGGCCTCGGTAATGGCTTTGTATTTGTCCAGGACCTTTTTCTCCAGAGCAACCTGCGCATCTCTGATTTTCCTGCTGACTTCCGCTTCCTGTTCGGTCAGTTTTAAATAATACTGTAACACTTTAATTACCTCTTTATCCTCAATTGTCAATTCTCCATTATCCATTGTCAATTCTTTAACGCGTTTCTGCACACTTGACTTGGTAATCGTATCCTTATCGTTTTTGGCATCTGCCATCAATCCTTCTTCCCCGCCGTGTTCTTCTTCCATCTCTTCCATTTGCCTGGCAATCGCATCGCGGTCGGCCTCTAAATGTTCAATAGCCTTTTGCTCTGCCGCAAAATATCGGGCAATGATAAGCCATTTGGGTATGAGGCGTCCTTCCCATTGTTTTTTATCCCTTTCAATTTCCTTCCCTGCTTCCCACCCATCGCTTACCAGGGCATACACATCATCCTGCATGGTTTCAGACCAGTAGACCATGAGGTGTTGATAGACATCGTATTTATCAATCAGCTTTAAGCTGGAAAATACCTGCAATAACCCTTCCGATATTTCGTGTATCAGCTTTTTGGGTTTATCGCCAACACCAATACCTTTCAGTTTTGGTGTGTTTTTAGCTTTCCAATGGCTGAATACGTTGTCTACCTTTTTGCTGTAAGCAGTAAACTCCGGATGAGAGAAAATGGTGGATTTTATGGCATCATGGGCAATAAGCAGCTTGCTGTAATTGACACGGCTTCCTGTAATGAATAATGTCTTTCTCAGGGCGGGATAAACCTCCCAATACGGGTGCAAGGCGTCAATATCGTCATTGGGGATATCGCCCAGCAAATGCGCCTCAATATCCTGCATGTCCGCAGCCTCCTGGCTATCAATGTAGCGGGGAATGTTCAGGTTAAACTCATTGGCCTCGATCTCCGTTACCGGCACCATGCGGCTGTATTTTTCCATTTCAAGCTGTTTGTTGAATACATCCACGATCTTGTGAATGTCCTGCTCACGCAGGCGGTTTTTGTTGCCGTCTTTCTCGAAACCCTTGCTGGCATCAATCATAAAAATGCCTTTGCGGTGTTCGGCGACTTCTTTATCCAGCACGATAATGCAGGCGGGGATGCCGGTGCCGTAAAAGAGGTTGGGAGGCAGGCCGATGATGCCTTTTATGTAGCCCCTGCGAATGATATTTTTCCGGATTTCCCCTTCAATATTTCCGCGAAACAGCACCCCGTGCGGAAGGATCACGGCGCCCTTGCCTCTGCTCTTTAAGGAACGGATGATGTGCAAAAGAAATGCATAGTCTCCATTCTTGTTCGGGGGTATACCGTAATCTTTGAAACGATCATGGATATCGGATATGGTTCCATCCTGAACGGCAAAACCGCTACCCCATGCTTTGTACGAGAAGGGCGGATTGGCTACCACAAAGTCGAAGGTCTTGAGCCTGCCTCTTTCGTCCAGAAACAGCGGATTGGAAAGGGTGTTCCCTTGCTTGATTTCTGCGGTCGGGTTGTTGTGCAGAATCATATTCATGCGGGCAAGGGCAGCGGTGGCAACGTCCATCTCCTGCCCGTAAATCGTCATACCCGATTCTGATTCATCGGCCACCTTGAGCAATAGCGATGCAGAGCCGCACGTTGGATCATACCCTGTTGTTGATGGCATTACTTTTGAGTTAAAAGTGATAATCTTCGCCATTATCCGGCTTACCTCGGCGGGGGTGTAAAACTGTCCTTTGCTTTTGCCGCTCTCGGTGGCAAAGTGCCGCATCAGGTATTCGTAGGCATCGCCAAGAATATCATCCCCTTCGGCCCTGTTTTTACTGAAATCGAGCGCCGGGTTTTCAAAAATGGAAATGAGATTGGTAAGGCGGTCAACCATCTCTTTACCGCTGCCCAGTTTATCGGCGCTGTTGAAGTCGGCAACATCAATGGTGCCGGTGAGTTTGTTGGCTTCGGCAATCTTCCCGATGATCTTCTTGTTAATGTCATCGCCAATAGTGGTCTTGCCTTTAAGGCCAACCATGTCTTTAAAGCTGGCGCCTTTGGGCACCGTAATAGGCGCATAGGGAACTCCGGCATATTTGTCAGAGATGTATTTGATGAACAAAAGTACCAGCACATAGTCTTTGTACTGAGAGGCATCCATACCTCCGCGGAGCTCGTCACAACTCGCCCAGAGGGAGCTGTACAGTTCAGATTTCTTTATGGCCATTCTTTTCTTCTCTTATCATAAGAAACTTGATTACGGTGAATATGTGATACACTATAGTAAACGCGTAAAGAAAGTTGTCATTGCGAGGGCGTTAACCCGAAGCAATCTCTATAGTGGGATTGCTTCGCTGTCGCTCGCAATGACCAGTACATGTCAACTTATTTAATACGTTTACTATAGTTTTGTAATAGAGACAGGAAATTCCATTTTCATGGAGACTTGCGGATTATAATAGCAGTTTGCGGGAGGAAATCAATACTTAATCATGCTATTGTTTTGATGTGATGCTTCGGGGTTGGTATTCAGATATGTCTCTATCCCAAGAGATTTGTCAGTATCATCAATCGGTAAATTATTTTGCCGTAATTGTTGAAATATGCTGCTGCCATTTCCAGGCCGAAAGCATCATGTCGTCTAATCCGAACTTTGGTTGCCAGCCGAGTTCCCGCCTCGCAAGATCGTTATTGGCATAAATTGCCATAACATCCCCGCTTCTTCTCGGCCCAACCTCGTAATTCAGCTTTTTCCCCGATACCTTCTCAAAGGATTTGATTGCTTCAAAGACCGTAATGCCGTTTCCGGTACCAAGGTTGAATAAGCTGCAAGCCTCCCGATTTTTACCCTCCAGTACAAAATCAAGCGCTTTAATGTGTGCGTCTGCAATGTCGCTGACGTGGATGTAATCCCTGATGCAGGAGCCGTCTCTGGTTTCATAATCGTCGCCGTGTACATACATTTTCGGGATAAGTCCTGCAGCGGTTCGGGTAATTATAGGCACAAGACTTGTTGGAGGCCCTAGCGGCAGTTCACCGATTTTTGCACTCGGATGAGCACCGGCAGGGTTAAAATAGCGGAGCAAAACAGATTTGAATTCTGGTGTGTATTTCGTGAATGATTTCACCACTTCTTCTCCCATCTGTTTGGTATGGGCGTATGGCGATTCAGCTTCGGGCAGTTCAGCTTCTTCGGTTACCGGCAGTGCTGTGATGTTCCCGTACACAGAACAGGAGGAAGAAAAAATAAAATCCCTGATTTTCTTCTCCCTGCACAGGTATAGGATGTTTACAAGACTTTCCATGTTATTATGGTAGTACAACAATGGATCAGCCACGCTTTCCGGCACAGACTTACATGCAGCAAAGTGAATAATGCCCTTTATTGAATTTGTTTGTTTGAGGGTGTGTATCAGTTCCTCTTTGTTGCAGAGGTTAACTTTGAACCACGCCAGGCGGTTTCTCTTGCCTGTTATTTCAATTATTCTTCTGTAGGTGTCTTCGGTGGAGTTGGAATAATTATCCAGGGAAACTACCCGGTAATCCGTTTGTTCAAGAAGTTCAATAATGGTGTGAGAGCCGATGTAACCGGCGCCTCCTGTAACAATGACGGTATCTGGATTATTCATTCGATGTATAGGAATTTCAATTACCCCCCATAATCCCCCCGTTTACGGGGGGAAACAGGGGGGGAAAGTAGCCGAAGGCCTATTTAAAATAATCAAAGAAAATTGAAGCACAACAAACCAGGTAAAAAAGCCTTAAATATTCTAACACAAATATTTCATTAATCAACAAGCATAAATTACACTTGCAAATTCTACAATGTGTAGAATATAATAAGGTATAGTGAAATCCTAATTCTGTTTCGGAGCATGATGTGGTATGTAATAGGATTCCTATAGCAAAAGGATTAGAGAAAAAGAGTTACACAATTTTTGACAAAAAGAGCGCATATGAGCAATGAATTAAGGTTTAATTTCAATCCCTTCAAAGAAGGTCTGAATCATGTCCTGGGGACATTGGAAAAGGATATTATGGAGGTATTGTGGAAACGGGGAGAGTCATCCGTAAAGGACATTTTGGATGCATTCCCTGCCGACAAGAACATTTCATATTCTGCCGTAATTACTGTTACGAATCGAATGACCCAGAAAGGACTTCTTAAAAAACGAAAGATGGGAAAGGCTTATCTTTATAACCCTATCTATGATAAAGAGCGATTTTTTGAAATTGTATCAAAAAAAGTCGTAGAAGGAATTTCTGGATTTTCTCTCAAATCGGCAATGGTGCATTTTGTGGATTATATGTCGCAAATGGACCCGGAAAAAATTGAATACTTTTCCAAACTGATTGAATCAAAAAGGAAAAAACAAGCAATCCAAAATGAATATACCGGGAAAACAGGAAAAAAGTAATATGCAGTATCTAAGAAAGTACCGATACGGAAAGGCACAATTATATTTTTCACTGATCGTATCTATTAACCTTGCATGCTTTTTGGTAATCATTACCGGCGCTGCGACCGGCATCAAGGGATATATATCGGATACGAAATTCGTCTATGAAGCCGTTACCTGTTGTGGGAGTGTCTGCTCAAAATGTTTTTTTACTTTGCACACCATTGCTACGACACTTCCCTGGATCTGCGTTGCAATACTCTTCGCTGGAATAGCTGCGACTATTCACAGGATATTCTGTATGCTGTCTTGCAATTACCGTTTTGTTCGTTCCCTCGCCCCCCTATCCGTTGACAATTATCCAGGCTTAAAAAATATTTTACTCTCCACACATCTTGATGACCAACTGGTACTCTTTGATAACGGCGTGTTAAGACATGCCTTCACGTCAGGTCTGTGGAAACCGAAAACATACTTATCGACGGGCGTGTGCTCGTATTTAACCGCAAAGGAAATTCAAGCCGTAATTCTTCATGAAGCGCATCATGTCATAAAGAAAGCCCCCTTAATGCTATTTGTCTTACGAATACTTTGCACACTCAATTTTTTCCTACCTATTAATCGTTATTTGCTAAACCTGTATTCTACTGCTTGTGAAAAGGAGGCAGATGATGCAGTTGTTACTAATTCTGGAGAACCATTAGAGCTTGCAAGCGCGCTCCTGAAGCTATCCAGATCATATTCGCCGGCTGTTCTGTACCCGATGATACCTTTCTCCAGTGGGCAAAGGATTGTAGAGGATAGAGTAATGCGCTTATTAGAACCCCATGCTGTCCTCCCCTCTTTTGGCAAGGCATCTTCATACCCGTTGAGCCTTTTGTCGCTCTTAATTGCGGTAACAATCTGTTTCCCCTTGTATGGGAAATTCTTTACACCCTTAGAAAAAATCGAATGCAAAACAAAGGTGTGTCACATGATTAAATGCGGATTTTAATATGAATAGAACGCTATTAAAGCAATTCCTCTTCTTTTTCCTTCTCATTATTTCTTCTAGCGCCACGGTTGTAGCTAATGAAAACGGTAACAACCCAATCCAGAAACAGACAGGCGGCAAAAACAGTATTACTGAACTAAACGAGACGGATACACCACTTGACCTAAAATGGTTAATCCAGGAGGCCATGGAACACAATCCAGAGATCATTGCATCGCAAAAACGCTTAAATGCCGCGAAGGCAAAGATTTCACAGGCGAAATCACTGGATGATCCTTCCATTCGTGCCGGCTCTTATGATATGTCCAACCACCCCATGAATATCAATGGACAAACAGAGATGCTGCAGCAACGATACAGTATTTCACAAAAGATACCCTTTCCCGGAAAACTGCGCCTCAGAAGCGAAATAGCTACGGAAGAAACAAACATCGCAGGAAAAGATTCTGAAACTAAAATACAGGAAATTATCGCCCTGGTAAAATCGGCTTTTTATGAGCTTTACTACACTAACTGTGCTATTGACATCACGGAGGAAAACAGGGACCTGCTCCGCAATTTCGCCAGGATTGCAGAAACAAAATATTCCGTAGGCAAAGCTACTCAAAGGGATGCGCTTGCAGCGCAGGTCGAATTATCTACGTTAGCAAACAACCTGATTGTTTTAAACAAGGAAAGGGAATCTATTATTGCCCGGTTAAATAGCCTGTTAGACAGACCCCCCCAAACCCCTTTAGGGAAACCCCGCCCTTTTGAAAGGCATGCCCTAAAATTAACCTTAGATGAACTGGAAGACCTTGCCATGAAACACCGACCTGAGCTTAAAAGGTTTGACCATGCGGTTAAAAAGAATGAAGCAAACTTAAAACTTTCTAAAAAGGATTCTTACTATTCGGACTTTGAGCCGATGGTGGAATATATGCAGGAGGACGGAAAGCCCGATACATGGGCATCGGCCATAACGATTAATGTCCCCTGGCTGTGGCCAAAAAATCGCTCAAAGGTTAAAGAATCTAAAGAAGACCTTAGTGCCGCGAAGTCAGACTACCGCTTCATCAACAACAAGACATTATTTGAGGTCAAAGATTTTTTTGTCAGAATACAATCCTCCGAAAGCACGATGGATCTTTATAAAACCGGTGTTATCCCCCAGGCTGAGCAATCATTAAAAGCTGCGCGCGTTGGGTACGAGACGGACCAGGTGGATTTCCTTGCCCTAATCGATAGCCAGAGGATTCTTTTAAACTCCAGACTGCTTTACACCAGGGCACTAGCCGACTTCGAACAAAACCTGTCGAATCTGGAAAAGGCCGTGGGTACGCAACTGGCTCAGTAACGCAATAACAACAGTTCGGCAAGCAGTCTCGAATTTACCTGGGCGAATATGAAAATTCATTAAGGAGATATGGAAATAACTTGATAGCCACTGAGAAAGTTACCCAGCCGCCCGAACAACCGATTGAACAACCAGCTACACAACCATCCCATGGAAGTGGGACAATGGTGTTAAAGTATTTCACTTGATCGCCGAGCCCGTCAAGCGGGAGTTTGCTTCCGGGATGATCGTTAACTGCTGGGGTTACAACGGTCAGACGCCAGGCCCTACCATCGAAGCAGTGGAAGGTGACCGTGTACGCATCTTAGTTACCAACAGGCTTGCCGAACATACCACAATCCACTGGCATGGTGTACTCCTGCCCAATGGTATGGACGGTGTCGGTGGGTTGAACCAGACACAAATCAAACCGGGCGAGACCTATGCCTATGAATTCACACTCCGTCAGTACGGCACGCAGATGTACCACCCACATGCGGATGAGATGGTGCAGATGGCAATGGGGATGGAGGGTTTTTTCGTCATACACCCGAAGGAACCGGAACAACCCAGGATCGACCGAGATTTCTGCATCTTTCTTCAAGAATGGTTCGTCGAACCGGGTACAAGCACTCCAAATCCAAACATCATGACTGACTTTAACCTCTTTACGTTCAACAGTCGCGCCTTTCCAGGTACTGTACCACTAGTAGTCTGTCTGGGGGATCGTCTGCGTATACGGATTGCCAATTTGAGCATGGACTCCCATCCGATTCATTTGCATGGTTATAACTTTAAGATTACTGGTACAGACGGTGGGCAAATTCCTCCTTCAGCACAATGGCCTGAAACTTCAGTTAACGTACCACCAGGCACCACACGTAATATAGAGTTTGTCGCAAATGCGCCAGGAGACTGGGCTTTACACTGTCATAAAAATCATCACGTCATGAACGCTATGAGCCATACCGTACCAAACATGATAGGAGTAAAGCAGAGTGGAGTTGACCGGAAAGTACAGAACCTGCTGCCGGATTATATGGCAATGGGTGAGACTGGCATGTCCGAAATGGCAGCGATGAACATGACCTTGCCAAAAAATACACTCCCCATGATGACCGGGAAGGGGCCGTTTGGACCAATCGAAATGGGTGGAATGTTTACCGTGTTAAAAGTGCGCAAGAACATTACCAACTACGATGATCCTGGGTGGTATCAGCATCCTAATGGGACTGTTGCCTGGCTAGTAAGCGAATAAGCCTTATATATTTTCAAGCTAATCACAACTAGGAATTTAATGGTCTAAAACATGTATAGGAAACTTATAAAACAAAACAAGACATTCCTATCAATCGTCTTAATTCTCTTTATCCTTTTAGGATTAATCCTCTATTTTGGAGGAAAACAGATATATGAGAAAGAAGCACAATGGCAACATGGGGAGATTATTTCTCAACTACTTTCTGGTAAGCAAATAATCGAGGAATATTTTTTTGAGTCTGGACGTAATTTGTTATTCTTAAAGGATCTCTGGAGTACTAAGGGTTATGTAAATAGTAATCTTGAATCCATTCATTACAGAAGAATGACGAAGGAGATATTCTATGACTTCGCAAAGGTTTATAAAAAGTATTCTCGCATCACGATAATCGATTCTTCAGGACGTGAAACCATTAGGGTAGATAATAAGCAAGACGACGTCACTGTAATTGTTCCTGACTCCGATTTGCAAAATGATAAGAACCAGTACTATTTTCAAGAGGCAATGCAATTTGATAAGGGCCAAGTCTATACCTCCTCACTAGATTTGAATATGCAATATGGAAAGGTAATGATACCATACGTCCCGTTAATAAGGTTAGTCACTCCCCTATTTAACTCTAAAAATGACAAAAAGGGAATTTTGGTCTTAGATTTGTATTTTTGGAAAGTGCTCGAACTCCTACCAAAAAATATGTTTATCCAGACCGAAGATGGGAACATAATGTCAATAAAACCGGACGGCTCAACTAAATTCAATAAGTCAAACTATGTTTTTAATGATCGCTCTGGCTGGTTATATCTTTCAGAAACAGAAACTATTCACTATTCTACAGTGGAATTCCTTCCTGGCAAAAGATTTGTTGTGGCAATGTACCACAGCCACCCTTTATTGAAAGTCGCATTGCAAAGACTGATGTTAGTATCCATGATACTTTTTGTCTTATTTCTTTGTCTTATATCGATTATTGGCTATATCAATATTGTGAGATTTAGAGAACTGATAGGTGCACAAAAGGCTATTATATCTTCTCTTGCAGAACTTGCCGAACGGAGGGACCCAGAGACAGGGTGTCATTTAGAAAGAACAAGATACTACGCCTTGGTATTGGCAAAACAGCTACGGAAGAACAAAAAGTACCGGAAAATCATAACAAACGAATTTATTGAAGACCTCTATGATGCCGCTCCCTTGCATGATATAGGAAAGGTAGGAATACGGGATTCCATTTTATTGAAAGAATCAAAGCTAACAGACGAAGAATACGAAGATATAAAGGAACACGTTCGTATAGGGAAACAGGTACTTCAGGATGCTATTGATAAATTCAAACTTAAACAATCATTTCTTATTGTTGGCAGAAATATTTGTACATATCATCATGAAAAATATGATGGTAAGGGATATCCGGAAGGTTTAAAAGGGGAGGAAATTCCTCTAGAGGCAAGAATTTTTGCCCTGTGCGATGCCTATGATGCAATTAGATCAAAAAGGTCTTATAAAAATGTCTCGACACACGAAGCGGCAGTCAAGAAGATCGAATCTGACAGCGGTAAACACTTTGACCCTGATATTGTGGATATTTTTTTGAAATGTGAGAAAGAATTCCTGCAAGTAAGTTTTATTCATAAATGAAGGTTTGTGCTTCGCCCAAAAAGTGATTTTCGAGCTCCGTCATATTTTAGGGTCTAAAAGTCTTAAGCATTTCTCAAAAAGATAATACTGTTGTGTAAAAATCATTTATTAAATCTACAAATTATGTTTGACATAGTGTAGAAGATGTGATACACATAAATATGGTTTTACAACATGTAAAATTACTCAGGGGCTCATATAGATTTTAAAGGGAGGTTCTTATGTTGACAAAAAAATATCTATTAATGACAGGTGCTCTAAGTGTAATTATCATCTGTTGTTCCCGCGCATCATGGGAGTTATTAGATATCGTGGAAGCGGGTGATGGTCCGCATGGTGTGAGCTATACCCCAGGTGGTGAATATGCCTTTATCACTCTTTCAAATAAAATTCCAGGTAAGGTTGTGGTTATTACGGAAACCGATTCCGGGGAATTTAAAGTTACCCAAAAAAAGGTCGGTACTTTTTCTAACGAAATATCAACCAGATTTGGAAAGAATCAGAATTCTTAGTGCAATTGCGTTCGCTTGTAATAACTATTTGAATAGGAAAAAATTGCGATGAATAGAATTTTACGTTCAGTGATAGTACTTACCTTTGTCGTCGGTTTCAGTAGTACGTATGTCTGTAAAGCCCTCTGGGCGTGTGGCGGAGAAGATGGACATAGCTGCCATGAAATGAGCAGGCATGCAGTTCAAGCGAAGACAGAAGGAAAGGGTGAAAAAGCCAAGGCTGTCAAAGACAACGTATGCGGTATCGAAGTGTGCGATATCGATAAGGCACCATGCTGTATCGGGCAATTGACCTTGCAATGGACAAGGGTATGGAGGTTAGCAATATCGGAAAGACTCCATCGGAAGGGTGCTAAAGGAGGGTTTGCTACTCTACTCGGAATAGTGTATAAAAACATTTTAAACTGTTAACAGAAAATCTTATGGCTGATAAGAAATAGAAGGGAATCACACCATGAATCGTATTTTACATAGGGTTTTAGTATTTGCTTTTCCCGTAGGTTTAATTTGTGCTTGTATCAGTTGCTCTGGTTCGGAACGTGGGTGTAAAAAGACCTTTAAAAAAGACACAGCGCCCTATATGCATACAAAAGCACCACTACATGGTGAGGATGAAGGAGACAAATACTAGCGAAGAATAAAGCCCCAAGAGCGATGAAAAACACGTGTATATAGTGAACGGCATAAATAGTAGCCAATCCCTTTTAAATCCTCCATTAAAAGGTATAATGCGATTTATTTATGCCATTCACCATAATTTTAATTTTATAAAGTGATGGACGATGAAAACCATCCTTGTGGTAGATGATAATAAAAATCATCTCTTACTCTATAAGCAAGAATTGTCATTAGAGAGATATAGCATTATTACGGCGAAGGATGGTTGTGAAGCTTTAAAGAAGGTAAAAGATCATGCCCCAGACCTGGTTATATTGGATATTATTATGTCCAAGATGGACGGTATTGAATTGATGGGCAGGATATTAAGCAAACATAAAAAGATACCGGTTATTATTAATACAGCTTATATAGGTTACATGGACAATTTTAGATCATGGGCAGCCGATGCTTATATTATTAAGTCTTCGGATTTGAATGAATTGAAAAATAAGATAAAGGAATTGCTCGGTAAAATCGAATAGGATTATGTGACGATTAGACAGAAAGGAGATTGCTATGAATCATATGTTGCGGAAAGCTTTGATACTATTTATAGTTGTGGTTTTAAGTGGCATCTATATTGGTTGTTCCAGTGCCTCGAAACAAGGCTCTACGTCTACGACACCACAACACGGACAGAGAGGAGGATGCGGGCATTAATGCATATATCCCTTTTGCTCTTTATGAAGAGATGTGAGGTTATTGTAATTTAAGAAAAATCTTAAGAAACTTTTAGAAAGGAGTTTACCATGAATAGTAATTTGCGTAAAGCTTTGGTATTTACCTTTGTCGTTGGTTTAAGCAGCACTTACGTGAGTAATGCCCTGTGGGCATGTGGAGGCGGTGAACATAGCAGCAACGAATCGGGCGGACATGTAGTTCAAACAAAGGCAGAAGTAAAGGGGGAAAAGGCCGAGGCTGTAAAAGACCTGGTCTGCGGTATGGACGTCGGCGATATCAAAAAGGCACCTTCCGAAGAGTACAAAGGAAAGGTTTACTACTTTTGCTCGGAACATTGTAAAAAGACCTTTAAGAAAGACCCAGCGTCCCATATACCCACGGAATCATCACAGCATGGTGAGGCTGAGGGACATAAGCATTAATGCATACATCTTCCAGTAGATCCAAATACAATCTCCGCATCTTCAGAAAGGCCTTTTTGCCCTGGGCATTATCATCCCCAAGAAATCTGTGGATGGCCTGGAATTTATTTAGAAAGGTAAGAAAGAAATATAAATTTAATACTCAATTACAAGGTCATCTTGAATACCCGATCCCGCATTCCTTTGTATTAAGCCTGACATCGGATTGTAATCTTACGTGTGATCATTGTTATGCAAGGGTATATGAGGAAACAAAGGTATTGCCCAGAAAAGTGTTCGAAGATATTCTGAATCAAGCCAGTATGCTAGGTTGTTTCTTTTTTGTGCTTACCGGCGGAGAGCCTATGCTGTACCCGGACCTGTTAGATATTTTAAGCCTTCACAATGATAGCCTTTTTATCCTGATAACCAATGGAACGATGGTCTCCGATAATGATGCTACAGAAAAGTTGTTTCGATCACCTCATATAATTCCCGTAGTTAGTCTTGAAGGTGGTTTCGAGGATACGGGTAAAAGGCGTGGTGTAGGTACATACAATCGTGTTATAAGCGCCTTCGATAGCCTCCAGGCAAACAAGGTACTTTACGGGTTTTCTATTACGGTTACATCGGAGAATGTGGAACGACTTCAAAAAGAAGATGTTTTTAAGGAAAAGTATCCTTATGGTGCACGCTTGGGATGTTTTATAGAATACATACCCACAGGGAGAAAACCTGATCCGGGGTTGTCTCTGTCATCTACACAAAGATCGTCATTCAGACAATGGTTTTTACAATTAAAAGAAAGAGTAAATACCTATCTCATTCATTTCCCTGGCGATGAAGAGCTTATGGATTGTTGCAGAGAGGCTGGAAAGGGATTTGTTCATATTAACCCGGAAGGATACTTAGAGTCGTGTGCCCTGTTGCCTTCCAGCAAATATAACATATCGGAAACGACACTCGAAACGTGTTTAAAAAGATTGTATAGAGATAATTAGCAATGTGCTCATCGTTATGAAACGCTTGAAAATCACCCTTGCATGAGCCATAGGCAAGGCTTTTGAAAGAGAACTTCGATGAAAGAAGTTTTCTAAGGGGAGGAATAGTTATGGTTGATACATTTTGGCATACGATACCGATTGATGAGGCAATAAGAGATCTTAGTACCAATGCCGATACGGGGCTTAGTCACACCGAGGCGGAAGGCAGGCTTAAGAAATATGGACACAACCAACTGGAAGAAAAAGAAGGTGTGTCCCCAATAATGCTCTTTTTGGGGCAATTTAATGATTTTATTGTCTGGATATTGATAGCGGCTGCCATTGTCTCAGGAGTTTTGGAGGAATGGGTCGATGCGTTGGCTATTATTGCCATTGTTATCATTAATGCCATTATTGGATTTATCCAGGAATACCGCGCCGAAAAGTCCCTTGCTGCATTACAAAAAATGTCTGCACCTTCTTCAAAGGTAATGCGCGATGGGGAAGTTCATTCCATCCCTTCACGAGATATCGTGCCAGGAGATATTGTGCTGCTAGAGGCTGGAGATTATGTTCCTGCAGATGGCAGACTCTACTCTTCGTTTAGTCTCAGAACCCAGGAGGCTTCTCTTACGGGAGAATCAACACCAGTCAACAAATCGACAGAAACACTTCACAATCCCGCTTTACCTATCGGGGACAGGGAAAATATGGTCTTCATGGGTACTTCAGTAACGGGCGGTAAAGGTACATGTATTGTTGCATCAACAGGGATGCAAACCGAACTGGGTAAGATTGCGGGCCTTATCCAGGAGGCGGGAAAAGAGGAAACCCCCCTCCAGCGTAAACTCCAAGTCTTTGGAAAAAAGTTAGTCTATCTATGCTTAGGGATTGTAACGCTCGTATTTCTTTTAGAGTTATGGAGAAATGACCCGTTATTAGAGGCATTCCTCATGTCGGTGAGCCTTGCCGTCGCTGCTATCCCAGAAGGCCTACCAGCCATTGTGACTATCGCTCTGGCCTTAGGGGTGCAACGTATGGTGAAGCGACACGTATTAATTCGAAAACTACCATCGGTAGAGACCCTGGGATGCACTACGGTAATTTGTTCAGATAAAACAGGCACATTAACCCAAAATGAAATGACTGTCAAAAAAATATTTGTCAGCGCAAAAACAATCGATGTCTCTGGAACGGGTTATGCGCCAGAAGGAAACTTCTCCAGTAACGGCATGCCTCTTTCAGAAACCGACCTGCAAGCATTAAAAAAGCTTCTGGAGATAGGGGTATTATGTAATAATGCGCATCTTAAACAACATATCAATAACACATGGAAGATCATTGGTGACCCTACCGAAGGTGCCATCCTGAGTGTTGCAGCCAAAGCAGGTGTCTGGAAGGAAGAATTAGAGAAAAAATTACCCCTTCTTTCAGAGATACCCTTTGATTCTGATCGAAAAAAGATGTCAACTGTCAGGAATACACCTGATTCTTTACTCGTTTGTGAAAAAGGCGCTCCAGATGTCATCCTGAAGGATTGCACAAAGATCTATGTTGATGGAGAAATAAGGGATTTAACAAAAGACGATACCCATGTTATCTTAAATGAAAACTACAAGATGGCGGAAGCAGCATTGCGCGTCCTTGGTGTAGCATTCAAACCCCTCACCCGTGACATCGCTAACTCTGCCCCTGACGTTATAGAAAAGGATATGACCTTTGCAGGATTATTTGCCATGATTGATCCTCCCAGACCAGAGGCCAAAGATGCCGTCGCTACCTGCCATGATGCAGGCATAACAACTGTGATGATTACGGGAGATCATAAGTATACAGCCAGGGCAATTGGTGAAGAACTGGGATTACTTACAAAAGAATCAAAGACTATTGATGGGGTAGCATTAGATGAATTATCTGACAAGGACTTGGAAAGTGAAGTATCAAAGATAGCAGTCTATGCAAGGGTTTCTGCCGAACATAAACTCAGAATTGTGAAGGCCTGGAAGAAACGCGGTGCCGTTGTAGCTATGACCGGTGATGGGGTAAACGATGCCCCCGCCATAAAAGAAGCCAGTATCGGTGTATCCATGGGTATTACCGGCACTGATGTCACAAAAGAGGCCTCGGATATGGTCATAACAGATGACAACTTTGCATCCATCGTTGCAGCTGTTGAAGAAGGAAGAGGTGTCTACGACAACATAAAGAAGGCCATTCACTTTCTGCTTTCGTGTAATACTGGGGAGATTTTGACAATGCTTTTTTCATCAATATTCAATCTCCCTTTACCGTTATTTCCTATACAAATATTGTGGATCAACATTGCTACAGATGGATTACCGGCATTAGCTCTGGGCTTTGACACAGTAGACCCCGATATTATGAAAAGACCTGCCAGGAGATCAACAGAACAAATTATTGATAAAAATCTCGGCACATTAATAATATTTCAAGGTTTTCTCATGGCCATTAGCACCCTTTTGGCTTATTTATATGTTATGTATTACACAAGTAGTGCGGTACCTGGTTATTTATATTATTGGTTTCTTAATGAAATGATACCCTGTGCGTTAGGCGGCACGTTACATGGCGATCTTGATCGGGCAAGAACGGTTGCCTTCTGTGTGATGGTTATTTCCCAATTATTTCATTCTTTTAACTGCAGAAATGCAAGGCGTTCATTATTTGAGATCGGTGCTTTTACTAATAAAAAACTTTTGTTGGCAACCGGACTTTCGTTGGCTATGCAGGTAGCTATTGTTTACATCCCTTATTCTGAAGATATTTTTAATGTAACACCTTTAAGATTAAAGGATTGGATTATAGTCTTTGGATTTTCTTCTCTCATTTTTATTATTACGGAGATGATTAAATGTTTTAAAAAGAAAGAGCAATTGAAATATTCTTAAATTTCCAACAGCTTTAGGATAGTATAGTCTTCAAATAATTTGTCAAGATGCTGAACGCAAATCTTTGCTTATCTATAGAAAACGATACCTGTACGTTGCCGTAACGCAATGTTTTTAACTTATCATTTGTAGGCAATAAAATTATGATACAATAAGACGCGTATGTTATTTATCTCGTTTATTATAGGTATTGCGAGAAAGGTGTTATATATGTCTTTCACTAAAAAGTTTCTTTACAGGAAGTGTTTGATAATATCAGTGCTTGCCATCTTTAGTATTGCAGTGAGTGTACTGGGTTTTACCAGACCCTCAATCACTGAATTAAATCTTATTTCTTCCGCAAATGCTGAGGAAGCAAAAGAGGTAAAAGAAAAAAAGATACTCTACTGGACCTGCGGCATGCACCCTTCTGTAAAGATGGACAAACCTGGTAAGTGTCCCATTTGTGCTATGGACCTTGTTCCTGTCTACGAAAAGGGTGCTAGCGCAGAGGAAGAAGGCGCTTTAGCCACGATCGAACTGAGTGAACGAGCCAGGAAACTGGCGGGTGTCAAAACAGATGTTATTGGGTATCGGTCATTAACCAAAGATATTTATACGGTAGGATTAATTGACTACGATGAAAGACTCATGGCCCTTGTCTCGGCATGGATCCCAGGCAGAATTGACAGACTCTTCGTCGATTTTACCGGTACAGAGGTCATGAAGGGTGAATCAATGGTCTGGTTATACAGCCCTGAGCTTGTATCTACCCAGCAAGAATACTTATTGGCATTAGAAACCCTTGAAAAAGTAAAGGAAAGCACTTTTGATGAAGTAAAAAATGGTGCAGCTTCACTCGTTGATGCATCCATAAGGAAACTGCGCTGGTTGGGTATTACTGAAAAGCAGATTGAAGAGCTGAGGAAAAACAAAAATATAAAACAACATACCATCATATATGCCCCGATTAGCGGCATAGTTATAGATAAAAAGGCGTTGGAAGGTAAATATGTTATGCAAGGCGAGATAATATACACGGTCGCCGATCTCTCGAATATCTGGATGAAGGCCAACATTTATGAGTATGAAATGGCCTGGATCAGGATCGGACAGGAGGTTGAGGTAACAACTCCTGCATATCCTGGAGAGGCATTCATAGGAAGGGTAGCCTTTATAGAACCGTTCCTTGATGATAAGACACGATCAGTGAAGATTCGTTGCGATATTCCGAATCAACAACTCAAACTCAGACCCTCTATGTATGTCAATGCCCGCATAAGGATACCTGTTGAAGAACTCGAAGAACAGGGCAGAAATTACGTCAGCGGACTGGATTACTCCTGCCCTAATCACCCGGAAATAAAATCCAGCAGACCAGGCATATGTCCTGAGGATAATATCCCCTTGGTAATGACCCCCCCTACTCACATTGAGTCAGTTGCTGCTGGCAATATGACTCCACAGCAAGGAAATATTGAGTATGAATACGTATGCCCAATGAAATGTTACTCCTCCAAAGATCCGGGAGATTGCCCGGTATGTAAAATGAAATTAGAAAAAGTCCCTGTCTCTAAAAAGCCAGAAATAGCAGTCAAAATGGAAACTGTGTACATGTGTCCTATGGGGTGTCATACCTCAAAGACAGATGGCGATTGCCCCGTATGTGGTATGCGGCTCGAAAAAAAGGAGATACCTGTTAAAGTTTCTGATGAAAAGTTGACGTGTATTTGTCCCCAGGACTGGGAACCATCTATTGCACCCAAGTCATGTCCCATGTGCGGCATGATGTTACAAAAGAGCATCACGGTAACCGCCCCTACCGGCGAAGAAAAACAAACATTTGTATACAGGTGTCCAATGGCGTGTATGACCTCTGAAAAACCTGGTGAATGCCCCGATTGCAAAAGACAAATGGGACGATGGGAAGTAAAGGAAGGTTTGGAGATAAAAGCAAAAAAACTTGAGCCAAAAAAACGGACTGTTTACGCGTGTCCCATGCATCATGAGGTTGTCTCTGATGAACCAGGGAATTGCAACACCTGTGGAATGAATCTTGAAAAAACTACACAAGCACTCGCGATTCCAGCCACGGCAGTACTCGATACCGGCATACGAAAGATTGTCTATCTAGATAAAGGCAACGGGCATTATGTGGGAAAAGAAGTCGCTCTTGGTCCAAAGGCGGGTGATTATTACCCTGTCCTGGAAGGACTTGAAGAAGGGGACAAAGTTGTTACATCAGCCAATTTCCTCATCGACTCCCAGAGTCAGCTCACCGGCGGCGCCAGCGCCTTGTATGGAGGGGCGATGGAATTTAAGGAAGAAAAATAACCTTTGAAACCACAGATTACACAGATTTCACAGAAAATAAAATATACCTTTGTAAAGCGTATTACCTAAAGGTGGTTATAGACCTATGGAGCAAGATCCAAGAACACACGCAATTATTGGGGCAGCAATGGAGGTACATAGAATCGTAGGACCAGGGCATCTGGAGGCCGTTTATCAGGAATGTTTAGAAATTGAGTTCAAATTAAGAGCGATCTCATTCGTTTCTCAACCTCGGTTGGAAATATTTTATAAAGAACAAAAGTTAAAAAAATATTATGTCCCGGATTTCGTTGTTTACCATGAAGTTATCGTTGAAATAAAAGCGGAACAATCTTTGTCGAAGATTGATGAAGCCCAATTAATAAATAGCCTTATTATTAGTCGCCATAGCACAGGATTGCTTATAAATTTTGGCGATGAATCCCTTCGTTATAGAAGATTTAAAAATTGAATATTATCAAAACAAATTCCAAATTTGACAACAAAACAATCTGTGAAATCTGTGAAATCTGTGGTTTCTATTTATTAAATAAATATGATCAATAAACTCATTGAACTCTGCCTCAAGAACCGCTTCCTCATTATCTGCTTCTACCTCCTGGTAATATCCGGCGGCATTTTCGGACTAAAACACATCAACATGGACGTCATCCCCGATATTGGAGAAAATCAGTGCATCGTCTTTACTGATTGGCCAGGACGCAGCCCTCAGGACGTCGAAGATCAGGTCACCTATCCTTTGACGGTTAATCTCCTGGGTGTACCCGGTGTGAAGGTTATCCGGTCACAGTCAGGATTTGGCTTCTCTATGATTTTTATTATCTTTAAGGACAATGTTGAATTCTATTGGGCGCGTTCCCGGGTGCTGGAGAGATTAAACTTTGTCCAGCAATTACTCCCAAAAGATGTCACGCCAAGACTCGGTCCCGATGCAACAGGACTTGGGCAGATCTTCTGGTATACCGTGGAAGGCGAAGGATACGACCTTGGCCAACTGCGTTCCATACAGGACTGGTTTGTCCGCTATCAATTAAATGCCGTTGAAGGCGTTTCAGAGGTGGCAGGTGTAGGTGGCTTTGTCAAACAATATCAGGTCGATGTCGATCCCAATAAACTTTTGGCATATAACATGACCGTTGGAATGGTGTACGAAGCTGTTCGGAAAAGCAATATCGACGTGGGCGCCAAGGTAGTGGAAAGTAGCAGTATGGAGTTTATCATTCGCGGACTCGGATTTATTAAAAATGTCACGGATATTGAAAACATTACCATTGGCAGTTTTAACGGTGTACCTGTATTTGTTAAAAACATAGGCACAGTCCAGATTGGGGGTGATTTTAGACGCGGTGCGCTGGATAAGGAAGGCGCTGAGGTTACCGGTGGAATCGTTATCATGCGCCAGGGGCAAAATCCATTGAAGGTAATTAAAAGGGTAAAACAGAAGATAAAAGAGATTGAACTTGGTTTACCGCCAGGCGTAAAGATCGTCCCCTTTTATGATAGAGAGGGTCTTATCTACCGGGTTATCGATACCCTGAGAGAGGCGCTGATAGAAGAAATCATCATTACCTCTATTGTGGTAGCCATTTTCTTGTTACATGTTCGGAGTATCATTATCTGCTGCCTGGGATTCCCCCTATCTATCCTTGTCTCTTTCCTGTGTATGTATTTGATGGGTATCGATTCCAACATTATGTCTCTCACCGGTATCGCCATAGCTATCGGTGAGGTAAGCGATATGTCCATCATCATGACAGAAAATATCTATCGAAATCTCATAGAACAAAAGGGCAAGAAAAGCAGGCCACAGATCATCCTTGATGCCTCAAAAGAGGTCGGTGGCTCCATATTCTTTGCTGCCTTAACTACCATTTGTATGTTTTTCCCCGTATTTGGACTTACCGGGCAGGAAGGAAAGCTCTTTACGCCGCTTGCCTGGACAAAGACCATTGCCATCGGGTCGTCGGTCATCATGGCTATTACCCTGGTGCCCCTCCTGTGTGTCTTTCTGATTAAAGGCAAACTGAGACCTATGGAAGAGAATTATTCATCCAGGATGCTCCTGAGAGGCTATCAACCTGTCCTCAAGTGGGCACTAGATCATAAAAAGACATTCCTTGCTATTCCCCTTGCGATCGTTGTCTCATCCGTCTTTGCGGCAAAAAAATTGGGGAGAGAATTTATGCCTCCCCTTGATGAAGGCTCTATTCTCTTTATGCCGGTGATGCTACCCAGCGTGGCATTGACGGACGCCCTTAAGGTTATGCAGAAACAGGACATGATTATAAAATCCTTTCCGGAAGTCGACATGGTCGTAGGAAAACTGGGAAGGGCTGAAACTCCCACAGATCCTGCGCCTGTCGAGATGTTTGAGACCGTTGTAGCCTTAAAACCAGAGGAAGATTGGCGCAAGAAGAAGATAGAATACTCCTTTTTAACCTATGTACCTTCCTTCCTCCATCCTGTCTTTCACTTCCTTTTGCCTGATGAACGGACCATTACAAAACAGGAGCTCATTCAGGAAATGGATGAGGCAATGAGAATACCAGGCGTCGCCAACATATGGACACAACCCATCGTAAACCGGATTGACATGCTGACAACGGGTATCCGTACATCAGTGGGAGCAAAGGTCTTTGGGCCAGACCTGAACGTTATTCAACAATTGGCCCTTGATGTCGAAAAGGCGCTGCATGACGTACCTGGGGTTGCAGACCTTTATGCAGAGCGGGTTACCGGCAAACCTTACCTGGAATTTAAGATTAAACGGGAGGAAATTGCCCGTTACGGTGTCAATATCAAGGATGTGCAGGATGTTATTGAGACTGCGATTGGTGGAGAAAATATTACGACGACGATTGAGGGTCGTGAACGATACCCCGTACGGGTCAGGTATAGTCGGGAACTCAGGGACAACTTTGATGCACTAAAAAGGATTTACGTCTCTAGCTCTACGGGTGCACTTATCCCTCTTACTCAGGTAGCCGATGTCAGGTATGTCATGGGGCCAGCCATGATCAGCAGTGAAAATGCCCTTCTGAGGGCCTACGTGCTTATGAACGTGCGTGGCAGGGATCCAATGAGTTTTGTAGAAGAAGCATCAAGAGTCGTATCAGAGAAAGTCATGTTACCACAGGAATACTTTATCCAGTGGAGCGGTCAGTTTGAGAACCAGATCCGGGCCAGAAATAGATTGCAAATCCTCGTGCCCTTATCGATGTTTGTAGGTTTTATTCTGATCTTTATGGCATTCAAATCATTCCCGCAAACCATGTTTATCCTGTTTGCCGGAATACCCACGGCTATCGCAGGCGGTGTCTGGCTCCAATACCTGTTTGGTTACAACTTCAGCGTCGCCGTCTGGGTAGGTTTTATCTCCATCTTTGGCATCGTGGATGACGACTCAGTTCTTATTACCACCTACATCAATGATTTATTCGGCGAAAGAAAGATGAAAAGTGTCCAGGATATCCGCGACACAATCCTAATGGCAGGCACGCGAAGGATACGGCCCTGCATGATGACGGCCGCCACCACCTTCATTGGCCTGGTGCCCATTCTGTGGTCAACAGGCGCCGGCGCCGAGATAGCCAAGCCCATGGCCATCCCCTCTATCGGCGGTATGGCCATGGCGATGGTCAGTGTATTCATCATCCCCTGCCTGAATGCCTGGCATAAGGAACACAAGTTCAAGAAGGCGCTAAAACAGGACCCTGGTGTTGCAGAGATGGGGATTATGGTGTAATGCCTTATGCAAAGCACACAAAGCCACCAAATATAGTTAAGTTGGTTCCTTTATCCTCGAACACTTCGTTTTTGATTCCATTATTGTTGCTGGAAATACGTTAAATTCAACTCTGTTAATAAAACCCATGTATTTTCTTTATTGACTCCAAAAATCATGAAAAACATCGAGAAGAAGAATATTGTTGGACTGCAAACTAACTGGCTTGCCACAAATGAATTATTGACAAGATATACAAATATGTCTATTATAGATATATGAATTCTTAAATGGAGATATATTATGAAAACAATATTGGATATACCTGATGAACTGCTGAACGAGGCAATGAAATTGTCGCATAGCAAGACCAAAAAGGAAGGCGTTATTATTGCCCTTGAAGAATTTGTAAAGAAGAAGAGGATCGAGGAGGCGTTCGAGATGGAGGGTAAATTAAAATTTAAGAAGGACTGGGAGAGACTCAGGCATGAAAGATAAAATCCTGATAGATACCTCTGTCTGGATAGAGTATTTCAGAAAAAGCGGCAGTGAAGTCTCAAGTAAATTAAAGAACATTTTAGTTGAGGAGAGGGCAGCCATTACTGGAATTATCGCGCTTGAGCTGCAAAGAGGCGCGGCTGGAGAAACTGAAGTGAAGTTTTTAGACAGATTTCTCACTGCAATACATTATGTCCTCACAAAGGAGGAGTCATATAAAAACGCCGGTTTAATGGGGTACAACCTCTCTAAAAAGGGGATAAACATTGGAACAGTGGATTTGCTTATAGCACAGACCGCCATAGAAAACAATATTCCCCTCTACACTCTCGACAGGCATTTTAAAGAAATTGCCGTGCACTTTCCGCTTTTGTTGTTTTCATGACGATTTTTACAATAAATAAACGAAATTAATCCTCTTTGCTTGGATTCCCAACGGCCGTTGCGGGCGGCGTGTAGCTCCAGTACCTGTTTGGTTGCAACTACATCATTCATGTAATTTTTGTGGTGGTATGAAACATAAAAATCCCCCTTCGGAAAGCTTACTGTTGGACAAAAATTGGCTGGACAAAACTAAACAGTTTATATCAAAGTAGTGTCTTGAAAAAGGAAGCCCTGTTAAGGGCGTACTGTTTGTAGCAATGAAATGTTGCGATATGATGAGCTCCATAGGAACTACCTGTATCTGACCGATATGCAACTGGCCGCTCCTGACGGAGCTATTATCTGTACGGAGCGAATAATTGTTGGATGTTTCGGTGAGTCCTCACACCGAAACAAGAATTAATCCTCGGCACCGTGACGAATCCGGAGTCATCGACAGTGGGTTTCGGCGTGAGGACACGCCGAAACATCAGAGTATAATAGCGACTACGCACCCTTTGCTTTGTCCAGCACAAAAATTGTCCAACAGTAAGTTCGGAAAGAGGGATCAAGAGGGTTGTAAAATAACTGGGGGAAAAACATCTCCTATTTCCTCTTTCGTAAGGGGGACCAAACTGAAACAGTTTTGCCACTGTCACATATCTCTAACTAAATCATGCGACAAATATTTGCCAAACCTTAAGAACACATCAAATAAAAAACTCACAGGTTACCATTGATACCCTCGTCTTGTAATCAGATAATCCTTATATTGAAAGGTGGTTGCATTGCCAATAATGACCATGGTCGTCATGTCAATAGGATGGGATGTTACTTTACCTAGTGTGGTAAGAACAATCTGCTCATCTTCGCGGGATACGTCTTTCACAATACCGACAGGGGTAGATGGGCTTTTATATTGGAGAACAATGCTAACCGTTTTCTCAATCTGCCACGTTCTTTGAGAACTCTTGGGATTATAGAGCACGATGACAAAATCTGCCTCAGCGGCACACTTCACGCGCCTTTCAATAGTTTCCCACGGTGTGAGCAAGTCGCTCAGGCTAATTACTGCGTAGTCGTGCATAAGTGGTGCACCCAGTACCGCGGCAGCGGCATTGGCGGCGGGAATACCCGGGATAACCTCTATAGGCAAAGGTATTTTTTCCCGGGAAACCACTTCCAGCACGAGTCCGGCCATGCCATAAACCCCAGGATCGCCACTGCTGATGATTGACACGATCTTCCCCGAAAGGGCTTCTTGAATTGCCTGTTCTACGCGTTCAAGCTCTTTGCGCATGGCTGTAGAGATGACCTGCTTGTTTCCTATAATATCGTCTATCAGATCGATATAGAGTTTATATCCGACGATCGTCTCAGATTTTTTTAACGCATCCAATGCCCTCTGGCTAATCTCTTTTCGCGCCCCGGGACCGATGCCTACCACATAAAGTTTTCCCGGGCGATGGCCACTGTCACCCCCGGATATTTCTGTTTTTTTAGTAGTAATTGGGTCTTCCTCCCCGAAAGAAGCGCAGCGGGTTCACACACCCCCCACACCCCTATTTTGTCCTTTACAAAATTTGATTTACCATGTTCTTTTACACATGACGCAATTTCCTGGCGGGACACAATCCTCAGCGGGAGGCCCAGTTCTTCTGCTGCCAGTAATAAACCCGGCTCTTCAGCCTTGATCTCGATGGTAGAGAGCAGTCTGACCTGTTCCAGCGTGAGATTCATCTTTTGAAGGGCGTCAAAAACGGCTTGCTTTACGGCTTCTGCATGAACCCCTTTTTTACAACCGATACCAATGACAATATCCTTCTTTGCCTCCGTACCAGTGGTAATTACAGCATCGGTGTGCATGATAGCGGCAATCCTATGAGCCAACAGATTGGCGCCTCCTTCATGACCTGAAAGCACGCTGATAACGAAACGCCCTACGTCGTCAACCACCACCACCGCAGGATCGGTGTATTTATCCTGGATATTTTTGGCAATCACCCGTACGACAATTCCCATGGCCATAATAAAGACAAGGCCATCATATTGTTTGAAGATCCGATCAACCAGTTGGTGAGGTGGTTCGGAAAAAAAGATGGTATGGGACTCTGTCGTATTCTCACCAGGAGCGCTCTTATCTTCTCCTGTTTTTCTGAACAAATAGATCGAAGGTGATGGGTGAAAACCTGTTCCAATTCTTCGTGCAGTTTTTAGCCCCTCATCCGTTAAGGTAATAACAGCGATGTTCAAGTTTGTCCTTTTCGATTCCCTATAGACGATAATGCCTCGTAAGCTCTTTCTTTTCCCACGAGTTTTTCACAACCCCCTTTACTCTCTTTCTCAAGGGGGATTTGGTTGCGGCATGCTGTGTTATGAGGTTCGGGGGATTATCTTTTCTTTTCTGCCGGGTCTGTAACCTTTTATTAACGAAGGTGTTTGAAGAAATGCGTGGAACAGGATACATACATACGTATCTGTCTCATGTAATGATAAGTAATTTCAAATCTGGTCGCCTCAGACTTCAGTCTGTACAGGCGAAGGCTGAGCAATTGCCATAGGTAACCCAATTCAATGTATGGAATTTCCAACCGGTTTTCCCCTCTAAAAAAGAGAATCATGGGGGATGTATATTGGTCACAATATACCCACGGCCCATGGAGAGCGACCAGTCTGGTCGCTCTACAATGAGGGGAACTCTAAGTCGTTGCCAAAGGCTCAACCTAATTTATGCCATGCGGAACACAAACAGCAGGAAGGCGGCAGGTCTTGCTCTTTTCTATCTTAGAGGCTGATTTCTTTTGATATCTCAGCCATATCGATTATGGGAAACTTCACAGATTTTTCTCCCAAAAGAGCATCTACTACTTCCTGAGGTGCACTTCTATAATTCAGCACTGCTGTTAACTTCAGGGGCGATTTAGCATCTTTGGGAATGAGACAGGTAAAGCTCTCTGCTTTTTGACCTTTGGGCGGAACCCGGTTATCCGACAGAATTTGCGTGGCAGACCATACATGAAGCGTCGGTTTTCCATCCTTGTCACCAAACACGGTATGATAAATCGTTGCATTGGGATCAATGACTCCTTTTTCATCCACCTTCCCGCTTTGATACAGATGTTTTCCTTCCGCATCTGTTATAGAAACGTTCAACCACATTTGCCGTAACTCAGTGAGTCCCGTTGGCAAATAGTGACCTGCCCCGGTGTTTTTAATGACGACATCAAATTTAAGCGCATCACCTTTTTTATATCCAGAGGCAAGAGAAACGTCCAGGGTTGCTGCATTTTTCAGTCTGTCCGTTGCTAACTGCTTATTAATATCAGAGCCTGGTGGTAATGATACAGGATTTGTGCTGCCACCAACAAAGTAATGTGTCCATATGTGCGGACGCTTTTTCCCACCCATAATTTCGGGCGACGCGAATCCGGGATTATCGGGCCGCTCGGTACTGCCGGTACTGGGGAAACCGGGACGTTGTCTCATGTGACAGTCCTGACAGTGCACAGACGTTTTAGGATCGCCTGTGTTGTAAGGACTCTGTTCCCATTCTGTGTATGTTTGTTCAATAAGAATCGCGTTTCCTGCATGTGATACATCGTGACAACCTCCGCAAAACTCAGAGCGTGTGTGTAGTTCAGAAAATTTACTTTGATGAATTGTTTCAGGGCAATCGTCAAAAGGACCATATTTAGTACCGCCCTCCATCGCAGCGGCGTTACCAGGACTCAGTATGTAAGGAGCATTTCCTATACCACTTGTTGCTTTAACGGAATGGCAAAAATCACAAATAACTCCCCCTTTTTCATCATCAGGAGATGGAAGCGGTTCATCTCCACTACTATGGCCAATAGGGATATGACAGCGTACGCATGATTCTATATTTTTCTTCTCCGACTCCCCTTCCGCGGTTTTTTTCCCCAATTGATAGAGGGCTTGAAAGAGTGGATTCCTCCATGCATTCGCATGCGTTGACCCGCTCCACATCTTGTATATTTCAGGATGGCAAGCCCCACAAGATATCGGACTAAAAAACTGACTTGCTTTCACGTCACCCGGCACGGTAATAGGTAAATCCAGGATATTATCCGGTCTCTTCTCTTCAGGAAGTTTTCTTGTTGGAGACCATTCCCTGGGATCACCTGCGTAAGAAACGTTTAAAGTTACAAGAAACAAACCAACCAGTAATGATAATGTGAATTTACCATTTAAACGCATGGTTATTAGTATCCCCTCTTTCATAATAAAATGACACAGACTTATAACTACATAAAGAATATATTATATAGAAAAAAGGTATATTTTAAATGAAATTTTTCCCATGCTCTTATGAGACAGGTAACAAAGAAAACAAAAAAAGGAGGACAGGCTTTTTTGCCTATCCTCCTTTTGAAACCGACGACGCTAAAATATGCCTATGAATTACTTCATTTCGTCTTTTTTGGCCTTTTCACTCTTTGCAACCTTTGCTGGCGTAATGGTAGTATCGCCTTCTGTTACAATGAAATTTTTCATCTTCTCAAATTTTTTATCACCCACACCATTTACCTTCTTGAGGTCTGCAACTTCCATGAAATTTCCGTTCGCCTTCCTGTAATTTACCACCTCAGAAGCTAATTTAGGACCTACACCCGGCAAGACAGCAATTTGCTCTTCCGTTGCCGTATTGATATTTATCTTTCCTTCGATCTCAGCCGCAGAAAGACCATTATGTGATTGAAATACAAAACCAACTGCAACCAAAAAAAACGCCGTACATAAAAATTTATAAGCTTTACGCATATACCATCTCCTCCTGATAAAATTTTTAAAATAACTATCGAAAGGCCTCTTATAACGAACACGTGTTGAGAAGAAAGAATATGCAAAACACAATCCAAGAAATAAACTTGTTTATCAAAACACAAATAATTTATCTTAAGTATAGTAATCAAAACATATAGAAGAAGATTGATTTTATAAGTTACGAATTAATAATGAAAATTATTTAGGTAAGAGTAATACAAGAAAGTGCAATCAAGCGGACAAAATTGTTGCTTAGTGACTGGAATAAAAACAGATTGTTTTGAAAAATATCGGAGCAGTTTTGTGCTTACAAAAAGCTTTTCTTACCTCTTGGCGCCAGACTTTTGCCGGAGATTTTTTTATTCACCCGTTTTCCTTGACTTTTCAGCATCTGGGACAAGTGTGGGCATATGATCTCTCCAGCAGGCTGTTTTCTGAGTATTTAGGGTGCCTTACATACCGTTAAGCCCTTGTCAGGTGCCGGTATTTTATGCGGTGTGGCTGATCTGCTGCAACTCCGAGACGTTTTTTCCTGTCCGCCTCGTAATCGGAGTAATTTCCTTCAAACCAGACTACCTTGCTGTCACCCTCGAAGGCAAGGATGTGGGTGGCAATGCGATCCAAAAACCAGCGGTCGTGGCTGATCACCAGCACGCAACCGGAGAAATTTTCTAGGGCATCTTCCAACGCCCGCAAGGTATTCACGTCGAGATCGTTTGTGGGTTCGTCCAGCAGAAGTACATTGGCTCCCTCTTTCAGCATACAGGCAAGATGCACCCTGTTCCGCTCTCCTCCAGAAAGAGCGCTTACCGGTTTTTGTTGATCTGTCCCGGAAAAATTAAACCGCGCCACATAGGCGCGTGAATTAACTTCCCTGCTGCCAAGCCTGATAATATCACGCCCTCCTGAAATTACCTCCCATATCGTCTTTTTTAGGTCAAGGGTTGTGCGACTCTGATCAACATACGCAAGCTTTACTGATTCACCTACCCGAATGGAGCCTGTATCCGGTTTTTCCTGATGGGTAATCATGCGGAAAAGCGTGGTTTTCCCGGCGCCGTTCGGTCCAATGATCCCAACAATCCCCCCGCGCGGCAGGGAAAAAGTCATTCCCTCTACGAGGACATTGTCCCCATACGACTTGACGACGTTATCTGCCTCGACGACCATATTGCCCAATCGCGGGCCGGGTGGGATGTAGATTTCCAAGTCCTTTATTCGGTTTTCGCCCTGTTGATCAAGCAGAGATTCGTAAGACTTAATACGCGCCTTCGATTTTGCATGTCTGCCCTTCGGAGTCATCCTGATCCATTCAAGTTCACGTTGCAGTGTCTTTTGGCGTTCAGTTTCCTGTTTTTCTTCCTGCTGTAACCTATTTTGTTTTTGCTCAAGCCACGACGAATAGTTTCCTTTCCAGGGGATTCCATACCCTCTGTCCAGCTCTAAGATCCAGCCGGCTACGTTATCAAGAAAATAGCGATCGTGGGTTACAGCGATTATGGTTCCCTCATAAGCTTGCAAATGGCGCTCAAGCCAGGCAACCGATTCTGCATCAAGGTGATTTGTCGGTTCGTCTAACAATAAAATGTCCGGTTTTTGAAGTAATAACCTGCAAAGCGCCACACGGCGCCGTTCTCCGCCTGACAAGACCTTTACGGATGTATTTCCTTCAGGGCAACGCAGGGCGTCCATTGCCATTTCCAGGCGGGCATCCAGGTCCCATGCTCCTAGGGTATCAATTTTTTCCTGTATTTCACCCTGCCGCTCTATCAGCTTGCTCATGCCAGCCTCCGACATGGGTTCGGCGAATCGCTCGTTGATCCGGTTGTACTCTTTATGGAGGTCTGTCAGTTCCTGAACCCCCTGTTCTACTATTTCACGCACCGTTTTTGTCTCATCCAGGTGTGGTTCCTGCTCCAAAAACCCCACCGTGTAGCCAGGGGAAAGAGTTGCCTGACCGTTAAAATCCAGATCTACTCCGGCAAGAATGCGCAGGAGGGAGCTCTTTCCTGATCCATTTAAGCCCAGCACGCCAATCTTGGCGCCGTAAAAATACGAAAGAGAGATATCCTTCAATACAGGTTTCTTGTCATAATGCTTGCTTACCTTGAACATGGAATAGATAACTTTGTTCTGTTGATTACTCATAATGACTGCCTCTTGAAAATATTTTAAATCACATGCCACATCAATGCCGCAACAAAATCCCCCTTATTAAAGGAGAATCAGCAGTTTGAAAGACTGCAAAAATAATAACAAGGAACAGTTCATTCTCCTCTCTTCTCAAAAGAATAATTGTTATCTCTGTTTTCCCTATGCATTCTTAATCATAAATCGTAACATTTTAGTATTTTGAAAAATCTATACGTTTCTTCTGTCTTAACCGATGTCAACCCATCAATGAGAATTAGTCCGTCGTTTTCATTCTTTCTTTACCGGACTCGCGTTCTATGGTGATTTCCTTACCTTTTATCTGGCGCTCTGTTCTTTTTTCCGGAAGGAGATAGAGGGCGCCAATGAGAATTGCTGCACCGGTAAGCGTTATAACAACCCCTTGGCTTACCCGTTTCAGAGACAGCTTTTTGTGCTCGGAAACCGACATTGACACTTCGGCGGTGCCGCCAACACCCCGTAATGCAACAACGATTCCTAACATGCCAATTATGCCGCCAAATACAGCAACAATAATTCTGACCATACCAGTCGCTTCTGAAAGACTTGTTGAATACTGAGTTTCGGTGACCTCGCCGTTCGCCAGCACCCCATGAACTAACGAAGAGAATACCAGCATCACCGCAAGTAATGTCCCTACACTTTGCAGAAAATGTTTTCTGCTCATTTCTTCCTCCTTTGGCGTTTTTATTGACGCCCAACACATCGATTCAGTATGGAGTGGTGTGCTGGTTGAAATGCCTGAATTTACTGGTTAAAACTGGATTTGTATAAACACCAATATCCAGAGAGAGGGGGCATTTCAAATGAAAAAAATCACGGCAAGAGTATAGCAAAATACTTAAGAGAAGGAAACAGAAAACAAAGAGATGGCTGACGAGGATGCCGTGAAAAGATTAAAAAGTATCACCAATGCTTGAAAACCAGCAACAATAACCATCGGAAAATCAAATAAGTACAACGCCTTGTTACATCTCTTATTTCATCCTTACCATGATACAGTTGGATTCTATAAATTGAAATTTGTCTGTGTTTACAGGATAAAATCCTGCCAAAGTAAAACCCGCTTTTTCATATTCATTAATACTTTCAATCCAATGTGTCATGTTATGATAGATTGCTTTATGAGACACCTCTGATTGCAATACCACCAAGTTTTCCCTGATACATGAAACACCTCTGAAAACCTCTAAATCATATCCTTGTGTGTCCATTTTCAAAAATATTTTCTTATCATAAATATTAAATGGAATTTCACTCACGACCTCATCGAAACTACGGATGCTAACCAGTTCTTGAGCTATATTAGTTGATTGTTTACCAAAATGTTCGGTGCAGTATTTATTCGTCTCAAGCAGGGAACTAAAGACTGAATGATTAGAAATGTTTATGATTTGTTCCCTTGATTCACTTCCCAAGGCATAATTAAAAACAAACCATTTCTTATCCTGTGAAGCAACATGCCGTAACTCTGTAAATGCACTTGACACTGGTTCGTACGAAACAACAAGTCCTCTATAAAATCGCCGCAATTCTCGAACAAATTGACCTTTATTGGCTCCAATATCTAATACAAGGTCTACTTGAAAATCCTCCATAATTGAACTTAAAATGCTTGGTGGCGAAAACCAGGCATTCTTTCGTTCACTTTTGTGAATTATCTGTATAGTCTTGTAACCAACACGATAAATATCAACACCAAAACACCACATTGCTACTCTTTTAATAATCTTTAATATCCACACATTGGTATCCTCATTTTATAATAGTGAACCGCAGAGGTACGTAGAACGCAGAGAAAAAGAAAATAGATGGAGTTTAGATAGTTTTTTTTATTTACTATCATACTCTCTGCGTTCTTAAGTTGATAGGAAGGAGGGCGGAGTCGCCTCCAACCCTCAATCGTCGCCAGATTCTTTGGACAACGTAATAAAGCATCCTTTTAAACCGTTCGTCTTTCACGTAGTTAGCGATCCCGCAGAGTTGCTCTGAAGCAGAGCATGGACGGCAATACCATGCATAGCATCTCTCGGTATTTTCCATCGTTAGACGTAATTGATTTTACTAAACATTCGGGTAATTATATCATTATCGACCTCTTGATTAAACTTTCTCGCAAATAGGCATATTGATTTTTCCAATTCTTCATAATCTTCCATCCTTAAGATCCTTGGAGTTTCTGGCCCTTTTTTCCAATCAACATATCGGAGACTATTGTTTTCCAGTTCAATTCCATGAGTATAATTACATATAATTGTTTGGAAAAATATCTCATCAGCACATCTTGTGTGTTTGAAACTATTAACATACTGTTTATTGTTTTTTATATAATCCAATATTTGATTTGTGCAATTATCAGTTAAATTCATCCAGTTTGTGCCACCAAAGTATTTAATATTCATTCTTCTGCATATTCCATTCTTTTTCATAAATGGAATAATCACTTGTGCGTTTATACCTTCTAGTATTTTATATACTTTCCTTTTGACTCTATTTGATATCCCTCTATTCAAGGAGTTGAGATAATAATAATCTATTCTATCAAATCCTCCATTACCTCCCCATACAGATCTAGGCAATTGACTATACTCAAAATACTCCTTTGTGTTATTACAGAAAAAATCTTTGATTTCACTATTTGTCTTTATTGGAATATCTTCCCCGGATATAATGATGTATCTATCATAATGCTTTTTATTGGCTTCTTTAAGCAACATAATTGTTGCTTGTATTTGATTAAAACTTCCCCAATAAACGTTATATTTCTTGAATGCATATACATTATTACTACATATATCCTTTTCTATAATAATTGTTCTCTTATCAATATGGACATAGATGTCAAAATCCGTTGCTAAATTATTTATAAGCCTAATTTGCTGTTGTGTGTACTTATGAATTAGTATTAAAATCGCTATTCTCATACCATCTTCCCTGTTGTTGTTTATGCATAGCTTCCATCTATCATGAAGACAAATCACAGAAAATGTTACACCAATGCTATACCATGTATAGTTTCTACTTGTCCATTGGAGCTATAATGAATCGTTGTAATGTAGTTTATGCTTCAGTTTCTTTATTTCCTCTGCGCGAAGCACCCGTCTAACATTCATTTTTATCTTTATTCTATAAAAGCCAGCATATTATATCATATCTCACCAGTTGTCAAACAAATACAAGGAAAATTATGTTGAAATATTGAATATACTTCCATAATATAACTCTAATTTTATTAATATGTGGAATTTTGATAATTATTTGGTTTTATTATGCTTTCAGCTTTCAAAGACTACCTTACCCAAAAAGCGTTAGTAAAAAAGAAATATCCCAATGCAGGCAAGGAATGGGCATGGTTCTGGCTTTTTCCTTCTCAATCGCTTTCTGTTGATCCGCACACAAACGGTACGACGTCATTATTGCATCCTGTATCACTTCAGAAGGCCTTTAAGTCATCTGTTACAAATCTGGTATTACGAAACAGGTATCCGTACATACATTACGGCATAGTTTCGCAACCCATCTTTTGGGGAGTGGATATGATATCAGGACAATTCAGGAATTGCTTGGTCACACAAATCTTCAAACAACTATGATATACACCCATGTTGCTTCAAAGAATATCTTAGGGGTTCGGAGTCCCTTGGATAAATAATAGCTAGAGGTAAATCATAAACCCTTGTTTCCCCATTTAGTGGTGAAACTAATTAATTTTGCGGCAACATATGAGATTTGGTTATACAACGGGCAGTTGCGCAACTGCCGCGGCCAAGGCGGCGGCAATAGGGTTGTTTCACGGTGCAATTCCTGATGAAATAGAAATTGATACGCCGGCAGGCCTAAAGCTCAAGCTTGCCATTCTTGATAAACAACTATCAGACAATGCGGCAGGTTGTGCTGTTCAAAAAGATGCAGGGGACGATCCGGATGTGACGGACGGATGCAAGGTGTATGCACATGTTGAGCGGATTTTTGGGGAAACCATTGAGATCGATGGTGGTGAAGGCGTGGGCCGGGTAACAAAACCGGGACTCCAGGTGCCTGTTGGTCATGCAGCAATTAACCCTGTTCCAAGACGCATGATTGAATATGCGGTGAGAGAAGTGATTGGCAAAAGGAATGGAGTAAGGATCATCATTTCAGTACCCAATGGAAGGGCTTTAAGTGAAAAGACATTCAATTCCAAACTCGGCATTCTGGGAGGCATTTCCATTATTGGTACCACAGGGATTGTGCGTCCCATGTCAGAAGACGCCTTCAAGACCTCCCTGTTATGCGGACTCGATATTGCCAGGGGAATTGGATACGAAACCGTCGTACTCGTGCCGGGCAGTTTAGGTGAGCGCTCTCTATTGAATTTGGTTGGCATTCCCAAAGATCAGATCATTCAGATCAGCAACTTTGTGGGATTTATGCTGGATGCGGCCAGGGAAAGACGCTTTAAAAACGTTATCCTTGCAGGGCATCCGGGTAAGTTGGCAAAATTGTTGCGCGGTGATTTTCAAACCCACAGCGCCGTTTCTCAACCTGCAAATGATATTCTGGTAGATATCATAGAGCAGCACATGCAGAATAGGGCTCAGAGGTCAGGGGTCAGAGGTCAGAAGACTGAAACAAAAAACCTGCCCCCCGACACCAAACACCTGATCCCTAAAAGGGAATCCGGAGAAGACAAAAACACGTTATCTGATATCTCTCGTACGACAGACCATCTTCTCTCAAGTGCTCTGCTTCATGGTGTAAAAGAAGCTACCACCGTAGAGGGAATAGTAGAACTGTTGCGCAACTACGGGAATTTGTCTATAATGGATGAAATTGCGCAGAAGATTGAGGATAAGGTACATGCATTTTATACGGGCGGACAGCAGTCCTCCCCGGCAGAGATTGGGGTTATTTTATTTGATATGAAGGGGTCGGTGGTAGGTATTTCGGATAGCGCTCAGTTATGGCTGAATCACACAAAGACAAAGTTATTATCGTAGGTTGCGGGCCGGGGTTAAAGTCGTATATATCTCCCAAGGCCCTTTATAACATAAAAAAAGCACGTATCCTGGTAGGGAGCCGGCGCTTATTGAAACTTTTTCCTGGTGTTGATGCAGAGAAGGTTGTCCTGGAAAAGAATTACGGTGTTTTGGTACAAAAGATTGCCGAATGGAGCCGCTCAAAACAGGTGGTGGTGCTCGTGAGCGGCGATCCGTGTTTCTTCAGTTACACCAGGATGATTGTCAGGAAGATGGGACGTGAACGTTGCACCATCATTCCGGGCATTAGCAGCATGCAGCTTGCCTTTGCAGCCGCCGGTGAAAGCTGGGATGACGCCTGTTTCATCAGTTTGCACGGAAGAAATGACAAATATGAGCAGCTCGTTAAAAAGGTCCGGGAATATAATAAGGTCGGTATCCTGACCGATCATAAAAATACACCCGCCGTTATCGCGCGACACTTAATAAAACAAGGCATACAGAAGAGACAGATGTTTATCTGCAAAAATCTTTCCCTTCCGGAAGAGTCTATCCATGAGACAGATTTAGCCTCAGCGACAAATATGAATACCAGCGGTTCTGCTGTAGTGATCATAAAAAATACGAACCATGAAATTAGGTAACTTTTACGGCATTGGCCTGGGTCCGGGCGATCCGGAACTTCTCACCTTAAAGGCAATTCATGTCATTCAAATGGCCGGTTGTATCTTTGTCCCAAAATCAGATACCAAAGAAGAGAGCCTGGCATTGGAGATTGTTAAGGATTATGTAAAAAAAAAGAGGGTAATCGAGCAGGTTTACCCTATGACGAAGGACAAATCCATACTCAATGCCGCATGGCTTACGGCCGCCGAAGAAATTCGTACAGAAGTCAGAAACGGAAACGATGTTGCATATCTCACCTTAGGCGATCCCATGACATTCAGCACCTATATTTATTTGCTGCGTCATCTGCACACCATGCTGCCGGCACATGCCATACATACCATTCCAGGGATCACCTCGTACAATGCAGCGGCTTGCATGGCAAATTACCCGTTATTGACGGGAGACGAACGATTGGCAGTAATTCCCGTACCAAAGGATATTGCAACCTTGCGGCCTCTCCTGGAAACCTTTGATACTGTGGTTATGATGAAGGTAGCCAAGAAGCTGGATGAGGTGATTCAATTACTCGAAGAGATGAAGCTTACAGAAAATGCCCTGTTTGCCTCGTACATTGGACAAAAGGATGCCTATCTCACGTGTGATATCGTATCGCTGAAGGGGAGTGGACGGGGTTACCTGTCCGTGCTGATGGTAAGGCGGACGAGGCACGGGCTCAATGGTTAGATATTTCAAACGGGCGACACAGTCACCGAAAGACAAAGAATAATCTTGGTGTCGTCATGACCTTGTACCGACACTATTTTTCCCGCTAATTCGCTCTTGATTTTACCAAAATTGGCTACCTCGAAATTCTTTTTCAATCAATGGAGTTAGTTAAATACCGACTACTACATGCCTATGTATTTTGCATAAAGCCCCTTTGCAGTGGCAAGATCATTTGTCCCTGAGATAATTGAACGTCCATCGGGAAATATGGTTAACTCATACTTACCGGTCTTCAGCCGTAACAAAAAACTGTTATAGGATATTTTTCCTACCTTTTCCAACCGTGTAGCAAGTTTCGTCAGATCTAATTTCGATCCGTTAGGAGGTAAGATTTGTATGGCGTTTCTGCCACACAGGGTGGTTATCGTTGAACAGGTATCTTTTGTCAAAAATTCATAATGATGCCGACTACATACAATGCAACCGGTCTTATCTTTGATATCTTCTGTAAATATCCTTTTTATTTCATTACGCCACAGGTCGATCTTTAAGAGTCCCTTACTTACGACATCGTAATTATGCGTGAGAATTTTCAGGGCCTCTGCTACCTGAACAGAGGCAATCATACTGGCGATGGGCGCAATGATCCCTTCGGTATCGCACGTCTCGGTGGTGCCAAATGGCGGCACATTTTCAAGCATGCAGCGTAAACACGGGGTTTTTGACGGGATAATATTCATCGTTAAACCTGTGCTTCCGATACAGGCGCCATAAATCCATGGTATCCCGTTCTTCACGCAATAATCATTGATGAGGAACCGCGTCTCAAAGTTATCGGTTCCGTCAACGACAAGATGCGCATCTTGCAGGAGGGTTTCGATATTAGATGGATTCAGATCAGCAACAAAAGATTCGACCTGGATGAGGGAATTGGCCTTTTGAAGTTTTTTTTGTGCGGCAATAGCCTTTGGCAGGTTTTGTTTTAGGTCTTCTTCATCGAATAGGGATTGACGCTGGAGATTGCTTTCTTCAATGTAATCGCGGTCTATTATTTTTAGACACTTTATACCACTCCGGACGAGAAGATTTGCTGACGTACACCCTAATGCACCGCAGCCTACGAGCACGGCGGTCTTCTCCATGAGTGTTTTTTGACCTTCTCTCCCTATGCCGTAGAACAATACCTGCCGTGCATAACGCTCAGACATGCTAGCTTTTTATGGTGAAATTACTCAGGCAAGAAGCGTCTCCCGTAGCAAGGGCTTTTTCCCGTTTATATCCGATTTGGGAATTTATTCCTTCACCAAACCCGGCAATCCATTCATTCACAATGTTGCACATCGTTAAAAAATCTGCCCCTGCGTCTTGCCAATAGGGTTCGTGAACACAACTCTCATGATCCCATGAGGTGCTTTTTTCAGATTCCGCCACCACCTGTGCACCCCGGTCGCAGGGCATTCCGTCGCAAAGATATTCGCCCATGACCTCGAAGGCCTTTGCGGTATTACTGCAATCAGCCGGTGTTAATCCTTTGCTCTTGATAGCTTCTTTTCCACAACTAATACCATACTCATGGGCCGCCTCAGCCGCTATTTGTGCAGCGTCATTAAATTTTGCGCAGAAGGAGGCAATCGTGGCCGCTTCCCGAGTTTCTGCTGCAATAATGAGACTTTGAATGCCCTGATGAATGGCTTTGTTGGCTAGTAATTCTTCAAGAGGTTTATTGCCGGCCGATTTTGGGTATTTTTTATATACCTGATCAAGGATTTTATCCGCCTCTGCACCGTACCTGGTTTTAAATGCAGAAACAATAGCAGACTCTCTTGCCTCGGTAGTTTTAATTTTGCCGTACATCCAATGATGGATTGGCCCTAATACTAAACTCATTCAAAAGCTCCTCAGGATGAAGTTTAAGTAAAATTACACCGGCTTAAAGATTGACAAGACAACACACATTCCATATGCCAATTTCGCACATCCCTTAATCCACTGAGGTAGGTCAACCGTCCCGGTTGACATCATAATGACAATCGGGAACGCTTATCCTACCGTTTACCGGGGAATTTGTAGCAACGTAGTTACGCTAAGCTATGCAAGTTCGACGGACTTTACTTCAGGAATCTCTTCTTTGAGTCGTTCTTCTACACCATATTTTAAGGTCATAAGTGCACTTGGACACGTGCCACACGCGCCCCTTAAACGTACCTTTACAACACCATCTTGCACATCTACCAGTTCTATATCGCCCCCATCCGCTTGTAATGCAGGTCTGATATTTTTCAACGCTTCTTCTATCTTCTCTTTCATGAAAGTCCTCCCAGGTTAAGGGTTAGTATTTTTCTTTTCGATAACGTCATTCAGTTCTTTAACTATTACTTCCGGATCGATACTGTGCATAGCAGCGCCAAAAGCCACATCCTCTGTTTTTGACCCGGGACACGTAAAACAACCAGCTCCAAAATATTTCTTTACAACCACCTCCGCTTCGGGATATTGTTTTATGATATCCCCAATACTCGTTTTTTTTGTTATTTTTTTAATACTTTCTGTCATTGGTTTATAATTCCTCACAAATAATCTTTAAGGATAAGGGTAATAATTCCAAGCAAGCAACTGCTTGTCATGACTATAAAATACGCAAGACTTTTAATATTTCGGATAAGGCTCAATCAATAATTCATATCAGAAAAGTTGATATGAAATATTTAGAGTATCGGACATTGGTGCTTTTGTCAATCAAAAAAATGGTTATTAAATTTACTCAGCAAAAAAATTCATATAGCATAAAAACCCATGAGCATTCTCTATTGTTCATTTTAAGTGGGATATGCACTTGATGACACCTGCCCTAATATTATATTGTATTCTGAGTGCGGCTTTATATACTACATATGCTACCAAGTGCAGTTAAGTGCATACCCCACTAATTTTATTTTCAATTGCAATTTTCATTTCAATTTATATAATGTATAAAAAATATGGCATGCCTGTTAATTCAATTGTTAGTTATACCTAAACAAAATAACAGTGAATAATTTGAAAAAAATTGTATCAATATTCTTTTTTTTAGGGTTTATTTTTACGCTTGCCATTTCAAAAACTTACTCTTCTGATGGTGGAATAATACCTACCTTTTTAAATTATTCAGATTTCCTTTCTTATAAATATAAAGGTTTTGATATTGGTATAAAAAGCTTGCAAATTGCTGAGACCTTTGATGACAATATTACTTTTTCTAAAGAAAATCTAACAAACGATTTTATCACGGATATAGGCTTTGTTTTTGGTGTAAATTATGAGGGCAAAAGGAGGTATTTATCATTAACTGGCAACATAATAAATCATACCTTTGCGGAAAACAGTGCTTTTAATAATATTTCTGAAGATGTAAATTTTATTTTTTCACATGAATTTTCTGAATATGACCGAATAAGTCTTTCAAATTCCTTCAGTCATACAGAAGCGCCATTATTTTCGAGTGAGGATTTCTATGTTGATCAATTCGGAAGACCAAATGGCAGATGGGACTATTTTAAGAACAGATTAAATTTCTATTATTCAAGAGACATCAACAAACAACTTTCGGCTAGCTTTAGATATGCAAATACTTTGGACCTTTATTCTGGGATAGATATACCAGGTTCTTTTTCAAACAAACCTGGAATTTCAGCAAATTATTCATTTACACCATCGACTTCTTTTTCATTATCATATGATTATCTCGATGTGCAATTTGACAATGAAATGGACGCTGCAGAACATGCAATTGCCTTAGGGGTAACACAAAATATTACAAAAAGACTTTCTTTTAGCATGGGCACCGGACGTGATTTTATAAATTCATTCGACATAGAAAATTTTGCCAAACAGAATTATAGCGCATCAATTTCATACGAGAAAGATATCAATACCCGTGTAAGTATTTCATTTTATAAGGATTATGCTGTGACTCCTTTCGTTCCTGATATTTTTGAACAGTGGAATTCCACTCTTTCTTTGTCAAGAGAAATCTCAGAGAGAATTAACTATAATTTATCAACTTTTTATGGGAAAGGCGAATATATTATCGGTAATTACGAGCAAACACTTATGGGTGCAACTTCCACTTTCTCATATGCCATTTATAAGAACTTGTTCGGCAGTTTTACATATTCTTACATAAAAAGTGACTACGATATCGATACTTTGGGGTATTCAAAAAATACTTTTTATTTAGGATTAACAGCAGCATTTTGATTTGGAAAATTTTCTCGTTTTCACGTACGTTAAATTCGTTTATGAAACTACAATAGCATTTCCTAACTGCCTTCAACCATTTTATATTCAATCGGCAGATATTGCCCAAGAGACGCTCCTACTGGTAGGATTTCGTAATGGTAAGCAGTTTACCGTTAAGAAATTAAGCTAAGGTTTTTTTGATGTTGTTGCCTGACAGATTAGTCCGGTTGATATCCAATATACGATATCAAAATAATGATATCGCTTTGATAAAGCGCACGACCATCTAACACAAACTCACCGTTAATAGTCGTCAATAAATTAAATTTACAATTAGGTATTTTTGCTTGGTTGAATTCGATAGTTCCATTCGCCATGAAATTTATCTGGAACGAGATTAATTTTCGCCATTTCCACGTCATTAACTTTGCATCCTATTGGGTATTTCCGTCTATCAAGACGGCATACCACCGCCAGCCCCTTGGCCGTTGTCGTTCCAACAATCAGGCGGACAACCGTTTCATAATCTCGCAGCGGTTCACCCCGCCAGTTGGACGAAATGAACGAGAAGAGGCGATGCTCGACCTTGTTCCACTTGCTCGTTCCCGGTGGGAAGTGACACACGGAAATAGGAATGTCGATCTCGTCCGCCATTTTCTGTAGTTCTCGTTTCCATAGGCGCAATCGATAACCATTACTCCCCCCACTATCGGCCGTAATCAATAGTTCGGTCACCTTGGGGTATAACGTGCGGCCCTCGTGTCGCCACCACCCCCGAATGGACGCAACCGCAAAGACGGCTGTATCGTGATCCGTACCTACGTTAACAAATCCACGATTCAATCCCAGATCATAAATGCCATACGG
>PHFX01000018.1 GCA_007618135.1 Candidatus Brocadia sp. WS118 | reverse complement strand
AGCAACGACCTGGCGACCCTGAGCGCCTCTACGTTCCTGGGGGGGGATAGTGATGATTCTGGCAAAGGTATAGCCGTGGATACGTCCAACAATGTCTTTGTGACGGGGGTTACGATTGATGCTACAACAGACCTGCCCACGACAGGCGGCGCCTATGATACCACGCATAATGGCACTTGGGATGTATTTGTCTCCAAATTCAGCAACGACCTGACGACCCTGCTCGCCTCTACGTTCCTGGGGGGGAGTAGTTATGATGAAGGCTATGGTATAGCCGTGGATACGTCCAAAAATGTCTTTGTGACGGGGTATACGCATGATTATACAACAGACCTGCCCACGACATTCGGCGCCTATGATACCACGCATAATGGCGGTTATGATGTATTTGTCTCGAAGTTTAACAGCGACCTTTCCTATTTACCTACTGTCGTTACCTTGATTTCTTTCGAAGGAGAGGCAACAGAAGGTGGAATCGTTACCCTCGCCTGGCAAACAGCTACAGAGACCGATAATGCCGGATTCAATATCTACCGTTCCCGGCTCAGGGATGGCGAGTATAAAAAGATCAATGATACACTCATTCCGGCGAAAGGCGATGCCACGTCCGGGGCGAGTTACCGCTATGATGATACGCCTCCGGCGAAAGGGACATATTTTTATAAGATGGAAGACGTGGACACCAACGGCGTAAGCACGATGCACGGGCCGGAGAAGGTGAGGGTAAAAAAATAGATGACAGTTGTTAGTTTTTAGTTGTCAGTTGTCAGTTGTTAGTTGTCAGGTGTCAGATGACAGGTGGTCCGGCTTCGCTCATCACAGGTTTCGGATTTCGGATTTGAGAAGGCATCGCGTAGCGCGGGTGGCTTGTCCCCCGCCTGGTAATACAAACAATAAGGGGGGGTGGAATTATCTCCCGCAATTGGAGCAGTCCCGTTTTTTACAGCCGTAATGGGATCTGGAGAAAACAACCCTGTCTGGGTTAATCATGCAAGATATTTGCGATACAATATGTCAGCCGACAGACAGGTGCGATAGTTACAAAAAATTGGGAATGCCACCCCTACGACAAAATATTTGGCGGGGTTTATCCCTCGCATATCGCCTTTGTGCAATTTGAATTTAGTAATCATTAGGAGAGGAGGAAATATTTTAATGGATGGGAGAAAATTATACATAGGATATTTTGCGTACGTCATAGCGATGATTATTGCTCTAACTTTTTTTGCTCAGTTTACACCGGGTGTTACCTGGGCGTCAACAAATCACAGCGGCACAATCTCTGCCGATGAGACATGGTCTTACGCAGGTAGCCCCCACATTATAACCGGCAATGTAATCGTGCAGGGTTCCGGTTCAGGGCTTGCGACATTGACCATAGAACCTGGTTGTGAGGTAAAGTTTAATATTGGCACATATCTGCAAATTGGCAGTAGCAGTGGTGGTCAAGGCGCACTCTATGCTGTGGGAAACAGTGGCAGCCCCATTACCTTTACCTCCAATGCATCCATTCCGGCGCCGGGAGATTGGGGTAGTATACGTTTTCATGATACCACGGATGACGCTGGCACGACACTAGACTACTGCACCATACGATATGGAGGGCGCAGCAATACTTATAATATTTATTGCAGTAACTCCTCCCCTGCCATCCAGCATTGCACCATAAGCAATTCCGCTAATTACGGGATATATACCGCAGGTGGCAACCCTTCCATCAGTTACTCCACAATAAGTAACAATAATCAAGGTGTATATGTCGGAAGTGGCAAACCATCCATAACCAATGGTAATATGACGGGAAATACCCTATATGGAGTTTATTGTGCTGGCGGTACGGTGGATACGGTTACGAATTGCAGTATTACCGGCAATGGCACAGCCTTGAGGGTGATGCCATATACAAACCTCGCAGGGAGCACGGTGTCGGGGAATACCAACAATATCATAGAATTGAATAGCGGTACGATTCAGACTGATTTCACGTGGAGGAACATGAATGCGTCCTATGTATTTTTTGGCAATGTAATCGTGCAGGGTTCCGGTTCAGGGCTTGCGACATTGACCATAGAGCCGGGTTGTGAGGTAAAGTTTAATCCTGGCACATATCTGCAAATTGGCAGTAGCAGTGGTGGTCAAGGCGCACTCTATGCCGCGGGAAACAGTGGTAGCCCCATTACCTTTACCTCCAATGAATCCAGTCCGGCGCCGGGAGATTGGAATGGTATACGTTTTTTGGATACCACGGATGACACAGGCACGACACTAGCCTACTGCACCATACGATATGGAGGACGCGGCAGTACTTATAATATTTATTGCAGTAACTCCTCCCCTGCCATCCAGCATTGCACCATAAGCAATTCCCTTAATTACGGGATATATACCGCAGGTGGCAGCCCTTCCATCGTCTGCTCTGCAATAAGCTATAACAATGTGGGGGTATATGTCGCAGGTGGCAATCCATCCATAAGTGATTGTAATATTACAGGGAATACTGTGTATGGAGTTCAAAAAAGTGCTACTCCGACTTTAACCGTAGAGAACAACTGGTGGGGACACGCCAGCGGTCCTGGTACCGTTGGTCCAGGTTCCGGAGATAAGGTAAGCAACTATGTGGATTATACACCATGGCTGGGGTCGCCCGCCACGTGTGTTGCAACGGCAATTGAGCTTGTGTCATTTACAGCAGATGCGGAAGATGACGGCACCGTAACATTGACCTGGGAAACGGCTACGGAGGTGGATAATGCCGGTTTTAACATCTATCGTTCAAGGCGTGAGAATGGCACCTATACAGGGCTTAACAATGCACCAATTCCTTCTCAAGGTAATGAGGTTGCAGGCGCTAGCTATAGTTTTGAGGACAAACCGGGTCGAGGTACGTTCTACTATAAACTGGAGGACGTGGATACAAGCGGCATAAGCACGATGCACGGGCCGGAGAAGGTAAGGGTAAAAAAATAGATGACAGTTGTTAGTTTTTAGTTGTCAGTTGTCAGTTGTCAGATGACAGGTGGTCCGGCTTCGCTCATCACAGGTTTCGGAATTCAGATTTGAGAAGGCATAGCGTAGCGCGGGTGGTTCATCCCCCGCCATTTGGGGCGACAACGGGGGATTGGGGTTGCCTTGCGGGTGTTGTGTGCATGGTTGGCCGACCATGAAGGATCGGCGCTACGTTATTGATTGAAAACACCATATCGTAGGGCGGGTGGCTTGTCCCCCGCTGGCATGTGCAACAAATTTGGGTCAGGCATTAGTCCACCGGAATAATCACGAGGGATGGGTGTTGTGTCGTGTGCGTTGGATGGGGGCCGACCATAAAGGATCGGCGCTACGTTATTGATGGAAAATACCATAGCGTAGCGCGGGTGGTTTATCCCCCGCTGGCTTGTCCTCGAATAGTATCGGGGAAGGGATCGGCGCTATAGTATTACCCTGTAAAAACTTCTTTTTTTTGTAAGTTTTTTCTGTGCAATCTGTGAAATCTGTGGTTTCTGTTGTTGCCTGGCAGTCACAGCGGCTTTGGTTGCGGCGGCGCTGCGCTATGACATTGATTTTGTGTGAATGGTAGCGCGGGTGGCTTGTCCCCCGCTATCCGATGTTTCTTTACTTTCAAAACAACTTTTGTAATGGAATTGCTCATGAAAAACATTCTTATCATTACGTGTATCGTATTGTCTGGTATTTGTCTGTCTTTGAGTCGCGCAGAGTCTTCGTCCGGGAGTAAGATCAGGGTAGTACGCTCTGACACCGAGGGTGTCGTCGTCGAACTGCGATTGAGCGGTTTTCAGACAGAGACGATAGAACACGAAGGTCAATCATATCAAAGGATCATCGTGCCGGATCTGGTGCAGAGTGACAGACCGGGCAAACCCCAGGTGCCTGTGAGCGGCGCATTGATAGGGATTCCGGCCATTGACGGCGTTTCCCTGCACGTTATAGACGCCAGCTTTGAGTCGGTGTACGGGTATCGCCTGCCACCGGCGCCGGGGTGGAAGGTTATGGGAAATAATCTGAACGATTTCCATGAAGGGGGTATAGAGAAAACCTTTCTCACAGACGGGGATATTTACCAGACCAATGCCTTTTATCCCGAAGCAATTGCGGGTATCGGTTACAGGGGATACCTGCGCGATCAGGCTGTGGCTCAGGTGCAATTTTATCCGGTGCAGTATAATCCGGTTGAAGGCACGGTGCGTTTTTACCGGCGTATCCTGGTAAAGATTGCATGGGATGCCCGGCAGGTGTCGTCGTCCCGTAAGACGCCAGGAACCAGTCCTGCCTACGAAGAGATGTTAAAAAGCCTTCTTTTAAATTACGACGTCCTGAAGCGTCCGGTATCTGCTCCTGAAATACCGCACACGGATCCGGCGGCTGAAGGTAAAGACGTTATTGAGAAAAGCAGCGACGGAACGGCTATTAAAATTGGTGTTACCGAAGACGGTATCTACCGGCTTGACTATCATGATCTTTCCGGTGCCGGGCTGAATCTTAAAAATACAGACCCCCGGACAATTAAAATAAGCAACCGCGGCGCTGAAATTCCCATTCTTGTATCCGGCGAGGATGACGGTGTATTCAATACGGACGATTTCATCCTGTTTTATGGCATCGCAAACAAGGATATTTACACAACGAAAAATATTTACTGGCTGACCGCCGGTAGCGGCGCCGGCAAGCGCATGGGTACCGTGGATGGCGCACTTTCGGGAAAGGCCGTTATTCCGGAATACTTTCCTGCGACCGTGCATGCGGAGAGAGACAGTGAATATTGGCAAACGATGCCTAACGGCGGGAGTGAGGACCATTGGTTCTGGGACTATCAGCTTACTGCGCCGGCTTCAGTGGACTATTCCCTGAGTCTGAATCATATCTCAAAGGCGGCCGGTACGGCAACCGTAAGGGTGAGATTAAAGGGGCGTACCGGGATTCAGGACGTAAATCCCGACCACCATACAAAAATATATCTGAATGGCGCGGAAGTGGATGACCAGACGTGGGATGGTCAGATTATCCATGACCACACAACAACGGTGTTACATCCGGCGCTGCATGAGGGAACGAATGCGGTGCGCCTGGAGCTGCCAGGCGATACCGGCGCTACGGTGGAACAGGTTTTTATGAATTGGATCGAAATCGACTATCTGGATACCTATGTGGCAGAGGATGACGAACTGCTGTTCGGCGCGCCGGCACAAGGCACGTTTCAATTTGAGGTTGCCGGTTTCGGCAGTAATGCTATAGCGGTCTTCGACGTGACGGATCCCACCAGCGTGGCGCTCGTTGCCAATACCAATGTCTTGTCCAAAGGGAATACCTATACGCTGCAATTCGAGGACGATGCCCAGACAGGAACGCAGTATCTGGCGCTGACGTCTTCACGGTATAAATCGGCAGCCAGCATCGAAAGCGATGAGCCTTCATCCTGGAAATCTGCAGGCAACAGGGCGGATTATCTCATCATTACCCACGAGGATTTTTATAGCAGCGCTCAGAAGCTTGCTGACTACCGGAGTGAAGCCGGCTGGAACGTGGCTGTGGTCAAGGTTGGGGATATTTATGACGAATTTAACGATGGCATCTTCCATCCACAGGCTATCCGGGACTTTTTGACCTACACGTACAACAACTGGATTACACCGACGCCCGCATATGTCCTGTTGGTGGGCGACGCCTGTCAGGATTTTCGGGATCTTTATAAAACCGGCACGTTAAACTATGTGCCATCCCAGAATATTGAGACGGACATCCTGGGAGAAACGCCATCAGATAACTGGTTTGTCCTGGTGAGCGGAGATGATATCCTTCCCGATATGTATCTTGGCCGGCTCAGTGTGCAGACAAAATCAGAGGCTGCGGACGTTGTCGACAAGATTATTTCATATGAAAAGAATCCCCCAAAGGCGCCATGGAACAGGAATGCACTGCTGGTGGCAGACGATGACGATGCTTCATTTGAAGAGATGTCGGAGCAGCTTGCCGGTTTATTGCCCGATGACTACACGGCAAATAAGGTATACGTAAGCGCCTATTCCTCAGGGAATCCGACAAAGGATATTATCGGTTACATCGATAAGGGAAGCCTGCTCACGAACTATACGGGTCATGGCGCTGTGAACCGGTGGGGATTATGGGACAATAATGATAAAAGTATTTTTGGCACTTCCGACATCACATCATTAAACAACACGAACAAGCTGACCATGGTGACGACGGCGAATTGCCTCAATGGGTTTTTTACGGGCACAAACCCTCAAATATCCGTTGCCGAGCAGTTTCAACTGCTGAAAGAAGATGGGGCGATAGCCGTCTGGGCGCCTACCGCCCTGAGTTACACGTCCGGTCACCGGATACTCATCGGCGAATTGTATGAAGATTTCTTCCAGTATAACCTGTACGGTCTTGGCGCTGCCACGACCAATGCCAAGATTTCCACCTATGCCAAGAGCAAAACCTGGGGTGAATTGGTGGAAACCTTTGTGCTTTTTGGCGATCCGCTTACGCGGCTTGGCGTTTCTGACGAGGCATCATTATCGGTGAACGTGCCGAACGGGGGTGAAATAGTAACCGCAGGGTCCACGTATACCATTCAGTGGACGGCACCACAGGATATGGTGAAATTTACCGTAAAATATTCTCTGAATAAGGGAAATTCGTGGAAAAAGATAGCGAAAAACGTGGAAGGTACGAGTTACGACTGGAAGGTGCCCGTCCTGACAAAAGATAAGAATAAGTGCCTCATCCAGGTGATAGGATATGATGCCTCCGGCAGGAAAAAGGGCAAGGATACTTCGGACGCCCCGTTTACCATAGAAGCGGCACCGTGAGATAGGGTTCGGAGTTTGGATTTCGGAATTCGGAATTCGGATGTCGGATGTCGGATGTCGGATTTGAGAAGGCATCGCGTAGCGCGGGTGGCTTGTCCCCCACAAGATGTAGAATTTACGATTCGGGATTTACGATAATTTGTATTTTTATTGCGGCGTTACCATTGTAAAACACCTGAGTCATGGTTAAAAACCTAAAACCGCATGAGGATGCGTAGAGTAAAATTATTGGTGGGCAACAAAGTATTTATTACCAGATGGTTTTTATATTGGGGAGCTTGTGAAGAGTTTCGTCTTTGGTGATTATGGGAAGGCTGAGATATTTTGCGGTTGAGACGATTATTTTATCGTGAAGTTCAGTGATGTCTTCCAGAGTAATCATCTTCTGGAGAATGGGATAATCAAGCGCTATGAGCGTAAAATTTTCACTATCATGTATTTCTTTAAAGAGTTTCTTAAAGTTAAAAGAGATGCGTTTTTTTTCAAAGATGCTCAATGCCTCTGCAATGACAATTGAAGGCACAAAGATTACATTCTCACCTTTTTCACATTTTTCAAAGGCCGCTGATGCCTTTGGACTTATTTTAGGACTGTCTGTAAACCACCAGAGAAGGGCGTGTGTATCCGTTATAAAGTTCATAAAACCTTTATATTTCTATTTTGCTATACAAGGACTTCTTCGCGAAAGTTACCTCTCCATCGGTAATATCCACCCCTTTGAGAATACCCTTGAGCGATATAACTTTTTTGCCAGTTGGAGTAAGTTCCTTGAGAACGGTTAACTTTAAATCCATAATCTCTTTCTCAATAGTTTCAATCTTATGGAGCATATCAATAGTGCCATGTAAAACTGTCGGCTTCATGGGAATTGTCCCTTTTTGAAAAAATTATATTAAATACTAATTTTTGCATGAATTTACTTTTAGTGTAAATACCGTCCTTTGTCAAGCCCAATCGGGTAAGGAATTTTATATAAAAGTAATTCTATGGTCGGTTTTTTGAGAAGTCAAGCACAATAACATAGAATCGAGTAACAAAGTGAACCCGCGATGCACGGGCCGGAGAAGGTAAGGGTGAGGAAGTAGATGACAGATACCAGTTGTTAGTTGTCAGTTGCCAGGTGTCAGATGCCCGATGGTTCAGCTTCGCTTACCACAGATTTCGGATTTCGGATGTCGGATTTCGGATTTGAGAAGGCATATCGTAGCGCGGGCGGTTCATCCCCCGCCATTTGGGGCGACAACGGGGGATTGGGGTTGCCTTGCGGGTGTTGTGTGCATGGTTGGCCGACCATGAAGGATCGGCGCTACGTTATTAATTATTATAGTAAACATAAAAAGAACGTTGTCATTGCGAGCGAAGCGAAGCAATCCAGACCATAGAGATTGCTTCGGGCTATCGCCCTCGCAATGACAGAGGCCAGGGGACAGATGCCAGATATCAGGTGGTTCGGCTTCGCTCATCACAGATTTCGGATTTCGGATGTCGGATTTGAGAAGGCATATCGTAGCGCGGTCGGCATTGGGCGGGGGATGAACCACCCGCGCTACGTATTCCGTTTTGTATTGATCACACATAAATGTACGGGCTTTTCAAAAAGCTAAATTGTTACAAAAACAAGAAGTTGATGGATAATAGTATGAATTAACTTTAAGAAAGGGGGGTAACGAGATGACACTAAGAAGGATTATATGTACATTTTGTTTTGCAGTGATGGGTTTTATATCGCAAGCGACAACATTTGCAGCGGATGGTGACCTGGATACAACCTTTGACGGAGACGGCAAGGTTACCACGGCTATCGGAAGTGGTGAGGATCAGGCGTATGGCGTGGCGATCCAGTCGGACGGCAAGATCGTGGTCGCTGGAAGGAGCTGGAATGGCGTCAATGATGATTTTGCCATAGTGCGTTACAATACGGATGGAACGCCCGATGCGAGCTTTGACACCGACGGGAAGGTTACCACGGCTATCGGAAGTGGTGAGGATCGGGCGAATGGCGTGGCGATCCAGTCGGACGGCAAGATCGTGGTCGCAGGATATAGGATTATTAACGACAATTATGATTTTGCCGTAGTGCGTTACAATACGGATGGAACGCCCGATGCGAGCTTTGACACAGACGGCAAGGTTACCACGGCTATCGGAAGTGGTAATGATTTTGCGTATGGCGTGGCGATCCAGTCGGACGGCAAGATCGTGGTCGCAGGAAGGAGCTTGAATGGCGCCACTTATGATTTTGCCGTAGTGCGTTACAATACGGACGGCTCGCTCGATACGACCTTTGACACAGACGGCAAGGTTACCACGGATATCGGAAGCAGTCATGATTTTGCGTATGGCGTGGCGATCCAGTCGGACGGCAAGATCGTGGTCGCTGGATATAGCATTATTAGCGGCAATTATGATGTTGCCGTAGTGCGTTACAATACGGACGGCTCGCCCGATACGGGCTTTGACACAGACGGCAAGGTTACCACGGATATCAGCAGTTCTGATTATGCGAATGGCGTGGCGATCCAGTCGGACGGCAAGATCGTGGTCGCAGGGCATAGCTCGAATGGCGTCAACTTTGATTTTGCCGTAGTGCGTTACAATACGAACGGCTCGCTCGATACGACCTTTGACACCGACGGCAAGGTTACCACGGCTATCGGAAGTGGTGAGGATCAGGCGAATGGCGTGGCGATCCAGTCGGACGGCAAGATCGTGGTCGCAGGATATAGCAATATTAGCGGCAATTATGATTTTGCCGTAGTGCGGTATCAGTCTGGCAATCCCACATATGTAGAACTGCTATCTTTTACAGGTGAGGCAAATGAAGACGGCACGGTGACCCTTGCATGGGAAACGGCCACGGAGGTGGATAATGGCGGCTTCAACCTCTACCGTTCCAGGCTCAGGGATGGCAACTATAAAAAGATCAACGACACGCTCATTCCGGCTCAAGGAGATGCCACTGCCGGTGCCAGTTACCACTATGAGGATACGCCGCCGGCCAGAGGTACGTATTATTACAATCTGGAAGACGTGGACACACATGGCGTAAGCACGATGCACGGGCCGGAAAAGGTGAAGGTGAAAAAATAGATACCAGTTGCCAGTTGCCAGTTGTCAGATGACAGATGGTTTGATTCCGCTCATCACAGATTTCGGATTTCGTATGTCGGATTTCGGATTTGCGAAGGCATATCGTAGCGCGGGCGGCTTGTCCCCCGCCTGGCGTGTGCGACAATTTGAGCCTGGCATTACCCCGCCGGAATAATCACGAGGGATGGGTGTTGTGTCGTGTTTGTTGGATGGTTGGCCGACCATAAAGGATCGGCGCTACCTTTTTTAAGGTATTACATGGTTACAAACAAAATAAGAGAACGATATCTTTACGATGCTTATGCAGAATACCGGTCAGAAGAATATGCAACCTCCTGTCATGGAAGCGGTGCTTGACCTGTGGCGTAAGGCAAAAGGACAGCACTATGTTTCTGTTACCGGCAGAAGTATGTATCCCATCATCCGTGAAGGTGACCAGGTGTTAGTGTCACTCGGATGCGCGGGTATACGCCGTGGTGACGTGATTGTCTTCCGGCTTGAAGGCGTGCTGATTGCCCATCGGGTGCTGAGTATCGGGAGAACTGATGCCGGATACCGCCTCGTCACGAAAGGAGATAACGTCCCTTATTTTGACGATCCCCTGAGCGATAACCAGATTGTTGGCAGGGTGCTTGCCGTGAAAAGGGGGGATCGGCATGTGCGTTTCGATACTCTCGTGTGGCAGGTGTTGGGGTGGTTGATTGCGGTGGGTGCGTTGTCTTTCGCCAAAATACATGGCACTGCGAGACATCTCAAACAAAGGTGTTTTGGGCTTTGTTTCAAGCAACGAATGTCTTTTCTCTCCAGGGGAATACGGGTTTTTTCCCTGGCCGTGCGCAAAAGTTTGCATCTGTTTTTTTCCCGATGAAAATTATAGCCGGAGAGCGGCGTATTAACCGGAGGAAGCGATGATATTTTTCGCAGGGCTCTTCGTGGCTTTGTATCGGTGAGCTCCTACACGATTAAATTAGGCCTTCGGCGACTTTGTTTGTGGCCACCCCCCTGTGTCCCCCCGTTTACGGGGGGATTATGGGGGGTAATTGAAATTCCTGTACATTTAATCAGGTCTCCGGCGACTTATTTAAAGAGAACATCGAACCGCAGAACAAGGAATTTAGCAGGGACACGGTGCTCCGTGTCCCTGCTTCATCATTCAACATTCCTTGTTCGATATTCGATATTCGGCGTACTGCTTTTCAATGTAAAGCGACGAGGCTCGTCGCTCTACAACCGCAATTTTGAAATTCCTAAACCTACAATTTAGTTTTTTGAAAAATGTAGCGCCGATCCCTTCCCCGATCGTAGTCGAGGACAAGCGTGGTCGGCATTTGGCGGGGGAAATCCACCCCCTAACCCCCGCCAGCGGGGGACAACACACGCGCTACGCATTTTGTTCTGTGTTTATTACACTTAAATGTACGGGTTTTTCAAAAAGTTAAATTGTTACTAATTTTTAAAATTGACTGCTACCCTTTCCGAAGCCGGGATGGAGGGTCTCCCGATAAAGGTCTCCCATGTTCTTCGCCATGTTTTCAACGGTAAAACTTTCGGATATGGTAGCTTGTATTGCCGCAGAGAGGCGGTTTCGCAATCCGGCATCTTCGATGAGCCTCATCATGGCCATTGCGAGGCTATGGGCGTCTTTTACCGGCACCAAGAGTGCGTTTTTTTCGTTATCCAAAAGGTCTGCAATGCCATCAATGTTTGTGGCAATTACGGGTTTTCCGGCAGCGCCTGCCTCCATAATTGATATGGGTTGCCCCTCCCACAGAGAGGGTAAAATAAAGATATCAATGGCGGACAAAAGCTCATGGACATCCGTCCTTGCACCCAAAAAGTGAACCGATTCATGGATCCCTAAGTCTTGCGACAGCTTCTCTAACTCATCCTTCAGTTCTCCCTCCCCGATAATCCATAACCGGGTGTGTGAGTGCCTATTTTTAACTAATTGAAATGCCTCAAGGAGGTAGCGTTGACCCTTTTGCACGTGGAGACGCCCGACGTTTCCAAATATCAAGTCAGATTCGTCCAGTCCGTATTTGTTTCTCAGTGCCTCCCTGTGTCCGGAGGTCTGGAACCTTTCTTTTTCAATACCATAGTGGATGATAACACCCTTCTTTTTACTTACGATACCTGCAGCCAATCCTTTCCGGTAATCGGACAGGCAGACGCAAATGACCTTGTCTGTCAGGGAAAGCAGGAGTTGATCCATCATGCGCAACCGTCGGGGGAATGAATAATTTTTCGTCAGGTAATGCATGCCATGGTAGCTATGGATACGACCGATGGGTTTACCGGCGAAAAGTGACCCGATGCGTCCCCAAAAACCGGCGGTACCGCCATGGGTGTGGACGATATCAAAATCTGACGTGCGAAATATCCGGATGACATCGCGGAAGGTTTTGAACCGGATACGATTATCCATGGAGACGGGGATCACTTCAATGCCCAATTCCCTGGCTTCATCTGCCAGGAAACCCTGTCCCGCGCATGCGATACTGACCTCGAATGTTTCGCGGCTAAGATGTTTTGCGAGCATCAACACATGGACCTGACCGCCCCCGATACTGGCATCATCAATCATCTCTAAAACGCGGATCTTCTTTACCGGCATCGCAGTTTTCCCGTTATGCGGAGATACCATCGGACCATTTCAGCCTGTAATTTCCCTTTGTGTTTACGATAGTAGTAAATCTGGCTGGTGCGATAAAGTTCATTGATTTTTTGTTTATCAACATTCACGGAGCTTCCCGCGAGTAAGTGGATAACGGATGTTGACGGATAGTAGATGATTTGCCATCCGGATGCATTGATCCGTTTGCAGAGGTCTTTGTCTTCGAAGTACATGAAAATATTTTCATCAAAGCCATTAACCTGTGAAAAAGCGTTTTGGCGAACCATCAGGCATGCACCGGTTAACCAGCCAACCGCCTTCGTGGTGTTATGCCTGAGTTCCAGGAGAGGACATACTCCCTTACGCCACTTCCGGGCAAGGGAATGCACGATTTTATCAATACCTTCTCTCAAAAGATTGGGAAGCCGTCCTGCTGAAAGTTGAAAATATCTGTCCTCAAAAAGGAGCCTGGGGCCAATTGCGCCAACCCCCGGATGTTCGTCAAGATATTCCGCTAACATCCTGATTGAATTTTCAATGAGAAGGGTGTCTGTGTTGAGGAATAAGAGATACCTGCCTTTTGCTCCGCTGGCGCCAAGATTATTTCCACGGCTAAATCCAAGATTTACCGGACTTTCGATAAGGCGTACGGTGGAAAATTCTGAACTGACGATCTGCCTGCTGTTGTCGGTAGAGGCATTATCAACAACAATGACCTCGAAGGGAATTTCCTTTGTGTGTTCGCAAACCGATCTCAGGCATTGCCGGATCAGGGCAGCGGAATTGTAATTTACCAGGATAATGGATACCTTCATTTGAGCGGGAGATCGTTTGGCTGCAGTTTTGATGTACGAATAACAAATAATATCCCTATGAGATACCAAAGAAATAATGCGTCTGGTTTTTTCCAGAAGCTGTCCGTCAAGCCGTGTGAGAAGATGGAAACGAGACCAGCAACAATACCCAGCAAAAGTCCCTTTTCATATCCTGCTTTTGAAAGCCGCCACGATTGTATTGCCGCATAAAATACCGTTGTGAACATCCAGAGGAATGACAACAACCCGAATATGCCACTTTCCACCCATATATGCAAAAAGATATTATGGGCATGGGATAGCCTTTCAATATCCTCTGTGTGAATCTTTCTCTTGCGTTTTCTGTTTTGATCCTGTTCGTGGACAGGTTCTTTTTCCCGGGGTGTTTCTTTATTCCTTACCGCTTCGGCATATTGCTGATAGGTGCTCCGGAAATTCTTTTTGCCGGGACCGATGCCTAACCATGGATGGTCCTGAATTATGGCAATTGCCGCCTTCCAGCAGAGCAGCCGCTCTCCCAGGATTTTTTCAGAGGTAAAAAATTGATTAACCTGGGTGATGGTTTTTGCTTGCGTGATAAATTTTGCCGGCAGAAGGAAGAAAAGGAGTGTGCAGACGCCAATCAGCAGAAACAACAGATACTTCTTTTGCAGGGCAAAACCAAGAATAGCAATGGCAACGAAAATGGATACCCAGCTCGTTCTGTTCATGGTTAAGATGAGGGAAAAACTGCACACAAGCATGAGGCAGGCCAGGTAGAAACGGGCTGCCCTGTTTTTGCAAGAGAAAAATAAGCAGAGTGCAACCGGCAGGAAGAGCGCAATATATTTTGCGATGCGGGAATGATATTCAAAGGTGGCCACAAGCCGCCCGTCGCGGACAGCAATTCCGGCATAATACCCATACAACCCATATAAACATACGAAACCACAGGTAATAAGCATGGCTTTCACGATGCGCTGTACCTGTTCCTGGCTATGAATAGTGTTCACCATACAAAAAAAGATCGTACCGTATGCAAGATAATCATGCATGATTGTTCCGAGGCAATTTACGATCTGTGCCGAATGGAATGACGATAGCAAGGAACATAGGAGGAATGAAAGGATAGGAAACGTGAGCGCCGTTTTTGTAAACAGCATCTTTTTTTCCTGGAACATGCTTGCTATCCAGCACCCGATCATCGTCAAAAGGCACAGGAGTTTGATGATATCTGCACTGAAGGGGAAAAAAGAGAGAACAAAGAAATAGGCAATGAAGGCGTATTCTGAGATGAGGCTTGTGTAAGGGGTAATATGTTTATGCATGATGAATTATCGAGAAAGGTTCTCCTGTCTTCTCTTTTTTTACCGGTTTCAGACCCATCCGGTCAGGGCATAATACAAGGTGCCACAAAAAAAGCCTGAGGTAGATTGATAGCCGGTAACGTAATTTATGATTGAGAAACAATACGAGTGCATTACCTATAAGGTTTACCGTTACATTGAAAATAATCTTTACTACATATACTATCCTGAGCGTGACATACGAAAGGGTGGTTCTGTGTTTTTTAAAAAAGGTATACAGGGAGCGGCAATACTCCACCTGAGATTGCCAGGGCGCCTTTTTCTTGCTTTGCCCTCCCAGGTGAACGACCCTGGCGTCCGGTATATGATACACCTTCCAGCCTGCCTTTTGCATGCGATAGCACCAATCGGTTTCCTCAAGAAAAAAGAAGTAATCTTCATCCAAGGTCCCAACATCCTCTATTGCCTTGTTCTTTATCATCATGCACGCCCCAATAACTGATTCTACCTCGATAGGTTGTGCCGCCAGTATCTTTTTACTGGGATATTTTTTGGGAAAGAGCCATCGCAATAAACTTTTGTTAAAAAGCTCCGTTGCCAGGGTAGGATGATTGTCATAACTATGCTGCCTTGTGCCGTCAGGTTTTTGCAATTGTGCGCCAGCAATTCCAGCGTCTTTATGCTGTTCCATGAATGAATACATTACCGATATGGCATCTTTCTCTAAGAGCGTATCGGTATTGAGTAATATGCTATACCTACAGGTGGTAATATTGTTTTCCAATGCCTGGTTCACGGCAGCAGCGAACCCCCTGTTTTCCCGGTTTTCTATCACAAGCACCTGAGGAAATTGCTCACGCACCGCCTTCACACTGTCATCCTGAGAACCATTGTCGACGACGTATATTTGGTAATTCAGGTCAATGACGGTCGCATAAATGGAACGTATGCAGTCGAGTAATAATTGTCTGGTATTCCAGTTTACAATGATAAAATTCAGGGCAATCATAACAAAAGGATAAAAAAGAGAAATTAAGATGACGGGACGTTACATAATTCTGCAACAGTCACATTCAAAACATCTTCCACCAGGATTCCTTCGGGATGGTAAATGATGCGTGCCATATCAGGCGGAGGGCCCCAGCGATTAAAATTACGTTTAAAAAAAAGTGCAATCGTACGTACGCCTAATGCACAGGAAAGGTGCATTGGGCCGCTATCGCAGGCAATAAAGAGCTTACAATGTGAAACCATGGAAGCAAATGCCCTCAAGGAAGGCTCAAAGACGAGGGGAATACCTTTCCCCAGTGATTGTTCAAAAAATCCCATCAATCTTTTCTCGTCGGGCCCAAAAAAAACGATGATGTTTATTTCCTGAGCGCGAAGAGCGGTAATCAGTTTCAGGAAATTTTCCGCAGGCCATTTTTTCCCTTTTGATTTCCTGCCTCCGATAAAAACCCCAATAACAGGAGCCTGATTCACTCCCGTCAGGGCATGTATTCTCCTTCTCCCATCTTCTTTTTCTTCGGGAGACAGTGTCAGTTGCGGAACTACCTGATGGGTTTCCATTCCCATGTCATGTAAAAACAGGGGGAGTACCTTATATTTGTTGATTTCCGACGGCCGTGGAATGGAAATGTTAAACCAGCGGTCCCATTTTCCCCGAGCACCGGCGCGAAAGCGCGCCCCGGAAAATCCCACAATAAATGAACTCGTCATTGACTGTGAACAGCTCACATCAACCGCCAGATCATATTTCATAGATCTCATTTTGTATAAGAGAGAGAAATATGCCCATAAAATACCGGGGAAACTACGGGTTATGCTATAGTGGTGATCAACTGGCAGATATTTATAAAGCAATCCCGATACAGGATACCCTGCAAAGTCAATAATAGCATGAGGAAAATTTTCCCGGAATATAAATATGGATGGTGTAGCAAGGATGACATTGCCCATACGAAAGTTAGCACGCACCAACAAGATCTTTTTTATTTGCTCTTTTGGAAGAGCGCCTTGTTCCTTCCTTACCTCACACAGGAACAAGTTTATCGTCCTCATAATGAGGCCGCGGATTTTCTTATTCAAAAAATAAGGGAGAGGATGTTTCCGCCACCCCCCTCCCCTTTTTTTATCTGTTTTAACCATTCTGTATTTTCTTGCTGCAAATGCGGGGAAAATGATAATTTGTCATACCTGGAATATCTGTGCTACAGGAGGTCACCAGAATTTAAAATAGTATCGTAGAGTTCTAAAATTGAATGGCTCATGTTTCAAAGACAGACGGAAATTTTCATTTGCCAGGCGTTTATTTCCTATTCGCAAATAATATCGACCAGCCTTCGCATAATGTGAAGCAAGCCGCCTTTGGTAAAGTTTTTCACTTATTCCACCCATCGTGTCTTTGAATGCTGCGTAGGTTTTGTCGATAACCTGTTTTTGATATTTCAAGACGTTTTCCCGGTTCTTGCTCAGCGAACGTGGATTGTGCCGGTATTTCACCAGCGGTTTATTGATTCCTGCAACCTTAAAAGAGAAGGCAATCCGTAACCACATATCCCAGTCCTGGCAATTAAAAAGTTGTTCATCGAATAAACCCGTTGTTTCAAATACCTCTTTTCGCACCACTACGGATGACGAAATGATAAAATTCTGTTCAGAAAAAAGTTGAACAAAGATGTTGCCGGATGGCAATCGTTTCTTCACGGCTCCATCGAATACCCCCCCCTTTTCATCGATATTGAGATGCTTTGAATATACCATGCTGGTGTCGGGGTGCTGGGAGAAATACTCAATATCTGCCTGTAGTTTTTCCGGAAACCAAAGGTCGTCCGCATCGATAAAGGCTATATACGCTCCTTGAGCTGCCTGGATGCCGGTATTTCTTGCCGTAGGCAATCCCTTATTTTGTTCTAAAGGAAGATACTTTAGCCGTGACATAAACGGTTGTAAGACTTCTTTTGTATTATCTGTTGATCCATCATCGATTACCATAATCTCGTACGGGTGATAAGTCTGTGATAAGACTGATCCCACGGATTCCGGCAAGAAACGGGCACAGTTATAGGTGGGTAATATTACACTAACTAAGGGATAATTGCTATTCATGGTTATACCTTGAGAAGCACTGATTTACGGTCAAAGCCCTTGTATGATATTGATAAATTTCGGCAGGTTTGCTTTCAGGGAATATGAAGATTCCACCGTTTTCTTCCCTTCCGCTCCGATTCGTTCCCGAAGGGCCTTGTCCTTTATGAGAAGGTCCAACTTTTCGATCCATTCTTGTGTGGAGGCTGCAAACAAGCCGTTCACCCCTTCTTTTATCATCTCATTATGCACCCCCACGGGAGAACAGACAACAGGAATTCCCACAGAGAGATATTGCAGCAACTTTGTTGCACATTTGCCTTTTGTCCATTCGTGATTTGGCAAAGGCGCAAGACCAATGTCAATATCCTGCAGGTCGGCATTCTCATCCTCCAGCGCCCACATTTTTTTCATAACGGGCATTTTCCTGCACTCAAAAAAATCGTTACAGATAATCTTTAGCTCCACAGAGGTATATTGACTTGCTAATTGATCAAAGGCCGGGGTTAACTCCTTTAAGAATGGGAGCGAAGACCTGCTTCCTATCCATCCAACGGTAATTTTCTCTTTGTTTTTGCGATAATCTTTTGTTGTATACCTGGTTGTATCGATTGCCGTTGGCAGGATAGCGACATTTTTATTATAGGGTAACGCTTGTGATTTCAGATACTGATTTCCAGCGATAACCCGATCACTGTACCGTACCATTCTCGCAAATGTCCTTTGCCGTTTAAACGACCGGCCACCGCCATCTACGGGACTTTTAAACATAATAGCGTCATCGAAGTCATAGATAATCCTGATGTGCTTCCTTTTCAGATACCAGAGTTGCCAGCGCCACAACCGTTTCTTCTGGACAAACACCGTATCATACCCTTTGAGTTCAGAAAAGAGTTTCATCCACTGGCAGAAAGAACCCGGAAAGAGTGCAACCCTGGTGTCGATGTGCGATTCTTTTAGATAAGGAACGTATTGTAATACCCTGTATCTGCTGGCAGGGTGGTTCCATTCCTGTATAAGAAAATAAACCTTTTTCATTTCCATTGGTTGAAACAATGAATTGTATTGATCTGTCTTGTTCGGGAATATCCTTTCCGCGGGCAATACGGCCTCTTTCCGGTTATAACCGTACGGTGAAAGGCAGATCAGCAAACCCTAAACGCAATGGTTGATCCATAAATTCCGACGAGTTCAGAGAAATACGATTGCTTTACTGCCCACCAGATTGCCTGTGGTACGCCGTGATTTGATGTAAAATCATGGAATACCATAATCCCGCCAGGTTTAACAAAAGGGAACCACAGGGTGATATCGTTTTTTGTAGCTTCTTCCGAGTGGTCGCCGTCAATAAACACAAGGTCTACAGAATGAAGCGGTTCACAAAAACTCTTTGCAGCCTGAAGAGAATCATGAACGATGGCGGTAACCCGGTTTTCTAAGTTAAAGTAAGCAATATTCTTATCAAAGATTGCTTTTGTCGTGTCGGTTTTCAACTTCGTCATTCTCTCCCGGTACCTGATGCTGGCGGAACAGTCGCTGGCATTTCCCTTGAAATTGTCAATTGCATACATCTTCGCCTTTGTGCCTTTCAATCCTGATGCCAGGAGGCAGGACGATGCGCCTATCCAACTGCCAATTTCTACAACTTTTGCGTCCAAGGGAAGATCGTGAGACAAACGAAATAAGAAAGCACGTTCCGGCAATGAGGATAATTCTCTTCCCCGGAAATGCTCGGAAATTCGCAAGAAATTTTCCCAGGGATATTGGGGGAAAGTCTTTTTTGCCTTGGCAATAAATTTCTTCGCCGATTTTTCCCATTGGTATTTCTTAATTCCGAGCAACGTCTTTAAGCCCATACTGAAGGTCCTTTCTTACTAACGAAAGATGCACGATGACGAAAAACAGGAAAAATTACGAACACTATACCACAAGTCATTATCCCCATGCTGCAAAAAAATATCATTGTGAAATGGGTGGATTCGGGTTCCATACATGTCTTCGCCGTATGCTTAACCGGACAATTGCTCGTAATATCTGTTTGTCTGCCGTGGTAAAATCTTTAATGCCTGCATATGCCTGATAAAATCTTAATCTGTCGGTGTAGGTAATACAATGAGGAATAGATGCATTTAATTGCGATAAATTTTTCACCTTTTTTTTCATGGGTATTTTTTTTTGAAAGGATACCCGATCCAGATCCAAGTAAAAAAAATCCCAGGCATCCGGCAATTCCATTATCATGATATTATTAGCCTTTAAATCACTATGATAGGTGCCTGAGTCGTGCAGATGCTTAAAGGACATTGCAAAACGGGAAATAAACCTTTTTTTCTTTCCCGGAATAGTTTTATCATAAGGAGCACTAAAATTTTCACTGACATATTTGTTGCATGGCAGGCAATGGGAAATATCTTCCATGATGATAAAGCTTTTTTTGATCCTTGTGAATCGTTTTTCCTCGAGTAATGCAATCGGTTTTGGGGTTCGGAAATGTAATGCCATCAAACCATGCGCAGCGAGCCATGCCCTGCGTGCAGGGGAATTGCGGAAGGAACAGAAAAATCTTTTCAAGGCGGATGGATACCGGTACTCTTTGATGCATACACTTGTGATGCCTTCGTGAGATACCGGGATACGCGTAATGCCTGTTTTTGCAGATGATTTTACCATCGTATCGGATGGTGCCTGAAAGGAAATCATATGTTTGCCGATCAAGTCCGCCAGCGTGCCAACATCCCATTCATTCCGCATGTTTACGGTATACTTGTGATAGGCAGTGACCTTGAAGATAGTATTTGTCTTTAAACATTTCCTGGTCCTGCTCTGCCAAAGCCGGTGTTTAATGTTATACATTTCTTTCAAGACAATCTTGCGAAAAATTCCCTTGTCTTTGTAAGGCAGCAGTTGGTCTGCATAGGTATCTATCTGTTCTGTTATTTCATCATTGGCACAGGTATCTATGATGGAATACAATAATCTTGATAGCTCATGGATCCTGAAAGATAAGGGCGGCCTCTTCTTAAATACGGCACGTCCGACATCTAATAAATAAAAGGATGCAGGATTATCGGTATCTACGAGTATATTTTCAGCATGGAGTTCTCCGTGGAAAACACCGAGATCATGCACCGTTTTGACATAAGAGATAAGATGGTTCAGGAACCTCCTCTTTGGTAATGCGTATGCGGGTGATTGTTGGATGGCAATTAATGATTCCTTTACCGTCATGCTGTTTGGTATTGCCTTTGAGATAATATAACAATCCTTCAGCATTCCAAAGCGCCTCTTTTCTCCAATGGCAACCGGTTCTGCGGTAAGCAACTGACTCTTCTGCAACCGGTGACTATAAGTCCATTCCTTGTGTGCCTTTGATAATGAAAACCATGATTTAACGCCTTCCAGATAATTCTTTGTCGTGTATTGCTTTATGTAAAAAGACTCTCCATGATGGGTGTATCGTAATACTTTTTTATTATACCCCATGTGTACGACCTCACCATGGTTATTTTTGTGAATAGCATCAAATATCTCTCTGAGTACATCCGGCGATATGCTGTTTACCAACCATCGAATGCCATTTCTTCTATAACGGGTACACACCATGAGAATTAGTGTCTTCTTAAGATAATTTGTAACTATTCAGCGTACTTTTGCCAACAACCATTACGTGTTTTTTTCTATAATCATGTCATCCCTTTGGGATTTTTCCGTTTGCCCGTTTTCCCTGTTGGTTCTTTACCATTTTGAGCAATTAACCCTGTCTGGGTTTAAAACCCTGACAGGGCTGACTCAGGCGGGGGTTAAACCACCCGTGCTACGCACTCTGATATATTCCCGGGTTATGAATGACTATCCGCTACCTTTCGGTAAATCTGAAGCGTTTTTTCAATATTTGCCCGAAAGGAATACCTTTCTGCTTTTTGCCTTGCAACGGAACCCATGTGGTCTCTCGTTTCTTTTTTTAAAAGCGCCTGCATATACTGTGCTATTTCTTTTGCATCGATGGGATGGCTAACGATGAAACCATCTTCTCCGTGTACAATAATTTCTGATGCGCCACTTGCTTTACTGACAATGACCGGAAGTCCCGACGCCATTGCTTCAAGACAAGCTGTGCCAAAGGCATCATACTCACTGGGGAAAATAAAAATGTCTCCCCCTGCATATATTTCATGAATGTTCTTGCATACACCGGCGAAGACCAGTTTGTCAGACACGCCTTTTTTCCCGGCAAATCTCTGGTATTCCCGGACGTTTCCTTTCCCCACGACGAGCAATTTCATTTTTTGAGAGGTGTTTATCAGGGATAAGGCATTGATAACATGTCTCAGCCCCTTTCTCTTAAATCCGGAACCAACAAACAACAAGAGCACATCATCTGGCGCAATTGCATATTTAGCCCTTATCGTCTCCCGGTAGGTTATTCTGTTTTGTGGAGTAAATACATCGATGTCTACGCCATTGTAAATAACGTCAACATCGCCGGGAGACACTTGGTAATGGTGTATCAGTTCTCTCTTGCATTGTTCCGAGATGCAGGTGATTTGTTTATAACATTTCTTCCTGAAAATAATTTTCTCTAAAAGCAACAGGGAAAAATGCCTTGGATTCAGGCACATGAGGAGCTTACCAAGCCTTGATTGCATCAAGGGGTAGGTATGCATCATATAGTCCCAGTGGCATCCTCCGCCGACACGGTAAATATCCTGAGACAATGTCTGGGTGAATCCATGGATGAGATCGAATGCGATCCCGGATTTTTTAATAATCTTAGGGGCATTTAAGGCAAATGTCCAGTATTTTAATGGAGACCAGAGTGTGAATGCCGGGACATAATGAAACCATAATCTCTTGTCCTGATTTTGACTAAATCTATGGGCAAAGATATGCACGTCAAAGCCGTAATCAAGGAGTTGTTTGGATGCGTTACACACATAACTCTCCACCCCCCCCTTTTCCTTGATAAATTGATATACCACCAAGGCAATCTTCATCGTATAACGACATGGGTATTTTCGAATATAATTTTTACAAAATTTTACTATAATACCATAAAACAAACCACTGCAAACAATTCTTTTAAAATATTGGTAACGTTTGAAATAGACATGTGTCGGGAAAGAGTATGTTCAATGAAAGGTACCAGCGCTTTGAATGTTGCCATTCATGATACGGCTTCCTTAGCCTGATGAAAAAAGAGAAAGGGTCCCCAAGGGGGGCGTGATGAGGAAGTTAGAAAGGCAGCCTGATAGGCCTGAACTGGCCTATCAGGCTATCGTTCATGTACAGGATTTCAAACTTTTGTAATTCCCTCTATCGGTAGGACAAGCGTCCCCGCTTGTCATTATGATGTCAACCGAGGACGGTTGACCTACCTTATGGGATTAAGGGGTGTGTACATGATGTCGTAACACACCCCCGGCCCCTCTTTTTAGAGGGGAGATTTAAAGTCGCTGCCGAAGGCAGCCTAATTTAATGTAAAGGAATTTCAATTATCCCCCCCCCCCATAATCCTCCAGTTTACTGGGGGGGGGACAGGGGAGGAAATTCACCGAAGGCATAATTCATTTTTTTACCGAGCATACTGGTAGCAAAGAGAAATAAAAAAGGGGGGCTTTCTCTGCCTCCCTTTTTATGTAAAAAACGGTTTGCTCAATGACGACGGTTTTTCCCATGGTCATGGTCATCATCGTCGTCATGGTCGTCATGGTCGTCATGGTCATGGTCCTTACCCTTTCCTTTATTCTTTTCTACCTTTACTGATACTTTATCCCTCAAACCTTCAGCTTCAAATATTAGTTTTGCGTTGCCGGTCTTCTTCGTCGCTGTGATTGTGAATACCGCCTGACCGCTTGGGCCCGTAACTGCTTGTTCAGGTGAAACAGACACCTGTTCCTTACCATGACTAACCGCGGCTGATACTGATACCCCAGACTTTGGAGTGCCATCCTCGCACGTCACCGTTACAGTTTCTTTTGAGCTTGCCTTCGTCCGCAATTTCAAATATTTTGGCACTGCATCAACTTCGGCTACTTCGCAAGGTGTCGGTGTTGGCGTTGGTGTAGGCGTATCCGGTGTGGGGGTTGGTGTCGGAGTGCCAGGCGTAGACGTAAGCGTTGGCGTTGGTGTGCCTCCACCGTCTTCGGATGTGGTGAATGACAACTCACTCCCGTTAAGCGTAGCAACAAAATTCTGCGCTACGATACGGTAATAGTAAATCGTGGATGGGCTTAAGCCGCCAATTGCGATGCCTACCGCTGTGTCGCTTATGCCGCTCACTGCCTGCGAAGTCGACGTGCCGGTATAGGAACTGCTTACTGTGCCATATTGAAAAAATGCCGTCGTGGCAAGTCCGCTGGCATTTACCGTTCCATTGAATGTCGCATCACTTGCCGTTATGTCTGATGCATCTCCCGTCACTGCTATATGGGTGGGGTTGAGGGTGTATTTGAGGTTCAGGTTCGTGCGATCATAATAATTGATATGGGTAGCGCCCGACAGCCCCACGGAAATGGTGCTGTCAGCTCCTACATCATCCGGACTACTATCTACCGTGGTGGTCGTCCATGTGCCGGAGGCGTTGGTGGCATACTTGAGGTCACCGTTTGTGAGGTCGTAATAACTGATATAAACAGAGCCCGACGTACCCACCTCTATGTCGGCATACTGACCTACGTCACCCGTACTGTCCAGGGTATTGTATATCCAGGAACCGGAGACGTTGGTGGCATACTTGAGGTCGCCGTTTGTAACGTCATAATAACTGATATAAACGGCGCCAGTCGTATCCACCTCTATGGAGGTGTGCTGGCCTACATCACCCGTACTGTCCAGTACGGTGTCTACCCATGTACCGGAGACATTAGTAGCATACTTGAGATTGCCGTTTAAAACAGCATAATAACTGATATAAGCAGCGCCTGAAGTACTTACATCTATGGAGGTATACTGGCCCCTGTCATCAGGACTGTCTATTGTGGTGACTGTCCATGTGCCGGAGACGTTGGTGGCATACTTGAGGTTGCCGTTTGTCGTGTCATAATAACTAATATGGGAAGCGCCGGTTGGCGCTACCTTTATGCTGGTAAACCGGCCGACAGCGCCAGCGCTGTCCAGGGTATTGAATATCCACGAACCGGAGACATTCGTGGCGTACTTGAGGTCCAGGTTTGTTAAGTCGTAATAGCTGATATACGCAGCGCCTGAGGTGTCCACGTCTATGGAAGTCCACCTGCCTAGATCGCCCGTACTCTCCAGTGTGGTGGTCGTCCATGTGCCGGAGGCGTTGGTGGCATACTTGAGGTCACCGTTTGTGCCATCATAATAACTGATATACGCGGCGCCGGACGTTCCCGTTGTTATAGCCCCAAACTCACCTACATCACCTGCACTGTCCAGGGTGTTGTTTGTCCACGCGCTGGCATGGGAAATCATGACAATAAAGCCGAGAAACATCGCACATACCAAGATCCCTATTTGCCTCTTCAACATCTATTTCTCCCCCTTTCTCAATACAACGACATAAATAATTGCTGATAACCTGAAATGTTTATGATAATCGTTTCGTGAAACCCATTGCCATTTTGAGCCCAGATATACTTTAAACTTCGTTATTCTAGGGGGTATAAAAAATATAAGAAAGCTAGCAATTTGCGTTTTGCGGAAATATTGATTATAATGTACAATAAAGTAAATTATTCAGGGCGCATCCAAAAAGGCTTAGGGTTGTTTACTGACCCTTTACAATACCTAAGCAACATGAGGATGCGCCTTTTTTTACCATCGAAATATCCCTTTTCCTTCAATAAGAATTTTAAAAGGACTTGCCAAACAGAGGGTTTAAGGTACAAACCTGAAACCGTGAAATAAAAAGGGATGAAAAGGGCAATACCCAAGAATAAGCCCGACATACTAAAATGAGTCCATGAAATCTTGCATACAGGTATGGTAACCAATCCTTAGAAGCATGGAAGGAAAGGGTAGCCAGTTAAAAATGAAATAGGTGCTATCTCAACGATATTCATAAATATTTTCTTAAAAAGGGGATATATAGACTGATTCAGATAACACCTATGCCCGTCCATTACATTACGGAAAGGTTTCTAGCTTTTTGTTCATGTCAGGAATTTGGTATTGAACGTAGCTACGATAGCGATGATGATAGTAATAATTACACCGGTTATTGCAGCAGCCATCAACCCATACTCAAGCGTGGTTGCCCCTTCCTCACCCTTTAAAAAATGTATGTGATTTTTCACGTAATTTACCCCCATTCATTTATGAAAATTTCTGGAAAATAAAATATAAATTATTTTGAAAACAAAAAAGCCTTACTGCAAAGATTGATGTAACCTATCTTCGGCAGTAAGGCTGTCTTTTTGTCAGGTGTAGGGGTGTATTGCTCTGCGCCCCTACAAAAGACCCTGTTACTTTGCGTCCCCTGATCACTCAGGGTTTGCCCTTATCGAATGTTTTGTAAATTAGAGAGATGAAATCTTTTTTATGTGGTTGTCTCCTTGATTTCTCCACCTTCGTACTTAGCCAAAAATGCCTCCATTTCTTCCATCCGTTCTCTATTGACGGCATAAATCTTTTGGGGAGATACCAGGTCATACCGGACGATTAACCATCCCTTTGCGACCAGAAAATCGATAGTTGCCTGAACCTCCTTTTTTCTCCACTTAAACCGTGGCTCATTTGAAATCCACCATTGAATGATACCCTCAAGGGTATCTTTCGCATTTCGGTGTTTGTATATGTACTGTATAAGATCGAGCACCATAGCCTAATCCCTTTTCCATCATAATAATCTTTTGATTATTTCTGGTTTTCTTAGCAGCAATGGTGATGCCAAAAGAAAAATAGTCTTTTAACCCTTGATTTTCCTTGGTTCTCAGGTAAAGCAGGCAAGAATATGTGACATCCCTGCCGCACCCAGGGTACATCAAATTTTTAAATAACTACTTTAATGATAAATAGATAAGAAATGCGGTTTAAACATCGCATCCCGTGTGATTGTTTTAGCTCACGCCAAAGCCGTGTGATACTCCGGGTGGCACGGACATGCTGAGCTTGTCCGTGATTCTGCAATATTGCATATTGTTTTATACTTCCGACAGGTACACTTGTTTGTATATCCCCGTTTCAGAATGAACAATCTATAAACAACGTTGCGCAAGTTCAACACGGACAAACGGAGCTTGTCCATGCCACCCGGTATAAAATTCACACTTTGTAAACAACTTGAGTGTGGTTTCTCTGAGAAAATGGGATGGAGGGGGGATAGGTGACATGCATAATGAAAATTTCAAATAATTGCGATTTTGTCATGCAGGGCAGGGGCGAAGCATGTGCCCGTTCTGGTATGAATGCGTTCATGACAATTATAGCAAATGCTTCGTCCCTACTTTTTCAAAAAACTAAATTGTTACGGCATTTTTTATCTTTTTGATATTATGATGTTGTTCTGACCGAAAACATATTCCGTTCAATTCCATATTTCTTAATCAGACGCTGAAATGCCCTGCGGTCTAGTCCGGCAACTTTTGCGGCCTTCGTAATGTTTCCTTCCTGTTTTGCCAGAAGGTCAATCAAATAGCTTCGTTCGAATTGCACAACAATCTGCTTCTTGGCTCCCTGGAAGGTATGATTTCCCAAATCATCTTTCTGCACAGACAAGGAAAGATTAATATTGTCCGGTTGCAGGACAGGGCTATGGCAGAGCACCATAGATTGCTGGATTATCCCTTCTAACTCCCGTACGTTTCCCGGCCAGGAGTAGGTCAAAAGTTTTTGAATGGCAGATGGAGAAATACGAGGTTTTATCCGCCGATATTGCAGTGCATAATGTTCAAGGAAAAAATCTGCCATGAGAGGGATGTCTTCCATTCGTTCACGAAGGGGAGGTATGTGAAGTTTCAGGATGTTCAGACGATAGTAAAGATCATCACGGAACATTTTTGCTTTCACCTTTTCTCTCAGATCTGCATTCGTGGCTGCAATCAACCGGACATTGGCAACTTTGCTTTTCGAGGAACCGAGGGGGCGGTATTCAAATTCTTGTATAAAACGAAGCAACTTGATTTGAGCAGACGGGCTTAACGTATCAACTTCATCCAGAAAAATTGTCCCTCCTTCCGCTTCGGCAATGAGCCCTTTTTTTTCAGACGAGGCATCGGTAAATGCCCCTTTTACATGCCCAAAGACCTCACTTTCAAAGAGTTGATCCGGCAATGCGCCGCAATTTACGGGAATAAACGGCCTGCCGTGCCGCTGGCTGTTGTAATGGATTGCCCTTGTGAAAAGCTCCTTCCCTGTCCCTGTCTCTCCCAAAACCAGAACCGGTGCATCTGAAAGCGCCAGATGCGGTATTTTCTCAATTGCATTCAAAAAACACGGGGATTTCCCGATGAGTTGTTTGTGGTTGAATATCTTCTTAGCAGTTTCCAGGGGGGAAGTAGGTGCAGTCTGTGTTGTCCAATGAATAAGACGTTGTACCCGCAGAAGAAATTCTTCCTGTGTAATAGTACACAGGAAAAAGTCGTCCATACCGCTGGCGAGAGATTGAAAAATTTCTGTGGCATCATAGTTCTTTGCACAAAAGAAACCGTAAATGAGCGCCTGGTTCCAATGTTTTTTGAGGTGATGAGTAATATCTAACAAAGGTATTTTCATCGAAGGGCGGACAAATATGAGATCGGGTGGGGCGTTTACCGGCCAGGGTGGGTAAAAGGCAATCGTTTCAGAAGATACCTCACTCTCAGAAAAGGCGCTATTAATAAGGCGGAAAAGCTGTCTGCAGTTGTCTTCCTGGCTGGTATCTGATTCAAGATCGACAAACAAAATGTGGTAAGGGGTCATTCGCTCTCCATAATGTTTTTTCCGTAAGAGGCGTATTACCATATGTCTCTAAAAAACACAGGATACATATTATTACACTCTATTTTCGGATATTTTAGAAAAAACTGAAGTGGCGAGGAGGGAAGTCCTGCGGTTTGCCGGAGCCTTCAACCATTAAAATAGATGTGCGACAAATTTCCAAAGAAGTGTTGGCATTTTACAAATGAGTTCAGTTGGCTAAATAGTTACTCAATTTTTATCCATGGAATAACATGAAAAATGATTGACAGAATATTTCAATCCTTTATACTGGATTACCTGGAGCGACTAAGCCGCAACAAAATCCCTCTTATCGGTAGGACAAGCCTCTCCACTTGTCATGATTAGGTCAACCGGGACGGTTGACCTACCCCAGGGGTTTTAGGGAGTTTGTGAAAAAATTTACTCAATATGAAGAATAAAATATCTATCATTGTCCCTACCTATAATGAGAAAGAGACCATTATCAGCTTTTTGGAGAAGGTAACTCATCAAATTTCGAGGCATAATTTTAATGCCGAGGTTATTGTTGTCGATGATGGCTCCCCGGATGGGACGGCAAACCTGATCGATAACTTCAGGAAAACACACCCCAATATTATTTTACTCAACAGACGCGAAAAAATGGGATTGGCGTCCGCCTGTATTTATGGTTTCGGCCATGCAGACAGCCCTATTCTTGGAGTCATGGATTCTGATTTCAGCCATGCGCCCGATGCATTACCCTATTTAGTTAATCCTCTCTTACACCATCTTTGTGATATTACGGTGGGTAGCAGGTATATTCATGGAGGAAGGATTCTTAACTGGCCGGTACGAAGACATGTAATATCAAGAACCGCCTGCTTTTTAGGTTCTTTACTTACCTCAATTAAAGACGTGACGTCCGGTTACTTTTTTTTCAGGAGAGAGGTAATCAGCAATAAGATCCTTGACCCCGTCGGGTTTAAGATCTGCCTGGAAATCTTAGTAAAAGGTGACTACCAGACGATTATCGAAGTGCCTTATACCTTTAATGACCGGGTTACCGGAAAAAGCAAAATGGGAACAAAAGAAATCCTCTTTTACCTAAAGCATTTATACAAACTCTATACCTTTAAGAGGGCATTAAAGAAGAAGCACGTGCAACCGGTATGAATGCGCACGCCGTTTTACTCACAAACCCACCACGCATACAAGGGTTTGCGTGGACGAGAGAAGGACGATGCCAGGAAAAAGAGGATACGTTAGGCACCGTGAAACCCCCGCTTTCGCTCGCATTAATTGCCGCCCTTTTGCGGGACAATAACATTAACTTTCAATTGCTCGACGCAATCGCCCTTGGCCTTAACGGTAATGAAATTTATCAACGGCTGATGCAGCTCAATTTCCACCCCGATGTTATTATCTATGGTACGACAACCGCGACCATAGCAGCCGATACGGCATCTCTTTCCCCGCTCAAAGAAAAGTTTCACGCCAAACTTATCGCCTTCGGTGCCCATGTGTCCGGTGTCCCTCAAGAGACCCTGGAAAAGGTGCCTGACATTGATATCGGTATCATCGGTGAACCTGAATACACGATACTGGATCTTTTAAGCAATGATGCCCTGGAAAACCTCGATAAAGTGGAAGGTATTGTTTGGAGAAATGGCAGAGAAATCGTTACAACAAAAAGGAGACCGTGGATAGCGGATTTGGACCGGCTTCCACAGCCTGCATGGGATTTATTCCCTCTGGAGAAATACGTGTTACCCTTCAGCCACGAACGATACCTTATGGTCGAAACGAGCAGGGGATGTCCCTTCGCCTGTGATTTTTGCGTGGCCACGCTGAATCATGGGAAGAAATTCCGTGAAAAAAAGGCAGAAACTGTGGTTGACGAAATTGAACGGTTAAAGGAAAAATTTCAGATAAAAACCTTTAACCTGTTCGGGGACACCGTAACACTCAATAAGAAGTTTGTTGAAACTTTTTGCGATGAATTGATCGGAAGGCGGCTTTCAATCCGGTGGCTGGCCAATACAAGGGCCGATACGCTTTATGATCAGGATTTGGTGAAAAAGATGAAGGAATCGGGTTGCTGGATGTTGTCGATTGGTATCGAATCATTCAGCGAAAAAACCCGCAATGCTATGCAAAAAAAACTTGAAACCGATAAAATAACCCGGGCAATCAGCCTCCTCAGAAAAACCGGGATTGTGTCGTTTGGTTTTTTTATTTACGGATATCCGGGTGAAACCGAAGAGGATATGGCCGAAACGACGCGATTTGCCCTTTCCCTGCCGCTAGATTATGCCAATTTTTATCCTGCCGTGCCCTATCCCGGAACGGCCTTTTACGATACCTGCGTGAGAGATGGTTTGCTTCAGTACAATTCATGGGATAAGATGGAATATTCGTACTATGTTATTAAAACACAAGAGCTGAATGAAAAGACCGTCAAAAAGGCTATTTCCCGCGCCTATCGCAGGTTTTATCTAAGACCACGGTTTATTTTCCGGCATATAAAGAATATCGGTATAATACCTTTTTTATCCGGTTCCGTAAAATACGGTTTAAAATTTCTCTTAAAATCCTGAAAATGCAGAACTCCATGGACATGAAAGACGATTCAGGCAAGGATTGGTTTTCCCGGCCGGATGCGTCTTCGGATATCGGCCAGGCATATGAACAGATGGCCGTTAAGGATCATAAATACTTTGTCAGGGTGAAATCGCTTCATTTTTTAAGGATGACCAAAAACCTCTTTCATGGCTACGGGGATGCTGTCTGTATCGATTTGGGATGTGGTACGGCAGAAACAACAGAGTACTTTCAGGACAAATTCGCCTATACGATTGGGTGTGATTATTCGTTTGGAATGATTCAGTTTGCTGCCCAAAAGCACCTCAAGCGCACCTCTTTTGTCAATTCCATTTCCGAAGTGCTGCCATTGAAAGACAGCAGTGTTACGGTCGCAGTCTTGTTCAATATGTTGCATCATATCGGCAGTGAAGATCAATTGATGCAAACGTTGCGTGAGGTGTACCGGATATTAAAAAATGAAGGCATAATTGCCATCTATGAGATGAATCCCCTTAACCCTCTTACCCGGCACGTGGTTAACACCAATGAAATTGATCGCGCGGTAAACCTTGACGGATACAAAAAATCCCTCTATCCAACCACCTTTTATTCATGGGAGGCCAGGTCTATTCTCCTGCAGGCCGGTTTCAGGATACGGAGGCAGGAATATTTGATTTTCTTCCCACAATTTCTTTCTTTTCTTTTACCCCTTGAAAGATTTTTGGCGAAAATTCCCCTGGGGGGTTTATACTCGGTATTTGGCATGAAATGAGCCATACATCTTCATAATTTTCGAAAATTATTTATTTGTAACAATTTGGTTTTTTGTAAAAGTAGGGGCGAAGCATTTGCCCGTTTAAGTATGGAGTGTGTTTCTGCCAATTATGGCAAATGCTTCGCCCCTACACGGTGCGGCATACATCGGCGTTATTGGAATTTTTCGAATAAAATTCAATTGTTCCTTTTCTTATAGCACGTTCTTTCAGGATGATGAAAGAAGAAAGACGATGAATTTCACTGTATATAAACAGTTAAAGACCTTTGGAAGGCTATTGTTATCGAAATTTACCGGTAAAAAATTCCTGTTATCGGCCAGCTTTGTCATTACCAACCGCTGTAACTCACGATGCGGTTATTGTAATACCTATAATACCCCTTCGGAAGAAATGACTACCCGGGAAATTTTTCAGATGATCGATGAATTTTCTGGCCTGGGAATCAGGCGCATTGGGTTTACCGGAGGAGAACCACTGTTACGGGAAGACATGGGGAGTATTGTTTCCCATGCGCATCATAAAGGGATAACGACCACCTTGTTTTCCAACGGGGCGCTGGTTCCAAAAAAGATCGACGGCCTTAAACACCTCGACCTGCTTTTGCTCAGTTTGGATGGCCCTCCGGAAATTCATGATACCGTGAGGGGGCTGAAGGGTTCCTTTAACCACGTGCAGAATGCCATTCATGCCGCCCATGAAGCTCAGCTTCCGGTGTGGATCAATGCCGTAATAACAAAAGGAAATGTCAGCTACCTTCCCTTCCTGCTCGATTTTGCTGTAGATAACCAGGTGAAGGTGATGTTCATGCCGGTTTTCGACCATACCTTAAGCGCAGCAAAAGATACCATTGCTCACCTTAGCGCAGACGAAGCGTCTTTTAAAGGGGCTATCAATAATCTGATGGTTCAAAAAAAGAAAGGGGCTCCTATCGTTAACTCCGTGAGTTATTTTCAATATATCCTGCAAAATTGGCCTGATACGAATCATCTTCACTGCAGGGCAGGTATGAATTTCTGCGCCGTGGGTTCCGACGGGATGGTATATCCCTGTCATTTCTTTGTTGGTTCTCCGTGTGGGGCGGATGGAAGGCGACTGGGATTCAGAAACGCCTTTGAAAGCATACGTACCCCAAGGTGCAAGGGATGTTTTTGCAATGCGTATATTGAATTGAATCTCTTTATAGCAGGGCACTTGAATGTAATATGGAATACGGTTAAACATATGGAGCAGAGAAGGCATCGTGACGATTGATGATGATATACCTTTTTAAATCGCAATAATGATTATCAGCAACAGATGAGTGTGCGGGAAAGCCGGTGTTCGCCTTTTTCACCCCCTTTCTAACATGACGGAATATAACTATACATCCTTTGCGCAGATCTACAGTGCGGGAATCGTAGCTACGCTGCTGATTGCCGGGCTCTGTTTTTTCTTTTTTTTAAGAAGACCGTTCCTTATAAACCGGGCCAGGGGAGTTTTCGTCTTTTCCCTCGTCTTTTACAGCGTCTATATCCTCATCTTTCAGGTATTGAAATTATATACCTTTAAATACTACAGCGATTTTGCGGTTTGGCTCGAACTGGTTTCCCGCATCATCGATGGACATGGGATTATTTCTACGTTACATCAAACGTCACTTGGGTTTGGCGACACAAGAAATTACCTGGCATTGCATTTTGTGCCTTTGATATATATCATTGCGCTGCCCCTTTACGTTATGAAAAACTACTCTATATACCTTATCGTGCTACAGACCGTCATCATGGTTTCCTCCATAATTCCCATCTATCTTTTTGCAAGAGACACCTTCCGTGAAAAGAATGCAGGATATTTGTTCGCATCATCCTTTTTGTTCTTTCCAACGATTCAATATATCAATCTTTATGATTTTGAGTTTTTACGGATGTCTATTCCACTCCTTTTGTTCAGTTTCTATTTTTTGTATAAAAGGAGATATCGTATTTATTACCTCTTCCTTATGTTAGCCCTCCTGGTGAGAGAGGAGATTGGCTTAACCACCTTTATTCTTGGAGTGTATATTTTTTTCATCATGAAAGAAAAGAAACACGGAATAATGACTTCCGGTATTTCACTTTTCTATTTTTTGATGGTTACGAAAGGCCTGATGCCATATTTTGCAGGCAATTCGAGCAGCCTGCACTATCATGTTGCGTCAGGCAACTTTTCCTATTTAGGGAATTCGCCCTCTCAGATCCTGTTGTATATTATTTCACATCCCATCGCTATTGTTTCAAACTTATTGGATAAAATAAAGATTGCGAATCTTCTGATGTATGTCGTACCGCTGGTTTTTCTGCCTTTTTTTTCGCCGTCGGTTTTCTTCATTGCTACCGGCAACCTGTTGCTCAATTTTTTAAGCGCTTCCATCTCTCATTATTCGTATATACTCTACTATCTTTCTCCCAGCATTCCTTTTTTCTTTTTGTCTGCGATTCAAGGAGCAAAAAACGTCAGCGAGAGATATGTCCCTCTCCTGAAAGGCAGGCATATTTTATTAAACCGGCTCGATGACAAAAGAGTTGCGTATGCCCTTGTATCTTGCATTTTTATTGCCTGTGTAGTGTCAAATATCTTTTTTGGCCCGTCACCTTTATCTATCCAGTTTTGGAATAAAAACTACCTGTTAGCACCCTATAAAACCCATAATTTCCATTATTCTCAATATCTACCAACAGGGCATCATGGAAAGGCAATTCAATTCTTTCCCTTAATTCCCGACGATGCAACCGTTTCAGCTGAACATTTCTTTTTACCGTATCTGTATAAAAAAAAGGCCTTGATGCAATTTCCTATTTTTGAAGGGGCAGACTACGTACTCATTGACAAAACCCACCCCGTTAAATTTGGCACCATCGGGGTGGACCCCATAGAGGCGAGAAAAAACCCGCAACAGTACTATGATATGGTAGAAAAAGATACAAAGAACTGGGAACTGGTTAAGGAAGAAGATGGTATCTTTTTATTCAAAAAAAGGGGATGGAATTAGTTTTGAGGTAATCATGTGGCTTTTTGAAAAACTCCAATAATAACGATATCTTACTGCATAGTGTAGGGGCGAAGCATTTGCTATCATTGGCATACATGCGTTCATACCCAAACTGGCAAATGCTTCGCCCCTACTTTTTCGAAAAACTAAATTGTTACATTTTGAGAAACGATGAAAATTACCGTAATTATTCCTACCTTTAACAGCGCGCAGACGATTGACGATACCTTGAGAAGCATCGTGAGCCAGCAGTGGCCTGATCTTGAAATTATCGTACAAGATGGTGGTTCCAGAGACGATACCAAGGTCATTGTGGAAAAATACCCAATTGCCCTGTCGGGCTGGCAATCAGAACCGGATCATGGCCTTTATGACGCCATGAACAAGGGTATCAGCCGTGCAACCGGTGAGATTGTTGCTATTCTCAATAGTGACGATGTCTGGATGCCGAATACCCTGGAACTGGTTGCTTGGGTATTTTCACGTAATCCTGACATTGGAGTGGTTTCCGGCTCTATAGAGGTATGGGAAGATTTGCCCGGTGGCGCTAATGTGGTGTTAAGATCAAGCCTACTCCACCTGCACAGAGGTATGACCGTTCAACATCCGGCTACCTTTGTACGACGGAGTGTGTATGAACGTGTCGGTCTCTTCAATACCCGGTATCGTATAGGAGCTGACTATGATTTTGTGCTGAGATGTTTAAAGGCAAATATCCCGTGGATGATACTCGCCGATATCCTGGTTCGCATGCGGGCAGGCGGGAAAGGCGGTTCGACTTTTAGTAGGGATGACTGGCGAATTCGCCGGTCACACAAACTTTCGTCACCTGCCACCGAAATTATTACCTGTGCAACCGGTTTTGCGCGACATGTGGCAAGACAGCTTCTGGCAAGAGTTTTTGGGAAAAAAATCCTGTCAATCTTCAGAAGACGTCTATGGCACAAGCGGATATATCGATAATTGTCATATTCCGTTCCTTTGAAAGAATTGGAATTCGGATTTACCATAATGTCAAATTTATCATCCACTGGATAGGACGCAGGAAATAGGCGATCTCATGATTGCGGGTGCAACCGTTTGGAGGTGGCTGAGATTTTTCGGCATATCACACCTTTTTGCCTTTTCATTGACCACCTTCCGTATCGTCTGCATCAAAGGAACAACTGTCCTTCCATTCCTTCTGTGGAGAGCCCATTATGATTCTACCACCCAGATTGTCACTGTACTTAATGTATGCCATGCTGCGTTCTTTAGTATTCAGTATCTTGGCGCGTAATGCACGACAAATGTCTATGGCTTCTTCACCCTTAAGGTACCAAAGACACTCACTATGGCGATCCATCTTTATTGCATGATCGTAAGCGGCCTCACGGTCGTTTGCATACTTGAGCACACCCTGGAACTCTCTGGCATAGTACGTAAGCCCTAATCGGAGCTTCTTGTCATCGGGATAGGTAAAATAGATGTACCGTTGAATGTCGTCGCGGACACCATCGCCATCTCTATCTATCCCAAGCAGGGTTTCCTTTCCTGCCTTCCCGGGATCAGGTGGGAGCACAAAACCTCGATTATTTTCCCCCTGTGCAAGACCCGTAGATACAAATACAACCAGGCTGTAAAACAAAAGAACAACGAGACTACCTTTGACGGTGCGCATAAACAAACTCCTCATCATGGTGGTTAATAAAAACGGGCAATGAAGGTACGCTAGTAATGCAATATTCCCTTGATGAGCACAAATCCACCGCTATACGTGTGTGACCAGGTGTCTGGTTCAGAATCGATGACTTCATAGCTTCCAGCGGGTACATAGGTATTGGGATACGATATCCAGTTGCGATAGTCGATCGTTCCTGAAAATGGCCCATACGTAACCCCTGTGTCGATATTATACAAAGCATGGGTTCCGGCGGGCTGGCCTCCATCGCACCAGTGATAGGTGAAGATTTCCGTAATACATGCATCCTGGGACAATGTTGCCACGGTTGTAGCTGGATTACCGCAGCTAACCCCGAGAATATTATACGTATT
>PHFX01000169.1 GCA_007618135.1 Candidatus Brocadia sp. WS118 | reverse complement strand
TTTTCCCCATCAATATGCATAAATCCCTTTGTTTAAGCCATATTTTACCCTATCTCGCAAAAATACTCAACACGATTCATTAACTATTTCCACCTGCTCTGTCTTGTTTTACCTGGCTATTTAGTGTTTCCGTTCAGACACTATATATCAAGATTTAAACAAGACCAATCGCAAAGTATACCTGTCGTGCGTGGATGCATTGTATCACTGTTGTTGCTTTTTGGAAATTACTAGTATCTTGTTCCAATTTTTATTAGCGTCGATTTCTAAAGCATCTCTGCCATAGAATGTTTGGCCGAATTTATAGACTGAGTTATCCAGGAAAAAAGGTATTTCCAAGTGTTCTTCTTTAATGTTATCAATAGAAATTTTGCATATAAGCCCGGAACGGCCAAATTCCAAATCATGTGATAAATCTTTTGGGTCGGGTGAACTTATCTGGTACCAGCCATTTCCCTTATTGACGACATTCCAGCCATCACATATCCCTCCATTACTTGCAGGCACTGAAGAAATTTTAAAAGGCTTGTCTGTCTTCAAATGAAAACGGAAGGTATTAATGTATCGTGGCACATGTTCGCACCACATGAAAATTTCAGCGCGTTCGTCTTTGATTAATGGATGGATTTCGAAAGCAATGACTCCCTGGTTTGTTTTTCCGAATACAAGAGAGGGATCAATCTTATCTTCTAAGGGTGGAACACCGGTAATTCCTTTATAGGTGAGTTCGCTTTTTACGGTAAAAATTCCGTCTTCTGGTTTTTTTGGCGTTATGTAACTTATTTTATACTGTCCTCCCAGATCTTCAATAATTTGTTTAAATCGGTCAAGAAAAACGTTCATGTCTTCAGCATGAACGTACGTACCTCCCGTTTTGGCGGAGATATTTTCCAAAATTTCTTGACGTCGAACATCGCCAAGACCAATAACATAAATGTGGACGTCCCGTTTGTTAGCAAGGGATATCAGGTCATCTGGTTGCCGAACACTGGCATTGTCATAACCGTCCGACAGAAAGACTAAAGCCCGGAAAGTTTTTGGATCAGGTGTTGATGGAAACTCTTTTAAGCCGCTGTAAACAGCATCCCAGCAAATCGAAAAATCGCTATAGATGCCTTTTTTAATAAAGTTATCAACGGCGTCTTTTGCAGTTTGTTTATTGGTTGTAAATGGTTGTATAATGAGAGGCGCTTCATCCGACCTGTGAAATTCAGCCATGCCTATCTGATGGGTTTCTTTAAGACGATCTATCAAGGATTTTACTCCGGCAAGCATGGTTTCAAAGCCGTTTTGCTGCGCTTTAATTGAAACAGAAAAATCCAGCACCAGCATGACTTGAAGTTGAAAATCGTCTTGTGTATAGAGAAAAGGACGGCTTTCCAAGTAATCAATTTCTTCATTATTCTCCCAGATTTTCAGGTTTTTCCAATTAAATTTTGAAGGATCGATCAGGACAGCGTGATTATTTTGGTCCCGAAGAGAAAAGATAAACTGAAGAGTACTGGGCTTTTGGTGTGCTGTAGTAATATTTTTCAGGTGAAGTTTCGTCAGAGAAGAAGTAATTTTCAGAGAGGGCACTTCGGCAAATACATTCTTGTTTAAAGACTCAACAATCCGCATCGTGTATAATTCTTCTCCGGGGCGAAGGGGACTTTTTGGTGTCCATTTAAATTCTCCGTTGCCGGTGGCGTCATTTCTGTAATTGTAAGAACTTACAATATTTTCTACGATAGAATCGTTTCGTAACAGAAGGATATCAACATGATTACTTATATTTGGTGTCGCCGACCAGCGAATAGTGATGTCATCATCGATTGCTAATGATGTTCCGGCATGGGGGCTTATTATGCTTATAATCTTCTCTTCTTTTACACCCACCGCAACTATTTCAAAAGTTTGATTCCCACCATTTGATTTTACATTGATTTCTCCCCGATTCATCCCTACAGAAAGTTTATCTCTGTTAACAACAATGGGGATGTTTTTTTCTTCCTGTTTTCCACATAATCCGGATTTTAAAGAAACCGAAATCCAGTCACTTTCATTCGGGATATCAATTTCATACTGTAATGTTTTCACAAAAGACAGAAAAGCCCATTTTTTTTTCCCTTTGTTTTTCAGAGTAAGGGACATTTTGGTTTCTTTGTTTCCGAAATCCAATTTCGTTGGAGCGATTTCAAGAATTGGTTCTGCTCTTCCCAGATAAATGAGTATTGCAACCGAAATTATGATGACACAAATAGAGGAAAAAATTATTTTTCCGGATGATTTTTTCTTCATTTTTCAAAGCTCCCCATAAATCATGGTTTAACATCCCCTCCTAATGAATCGATTATTCATATAATAAAACATTAAATCATTTCAAATCAAATAAAATCAATAAAATTACGGTGTGTCCGTAAAATAAATGCTTTTGACATGTTTGTAAACGATATATATTATTTGCAGTTAAAAAATAACCCCGTTAGTATAGCAAATGTTTTTGAAAAATGATAAATAAATAGAGAAACGACCCAAAGATATTCCCGGGAAGAGAAAAGAATATGGGAAGATTTCTGGCACGGCCTTTTTTTAGGTTCACAGAAGTTTGTTGACGATATCAGGTCCAGATATTTGTCCGAAAAACTGATGGCGAAATTCCTCAGAAGCGGCACGTTTTAAGAGATACCAATCCTAAAACCATCTTAGAGAAAGTCGCAAAGGTATTACAATGCAATACGAATGTTTCTTACAATCCGCCAGGATATGCGATTCAGACAAACACAATCGTGATTTATTGATCCATCTTTTATGGAGCACAGGGTGGTATAATAATCAGGAGATTGGCAATTTGTTTGGTCTTGGTTATTCTTCCATCAGTCGGCGGGTAACGATTATGAAATCACAGATATCGAAAGATGCTGGAATTCATAAACGATTAGAAGAAATTTAATCACTAATCAAGGTGACCCCTTGCCCCTTGCCCCTTGCCCAACCGGAATCGGAAGGCAAAGATAAGGCTCTGTAAGGAGATACTCGGGGCTTCCACCAGTGATGAACAAGAGCTAGCTGCACCGGAGAGCTGGGAAGAATTATGTACCAGGCTTACCGGGATTGATCCCCGTATATGCCCTTGTTGTGGAAAAGGCAGGATGGTGAGGAGAGAAACATTACTCCCCCTCATTCATTCACCGCCCGGGGAGGTGTAATTTTAGTCTTGATTTATTTCATAGGGAAGTGTATTTTACCGTACAAAGGGGAGAAGTACGCCCTTTTTGAGCAAATACCTTGAAAGAATACCTGAATTTTCAAAATATCTCCGGAAAAACATGATGTTTCCTACAGCATTCTTGACAAATATCAACAACACAAGTAACAAAAAAAGTATTTTACCGAGAAGCCGTATGATTGAATCCCCATAGTGTGGGGTGCAGCGGCTTCGTTCAACGGTATTTTATCCGTAATTGAGCTAGCGAAGAGGGAAGGATAAGTTTCTTTCTCTTTTCACAGATTCAGGTATAATCGGTATGGTTTTATTATCCTGCTCAACTACGGATAAAATACTTAATGTTGGGCAGCAGGAAGAACAACATGATCGACGACAAGTACCTCCGCTTCACGCGAGACCAGATGAGGCCGCACTTCCTAGTCGACGTAGACGGTCAGCTCGACTATTTCGAGAGAAGTGCCACACGGTATCGGCAGTTCCTGGCGCACAATCCAGATACGACAAGGATTCCCATCACGGCTGCCCGGCTAGCCAGGCAGATCGAAAAGGACGAGCGCTTCTGGACCGCCGGCACCCTGAAGTATCTCTTCGGGCACCCGAACCGAGGCTCTGCGCTTGAGTCCCTGCTCTCCAGGGCATTCGGGGAGAAGCCGCCTTTTGATGGCCTCGGTACGTGGCGTGAGTGCCTTGAGGGAGACCTGGCATTGTACTTTGAGGCTCAGGCTCCTTCGCCAACGTCTTACATCGATTGGCTCCGGAAGAATCTTCGCGCCCGGCAGTGCATCCCATACGTCCTCGATGCCGCCGCGCGTGGAACGCAGCGCCCACTAGAAGGCGCCACTCACTTCGACGCCGTGATCGTAAATCCCAGAAATGGTTTCTCCTTGCTGGTTGAGGCAAAGGTTCTCTCGGACATCTCCTCGCACGTGTCGTTCGACATGCTCCGCAACCAAGTCGCGCGGTGCATCGACGTGATGCTCGACCGATACCCGAACCTCCCGGCAGCCTTTGGTGCTCGGAGGCCGGAGCTGTCACTATTCGCGCTTCTCACGCCAGAGGTATTTCGCAAGCACCCTCATTCACGGTTGTATGGTTGGCTGCTCGAGGATTATCGATCGAATCCGAACTCGCTTGCCCGTGACCTTCCACATCGCACTGGGATCGACGGGCGACAGTTGTGTCCCGGCTTGCTTGGATTACATTCGAAGACATCGAAACCCAATGCTCCGGTGCTTGCCCGTGGTTGTGAACCTGCTGATGCCCAACAACACGTTCGACCAGACCGCTGGCTCGCATTCGCTCGCCGCGGCCGGTCAACGTGAGCGTTAGGCGCTAGGAACCAGCCATGAGCACGATTGAACGAGCCATCCAAATTGCAGCGCGAGCTCATGCAGGCCAAGTGGACAAGGCTGGCGCTCCCTACGTCTTTCACCCGCTTCGGCTCATGTTGTCTCTTGATACGCCGGGTCAGCAAATGGCTGCGATCTTGCATGACGTGGTCGAAGATACGTTGGTCACATTTGAGGATCTCAAGGCCGAGGGTTTCCCCGCCGAGGTTGTTGAGGCGGTCCGAGTCCTTACGAAACTACCGGGGGAGTCTCGTCTTGAGGCAGCCCACCGAGCTGTTCGCAACCCCATCGCGCGGGCCGTAAAACTCGCAGATGTCGCAGACAACATGGATCTCAAGCGTATCGCTAATCCGACGGAACGGGATTACGCACGTCTCAAGGAGTACGAGCAAGTGAAAGAAGTTCTGGAGCGAGGGCTTGGCGCCTAAGCGGAGCGGTTAGCCTGAAAATAGGCTATTGAATAAATCTCTAAAATTAGTTTATAGGGTAAGCCATCCCGTGGCATGGAAACTGGAAGAGTGGGTATCATCAACATTATGGAGATGGATTGAGGACCATTGCAGGAACCCGACAAATCCTTTGGTTTCTTATGTCTTAAAACAGTCAGGACGGAGACGCAGCATGCCATAGCTTCATGTGGTGGGCGTGCGTTTCAAGATACGCCCCGGGACTAAAGTGTTTGTCATAAAACTCTAAGTCAAGGTGATGGGCCTGGAGATACGTTAACATAAAAAGCGTGGGAACAACGCCCGGGAATTTACCGAAGCGGTCGAAGATATATTGTGCCATGGTAACAACACACTCCTTGAATTCCTCGCTGTGTATCTCACCGCTTCCACGGATTCGCTGGTTTTCGCGGTAGGGGCCAGGGGTTTCCGGATGAAACGGACCACCAGGACCGAACTTGCGTGTGACAAGCGCATCCACTGCAGCCCGCATGGTGGGATAATGAGGCGGACAGTAGCCTTCGAATACACCGGGCAGGCCGGTCACATTCGGCAGGGGCCAGCGCTCGTTGGTGTCATACCGGAATCCGAGTCCGGGTACCTTGGGGTCGCCGCTGGCGCCGAGGATGCTGAGGGGGGTGATTCCGTCGAACATCCAGCCGCCAAGCCCCATTGCCTGTAACATCAGCATGCCTGAATAACAGGCGGTTGAAATCTCCGCGGTTGCTTCGGTCAGCGTCAATTGCTCGATGTATGTCAGGGGATATGGATGTTCCACATCGACCAGGGAGCGAAACCGTTCCATCCCAGGGATGGGGTTTTTGTGAATATCATCATAGATGCACGCACCATTCTGAACCAGATAACAGAGGGCGGCAATCTGATGCTGGGCAAGATCGGCCACAGGCATAATGAGGGTACTCCCCGGCAGGTTCACACACCAGGGGTTATGCATTTCGATGTGGGCCGGATTGGCGGGTATGTGCATGCGTCCATCTTTAAGCTTGCGGATATGAGAACGATGGGTCTGTAAATAGGCGTTTAGATCCATTGTCCCGTCTGCATTACGCCCGACCAAAGAAGGGGCGTCGCGCGTGGAGAGAAAATATACGCCATTATCATCGGTATAGAAAAACTCGCTCGTATGGAATCCCGCAGCCGAAGGGAACGTGCGTCCGCCTGAGGCGCTGGCGTAGTTTGGGATGTGCGGTGCATACCTGGGGTTGTAAGGATGCAGATAGAACCATCCGGTATTGCCACCGACCGCCAGCAGTACCATCATCTGTTCCAGTTCGCTGAGCGGCATCGGGTCGTATTGTGAAGTAAATGCCAGAGGGCCTGCTGGAATTGAGGCTCCGAGTGCAAAACGGCGGGCACGCCGACCCTGGAGAGCTTCAATCAGCGGAAAACGGACAGCCTCCCGAAGGCCTGGAGGAAGGTCTGGAACACGATTGAGCAGGACTTTGCCTTTATCACTGGCACATTGTCCAAGGAAAGTCATGCCGCAACCGGTAAGCAAAGCGCCTATCCCCACCAGCAGACTTCCCAGCATCTTTCGCCGGCTTATGGAAAACCATGATGTGGATATCGGGTCTTTGGTCATCTGAGTATACCCACCTTTGCTCGTTTTCGAGCTGATTACGGGTCATTAGTTCCCGGGGAGCCTTCTCATCAGGCTTTTTTCTCGTAACAATTTAGTTTTTTGAAAAATTCAAATAATGGTGATGTTTACCGCGCAGTGTAGAGGCGAAGCATTTGCTATCATTAGCATACATGTGTTCATATACAAGTACAAGACGGCAAATGCTTCGCCCCTACTTTTTCTCTTTATTTTATTGCTGTCAGCATGTTATCGTATACCGGAAAAGATGTCAATTCATAATTAGCAGGATCATTTATAAAGGCGGATGCTATGCGATTTAAAGCCGTAATCTTTGATCTCGATGGAACACTCCTTGACACTTTGGAAGACCTGGCGAGCGCTGCAAATCGTGTTCTTGAGAGGAACGGATTTCCCACGCATGATATGAATGTATATCGTTACATGGTGGGTGATGGTGCGGTTGTGCTGATGAGGCGCGCCCTCCCTGAGAACAGACGGAATGATGTTACTATTCATGATTGTGTCCAGGCATTCCGTGCAGAATATGAACGAGGATGGAAGATAAAGACCAGACCTTATGACGGGGTGGCAGAAATGCTTGGTGCACTGGCAGCGCACGGCATGAAAATGGCTGTTTTATCAAACAAGCCGGACGATTTTACCAAGAGGTGTGTAAGTGAATATTTTCCCCAATGGACATTTGATCTCGTGCTGGGGCAGCGCGATATCGTGCCTCTTAAACCAGACCCGTCGGGTGCAATGGAAATCTCCCGGTTTCTCAATATCCTGCCATCACAGTTTGTCTACCTTGGCGACACCGCCATCGATATGAAGACCGCCGTGGCGGCGGGTATGTATCCCGTGGGAGCCCTCTGGGGCTTCCGTTCGGGACAAGAGCTGCTGGAAAATGGCGCGCGGCTATTGATTAAAAGGCCGACGGAGCTTCTGCGTCTTCTGAATATCATGGTACAAGGGAGTTCTTTGTAGATGAGCCTCTTCTGAAGAGATGAGAAACCTACTGAATAACTCAAAGATGGGCAATCCTTCCTATTTCATCTAAACTACAACACCGGCTTCCTGTCCACAAGGTATCAATTCGTAATCCATACTGCCCAGACCAATCTCCTGTGCATAGGCAATTTGAATGGTATAATCAATTTGAGGCCAGGCATCTTTAAAGAAGTCCTTTCCGGTGTGGTCATGAATAATATCCGCGGTTGCCTTTTCAATGGCAACAGGGTCAATGGATGCAACGATACCAATGTCAGTAATATCAGGTTGAAATGGTTTGTCCATACAATCGCAGTGTTTGGTGATATGGGTCAGAAAATTGAAAAAGACGGCCTTACCGGCCTTTCCTTTTAAAATGGCAAGGCAGTATTCTGCGACCTTTTTTTGAAGATTGACCGTATTTTCGTCCCAGGCAATTTTCACAGCACCGAACTGACAAACGGCCAGACATTCCCCGCACCCGATGCATATCTTTGGATCAATAACAGCAAGCTGATCATCCATCTGGATTGCCCCCGCCGGGCACCATTTGCCGCACGCACCACAGGCATTGCACCGTTTCTTCAGGATTTGAGGGATTACACCTGAGTGCTGGGCCAGTTTTCCGCCGCGAGAGGAGAGTCCCATCCCAATATTCTTCAGTGTGGCGCCCATACCCGTTGCCAGATGTCCTGTCACATGTGCAATTGAGACAATGGCATTTGCTGCTTGAGCTACGCCAGCGACATACGCATATTTGCACAGTTTCTGGTTGATCTCCACCTGCACGCCATGCTCACCAAAGAGCCCGTCTCCGATAATAATGGGGGCGCTGATATTTTCATATCCAAAACCGTGATCGTGGGCGTGTGAGATATGATCAACGGCATTGGTACGGCGACCGACATACAGGGTGTTTGTCTCTATCAAAAAGGGTTTGCCTTGGCACGCCTTTACTTTGTCAACAACGGCCTTGATGACCGGCGGCTTGAGATGTCCAATATTCCCTTTTTCGCCAAAGCTGGTTTTTACTGCCACCATGTCGTTTTTACGAATCGCATCTGCAAAGCCAGCAAAATCAAAGAGCCGTTTCGTCTTTTTTGCAACGGAAGAAACACCTTCACCATTTTCTACCTTGATAAAATAGACCTTACTCTTCATAATTCTTCTCCACAAAACAACAAAAGCATCGTCATACCTTGATCACAGAACTGCTGCATTCTTCTGCCTTTTGCAGCTTCGCCAGAGCCTTGCGATTTCCGGATTTACCCACTCATTTTCACAATGACCCGAATCTATTTTGCCCTTATCATCTACCTTGCCGCTTGATAAGAACCTTCTCTTGGGTACCCCTCTTACGTCCTATTTCTTTTTTTCATGCAAAAAGCCTTCAATGTATCAACGGAAAGGGTATTTAATACATCCTTGGTTTCCAGCCATCCCCTGCGCGCTATCCCCACACCTAATTCCATCATCCACATTTGATCCACATGGTGGGCATCCGTACTAATCGCAATCATGACCCCTGCCTCCTTGGCCTTTCTACAGTTGATATCATTCAGATCGAGCCGGTCGTAATAGCAATTAATCTCAAGGGCGGTACCTGTCTCTGAACAAGCCTCAATTACCCTATCCAAATCTACTTCATATCCCTCACGTTTGCTGATCAATCGACCTGTAGGATGGGCAATGATATTCACATAAGGATTATGAATGGCCGCAATCATTCGTTCGGTAATCTTTTCCTTCCCCTGTTTAAAACCACTATGAATAGAAGCAACAACGACATCCAGCTTTTCCAGCAGTTTATCAGAAAAATCCAATGCACCGTCAGCCTTGATGTCCACCTCGGTGGCCTTGAGCAACGTAAACCCTTTAAACTTTTTGTTCAGCCTATCGATCTCCTCAATCTCTTCAAGCAGCTCTTCGTCTTTCAGGCCATGTGCCACATGAAGTGACTTTGAATGATCCGAAACCACAAGATAGTGGTAATCCATCTTCATGGCATGATTGGCCATCTCCTCGAAGGTGGGGATACCATCGCTCCAGTTGGAGTGGTTGTGGAGATCCCCTTTAATATCTGAGAGTTCAATGAGTTTTGGCAATTTTCTCTCCCGGGCAGCTTCGATCTCCCCCCGGTTTTCACGCAGTTCAGGCGGTATCCAATCCATCCCCAGGATCGTGTAGATTTCCTCTTCGCGTCGGCCTCCAATCTTTTCGTCCCCCTTAAAAATGCCATATTCATTGATCTTGAATCCCTTCTTTTTAGCGATCTCACGGAGATGGATATTGTGTTCCTTTGAACCGGTAAAGTACTGCAATGCCGAACCAAACTCATCTTCGCGAACAACCCGCATGTCAACCTGCACACCTTCCTCAACCCGAACGCTTCCTTTGGTATCCCCCGCCGCTAATACCTGCGTTACCCCCTGCATAGTGACAAAGGACTTCACAACATCCACCCCTTTTGCACCAGACACGAGGATATCTATGTCACCGACCGTTTCTTTCATCCTCCGCAATGAACCGGCAGCCTGGATATCCTTAATCTGAGCATTATGCCGAAACCCTGCTATAATCCTTTTCACAATGGGATACGCTATTCCGATAGATATTCGTTGCTGACTCGTCTTGAACAATTCAATGCCCTTGAGTATATTTTCAATTTTCTTTTCACCGATTCCAAATAACCCTTTTAATTTACCATCGTGCAAGGCATTCTCAAGGTCACTCAAACCAACGATACCTAACTCCCGGTTTAACATCGCCACGGTCTTTGGACCTAAACCCGGTATTTGCATCAGGGCTACCGTTTCTTCAGAAACCCCTTCCTTCACCTCTTCGTATTTTGCCATCTTTCCGGTATTAATATACTCAATAATCTTTTCCGCCGTACCTTCCCCTATGCCAGGAATCTCAGTCAATTTCTGTGTCCTGGCAATCTCCTCAATATCCTCCGTCAAATCACCGATTACCCGTGCAGCTTTTCGGTATGAATTGATCCTGAACGTATTTTCCCCTTTGAGTTCCAGGATGTTGGCAATTCGTTCAAACAACGATGCAATTTCATGATTCTTCAGGGGAAATACTCCTCGTCTTTAAATTAAAAAAATACAAAGATTTCCATGGATAATTATCATGATTCTATCACATTCAATCCGCATTCAATATTCCACAAATCCCTGAAAACATAAGGTTAATCGATGAACGAAGATGAGGATTCTATCTAACTTTCATGATTATAGCAACGGAGACAGGACACATCAATTTTTATTTATTGACATGAACGGGGGACTTTTAGCATAATTCACCAGTTCATATTTTTGACTATCACGTTAGGTCATGAAGACTCACTGGCCTTGAGAAAATAAACTTTTCACGCCTCTGTGGCAAAAAGTTCTACAAAAAGGAGAAAACGTAAAATGGGAGAGCAGATGATCGGCATTATTGGTGGCAGCGGACTTTATAACATTGAAGGAATCAGGGCGGTAAAATCTGTATCAATTGAGACACCGTTTGGCAAACCTTCCGATTGTTTTACCGTAGGCACCCTGGAAGGACGTAGAGTAGCCTTTTTGCCACGACACGGTAAAGGGCATACCATTTTGCCTTCAGAGCTTAACTTCAGGGCTAACATCTACGGGATGAAAAAGCTGGGGGTGGAACATATCATTGCCGTCAGCGCGGTAGGAAGCATGAAGGAGGAAATAAGGCCTTTAGATATTGTGATTCCGGATCAATTTTTTGACAGAACACGGGGCAGGATTAGCACATTTTTTGGAGAAGGGATTGTTGGCCATGTAAGTTTTGCCGATCCCGTATGTGGTACACTGGCCGACACCCTTTATAATGCGGCTAAATCAATAGGCGTGCATGCCCACAAAGGCGGCACGTATTTATGTATGGAAGGTCCCCTCTTCTCCACGCGCGCAGAATCACAAGTATACCGCCAGTGGGGCGTAAGTGTTATCGGTATGACGAACCTCCAGGAAGCAAAACTAGCGAGGGAGGCAGAGATCTGCTACAGTACCCTTGCCATGGCTACGGACTATGACTGCTGGCATGTGAGCGAAGAAGTCGTAACCCTTGAAATGATTATTGGAAATTTGAATAAAAACGCCGAAACTGCAAAACAAATTCTTAAAACAGTTATCCCTAAAATTGAACAGAAAAGAACCTGTGCATGTTCGACAGCAGTCCGGAATGCCATTGTAACGCATAAAGATCTCATTCCAGAAAGCACAAAAAAGAAACTGGATATTATCTTTGGTAAATATCTGAGATAACTCATAAAACAAAAACTCTTCCGGCTTGTTCAGGTTGGGAGGAAATGACAGAGAATTTCATTATACATTTTTCAGCATGATTCCTGCCCCAAATCTTCCTGTCCCCGCATTTTGATGGCGATATGAAAAGAATTGGGTATGATTGCACTTCGTACACATGCGGGCGATTTCAATATTTTTCTCCGGAATGCCCATGTGTATTAATTGGGCATTGTTTGCTTCCCATAGATTGAAATACCTCTTACCCGGAAAATTACCAGGCTGGATATAGTTATTTTCATCACCGAAAATTTTCCTGATTTCAGCAATAGTTTCCGGGCCGACCTCATAACAGCATGGTCCAATGGATGGTCCTATTCCCACAAAAATATCGGTTGGCGAGCAACAGAAATTTTCCTTTAATACTTTAATCGTGTTTTGTGCCACCCTGCGAACAGTCCCTCTCCAACCTGCATGGGCAACTCCTATTACCTTTTTCTTTGCATCGAAGAATAGAAAGGGGACACAATCAGCCTGGAGAACCATAAGACAAATCTCAGGAATATTTGTTACCATAGCATCGGCTGCGCTTAAGGCTATGCCGTCATGAAACGCACCACTGCCTCGTACATCTGCTGTTATAATTTTTACCTTACTTCCATGAACCTGACTGCTAAAAGTAAAATGCTTCAGGGGAATTCCAACGGACAGGGCAAGCCGTTGGCGGTTTTTATGCACCGTTTCCGGGTTGTCGCCAACATGAAATCCCAAATTAAGAGAGTCATACGGTTGATCACTGAAACCGCCCACTCTCGATGAGACAAAATGATGTATTTCTTTATATTTCAACAGATTTTGAAAAAACCATAACGGCAGTGAGTCTGCTTCCTGATTAATCATAGTATCAAATAAAGTTATAAAAAAACGAGGGCGTTGAGTTTGCCGAGCTCAACGCCCATCGTACCATACCACAAAAAAAGAAATCCCTACTAGACGGCCTTTTCGCCTCTCTCGCCCGTACGGATACGGAGTACATCATCAATGGTTGAGATGAAAATTTTGCCGTCACCAATGCTTCCCGTCTGCGACTCCTTGGTTATGCACTGGACAATTTTTTCTACTTCTTCGTCAGAAACAACCATTTCTATCTTTACCTTTGACAACAAATCCACCCTGAATGTCCGTCCACGCCACTGCTCAGTTATTCCTCTCTGAGCGCCGTGTCCCTTGACATCGGTAACGGTCATACCCGGATAACCTAATTCTTCCAGAGCGTCCTTAACAATAGACAGTCGTTCCGGTCTTATTATCGCTTCAATTTTTTTCATGTAAAACCTCCTTCATAAATGAGAATGCCTTAATTTCTTGAGCAATGAATCGACTCATGGTATCCTAAGGATAACAACATCATCGATAATTACGTGCTTTCGGTCTCATAATAGTGGTAAGCAATTTCCTTATGCTGAGAAATGTCCAGACCGGCAACTTCTTCTGACTCGCTAGGTCTCAAACCAACCGTTGCTTGTACAAACCAGCCTAACAGCGTTGTTATACCAAAAGACCATGCCCATGCAGCAACGATGCCAATCCACTGTTTTCCAATGATAACAACATTACCGTAGATGAGACCATCGACTCCTGCTGGATTAACCGCTGTGCTGCAAAAGATCCCTGTGGCAAACGCCCCCCAAGTTCCACCCATTGCATGTACGCCGATAACGTCAAGGGCGTCGTCATATCCTAAGGCCTTCTTCATTTTTGTTACACAGTAAAAGCACACAAGTCCGCCACCAACACCTATCGCAATCGACGCCATAGGTCCTACGAAACCCGACGCCGGTGTAATAGAAACTAATCCTGCTACAGCACCTGAACAAGCGCCCAGTATCGTGGGTTTCTTGTGATGTATCCACTCCAGAACAGACCAGGTAAATCCGGCTGCAGCCGCGGCGGTATTGGTAACTACAAATGCACTTGCAGCGAGCCCATCAGCAGCCACGGCACTACCGGCATTAAAACCAAACCACCCAAACCACAGTAAGCCAGTACCCAGCATCATGAAAGGCAAATTATGAGGAGGTTTAATTTCTTTCGGGTAACCTTTCCGTTTCCCCACAAGCATCATCACTGCAGCGCCAGATGCGCCGGAGCAAATGTGAACAACGGTTCCCCCGGCAAAATCCAAGGCTCCTAATTTAAACAGCCATCCGTCTGTCGCCCATACCCAATGCGCCATAGGTGCATAGACCGCTGCCGTCCATAAGAGGATCAGTAAGAGCCATGCATTGAATTTAAACCGTTCTGCGAAGGTACCCGTCATCAGTGCAGGCGTAATTATAGCAAACATACATTGAAAAGTCATAAAAGTGAGATGGGGTATTGATGTTGCATAAAGATCACTCGGTGCCTGTCCAACCGTACCTGCCCCCAATCCGCACCATTGAAGACCGCCAATAAACCAACCCCCGGGAGCGAAAGAAAGACTATAGCCATAAAGTACCCACTGTATACTCACAATGCACATAACAATAAAACTCAACCACATCGTATTTACCATGTTCTTTGCCCTCACCATACCCCCGTAAAACAAGGCAAGACCAGGTGTCATAATCAAAACCAACGCCGACGATGTTAACAACCACGCATTATTCCCCTTATCAATTTGCGGTGCATCAGCCGCTAACGCATTTGATGCATAGAGCATTATCATCGACAATGCAAAAATCGATGAAACACCTAAAAAGGCCCCTTTTCTCATAAACCTCTCCTTTAAAAGTTATTAATCACCTTTTTTATCCTAAACCACATGCAAGAGAACATCATCCATCAGATACTTTCATCAAACAAAACTACAGATCAAAAGCTTCATTCTTCATTGTCTCATCCTACCACCTCCCCTCTGATGAAAAACACTAATTCTCGTACGGTCTAAGCTTTATTTCCCATAAATAGCTGGCTAAACTGTCCATGTCTTTTTGGAGAAACAGGGATGGCTCTTTTTCCTTCATCCGGTCAACAATACTCTTGCATCTGCGTTTTGTATATAACAATGAGACATCCGACATCTTTGACGGGTTATGACAAGGCACACAATTGGTCATGTATATCCCTTCGGTAAAAGCAGTAACATCTTTTTCTCCAATTTCCTTTAATGATTTGAACTCGGCGAGTCTGCCCTTATCTATCTCGCCTTTCTGATATTTTTTAAAAAGATCAATTATTTTCTGTTCGTCAGGCGTGAATCTTTCTTCGTTGCCCATCTGCATCCTATTGAACGCATGCAATATATCTTCTTCTACCCAATTTTTATGGGCAAATATATATTCTAAAATATGACACTGCCCGCATTTCTTTTTCAAAGTCACTTCCATTTCCTCTTCTGAATGAATAATTGATTTCGGAATCCCCTGGCAATCTTTATTGAACGAAATCAATAATTTAGCATCTGTTGGGGAACTTGCTATCGTTACCCCATCGGCTAAGGCAATGTAGGGCATAAATCCTAAAAAGCTTTTCTCCCTTCCTACCTCAAATTCGGTATTATCCTTATAATAAAATATGCGCCGGACTGTTTCATCATAGACGATTTCTTTTGGCAGCAAATACGACACTTCTTTGAATCTCTTGTGGTTTGTAATATTTCTGGCGCCTTCATCAAGTACTATCTGGATGTAAACTCGTTTGTCTTTGATGATTAGCGATTTTTTACGTACAATACTATCTTTGATACCCATTTCCTGTTCTTTTCTTTCTAAAATCCCATTAACTACAAAGTTTTGTGAAAATACTGGGAAAGTTAAGAATTCGAACACGAAAAACATTAAGACCTGACAGACATGGAAATAATGATTGAACATAGATACACCTCTCATAGCTCAGGATACTATGCGATAATGGGAAAATCTGAAGAGTGCCACCTTATAGCAAACAATAAATATTATTAAACCCTGATAACTTTATTTTTGCTCTGATTTATAGATATTATTTTGTATCTACTTTTGAACTTTACCAGTTATTTGAGCACATTATAAACCAAAATGAATTATTACATATTAATAATTATATAACCATTTATAAATTGAGTTGCTAGGACTTATTTTTATTGTATATTAATCATTTTGCATGAATTTTGCTAACATACAAATGGCTTATTTAAGCCAAAAATACTTGTCCAGCATAATTGAGTTAGCAGATTCACTCTTACCATCTGTATTTATCCTTGATATCGCGTCAAGGCTAGGAAACGGTAAGGATATTTGAAAAGTATCTTAATTAGGAAAAGGCCTGCTGCAAACGAGAACAATGCCTTTTGACATACGGAAAGAATCGAGAAGAGCACAGAATTTTGTTACTGACGAGATTGAAACCAAAAATATTTTTATGAATGTGCTATAAATTCAGAATCCTGCAAGGTACCCGACAGTATTGAAGGATCAAGTTCCAGGATAGCAACTTGTGCCATGTTCATAGACATCTATACCGGAGCGTTCGGCATTAACAGGTATCCGAAGACCAAACGTTCGTTTTAAAACGAAGAAAAAAAGGAAGCCAGCAGAAAAACACCACGCTATTAACGTAATACAGGAAATAAATTGTGCCAGCAACTGCCACCCAGAACCTACAATCAACCCTTTTACGCCCCCGTATGTTCCGTCAGAAAAGATACCCACGGAAAGCAATCCCCAAAGTCCATTTGCTCCATGCACAGAAATAGCGCCTACCGGGTCATCTATTTTTAATTTAGTTTCAATGATATAAAGAGAAACTCGTGTGATTAAACTGGCAATAATTCCTATAATGATTGCAGCCCAAGGCGGTACATATGCGCCTGATGCCGTAATTGCAACACAACCTGCCAACGCACCGTTACAGGTCATGATGATATCTGATTTTTTTGTTATGCAAAATGAAAGATAGAGAAGGGTAACGGCGCCCGATGCGGCAGCCAAAAAGGTATTTACAGCTATGATAGACACCCGAAGTTCAGTTACGGCAAGGGTGCTCCCCGCATTAAACCCGAACCACCCGAAGAGTAAGGTAAGGGTCCCGATTACGATGTAAAGCAGATTGTGACCATGAATGACGTTGGGACTTCCGTCAGGGTTGTATTTTCCATATCTTGGCCCTACCATCCACGCTGCAACAAATGCCGTCAAACCACCCATTCCATGCACTAATCCTGATCCAGCAAAATCTCGGGCGCCCACCCCGAATGGCAACAATTCCAGCCATCCCTTCCCCCACATCCAGTGTCCGAATATTGGATAAAGCACCGAACAGACAAAGACACTGTAAATTACATGTGCATGAAATTTAAAACGTTCTGCCACAGCACCCGTTACGATGGTACAGGAAGTGGCAGCAAACATAATCTGAAACATCCACAGCGCTGCCGTTGATACGTCATAGGAATCACCAAGCAGCAAAAAACCGCTATATCCAATATAACGGTTCCCACAGGAAAGGCCTGGGGCCAGTTGAGAACCTCCAAACATCAAAGCAAAACCGATGAGCCAAAAAACCAATGCCCCAACACAAAAATCGATAAAGCTCATGGAGAGGTAATTGAGCGTATTTTTCTTTTGAACAAAGCCTGCACCAAGGAAGCTAAATCCAGCTTGCATATTAAACACCAAAAAGGCACTGAGTAACGTCCATGCAAAGTTTACAGAGAATTTTAATCCCTGTATGCTTTCAGAATAGGTATTGGCACCACTAGGGTCTCCAGCAAACACCTGATGGAATAAAAAAAATCCCATTCCAACGATAAGTCCAAGGAAGAAGATGAATGTGCGCATTTTCAATATGATGTCTTCATCTAAATTGCAGACATTGTCCCGCATCCCACGGGACAATGTCTGCTAAAAAAAGTTGTTTGAACCACTTGGGTTAAACCGCAGTCTCGCCCGACTCTTTTGTGCGAATACGATAGACGTTTTCTACATTGAAAACAAAGATCTTTCCATCTCCGATGCTTCCGGTTTGTGCTTCATTAATAATCGTATTAACAATCTTTTCAACATCGGCATCATGTACGGTTATCTCGACCTTGATTTTTGAAAGGAGATCGACTCTGTACCGTCTTCCACGCCACACCTCGCTGATGCCCTTTTGGCTGCCATGCCCTTTTACTTCAGTAACAGTCATTCCTGGGTAACCTAATTCCGTCAGGGCATCCCTGACAATGTTAAACTTCTCTGGCCTGATTATTGCTTCTATTTTCTTCATACCATTCTCCATTCATGAAAAATACCGTGAAACGACTTCGTTCTCACATGCAATCTTTATTTCTTTTTTGACGGTTTTACCAATGCATAAACCCATCTGCCAAGCTTCTCAGAGTAGATCTTTTCCCGCGTAGCATCGTTGCTTATTGCCTTTTCAAGTATAGACAGTTGCTCTCTGTCCATCTCTTTCTGCTCCTCAACTACTTCTCCGGAAATGGAAACGAGACCTTCCTCTACCGGATAACACGGTGAACCGTGAACATGTATGTCTATACCTTCAAACTCAACAAGATCGGACACCCTGACGCCCATGTGATATCTTATTATAAAAAACACGCCGCAACCCCATGCAAATGCCCAGGCCAAAGCAACTACCGTCCCGATAAACTGAGCCAATAATTGCCATCCGGAACCGGTAATTAATCCGCTTACCCCACCATAGGTGCCATCTGCTAAGAAACCTACCGCAAGCATGCCCCACATACCGTTTGCCGCGTGTACAGCAACTGCACCCAGCGGATCGTCAACCTTCATCTTTACTTCTACAAGCCAAATCGTTCCCCTCATAATTAAGGCTGCAACCACTCCAATTACCACAGAAGCCCATGGTGCAACATAGGCGCAAGGAGCCGTTATTGCAACCAACCCGGCAAGCGCACCGTTACAGATATAAGGGACATCAATATAACCTGTCATACCCCATGTTAAAAACAACATCACCGTGGCGCCGGCTGCGGCGCCAAGAAAGGTGTTCGTTGCAATCACAGAAATACGCAAATCGGTCGCAGCAAGGGTACTGCCGGCATTAAAACCGAACCATCCAAATGCAAGGATAAAAGTACCGATAACCATATAGGCAATATTGTGACCTGGAATTGCGTTGGGAGAACCGTCAGGATTGTATTTCCCTTTCCTCGGACCAAGCACCCATGCCCCAACAAATGCCATGATTCCTCCAATCGTATGCACACATGCACAACCGGCAAAATCTTTTACCCCTGCGCCAAAGGGAAGTGTGCTCAACCAACCGCCACCCCATACCCAATGCCCGTATATCGGATAAATCAGGCCACACATCAGGAAGCTATAAATAAGATATGCCCCGAATTTCAACCGTTCCGCTACCGCACCTGCAATAATTGAAACTGCCTTCGTGACAAATACCATCTGGAATAGCCAAAACATAATCGTCTGAACATCATATGAGCCTCCCAAAAGCATAAACCCATCGTTCCCGATCCAGGCATTGCCATCTTCAAGTCCTGGCGCTAATTTTGAGCCGCCAAACATAAAGGCAAATCCAAAAAAATAAAAAACCATGGCACCGAACGTAGAATCTATAAAGCAATGAGCCATATAACTCAACATGTTCTTTTGCCTTAAAAATCCACCGAGAAAGGCAAATCCGGCCTGCATGCTAAATACTAAAAAAGCGCCCAGTAACGTCCAGATAAAATTAACCGAAAATTTGAGTCCTGCAATGCTGTCCGAATACGTTTGAGAACCGTTTGGATCTGCTGCGTAGACAATTCCTGATCTTAAAGCAAGTACCCCTAAAGTTACAAACAATAACCACATAGGTATCTTTATTTTATTGGTAACAAAGTTCATAAATTTAACCCCTCTCCTCCCAAAATACTACATTTTATTCAGATTAATTACAACAAGATTAATAAATTTTTCTTTATATATCGCTCACCTCCTTAATTACCTAAGGTTCATTACTACATGATTTGAAAAAAAATAGATCCTATTAAGTAGGATAGATAAACGGAAACTAATCTAAAAGTGGCAATTATTATTCCAATAAATAAGTTATGGTCTTTTTGCAAACTATCCATGCTATGCTTTATAATTATGCATTTCATGTATAATCAATTAGATATAACTTATTTATAATCAACACAAGCATGACATAAAAGCCATAACAAAAAAATATTGGCATTGTGCATTATTCTCCATTGTCAACGCCGTAGTTTTTATTAACTATTGTCAATAAATTGATTTAGAACATTTTTTCATCCGGTTCATCGCTTGGTTTATTTCAGCCATAACGAATTACCTATTGCCAGACTTCCCTTGACTAGTGAATTTTACTTTTTAAAATTTTCGTTCACAAATAGTCCGATTTTTGGTAAAAGTTATAAATCGTCGGTGTTGGGGAAAAGCCTTGGTAGCAATTAGCTCAGTTTTGGGCTTATCTGAGCAACTTCAACACCGACGCTCTTTTTTATTATTCCTATGAACCACACCGAAACCGATACAACAGATCATCAAACTATAGAAAAGATAGTCAACGGACGTCATAAGATAAAAAAGGAACTTGCTAAGGTCATCATTGGACAGGAAGAGGTTGTCGATCATCTCCTTGTTGCCCTTTTTTGCAAAGGACATTGTCTTTTTGTTGGAGTACCGGGGCTTGCCAAGACACTGCTGGTAAGTACCCTTGCGGATGTTTTGAATCTGAAGTTTAACCGTATCCAATTTACTCCGGATCTTATGCCGGCAGACATTACCGGAACGGATATTCTAGAACAAGATCACGCAACGGGAAAAAGATTTTTTAAGTTTATTAAAGGGCCGATTTTTTCAAATATCCTGCTTGCCGACGAAATTAATCGTACACCTCCGAAAACACAAGCAGCACTGCTTCAGTCGATGCAAGAGTATAAAGTCACCGCAAGCGGAACCACATACGCTCTTGATCTTCCGTTTATTGTTTTTGCCACCCAAAATCCCATTGAGCAGGAGGGGACATACCCTTTGCCAGAAGCTCAGCTAGACCGGTTCATGTTTCAGATTAATGTCCAATATCCTTCTGAAAGAGAGGAGCTTGAAATTGTACGGACTACAACATCCGCTTTTAAACCGAGGGCAGACAAGGTTTTCAGTCCCGCGGAAATCATGAGCCTTCAAGATTTGGTTACCAGGGTGCCTGTCGCCGATTATGTACTTGAATATGCCGTCAGATTGGTCCGTGCATCGAGACCAACAGACCTCAGTGCGCCTGATTTTATAAAAAAGTGGATCAACTGGGGGGCTGGGCCCCGCGCATCCCAATTTCTTATTCTCGGAAGTAAGGCACGCGCACTCCTCGACGGGAGATTTGCAGCTACGTGTAACGACGTGCGCGCAATTGCCAGACCGATCTTGCAGCACCGCATTATCACAAATTTCACTGCTGAGGCTGAAGGAAAGACGTCCCTGCATGTAATAAACCAATTACTTGATACCATCAAGGAACATTCGAAATAAAATCAGGAAAAATGAGTGGCATGACAGGAAACCCTTTTGATCCGGTAACGCTGTCTAAGATCGCCAATATGGAATTACGCGCAAGACTTCTTGTCGACGGCGTTCTATCCGGTATCCATAAAAGTCCATACACAGGTTCCTGTATTGAATTCCTGGAACATAAAGAATATTCTCCCGGCAATGAGATAAAACACATCGATTGGAAGGTGCTGGCAAAGACCGACAAGTATTATGTCAAGCAATTTGAAGAAGAAACCAATCTCAGGTGTTATCTATTCCTTGATACCAGCGGATCGATGGGTTATAAATCAACGGGCATCAGCAAGTTTGAATATGCTGCTACTCTGGCGGCATCATTATCCTATTTATTACTAAAACAATCTGACCTGGTTGGGCTTATCAGCTTTAGTGACAGGGTGCTGCATTACATACCGCCAAGGTCCCGTATTGCACACCTACACACGTTACTGAATGTCCTGACAGAACTAAAAACCGCAGGAAAATCAAATATCAGCGCCGTATTGAATGACTTTATCGAAAAGATTGGCCGTCGATCTTTAATTATTATCATTTCTGATTTTTTCGACCATGTAAAAGAAATAATCCATCAGTTAAAACATTTCCAATTTAAGAAAAACGAAGTTATCTTGTTCCATATACTCGATCCCTATGAACTGACGTTCCCTTTCGAGACGGTGACTTTTTTTGAATCAATGGAGGATGAAAGACATATCCTGGCAGATCCTAAATCCATGAAGGAGCAATATCTCTCTGAAATGAATTCCTTTCTTGAACAATTCAAACAGTCCTGCCTTGAAAATCAAATAGATTACTGGCTCATTGATTCGTCAACACCAATGGATCAGGCATTAATCAAGTTTCTTGCAAGAAGAGAAAGTTCCCTGCAATCAGTCCACAAGACTTGATACCAGCCATTTATTAATGATTGCTATCCTGCTTTACTGCTCCATAATATATTATTTAACTTCTTTGGAATGCAAAGTAAAAAGTCAACATGCTACATCAAAATTCAATACGAATCGGATTGCCAGCAACCGAGTTCGCCTCCTTGCAGTTGGACGAGATATTATTTTTCCCACGTATTTTATCTTACACCTTTGATTTTTGACGTTGGTAAATAAGACATGCTATCCTTTCTTAACCCTATCTTGTTATTAGGTATCCTGGGTGCAAGTATTCCCATTATTATCCATCTTATAAATAAAAGAAAGGCCGTGTCTCATAAGTTTGCAGCCATTGACTTTTTGTTAGAAACGAATAAGCGCATTTCGATAAAATTCAAACTCCGCCATTTGGTCCTTTTAATCCTGAGGGTTTGCCTCATTGTGTTCCTTGCCCTGTCTCTTGCCAAGCCTTTTATAAAAAATTCCGGAGGAGGCGTTGAAGAAAAAAACATTCCCACGAGCAACGTCATTATTATCGACGATTCGTTCAGCATGCAGTATTCAGATCATCACGGATCGTTTTTTTTGTCCGCGAAAACGGCTGCAAAGCAGATTGTTGATGCTCTGAAGAAAGATGACAAAGCCGCGGTAATTACCCTTTCCAGCACAGCATTCCAGGTTCTCCAGGAATTAGAAGATGATAAAAAACATCTTTTAAACTTCATAGACCAATCTCAGCCCGGCTTTACAGCAACCCATATTGCGCCTGCACTCGATGCAGCAGTAGAGATTTTAGCAACTGCCAAGACATCAGCAAAACGGATATTTCTGATTACCGATATGACACGAAACGGATGGGATCCGCATTGGTTCAAGAGCGGACATGAAAAATTACGGAGGCATGTATCCAGAATTCATATCATAGATGTATCTGAAGGTAAAACGTTAAAAAATATAGCTATTACTCACGTCGAGCCCCATCTTAACCTCTTGGAAAGAAATGCGGAAGGTCATATCAAGGTAACCATTTCTAATTTTTCGCCGGTACGGACAAAGGATCTCCCGGCATCTGTGTTTCTTGACGGAAAAAAATTAACTCAGGGATTTTTCAATATTGAAGCCAACGCATCAGAAACAAAGGAATTTTTCGTTACCGCAGAAAAAGGGAAAGATCATCTCGGTTGGGTTGAAATTTCAGAGGATAATTTAAAAGGTGACAATAAACGATATTTCACGATCAATGCATCACACACCATTGACACCCTATTGATTGATGGTGACCCCAGGACAAATATTTATGAAAGCGAAACCTTTTATCTGGAAAAGGCCTTGAACCCGGGACGCGAACACGTATCATCTATAAAACCATCGATATGTTCTATCCACGAAATCAATAACATAACCTTTGCCAATTTCAATATTGTCTTTTTATGCAATGTGGAAACTTTGCCACCGGAAAAAATTCAGGAGCTTGAAAATTTTGTGAGAGAGGGAGGATCGGTCATTTTTACCCTCGGCAACAAGGTGGAAGCCGATTACTACAATAATGCATTCAGCGCTCTCCTCCCGCACCGGCTCCACACGATAAGGACTTTTTCTGGTAATAGCCCGCTATCAGAAGAACAGCCTCTTCATTTAAAGGTCGCAGAACCAATACACCCTGTTATACGTATGCTTTCAGAAACCCAGATCGATACGTTGCCGTTGGTAAACTTTTACCGTATGTTTTATGTTGATCCAACACCATTGGGAAGCTGTAAGACGGTAATTTCCTTCTCTAATGATACCCCTGCCCTTATTGAACGACAAGTCGGACGAGGTAAGTCGGTGCTCTTTACCGCATCGATTGATCGGGATTGGACGGATTTTCCGGTAAAATCCTTTTTCCTTCCGGTCATGCAACAATTGTGCAGATATATGACTGGAGGTATACCAGAAGAAATCTCTCAAGAAATCCTAGTTAAACAGAGCTGGCAATATCCCTCTTCTTATGATGTAAACGCTATAGAAACAACCAATCCTGAGGGCACACAAGCCATCGTACAGCAACAACTTGTTGATAACGAAAAATATTTTGAATATAAAGAAACAAACATGCCTGGCATCTATGCTGTTACCGTTGGTGAAAAGTTGCATCCACAATTCCCCGCGTATTTCCCCGTGAATATAGATGCTGCCGAATCGAACCTGGAGAAAATAAGCCAAAATGAAATTGAGGTATATATGGGTGGCACAAATCTTAGCATAACAACCTCTCATAGAGGTGAAGAATCTGACGTGCTTTTTGGAGAAGCAAAGAAAACACTTTGGGGGCATTTCCTGCTTCTTACCCTTTTTATCCTTTTCATCGAATCTTTTATTTCAAGAAAATAATTTAATGTCTATTTATGCAACGCTATTGTCAAATATTTGTACGTTGTTGTACAAATTATAAACATGAATATTGCCGATCATGGCTACAACTTTCGTTTATACCTATTATAACCATTATCTTATTGAATCAATAATAGGCAAACTCAGCACAAATGGCCAATTATATTTACTACATATTGTATTATTGTTGTTATAATATACTATATTCAGCACTATATAATCAAAGAAAGGGGTTGGCTCAAAATTTTTCTTCCGGCCAGGCAATATATTTTATGATTGGCATAGTTCGTGCTAATATTTCTAGCGGTAAGTCGGTATTAAAGCACTGATAAACCAAAACACAAATGCCGAATTACCTCTCCTCCTATCCCTCCTTCTTGCTGGGATGTCGTCAAAATGATGACATCCCAGCAAAAGGTAGCTTGCATAATCTCCTCTATAGAAAACCATCGTTCTGTTGTACCACATACATCTCTGTATAAACCAAATCTTTTTTTATCAAATCGGTACAAGCTTTATAGCTTCAGATGAGCTTTGCCCTTGAAGTTGCTTCACGATCCTTCAGTCAGACCTTTTTCACCAAATCATAATTTCTATTAAAATATATCATGCCTTATTTAAATGGTTTATAAATAAGAGCAGATATTAACTAAGAACATTATCTTGAATGTCCTTAAAATACTGGTAGAATTATGGTACATTTAAAAATATGGCTCCAATTTAGTTTTCTGAAACGACGATCCGATATGTACCATGTATTTCATTAAGAGTAACAGATTTCCTGATATGAGACACCCGTGAGCGGAGAGAACAGAAGCTCTCTCTACGCATTGTATTTAGGGGTGTATTCTATTCTGGCAACTAGTTTACCCTCATAAAGAATTGCAATTTACACATACGCGACTTTCTATGGTAATAAGATATATCGTATTTATGCTTGTCACTTTATCAACGGTTACTCTTATTATAACTGACGGTTTATGCAGCAGTCTTTCTGACTTACTAACTACTTTATATGGTGGAAATGGTATTCCGGTAACAAGGGTATTTGAAAAACAAGATACCTCAGGAAACATAGTAGACGTAGAGACAACCGTACAAGTACCATTCGATTCATTTCAAGAAATCCAAACGCTCAATTCAGAATTAAACACCGGGAAGGGGTCTTTCCCTGTCAGTTCGACAGGAGGTGGTTTTACTTTTCAGTACGATAGTAAATTAGAGGTATTTACACGGACGACAGATAGTCTTGGGCCTATTTTTGCCGAAAGGGCCTCTACCTTGGGAAAAGGAAAATTAAATTTTGGTTTTTCTTATACCTACATTCACTTTTCCACGTTAGAAGGAGAAGATCTGCACCACTTAACGTCTGTTGTGTTATTGGATGAAAAGCAAAAAAATAAAAATTTGCTTCAAATGGAATTTGACGTAGATGTAGAGAGTAATCTATTTTCCTTTTACGGTACCTATGGAATAACCGACCGTTGGGACATTTCTATACTTGTGCCTGTTTTACAGGTTCAACTCGATATCGATAGTACCGCAAGGATATTAAATCAGACCAGGAAAAAAGGGGTAACTGGCGAAATACTGGGTTACAGCTTCGACTCACGCAATATGATTAGCGACTCGGTTTCTGGTGCATCAACCGGTCTGGGCGATATATTCTTGAGAAACAAATATCAGCTGGTTACCTCTAAATGGGTAGATTTTACCTCTGCACTCGATATAAAGCTGCAAACAGGAGACGAAGATGAATTTTTAGGAACGGGCAGGACTAGTGTAAAACCATTTCTTATCTTTTCAAAAAATATTAACCACATTACACCACATTTGAATGTGGGGTATGAGTTTAATAGTGGAAGTGACGGGGAAGACAGAGTTGTGTACGCCGCCGGCGCTGATTATGCATTTTCTCGTGGGAATAACTATTTTTCTTTTGCACTGGATATTATTGGTAATCATAAAATAGAACAACGAGATATTGGCAACGATATTGTAGATTTTTCAATAGGCTTTAAGTGGAGTCCGCGACTGGGAACGCTTGTATATGCTAACGTGCTAACACCGCTCAATGAAGACGGGATTAGAGCCGATTGGGTCCCAACCGTAGGATATGAGTTAAACTTCTAAACGACTAGTTGTGTAAGACTGTTTACAAACAAAGAGCCAATCCATATGGGTTGGCTCTTTGTTTGTCCTTCCAACACACCTAAATAGTACCAATTGCTTCTTATTTAGGGCCTTGCATATGACACTCACACTTGCAATCATTTTCTGCCTTTGATGTTGCATGCCCGCATTTATCACACTTCTTTTCCTCTGCTATAGCGGAACCAACAAAAGCAGTATCTATAACGCCAACACCAAACATCAAAGCCCCCACTACCGTAAAACTATAACAAAATCCCTTTAACATATTATCTCCTCCTACTTTAAAAACTCGGGCTGAGCCGCAGAGAACACTCTCAGCATGACTCCCTTCTCAACAGGCACTTTTGAGCATGCTTTTCTCATTGATAAATTGCTCATGACAGCTCATGAGTTGGTTTAACCTTGATAAGGCCTTTTTTTCGATCTTTCTCACCCACTCTCGGCTGATATTGAGCTTTTTACTTATTTCCCGAAGTGTCATGGGTTCTGCGTTATCAAACCCGTATCGCATTTTTAACACCTTTGCCTCCTGACGATCAATTGTCTCAAGCAATTTCATCAACTTTTTCCTGTCGTGTAATTCAATCAACTCATCATCAGGCATTTTTACACTTTCATCAGGAATATGCTCGCTAAGTTCTGCAGAGTCATCATGTTTTGACCTCGTCTTCGTCAGAGTATAGGTATGCATTACGGCCATTTCAACCCACCGAGCCTGTTTTTCATTAAGATTCAAAGCTTGTGCAATTTCGTTTCGATCGGGTACTCTACAAAGGGTATTTGACAACCTCGAAGATATTTTTTTCCACTTAGAAATCCGTTCAGCCATATAAATGGGAATATGTACGGTCTTTGAATTATTAATTAATGCGCGCTGAATAGTCCATTTAATCCACCACGAAGCATACTTGCCAAAACGCTGACCTAGCGTGTAGTCAAATCGTTCCATAGCCCGGATAAGCCCAATATTCCCTTCGCTAATTAAATCCAAAAGGGAAGTTCCATAGGAGACAAACCTACCAGCAATCTTTATAACCAAGGGAAGATAGGCCGTTACAATAGAGTCTCTTGCTTCTAAATCGCCCCCGTTAAGTTTTTTGAATAACTCTTGCTCTTCTTCCATCGTAAGCGGAGATATTTTTTTTAGATCTTTCATGTAAACCTGGAGCGCAAATTCCATTTTTTATTTCCTCCTTGTATCTTTATTATCTTAAGTTAAGAGATACGCAGGGGGGGGGTAGACATATGCCCATGCTCTCTCTTAATATGCAGATCACCATAAAAGTACGACAAAAAATGATCTGCAATAAATTAAAATAAGATGTAAATAATAATTTGCCACCACGACTAGGCAAGGAGCAGATAGTATGCCGCGAAATCTTAAAAAGTATTTTATTATTTTTTATAGTTGTAACACCATATAATGATTGATGTTAGGAAATAGATGAAAAAAGTATGATGTCATAGGACTTGCACAGATGTAGCATAACCAATAGTAACATTTTCTGAGGAGATTATATGTGAATGCATTCAATTCCTGGTAATAAGAGCTGGAACAAAGCTGCTACTTTTTGTAACACGACGAATTTGCAACGATTGTATACATAGCCGTAATCTTATATCATGGATTGAGCACTTATGCGTGTAGATTTAAGACGTCTATTCAAAGAATGGTAGGATTTTTAGGATTTGCTTTTATGAGGATGCTTTGACCAAAACGAGAAAGAGAAATCTTCAAAGCAGACGAATGAGGGTTAAGAAGGGATATTTTTTATTGATTTATAATACCATTTATTCATTGAGAAGCATATACTTTAACACTTTTTCATTGTCTTCAACATCTCCAACACCTTTTCCGGCAAGGTCTCTCTATTTTCATAATTTACCGTTATGAGCGCAATGTCCCTGCGGTTTTTTATTTCTTCAGTAAAAGCATCACCATTTTCTTTGATCGTACAAAGAAGAGTTTTATCACTATTGAGGATTTTCCTTACCAATTCCCTAAATTGTATTGAAAAGAGTTCCATGGTTCCAATTTCATCGATTACTACGATTGATTTGCTCTTTATAGCATCTTCTAATGCTGGTATGGCAATCTTTTCAAAGGAATCAAGATCGACCCGATATTTGCCAACTTTATAATTGCTATTACACTCAATATGAGCCAGGATACCATCCGTACCATCCAACGTAACGATCCTAAAGCCCATACGCCTGTCCATAACACGAATTTCTTCTGTAAAGAATCCCCCTGCATCCAGTTCCACCAGAGGCAGTATCTTTTTAATTACCGATGTCTTTCCTATACCGGGTTTACCGGATAATAAAATATGCTTCTTCATATCCCGCTATAATACAATGTTATGGTAATCTATCCGTTCCCCACTGCCTGCTTCTTTTTACTCAAATGATGCTTATAAATTAAGTTGACATGTGCTGGTCATTGCGAGCGACAGCGAAGCAATCCCAATATAGAGATTGCTTCTGGCTAGGGCGCCCGCGCAAGGACAACTTTCTTTATGCGCTTACTATACATTCAAATCATACCCCTACTGACTGAGCGCCTTGATAATAACCTCTCCAAATTTTTGTGCTGCAGCAGGGCCACTGGCAGTAATGATGTTTCCATCCCTTTCCACATCGGCACCCGTATAGTTTGCACCGGCAGATTTTATATCCGTTACTGTCGAGGAATAGGTAGTAGCCTTTTTGTTTTTTAGCAAACCTGCCTTTGCAAGGGTTACCGGCGCAATGCAAATAGCCCCTACAATCTTTTTTGCATTGTTTGCGTCATTCGCGATCTTATGGGCAGTTGGATTATCCCAATATTCATTAGCACCAGACCCTCCGACAAATATAATCGTGTCATAATTGGTCACATGAATATCAGTAACCAGGATATCGGGCTTTACCTTTGCCCCCAGCATACCTGTAGACTCTTTTAATGAAGAAGAGGCTACGGTGACGGTTACGCCGTTTTTCTCCAAAACTTCCTTTGGCCTTAACAACTCCTCATCCCTGAAATTATTACTGGCAATAACCATTACGGCTTTTTTCCCTTTTACAGATTGCATAACACCTTCCCCCATTATATGATCAATAAACATACCTGATAAAAGAAACGAGGTAAAGACCAGGCATGGCAAAATAAATCTGCTTCTCATAATTATTTCCCCCATAATTAACTCTCACATATTCCGGATACTCCTATTTTTTCAAACTCTTTTGGAGTTCCTTTTCTACAGCCAGTACTTTATGATCGAGCATCTTTGCCTTTTTGTCTCTCCTCTCATCTATCTTTACGGTGGTGTACACCCTTTCTGATAATTCCAACATCTTGTTATGACATTTCTTGATCAGATCAAATACCCGATCACTCTCCCCTTCCACGATCGTACCCATGGCATGGAGCTTGTAATCCAATCCACTCGCATCAATAATTTTGACAACGCTAGCAACGTGACTTGCCAGGTCAATTCCCTTCCCGATAGGAATCACACTAATCTCGGCAATCATGCGACACCTCCTTCGAAGTTCTTATTTTGAGGAATAATTGCATGTTTCTTAACATACTCTTCAAGCAAGTGATTTTATGTTATATGAGAAATACAATAATTTCAAGTGCGAAAGCGAACCTTCATCTACTTTCAGGATCTTATCTGAAATGATGAAGCCCCACGTGCTTACCTATTTTTATTGACACATCCCGCTATCCCGATTATATTCGTAACTTATGAAAGAAATGAAGCCAATACCTTTTAGGCACAGACCCAAGGGCTTAACGATCCTCTATGAAGACCGGGATATTATTGTTATCGATAAGAGCGCCGGCTTATTGACGGTAAAGGCAACGTATGAAAGAGAAAAAACCGCCCATCACATTTTAACCAACTATATACGTAAGGGTAGTTTTAAATCAACAAAACAACTTTTTGTTGTGCATCGACTTGACCGTGACACTTCTGGCGTTCTCGTCTTTGCCAAGAGTGCTGAAGCCAAAGAAAATCTTAAGCTGCAATGGAAAAACGTCAAGAAAAAATATGTAGCCGTGGTTCATGGAATATTAACTGAAAAAAGCGGGACAATCACTTCGTATTTAGCCGAAAGCGATGATTATGAAGTTTTTTCAGTTAAGGATTCAAGAAAAGGGGAATTGGCAAAAACCCGTTACAAGGTGTTAAAAGAGGCAAAAAGATTTAGTTTGCTTGAGATTGAATTATTAACGGGTAAAAAAAATCAGATACGGGTTCATTTCTCTGAGAAGGGACATCCACTCGTCGGTGACGATAAATATGGTAAAAAAGGCGAGCCGAAGAGCCGTCTGGCCCTTCATTCTCACTATCTGACGTTTCGGCATCCGCGCAGCGGCAAAGAACTGACCTTTGAGGCCGAGGTGCCTGGCTTTTTTAAAAGTTTTTTTGATAACAGATAAAAAGCAGTTGTAATAATTCACCACAGAGGACACAAAGAGCGCAGAAAAAAATGATGGAAAACAAAGGAAATCAAGGTGTTCGGTTACGGCTACGATGTCCGTTTCGGTTATGGTACTGTTAGTCAAGGGGAGGCAGGAAGGTGGAGGTATGAAGTGGGCAAGCCAGGAAGTCAAACCAATGTGAGTGGCTGAGGTGCTTAAACAAATTGGAGAAATCCAGAGAGAAAACAGGATGAAACCTGGTTCACTAGTGTCCGGTTATAAGTTGAACAAAGACATTGCTTATAAGGAAAGCATGGCTCGCTTTTGTAATCAGAATTTGTAAGTACTTGAATCCAGATGGTCGAATCTTAAATGATAGTTAATCTTTTGATGATTGCAAAGGGTTATAGTAAAATAAATTCGTATAATCAATGTGAAAAAGTGAGTATATCCAAGAAAAGACTATCCGATGAATGATAACGAAAGGCGTAGCGTCATAATACCAGCCATTTCACATAAAGAATCCCGTCTTGCCGAACTTGACAATGAAAGGTACAATGTCCTTGCCGAATTGAAATCTCTCAAGGCAGAATTTATAAAACTTGCCAACCATTCCCCTGATGTCACAAGCAACGCAAACGATTCTTCACACAAAAATGTCTCTTTTGTTTTTAAGATGGTAAATTGCTTAAATATTGCTCTACGCCCCCTCTTGCGTTGTGCCATACCATAGTAAATATCTTTCCATGTGTTTCTGCTATCTCCTTGATTATATCCCTGATTTCTGGTACATTTTTTATGGTGTTTTTCGTTCTTCTTGGTTTATTGTTGTGAAATTTTACAACTTCGGGTATAGCGGGAAATGTTCTTGTTTTCTACGAGCAGGCAATATTAATATTTGCAAAGGAAATGACCGTGTCTGAATGGATTCATATAGAGAAAGATCAGAAACATATTGTCAGGGAAAAGCTGAAGGCTCAGGCGGTGAGAAGATCTCAGTGGTGGAAGAATAAGATTTCCCAGGGGATATGTTATTACTGCCAGAAAACTTTCCTCCCGCATGAACTTACCATGGATCATGTGGTGCCACTAGCGCGGGGAGGCAGAAGTACAAGGGGGAATATCGTGCCATGTTGTAAGGCGTGCAATAATAAGAAAAGGTATTTAACCCCGGCAGAAATCGTATTAAACAAATTGAAACAGCAGGATACGGCAGAACATTTTGGGAAATAAAACACTGAGCCGCTAAACAGGCAATACAAACGATCTGCTTTTGCCAGGAAAGCACATCCTGAAATGCTCTTGCGGGTTATCTTTTTATACTACCTCTTTCTCCCGGACACCGGCTGTTGCCTTTATACCAGCTACCTTCCATCAATACAAACTTGGTGTGTCCACCTTCTACGTAATTTACGATTTTTGTTTTATTTCAATCAGGTTGCCGCAGAAATCCTTGAGGAAGTACACGGTCTTATCCTTATATCTTCCCACGATAATGTCAACGTTTGACCGCCGGGCCTTTTCTGTTACTTCTGAGAAATTGTCCAGCATGATACCGAAATGGGCGAAATTGGGGTTGGCGTGATGAGAATCAGATATGAATACCTCTACCTTTATCCCTGTCTTTTCAAAAACGAGTACTTTGACCTCATGAGAAAGAGAAAATAATTGTTCTGAAAGTTCCGGGGCTAAAAGAGTTTCCCTTGTCTTTTCAAGACCTAAAAAATCACGATAAAACTGCAGCGCCTGTTCTTCGCTTTTATTTGTGATACCAATATGATTTAATTCCATGACGTATTTTAATAGTTAATCGTTCAATATGCAAGTATAAGGTGCTATTACGTATTAATTTAGCCGGGCAATAAATAACGAATAGCAAACAAAGAATTTCGAATTATGAGGTTTCCTTATCCTTCGATATTCGATATTGGACTTCATGCAAAAAACACCTTCGTGCTGATGGGCTTTATTAACCTCCCCGATATCCCGACGGCTTTTCAGCCCTAACATTGAATTCCTATACGCTGAACATTGGATGATCCATAAAACCACTTAAGGCCAGTCCTCCTCCGGAGTGAATCAGGAGGATATTCCCTTCAAGTTTTTTGTCGAGAATCGTTTGCCGTGCCGTAAGAAACATCTTGACTGAATACACGGGATCAGTGAGAACCCCATCCTCTCTGGCAATACGCTTTATTTCCTCAAAAACAGCCTTATTGGTACTGCCGAATGACTTTGCGGTCGCAGGATAATACATATAGTAATCAGGTACTTGTCCAAGAGAAACATCAAAAAACTCCCTGGTGTATTGCATAACTTTGGACAATCCCGCCTGGAATTCATCAAACGAACCTGCCAGAACCACGACATGAAATATCGTCTTCCTCTCAAGGGCGACAGCCCCGGCCAGGAGAGACTGTGCAATCATCCCTGTGCCGGCATCGATAAAAATATGGTCGAAACGAACCCCTGATTCCCTCTCATTGCGAAGGATATCGACGAGTAGACTTAAAGAACCCGGCAATGCCAACGGATGATGCGCCCCCTCAGGGAGCACAAAAATCTTTATTCCCTGAGACCTTCTGTTCTCAGCGTAATCGTTGGCTAAGACTTCGCAATCAGCCCATCGGGAGCGTGAAATCCACTGGATTTCGCAGTCATCAACAAACAGTGAAAGCAACTTTGCATTACCGATTTTCTGAGGTAGAGGTCCAAGTAAAAAAGGAGTTATCCTGATATTATTTTCTGTCAGGGTCTGAGCCGCTGAAAGTACGTTGTTTGAATTCGCCCCGCCAATTACCACCACTTCCTCAATCCCCTGTTGTTTTAATGCAGGGATTAGCGATGCATGTTTACGCAACTTGGTTCCCGACACGCCAAAGCTCAGCTCATCGTCCCGTTTGACCCATATCTCTGAACGGCCAAACCATCGCAAACGATGAATACGACTCTGAAGGCGAAAGGCTTCAGTCGTTTCCAGCCGGCAGGCTCCTGCTACTTTTCTATAAAGTTCGCTCTCTTGAATCATGATCGTTCATCCACTGATAATAAGGAGAGATTTACCGCATGTAATCATATCAAAGAAAGCCTTGATTGAACATCGCGGAATTCTATGACGTATCGGAAATAATATGAGATATGAGGTGCTGTCTGCCTTTCTGAATCCACCAGCATTATTTTTCTTTGTGGCGTTTTCACTCCGTTTAACCTACCTTATTCAACTTAACATTACCAAGTATTTTCCATGCTCAAGGCTACCCATTTTCGCCACGAAATGTCGTGAACAAAAACTAAATTTCGTTATTTTTCAAAATTTCGTAAGTATATTTGCTGGTTCTTAACAAGTTGTAATCTATTGCTAGTATAATTGTTAGGTTGGGTTTGAAGGTGCTGGCACGTGATTTGTTTTTTAAAAGTGCAGAATGAGAAGAAATTAATGTAACAGCGCTGTATCTTTTCAGGTTGTTAAGAAGGGAAGCGATGTTGTGGAAAAAGGCTTATAGGATTGTCAGAAGGCCGTAACAGTGTACCATTACAAAAAAACATTTTTTAGGAGGGATTGCTATGAAGGCTCATATATTAAGAATAATGGCACTGTCTCTTATCGCATGTATATCAACCGGTGTTTTCGCGGCAAACGGGAACAAAGGTGATTGGGGTTTTGATCCAAAGTATTACAAATATGCCTTAATCGAGGGTGAAATAACTTCAATCGATCACGATAATGGGATACTCCGAGTGAAAGGAACAGATGTACAAATATTTTTCTGTGAACACACAGAATTCTTTAGGGGGGATATTTCATTACCAATGGAAAGGGTGTTCCATCCCGTGAAATTCAACAAAGATCAACAAATACAGGCGGTCAATGTCAGTGTTGGGGACATGATTAAATCCCGATATAGCAAATTTGATAATGGAAAGATATATCTGGACACTTGTCTGGTGGGAAAAGACCCGGCATCTAAAGATATAGCAGGTGGCAAAGGCGATACCTTGCTATCGGAAAAATAAGGTTGTTCATTCAAGGTTTAAGATTTTAAATTCTTAACCAAGTATGCCACAAAGACACAATTACATGAAGTGGTTGTGTCTTTGTGGCTGGAGAAAGGAGTCAAAAATGTTAATAACATTCTCTGTATTAAAAAGATTGACGGTTCTCTTTTTGGCACCATGTGCAATTTTTCTTTTGCCCACGTTTCTTTATGTCATCATCGTACTTGGCTTGGGGAAAATAATGCACCTGTTCAGCAAAATATATTGTTTTCGATGCAAAACTCATTGCAGCGCTTAATTTCTATGAGGAAAATGCTTATGGCTGTGTAAAAATTTGTCATGAAGGGGGGTGTTTATATTATGCTTATATAGAATCTCGTTTCAGGAAAATATTGTTGAATGGTTGAGTGTTGGTTATTTCACATCACGAGAAAAATGAGAGAAAGGAGGATATAATGGTTAAATTTTGGAAATGGGTTTTGGCATCTGCATTCATCGGCTGTGGAACAATAGGGATGGTTGCCAGCCTAATGACAAAAGAGGCAAAGGCCGTAGAAATTATCACCCACTGGGTACCGCACGAAGTATATGGACAGATAGGCGAACCGGATAACAACGGTAAGGTGTTCTTCTCTGGTTTGGGCGCAAAATATATGGGATATCCTAAGGACTCGGGTGCACCGCCTTATCCAGGAAAATATAGCAAATTCTGGAAGACGTTACCTGCATACCGTTATTACATTCCTGACTATATGTACAACAGGGATGAGGTAAGGCCTTCAAACCCGATTAAGGGTACCTTCCAGTTGGATCAGTGTATAGGCTGTCACTCGGTTATCACCCCTGGCATTGTGAGAGACTATAAGAAGAGCGCTCATTCCAGGGCTGAACCAAGTCCAACGGGTTGTGATACCTGCCATGGCAACAATCACCAGAAGTTGACCATGCCGTCATCGAAGGCTTGTGGTACGAGCGAATGTCATGAGACCCAGTATTCAGAGCAGGGTCAGGGTGGTATTGGTTCACACGCTTCCTGTTCAAGCTTTGCGCAGGTGGAATGTGCGTGGTCAATTGAAAGGCCACCAGGAGATACGGCTGGTTGCACGTTCTGTCATACCAGCCCGGAAGAAAGGTGCAGCACCTGCCACCAGAGGCATCAGTTTGATCCGAAGGTTGCAAGGAAGTCAGAACAGTGCAAGACCTGTCACTGGGGTAAAGACCATAGGGACTGGGAGGCATATGATATCGGTCTTCATGGTACGGTATATCAGGTGAACAAGTGGGATCCGCAGCAGTTCGATTGGACAAAGAAGTTGGCTGATGCTGATTATGTTGGCCCAACCTGCCAGTATTGCCATATGAGGGGCGGTCATCACAACGTACAGAGGTTCAGCACGGTATACGCCAGTATGGGTATGTCGATGGCCGATCGTGGCGCGCCTATATGGAAAGAGAAGAGAGATCGTTGGGCATCGGTTTGCGACGATTGCCATTCACCAAGATTTGCGAAGGAAAACCTGCAGGCTATGGATGAATCGGTTAAGGATGCAGGTTTAAAGTATCGTGAGACCTTCAAGGTTGCAGCAGACCTTGTTAAGGATGGTGTTGCTGATCCCATGCCAAAGGATTTGTGTCCTGACTGGTCAGGTCAGCATGTATGGAGTTTGAAGATTGGCGCTTATCATGATGATCCGGCGTTTGGTGGTAAGGCTGGCGAGTCTGGAGAATTCAGAATGTCGAACTGCTCTGACATTGAGCGTCTGTGTTTTGAGAGCGTTGGATATTTCCAGACATACATTTACAAGGGTATGGCGCATGGTTCATGGAA